>CBFHVC010000078.1:0-1012 GCA_965659515.1 Candidatus Arcticimaribacter sp. | reverse complement strand
TCTCCGTTAGGCCCCTGCTTGTATTTTTCATCCGTGTCATATAAAGCGGTAAACTTCAGCTTAGATCGGTCGAGTCCATAAGCATCCCACAGCTTTAAGAATCGAGGCACCCACTTTTTACTGTCTCCACACCAGGTACCCATATAAATTTCAACGTTGGTGTCATCTAATTTTTCTACCCACTTAGGGATGTTTGAAGTGGCTTCGATAGCAGTGTAGTTTTTTTGGAACCAAGACGCATAGAGACTGTCCTTTTCAATGGCTTCAATTTGAAAGGGTCCACACAGGTGACTTTCACCACGGTCATTGAGATAATTTGAAGGACTTTGCGCAAAGGCAAACGCGCCAAAAAACAGTAAGGATAAAGCGAATTTCATAGGTTAAGATTTAAGGTTAAAACAATAATAGGGACAATCAATTGTTTAGATGGGGATAAACAATCAATATAAAAGTAATAAAAAAGGAGTTAGTTTTTTAAAACGAAGGAGACTAGCGGACTTTTTTCAATTGTCGAATGTCTGCGATCAGTTGATTGACAGAGGCTTTATTCAATCCATTATAGATCCCCCTGATATGGCCATTATAGTCGATCAAAACAAAATTTTCTGTGTGAATGAAATCCGTTTCTTTTTTATCCAACCCTAAATCTTCTTCGACAAAATAATCCTCTCTTCCTAAGCGATAGATCTCAGCACGATTTCTCGTAACCAAATGCCATTTTCCATTTACTACCCCTTTCGCCTTAGCATATTCTTTAAGCACTTCAACACTGTCTTGATTTGGCGTAACAGAATGCGATATTAAAAGCACTTCTGTATCGTCAAGAAATGCCGCTTGCACAAGGGACATGTTTTCGGTCATTTTTGGACATATTCCGGGGCAACGGGTAAAAAAGAAATCTGCGACATAAATCTTATTGGCAAAGGTGGAGTTGTTCACCGTATCTCCCGCTTGATTGAGCAGAGAAAAAGGAGAAATGCGGTGAAAAGTATCGAGTTGTTTATCGTCTTTT
>CBFHVC010000077.1:0-1052 GCA_965659515.1 Candidatus Arcticimaribacter sp. | reverse complement strand
ATGCATTTGTCGCCTCTTGTGCTGCGGTAGGTATTCCAGCAAACAAAGACTACAACGGGGCACAGCAAGAAGGTGCCGGCGTCATTCAAAGCACCATTAAAGACGGAAAACGGGCCAGTGCAGCGGCTGCTTTTTTAACCCCTGTTTTAAAGCGTAAGAACCTAACAGCCATCACCAAAGCACAAGTCACTAAAATCAATTTCGAGGGCAAAAAAGCCGTCGGAGTGAGCTATACTAAAGGCCATAAAACACAGTCAGTTGAAGCTAACAAAGAAATCATTGTTTCGGCGGGGGCCTTTCAATCCCCACAACTTTTAATGGTTTCTGGAATAGGTGATCCAGAGGAACTCAAAGCGCACAATATAGACTGTATACACCCCCTTCCCGGAGTAGGGAAAAACCTGCAAGACCACGTTTTTTATCCCATCGGAAACATTGCCAAAGAGCAGCTAGGCATTAATCATTACATCCCACCACTGCAACAACTCAAAGCAGCTTGGAACTATTTCGTGCATAAAAAAGGGGTGTTTTGTAATGGTCCCTTAGAAGGAATGGCCTTTTTTGATGTCGATCAGAAAGGGAAGAGCGCAAATTTTCAATTTCATTTTACCCCCATGTGGATGGGCGACCAATATGGCTATGACGCCTATAACATTAACAACTACCCTACAATAGATGGCTTTTCTATCCTACCCACCCTCCTACATCCAAAAAGCAGAGGAACGGTCGCACTTGCTTCTGCAAAAATGACAACAGCTCCAATCATTCAACCCAATTTCCTTTCAGCACAAGAAGACCTAAACCGCTTGGTTAAAGGCGGTAAAATGGCCCTGCAGGTTTTAGAACAACCCGCATTACAAAAGCACACTAAAGCAAAAGGCCTTCCCCACGACAGAGCGACAGACTCCGCCTTAGTTGACCACATCAAACAAACCCTAGAAACGGTTTATCACCCTGTGGGAACCTGCAAAATGGGACAAGACGCAAGCGCAGTAGTCGATGCAAAATTAAAAGTACATGGGCTAGAAAACCTTAGGGTAGTCGATGCCTCA
>CBFHVC010000076.1:0-1136 GCA_965659515.1 Candidatus Arcticimaribacter sp. | reverse complement strand
GACTTCCGCCACCTTCGTGGCGATTTATTTGGTGGCCTTACGGCCGGAATCGTTGCCTTACCCCTCGCCTTAGCCTTTGGCGTTAGTTCTGGCTTAGGCCCCAGCGCAGGTTTATACGGCGCAATATTTGTTAGCTTTTTTGCCGCCCTCTTTGGCGGAACGCCCACACAGATTTCTGGGCCCACTGCACCCATGACTGCTGTAAGCATGGTTTTTATTGCCGAAATTATCGCCCAATTCGACGGGGAAGTTGCCCAGGCACTGCCCACCATTTTAGCTGTATTTTTAATGGCCGGTTTACTCCAAATTCTGCTGGGCTTTATTGGGATAGGCAAGTACATTCGCTATATCCCCTACCCTGTTGTATCTGGCTTTATGACCGCTATCGGGGTGATTATATTGGTTACACAAATCGCCCCTAGCTTGGGATATTACCCCAATGAAGACCGCAATTATATGCAACAATTTGAACCCCAAGCCGAAAAGGTTCTCCTTCACAACATTTTGAAAGAGGAAGTTGAGGAGGGTGCTTTGGCCATTGAGCATTTTGGCCTTCCCAGTACTGCTGTAAAAATAAGTGAAGCGCAAATTATGAGCGAAGCCAGAACCCTGGCCGGAAAAGAAGCTTCAGGCGTAATCGGCACCATTAAGATTTTACCGCGAATTTTTGGAAATATTGATTTTCTAGAATTGTCTTTAGCCCTACTTACCATTTTGATTATTTATGGATTTAAACGCATTACAACTACTGTTCCCAGTACCCTAATAGCACTTTTACTTGTTTCTGGAGGTGCCTATGCACTTGGGATAGACTATCGTCCCATTGCCGCTATCCCTTCTGGCTTACCCATTCCACAATGGGGTTTATTCACCACCTTAGGAATCGATACCCTCAGCCAGTATATTTTTATTGCCATTACGTTAGCGCTTTTAGGAGCCATTGATTCCTTGTTAACGTCAATTGTAGCCGATAATATGACCAAAACGGTACATCAACCCAACAAAGAACTTATAGGGCAAGGCATCGGGAATAGTTTTGGCGCCTTATTTGGTGGGATTCCTGGTGCAGGGGCAACCATCCGAACGGTTGTCAACATAAAATCTGGTGGAAAAACCCGTCTTTCAGGTATGATTGC
>CBFHVC010000075.1:0-1151 GCA_965659515.1 Candidatus Arcticimaribacter sp. | reverse complement strand
CTCTATTCAGATATATGGGAAACGGCTATGCGTGAAAACAAGAAATTGCGTTATCTAATCATTGCAGACAGCAGTATTTCTTCTTTAAACCGAGTTTTTACTGGTTTTGATATTTCCATACTCAATGCCTTGCTTAGTCGCGTACGCGACATGTTTATGAAATCCACCAATGTACGGATAACCAGCGTCAATGGAACCGATGTAGAGTATTCGATTAACTTAGCTTATTCGTTTGATATTGATGATGGGGATTTTTCTAATCCAAAATTTGGTACTGCACCTGGTTTTGTTAACATTGTCCCAAGAGAAAAGAGCATGAAAGGACGAATCGTGTTTGATCACCTACAACACAGCAATTCTGAGGAATCTATCTCCTTTGTCCTTGAAAAGGGAAAGATAACAACGGTAGAAGGAGGAGAGCAGGCAGAAAAATTTAGCGCCTATTTGGCAGCCTTTGAGGATCCTAATATGTATAAAATTTCTCATAACATGATCGGGTTAAACCCAAATATTCATGAATTGACAGGCGAATTGGTTGAAGATGAACGTATTTGGGGAGGAGTAGACTTTGGTTTTGGTCATACAAGCGCCATAGATATGCCGCCTTTGGGGCAAATAGCAAAATCACATTTTGATGGTGTAGTCGCAAAGGCCTCAATTTACCTAGACGGAGAATTAATTACTGAAAATGGAGTAGTGGTTCACGAAAATTTACGCCATTTTGCAGATCAATTATTGAATAGCAGCAAAGGTTAATCTCACAATTAAGCATGGAAGAAGTCAAAGAATACACTACTGAACGCGTTGATCCAAAAGACTTTGTAAGTGGATGGTTGATGGCTATAATTATTGCCGGGACAGCGTTGTCACTACCCATATTGTATTTGGGGGCAGAGATTGCCTTATCCATTGGCTTTACCAACGCATTACTTGCCTTCATCATCTCGACCTTGGTGTTGTCTTTTGTATGTGCGTTTACAACCTTAGTGGGCAATCGTACGCATTTGTCTACCTATATGATACTTCATTTTAGCTTTGGGAAATACGGCGCTGCAATGGTCAACTTTATGTTTGGTTTGATCTTAATTGGTTGGTTTTCTGTCTCTTTAGAATTATTGGCCATCGCCATTAGCGATACCGCCTTAAACACT
>CBFHVC010000074.1:0-1254 GCA_965659515.1 Candidatus Arcticimaribacter sp. | reverse complement strand
CTCCTTTGCCGGTCAACAAGCGACTTATTTGAATATTCGAGGGGGAGAAATGCTTCTAACAGCCATTCGAAATTGCTTTGCTTCTCTTTATACAGATCGAGCAATATCTTATAGATCTTCTAGGGGATTTGATCACTTTAAAGTAAAATTATCTGTTTGTATTCAAAAAATGGTGCGTTCAGATATTGGCAGCTCAGGGGTCGCATTTTCACTTGATACCGAAAGTGGATTTAAAGACATCATTCTTATCAATGGTGCTTATGGACTTGGCGAACTTGTTGTAGGAGGAGAAATTTCGCCAGATGAGTTTTTAGTTTTCAAACCTACCTTAGATAAAGGGTATAATGCCATTATTGAAAAAAAGTTAGGGAGCAAGACCCATAAATTAGTTTATGGAAATAAGCCTTTTGAAACAGTCAAAAAAGTACCCGTTGATATAGCAAAGACCAACACCTTTTGTCTCACAAATGAACAAGTGATTCAGTTGTCAAAATGGGTGCAAAAAATTGAAAAGCATTATACCAATTTAAGAGGCTCGTGGTGTCCAATGGACATTGAATGGGCAATTGATGGATTGACGAACGAACTCTTTATCGTACAAGCACGTCCAGAGACCATTCATTCGCAGTTAGAAGGAGAAGAGAGTATAAAGGAATACACGATTGAAAATCCCGAAAAGTTAAAGGAAAATCTAATTTTAGAAGGAGTAGCAGTTGGAGATAAAATTGGTAGCGGTCGGGTTAGAAAAATATTAACCCTCGACGGTAGAGATGGTAGTACTGATGAAACAGAGTTTAAAGAAGGAGAAGTTTTAGTCACTGAAATGACTGATCCAGACTGGGAGCCCCTTATGAAAAAAGCTGCCGCTATCGTTACAGAAAAAGGGGGGCGAACTTGTCATGCCGCCATTGTCGCACGTGAAATTGGAGTTCCTGCAATTGTAGGTTCACATTCGGCAACTTCGATATTGAAAAATGATCAAGAGGTTACAATAAGTTGTGCAGAAGGAAATATCGGTAAAATTTATAATGGGAAAATTGCCTATAAGCTTGAAGAAAAACAATACAAATCATTCCCAAAAACAGAAACTCCTGTAATGTTCAATATCGGCTCACCAGAATTGGCCTTTCAATACCGAAAAATACCAAACAATGGAGTTGGTTTAGCGAGACAAGAATTTATCATCAATAATCACATTAAGGTCCATCCACTGGCCTTGTTAAACCACCAAAATTTAAATGACGCAAAATTAAG
>CBFHVC010000073.1:0-1258 GCA_965659515.1 Candidatus Arcticimaribacter sp. | reverse complement strand
ATTTGTCTTGCATGTATATTTAAAATAATGCTCATTTGGTTTAGTTTAATTTATGGTTGCTATTGTGTAATTAATTCCTTGAATTGGGCAAACAAATATTTTGCATCGTTTGGCCCAGGTGCAGCTTCTGGGTGGTATTGTACCGAAAAGCATTTTTTCGTTTTCATTTTGAGCCCTGCTACTGTATTGTCATTTAAATGGGTGTGGGAGATTTCTAGGTCAGCGTGTGCCTCTGCTTCTTCGCGATTTACGGCAAATCCGTGGTTTTGCGAAGTGATTTCTCCTTTTCCAGTACTGTGATTTAAAACAGGGTGGTTAATCCCTCTATGACCGTTAAACATCTTATAGGTCGACACTCCGTTCGCCAATGCAATCACTTGATGCCCTAGACAGATTCCAAACAATGGTAGGTCTTGCGCTATGATTTCTTTTGCGACAGCTTGTGCACTGTGTAATGGTTCTGGATCACCAGGACCATTCGACAAGAAATACCCATCTGGATTCCAGGCAGCTAATGTGGCAAAATCGGTGTCATAAGGAAATACTTTAAGGTAAGCGCCTTGACTAGCGATATTATTTAAGATACTTTGTTTCACCCCTAAATCTAGTACCGCTACTTTAACGGGGGCATTTTCATCACCAAAGAAATAAGGTTCTTTGGTAGAAACAGCTGACGCCAATTCTCTTCCTTCCATAGAAGGATAAGCGCTTAAAGCTTCTTTTAATTCTTCTAGCCGGTCAACCTCAGTTGTTAAAACGGCGTTTTGCGCCCCATTCTCCCGAATGTACTTTACAAGTGCACGTGTATCTACATCTGATATGGCCACTTTATTTTGATCTTGAAAGAAATCAAAAAGGTTTTTTGTTCCGATTGGTCTAGTGTGATCAAAACTAAAATTCTTGCAAATCAAACCTGCAATCTTGATTGAGGCAGATTGATTATCTTCTTCAACGGTTCCATAGTTCCCAATATGGGCATTGGTGGTAACCATTATTTGTCCAAAATAAGAAGGATCTGTAAAGATCTCTTGGTAACCAGTCATTCCGGTATTAAAACAAATTTCGCCAAAAGAGCTTCCTTGAATCCCTATGGACTTCCCGTAAAAAACTGTACCATCGGCTAAAAGAACCATGGCTTCTTCTCGTTTTTTATACTTCATATGCTTGCTGAAAATTTTTACAAAGAAACATAAAAAAAAGGATAAACTCTAAGAGCTTATCCTTTCTGATATGTTGGAATTATTAACATCTATTCTTG
>CBFHVC010000072.1:0-1519 GCA_965659515.1 Candidatus Arcticimaribacter sp. | reverse complement strand
ATCCCCACCATCTTTATCAATGGCTTCTAGCATTTCTAATACAGCTTGATTGGCCCCACCATGTAGTGGTCCCCAAAGGGCAGAAATCCCTGCAGAGATCGAGGCGAATAAACCTGCGTGAGATGATCCAACAATACGTACTGTAGAAGTAGAACAGTTTTGTTCGTGATCTGCATGTAAGATTAATAATTTATTTAAAGCACGATTGACAATATCGTTTGAAGCATAAGCTTCTGTAGGACGACGGAACATCATTTGTGCAATATTATCGACATAATCTAAGTCGCTATTGCTATAGTTTAATGGCAATCCTTTTACTTTTCTATGGGTCCAAGCACATAAGACAGGAAACTTGGCCATAATGGTAACAATTGCCTCATACATGTCTTGTTCAGAATCGATATCAACAGATTCTGGATTAAAGGCTGTCAATGCCGAAGTTAAAGAGGCTAGTGCTCCCATAGGGTGAGCGCTACGTGGAAAACTTTTTAGGATAAGTTTTAGATCCTCGTCTACCAAAGACTCTTTGTGAATATCGTTTTGGAATTTTGTAAGTTGCGCTTCGGTTGGTAACTCACCAAAGATCAACAAATATGCTACTTCTAAGAAATCTGCTCCATCGGCTAGGTCTTCAATACTATATCCACGGTATTTAAGTTCCCCTTTTTCTCCGTCTAGGAAGGTAACTTCACTCTCACAAGAACCCGAATTTTTAAACCCAGGATCTAAAGTTACTAAGCCCGTTTGAGCGCGTAAGGTCTTAATATCAATCCCTGTTTCCTTCTCCGTTCCTTCAACTAAAGGAAATTCATAGGTTTTGTTGTCGTATATAAGCTGTACTTTTTTCTCCATAGCGTTTAATTCTTTAGTTGTGCAAAAGTACTGAAAAATGGTCAATTTATGAAATGAAAAAAGGGGGAATACTCCCCCTTTAACAATTCAATAACGATCCGTTATTTTAGATTTTGAACGCGTTGCGTTGGGGAAAATAGGCTGTTTCCGCTAATTCTTCCTCTATGCGCAATAACTGATTGTATTTTGCCATACGATCACTTCTTGAAGCAGAACCGGTCTTGATTTGACCTGTGTTTAATGCTACAGCAAGATCTGCGATGGTATTGTCTTCTGTCTCTCCAGAACGGTGCGACATAACTGCAGTATACCCGGCATTGTGTGCCATGTTTACTGCGGCAATTGTTTCTGTTAAGCTACCAATCTGGTTTACTTTAATCAAAATAGAGTTCGCGATTGACTCGTTAATTCCGCGAGAAAGGCGTTCTACGTTGGTTACAAATAAATCGTCTCCTACCAATTGTACTTTATCGCCAACTTTATCCGTTAAAGATTTCCAACCGTCCCAATCATTTTCATCCATACCATCTTCAATAGAAATGATTGGATATTTGGCAGAAAGTTCTGCAAGGTATTGCGCTTGTTCTTCAGAAGAACGTTTTACGCCAGACTCCCCTTCAAATAAAGTGTAATCATAAACACCGTCTTTATAAAATTCTGCAGCTGC
>CBFHVC010000071.1:0-1616 GCA_965659515.1 Candidatus Arcticimaribacter sp. | reverse complement strand
AAGTGAACCCCTTTGGTGTTTTTCGATAAGACTTCTTTTATTTTTTCCGCTGTTCTAACTGGGAGGGTTGATTTTTCAATCACAATCTTGTCTGAAGTCGCTACCGCTGCAATTCTTTTCGCACAATTTTCCACATGGGTTAAGTCTGCAGCCATCCCTTTCCCTTCTCCTTCGGTCTTGGTTGGAGTGTTAACAGCCATAAAAATCATTTCGGCGTCTTTTATCCCACGATCAATATCGGTAGAGAAGAACAAGTTCTTATTCCTTACTTCCGCTATTATTTCTTTTAAACCAGGTTCATAAACCGGCAGTTGATTTAAGTCGCTATGATTCCAAGCAGCAATCCGGTCGGGGTTTTGATCCACCACATAGACCTTGATATTAGGGCACTGTTGTGCAATCACTGCCATAGTTGGTCCACCCACATAGCCTGCACCAATACAACAGATATTTTGCACCTTCATACTAAGGGGTTAGTTTTGACCTAAACAGTACTTTTGAAATTCTTGCTGATACATGCGCTTGGGATATTTGTTTTTTAAGCGCAAAAATACTGCACAAGCTTCTGGTGCTCTTCCACTGGCATATAGCGACAGGGCTTTATAACGCAACGCCCGCTCAACCGTAAGCTGTTTCTTAGACGTCATGGCCAAATCCAAATATTGTATCGCACTGTCATATTCTTTGGCTTCATAAAAAGCCAAACCTGTGTTTAAGGAATAGGTGTGTTGCAGTGGGTCTTTGTCAAAAGCTTGCTGGAATAACTGTGCTGCAGTTAAAAAATCTTTGTTATTGTAAGCTTCTGTTGCTTGAGGAAACAATTGTTCGGCTTCCAACAAACGCTGCTGGCCATAGGTCAACATGCGATACAAAGAAAAGATGGTTTCGTCCTCTGGAAACAATTGATATGCAGTAGCGGCTTTATCCATGGCAAAGGGATCGCCTAGACTTCTTGTTTGCGCCAATGATCTAACATAGAGTGTCCATATGGTTTTAGTATCTTCTGCCATAGGAAGTACTGTATCAAAAGCTGCATCGATACCAGCTGAATCTCTTTTGGCCACCAGGGTTTTTAAATACACATCATAATGCGGCATATTATTGGGTAGACCATCAAAAGCCTTTTTGGCATAGACATACGCGCTATCAATATTCCCTTCTTGCAGGAAGAACTGGGCTTTCAAATTTTCAGAAAAGAAAATTTGTGGATTGTCTTTAGCTCCTTCAGCAGCCATTCTGTGGGCCTCGTCTTTATCTCCTTGAAGATAATAATAGCGGGCCTTCATGGATTTGATGGGCATGGCAGTTTCTGTTAGATTTGGGAAATCATGGGAAACAGCATCTAATTGTGCGCGGGTCATGTTAAACTGTCCGTTGTTGAATTCATATAACAACTGTCCCTGCTTTTTTAAGGAGTTAAACGAAATAACATGGACAGAAATTCCAGGTATTAATAAAAGAAGAGCCAGCGCCAATGTAGCTCTGTGAAGACGAACCTTAACGACTGAAGCATCTTTTCCTCCTTGCGTTATATCTAAATAAAGTCCTAAGACAAGACCGGCAAATAGCGCAAGAGAAGATTGCATTAATGGACGCGCTACGGGAAAGTTTAGACC
>CBFHVC010000070.1:0-1660 GCA_965659515.1 Candidatus Arcticimaribacter sp. | reverse complement strand
TTCTCTTTCATTTAATTCGGTTGCAGTGTAACCGTCAAAACCGATTAGGAAAATCTCTTTTCCTCCTAATTCTATTGCTGCTTGAAGGGTGACGGCTAGGTGTGCATCACAGTTTTCTTTTGAAAAAATCGTATCAGTTAATTCTACACAATTCCCGATTAATTCTTCTGGGACATAGGGGGTTATTTTATGCGGTGGAGGAGGGAGTATACAATGGTTATTAAAACTTCCTTTGCGTATGTTTTCTTCTAAGCGTTTTCCTTCTGCACCTACTAAAATGGTATAAGTATCCTTAAATTCTGTAAAAGAAGCGATATGTCGAGCACTTGAAAACAAAAGGGTAATATCGTTGTTTTGCGCAATAAATGATTTTATGGCATCTAAATGCTTAAGGGTAGAAGGGCCACCCCCTATAACCAATACTTTTGTTGTGGCTTTGGGAGCGCTTAATTTAGGGTAGCTGTTTTTAGCTGCTTCATTTTCTGATTTAAACCCAAGGTATTTTATGGCATTATCGATGCTGTAATAGCGCCTTGTAATCAAATTCATCACTTCTTTCTGCGGAATAGAATTTGCGCCAGAGACCATATAGGCTAGGTTGTTTCCCCATTGGTAAGTGGCTTGTAGTGCTTCAAATTGATTTACTAAGGCATCTAGATGCTCAAAATTTACCTCTTTTAATTTTTCTGCAGCTAGATAAGTAAGAAGCAATTCTGTTTTTAGATTTCCTGCACCTCTTCCCATTCCGGTAATGGAGGCGTCAATTATTTCAACCCCGTGTTCGATGGCTTTAAGGGCATTAATCAGTCCCATTTCCAGATTATTATGCCCGTGATAGCCTAATTTGACTGGCGTAATCGCTTTGATTTTCTGAACAGTTTTCACAATATAATCTGGTAAAACAGCCCCAAATGAGTCCGCCATATACAGATAATCAATGTGTTCTTCAATGCCTTTGAATTTGTCAAAAAAGGCATCATATTGATCCCATTCAGAGAGATACATGACATTTAAACCAACTTCAAAACCTGCTTGTTTGATTTTCTTTGCAAGGGCAATTCCTTGGGATATGCGATCCGGCTTGGTCGCAATTCGAAACATTTTGGCCTTTCCAATACAAGGGGCAATCATAGCCTCAACTTCTTCAATAGGGGTGTTGATTTCATCTAGCATTAAGACAAGTTGATCGCTAAATTCTGCCCATTGATCTAAAATAGGCAATGGACAATAGAAGTATTTCCCGCGATATTCTTTTTGGATCAAATTGCGGTACCCTATTTCTATATAATCGATGGGAAGGGATTTGATTTTTTCTCGGTAAAGGGAGGCAAAATTTTCTTCGAAATCCCAATTGTTATAATACCCTCCATCGCGAAGAGAACAGTCTAAAAGCGTAATGTTGTTGTTTAAGTCCATTGAAGCTAAATGTCTAAAACAAATATAACTTAATTTTCACCAATCTATGCAGGATTATTACCGATAGAATATCCGTATAGAAGCACGATTGCTTTGAGAAACCCGTTATATTTGTTCTCTAGATGAAGATGACTTTCTCCTTTGTAATACCCACGAAAAACAGGCCTACAGAACTGGCTACTGTTTTTGAGGCTATTCTTGCGCAAACCCGCCTGCCAGAACAAGTCATTATCATCGATCAAAG
>CBFHVC010000069.1:0-1676 GCA_965659515.1 Candidatus Arcticimaribacter sp. | reverse complement strand
CTTATTTTCTCCCAACTTAAGAGGCTGGTTGTTTTTTGAAATAGTCCTTTTGGCGTTTTTAGGTTTTTTCTTTTCTAAGGTATCTCTTGTACTAGGCTTTGGACTTTATTTTGTGGTTTGGCACAGTATTCCATCCATGCAAGATCAATTGGCTTTTCTGCACCCAAACGATTCCAAAAGAGAATGGAAATACCTGAAGTCTTCCGCGCCCTATTGGATAATATCTTTAGTGGGTCTCGCTGGGGTATATTTCTTTTTTGAGGTACAATCTGTGGCATTTCTACCCTTGTTTTTTTCCTTTTTAGCAGCGATAACCTTTCCCCATACTGTGGTGATGGGTTGGTTAAAATTAAGTGAAGAAAAACCCAGTCCCCCGTCGCAAAACGCCTCAAATATTCCCTTAAAATAAAGTACCTTTGTGGTTTAATACAATTCTATGTTTGATAATTTAAGTGGTAAATTAGATAAAGCCTTTCAGGTTCTAAAAGGACACGGTAAGATTACAGAAATCAATGTAGCCGAAACCCTAAAAGAGGTGCGTCGTGCGTTACTTGATGCCGATGTGAACTTTAAAATCGCCAAAGAATTTACCAATAAGGTCAAAGAAAAAGCACTAGGACAAGATGTATTAACAGCTTTAAACCCCGGACAGTTAATGGTCAAAATCGTGAAAGACGAATTGACCCAATTAATGGGAAGCGAAGCCGTAGGAGTCAACCTGTCTTCTAAACCCTCCGTTATTTTAATGTCAGGTTTACAGGGATCTGGTAAAACCACTTTGACGGGAAAACTTGCCCTACATTTAAAAAACAAAAAAAACAGAAAACCTTTATTGGTTGCCTGTGACGTTTATCGTCCAGCAGCCATCGATCAGTTGGGCATTGTTGCAGAACAAGTGGGTGTTCCCATTTATGAAGATAGAACAGAAAAGAATCCTGTTAAGATTGCGCTGGCTGGAATCGCTGAGGCCAAAAAGCAAAATTGCGACTTGGTTATCGTCGATACCGCTGGTCGTTTAGCAGTAGATGAAGTGTTGATGAAAGAAATTTCAGAAATACACAAAGCCATTACGCCAGACGAAACCCTTTTTGTGGTCGATGCAATGACCGGGCAAGATGCTGTAAATACCGCCAAAGCTTTTCACGATCTCTTGAATTTTGACGGAGTAGTGCTCACCAAGTTGGATGGAGATACCCGTGGGGGAGCCGCTTTATCCATTAAAACAGTGGTTAACAAGCCCATTAAATTTATTGGAACAGGAGAGAAAATGGAGGCCCTCGATGTTTTCTATCCAGAACGTATGGCTGACCGTATCCTAGGGATGGGAGACGTGGTTTCTTTAGTCGAGCGTGCGCAACAGCAGTTTGACGAAGAAGAAGCCCGAAAAATTAATAAGAAGATTGCCAAAAATCAGTTTGGCTTTGATGATTTCCTTTCTCAGATTCAACAGGTCAAAAAGATGGGGAATATGAAAGACTTGATGGGCATGATCCCCGGGATGGGTAAAGCCTTAAAAGACGTCGACATTGATGATGATGCGTTTAAGTATATAGAGGCCATTATTGGCTCAATGACACCTAAAGAGCGCGCTCAACCTGATTTACTCAACATGAGCCGTAAAAAGCGCATTGCCAAGGGTGCAGGTCGCGATATTAATGAGGTCAACCAAATGATCA
>CBFHVC010000068.1:0-2129 GCA_965659515.1 Candidatus Arcticimaribacter sp. | reverse complement strand
TAATGATGTTGGTGTCACGACACTTCTCCGTTTTAGAGATACTAAAGTTCGTAGGTGGCAAATAGAACTGAACGCAACCATTTAAGTCCACGCGTTCCCCAAGGGGGGTATCATTACATGTATCATAAGGATCCCAAACCCCATCTTGATCTGCATCGTCTGATGCATCCCCAATTCCATCTCCATCCGCATCGGCTTGATCGGGGTTAAAGTTTACTGGGCTGTTGTCTAGAACATCGGCCACGCCGTCGCCATCGGTATCATCGGTTGGAAGAGCAGGATAGGACTGTAATTCAATAGCATCTGCAGCATTCTCTGGCACGGCAAGGTTAAATTGTGTTGTTGGGATGGGCACTTCGGGTTCTCCATCTTCAGTATTGACATAAGTGACCTCTACTTCATAGATGTTGTCTCGGTTATGATCCATGGGATTTTCAAAGTCTGGAGGGTTGATAAAGGCAAGGATACCCGTATTCTCATCATCGATTTTATCTGCTCCAACGGAAATTTCTTCAATTCTAAATAAACCGGCATCGTTTCCACCGGTGATTTTCTTTTTGATTTTCCATTTCCCTACCCCTCTGGTGTTCTCATTAAAG
Organism: Candidatus Arcticimaribacter sp.; assembly: GCA_965659515.1. Classification (GTDB taxonomy): domain Bacteria; phylum Bacteroidota; class Bacteroidia; order Flavobacteriales; family Flavobacteriaceae; genus Arcticimaribacter. The sequence goes on along the minus strand of CBFHVC010000068.1, from coordinate 1,530 downwards.
TAACGGGTATAATCTACTTTAGATCCCACCAACTCGTTTTGCACATCAAATACGGTAATATAGAAGTTACCGGTATAAGAGGCATTGGGCACATCACTAACTGGAATGGTGATAAAGGTATTAGACGACCCGCGTTCACTTACGGCAAAGACCTGAATTTCGTGTTCTACAGCAGTTTCATAGTCAAGTTCTCCATTGAGGAAGATAGAAGTGTTTTCCAACTTAAAAAGTTCTGCAGGCGATTCCATGCTTACCTCAACAGGAAAACCTGCTTTGTCAATGGCATTGATTTCACCCACATAGGTGCCAATTTCGGCAGTCTCTCCTAACTCAAAAATAATTACCGCAATGGCGGGGTCTGGATCACATACGTTGCCAATTCCATCACCATCATTGTCTTCTTGTTCTGGATTAGCGATTTCAGGACAGTTGTCTTCAAAATCGGCTATGCCATCTCCATCGGTATCGATTTGAGAAGGCCCACAACCAGCTTCGTTCACTGCTTCGCCAGCAGGCGTATCTGGACATTGGTCTAATTCATTAATAACACCATCAAGATCTTGATCAATTTGAAAAAGAGCACAGCCATTTTCGTCTATTTCAGCTCCTTCTGGGGTGTCGGGACATTCATCTAAGCCGTTGTTCACCCCGTCATTGTCGTCATCTAGCTGACTAAACCCACAGCCGCTTGTGTTGGCCTGTTCCCCAAAGGGTGTATTTGGACATTGGTCGTAAGTGTTGAGTATTCCATCACTATCGTCATCTAACTCAAAGGCAACTGTTTGGATAATTTCACTCAATGGGAGGGCATTTCCAGCAGCATCGTATAATAAGCCAAGGATGTTGATGACCAAGGTTTGGGTACTATTTGTACTGCCTGCAATATCAACGCCTAAATAGATTTTGTTTCCTTGATCAAAAGAAAGGCTACTGGGAGAGGTGCTGTTAAGCGAAATAGAACCTGTCTGAGTGCTATATCTAAATTTGGCTATGGTTATGGTCGACTGACTAGCATCTGCGAAGACAGGTTCATTAAATTCTATGGTGACTGTTGTGTTATCGGTTATTGCTATGGCAAGGATAGAGGGGGGTGTGCTATCGATGGTGATTTCAATCACATTAGAAAAAGCTTCACATCCAGCGGTATTATTTACTTTTCTTCTAAAGAAGGTGGTTGAATTTAAGGCAGGAGGCGCATAATTCTGTTGCGTTGCTCCCGCGATATCAGTAAAGGTTACACTGTCTGTCCCCGACTGCCATTGGTAGACCGCTGATGCAACGGCTGTTCCATTTAGGGCTGCAGGAGTGTCCCCTGCGCCAATGGATTGGGAAGCGGTGATACTGCCGGCACTTAATTCTGGAGCTACGGTTATTTCAATGATATTACTGTTTTCCTCACAAACAACACCATTTAGTGTACTTGTGGTGATTCTTTTAAAGAAGGTAGACTGTGATAAATTTTCTGAGGTATAGCTAGAGGAACTAGCACCTGAAATTACATTGAAGGTTAGCGTATCTACTCCACTTTCC
>CBFHVC010000067.1:1721-2560 GCA_965659515.1 Candidatus Arcticimaribacter sp. | reverse complement strand
CTTATGGGTTAAAACAGCGGATGAGAACCGTTGATTACACCACGCCATTAACTTGGCTTTATCTGAAGTCGATAAATCACTGAGGGCTTTAATGTATTCTTTCCGGAATAACGCCTTGTCAAAACTCACTTTTTGTAGGATTGTTTGATAGAATTCGAGTTGGTTCATAAGCATTTGGTTTGAAACAAACTTATCCTTAATTACAATGCAAACTTGTTGCAGAAATGTTAAAATAGATACTATGTATTGCATACTACCTTTTTTTATACTTATCTTTGCAATAGAAAGTACCATAAATAATTGTGAGCTTCATGAACATAGAGAATACAAAAGCGCAAATGCGAAAGGGGATTTTAGAGCTGTGCATTTTATCAACAATTGATAAAAAGCCCAAATATTCTTCTGAGATACTGGAACGCTTAAAAGAATCAAAACTCTTGGTCGTAGAAGGCACCCTGTATCCGCTTCTAACCCGCCTTAAGAATGCACAATTACTAGAATATCGTTGGGAGGAATCCAATGCTGGTCCCCCTAGGAAATATTTCACAATCACCAAAGAAGGCAAAGCTTTCTTAAAAGAATTAAATACTTCATGGAGCGATTTATCAAACGCTGTTAACACCCTAATCAAAAAGTAAAGTCATGAATAAAACAACCAATATACACCTGGCCCAAACCATGTTTTCACTAGACGAAAACGCTTATGCCCTACTCAGAAATTACTTGGAAAAACTTGAACGCCTATTTAAAAACACAGAAGGGGCAAAAGACATCCTAGAAGACATAGAAGCCCGTATCGCAGAACTCTTTACACAATTAAAAAAAGACCCGCTTTACGT
>CBFHVC010000067.1:0-1712 GCA_965659515.1 Candidatus Arcticimaribacter sp. | reverse complement strand
AGCAAAAGACATCCTAGAAGACATAGAAGCCCGTATCGCAGAACTCTTTACACAATTAAAAAAAGACCCGCTTTACGTCATTTCTGTAAAAGAGGTAGAACAGGTCATTGAAACCCTAGGATCTCCGGAAGATCTTGCAGGAGAAGAAGAAAACCATCAAAATACTACTGCTTATAATGGACCCAAAAAATTATTCAGAGACCCTGATGATCGCTTTTTGGGAGGAGTCGCCGGAGGCTTAAGCCATTATTTGGGCATTGATAGTGTTTGGGTAAGACTTATTATGGTTATTCTTTTCTTTTCCTCTGCCGGAGGGGTTGTACTGGTTTATATTTTGTTGTGGATGCTTATTCCAGAAGCAAAAACCACCGCTGAGAAACTCATCATGAAAGGAGAGCCTGTAAATGTTTCCACCATTAAAAAAAAGATCCAAGATGAAATTGATCAAGTAAGCGAAAAAGTAAGAGAAGTTGACTACAAAAATGTTGGCGATCAATTAAAAAAAAAATCCAAAGATTTTTCAGATTTAGCACTACAACTTATTAAAGGCGTTGTTAGACTGTTCACCTTACTTCTGGGTATGTTTCTCCTCTTCCTATCGAGCATAGCCTTGTTGGGCCTCTTTTTTGGGAGTGTCATAGGAAGTGTTTTTTCGGCTTTACTACCGCAAGAGATTATGCAATTGGGGCTTTCTTTAGATGTTCCCGTCTATATTTTTGGCTTTTTTGGGCTCCTTATTATTGGAATCCCTTTTCTTTTTCTTTTCAGCCTTGGTTTACAGCTATTGGCCCAAAATAGAACAATTATGGGACGCACAACAAAACTAGTCCTCCTAGGGCTCTGGGTTTTGGCCTTAATCACCCTATTGGTTTTTGGTATTGTTGAATCAAAATCTTTTGCGATTAACGCGAAAAGTACCCAAAAAATGTCCTGGGAACAGGCCACCACTGACACCCTTAAAATCTATTTAAATGATCATCATAAATACAATGAAACCCTTACTGTGTTTGATCGTTTTACTTTAGTAGAAGACGAAGATGGAAAACAATTTAGACTAGACAACAACGTTCGCCTTTTACTCACGGAAAACAAAAACAATCGTCTAGAAATAAGCATCGAAAAAAATGCCAAAGGATGGAGTCAATCCAAAGCAAGCAAGAACACAGAAGCAATTGACTATTCGGTAGATTATTACGACAACCAACTTATGGTTGACAATTTCTGGCTATCACCACTAAAGCACAAAAATAGCCCAGAAGGGGTAAAACTCAACCTCAGTCTTCCAGAGGGTAAATATGTGTATATCGACAATGATTTGGGCCCATATTTATCCCATAAAATCAAAAACGATCAAGACTATTATCGCAAAAGAATTGCAGGACACCTTTGGCAAATGAAGGCAGGGGAATTAATTTGTCAGGATTGCAAGGATACAAAAGGTGAAATGCATCTGAATAATGATCACCTAGAAATCAATCTTTCAGATGAAGACACTTTGATAGAAGTAAACATCGGTGGTGACGGCCTGGAAATCAACAAAAAACAAAATTAAAAGCGTAAAAAAGAAGGACATAGAACTCTTTTAAAAAAACCTGCTTCACTCAAAGATTTAATAGTATATTTGCCTACCATTTTTCGGGGTGTAGCGTAGCCCGGTCATCGCGCCTGCTTTGGGAGCAGGAGGTCGCAGGTTCGAATCCTGCCACCCCGAC
>CBFHVC010000066.1:1348-2627 GCA_965659515.1 Candidatus Arcticimaribacter sp. | reverse complement strand
TAAATCTGCATAAGTAGTTTAAATATGGGATTAAGTAAAGAAGAAAGAAGACTAAGAATCCGTCGCCGTATTCGCAAAACCGTATCGGGAACTGCAAGTGCACCACGTTTATCTGTCTTTAGAAGCAACAAAGAGATCTACGCTCAAATCATTGATGACACAACTGGGAAAACCCTGGTTGCTGCTTCCTCAAGAGACAAAGGTGTAGACGCGCAAGAGAACAAACAATTAACCGCTACAGCTGTTGGAAAAAGCGTGGCAGAAAAAGCAGCTGCTGCTGGAATTTCTGTCGTAAGATTTGACCGCGGTGGCTATTTGTATCACGGAAGAGTAAAATCACTAGCTGATGGTGCTCGCGAAGGTGGTTTAAAATTTTAATAAGCGATTATGTATCAAGATTATAAAAACATTGAGTTGGTAAAACCAGGAGGTCTCGAATTAAAAGATCGCTTAGTAGGAGTGCAACGTGTTACTAAAGTAACCAAAGGTGGACGTGCATTTGGCTTTTCTGCTATCGTAGTTGTTGGAGACGAGAACGGCGTTGTAGGTCAAGGTCTTGGAAAGTCGAAAGAAGTTGCAGAAGCGATTTCTAAGGCTGTTGAAGATGCCAAGAAAAACCTCGTGCGTATTCCTATCAAAAATGGAACATTGCCACACGAACAAAAAGGAAAATACGGTGGTGCCCGCGTATTCTTAAAGCCAGCTTCTGCCGGTACAGGGGTAATTGCAGGGGGTGCAGTACGTGCCGTACTAGAAGCCGTAGGAGTACAAAATGTACTTTCTAAGTCACAAGGTTCATCTAACCCGCACAACGTGGTTAAAGCAACTTTTGACGCTTTACTCAAATTGAGAAGTCCTGAAATGATTGCACGTCAGCGTGGCATTTCTTTAGACAAAGTATTTAACGGATAATTAGCGAGTCATGGCAAAAGTGAAAGTAAAACAAATCAAAAGCGGAATCAAGCGTTTACAAAATCAAAAACGTACCCTTGAAGCCCTTGGTTTAAGAGGAATTGGAAAAGAAGTAACCCATGAGGCTACTCCTAATATCCTAGGAATGATAAAGAAAGTTGAACACTTGGTTTCTGTTACAGAAGCATAAATTGATAATATGAACTTAAGTAATATACAACCAGCAGAAGGGTCTACCCACAAAAATGCAAAACGTCTTGGCCGTGGTCAAGGGTCTGGTAAAGGTGGTACCGCTGCACGTGGACACAAAGGAGCAAAGTCGCGTTCTGGATATTCTAAGAAATTAGGATTTGAAGGAGGGCAAATG
>CBFHVC010000066.1:0-1249 GCA_965659515.1 Candidatus Arcticimaribacter sp. | reverse complement strand
ACCGCTGCACGTGGACACAAAGGAGCAAAGTCGCGTTCTGGATATTCTAAGAAATTAGGATTTGAAGGAGGGCAAATGCCTTTGCAACGTCGTGTACCTAAATTTGGATTTAAAAACATCAACCGTAAAGACTATCAAGGCATCAATTTAGATACCTTACAAGCTTTAGTTGAAGAAAACAAAATCAAAGACACTTTAGGTTTTGATACAATCGTTGAATTGCGTTTAGCACGCAAAAACGAATTGGTTAAAATTTTAGGACGTGGTGAGTTAAAAGCAGCCGTTAAGGTAAGCGCTCACAAATTTACTGCTACTGCAAAAGCCGCTATTGAAGCTGCTGGTGGAGAAGCCATTGAATTATAATTGACAATGAAGAAATTTTTAGAAACCCTAGTAAATATTTATAAAATAGAAGAGTTGCGCAACCGGATAGGGGTGACGTTAACCATTCTTCTTATTTATCGCTTTGGTGCACAAATTACCTTACCCGGAATTGATGCAATACAACTAGCTGAACTCGGAAACCGTACTGGTGGAGGAGGGCTTTTAGGCGTATTAAATATGTTTACCGGTGGGGCTTTTGCCAATGCGTCTGTATTTGCTTTGGGAATCATGCCTTACATTTCTGCTTCGATTGTAGTACAGTTAATGGGAATTGCAATTCCTTATTTACAAAAACTACAGAAAGAAGGAGAAAGTGGTCGTAAAACCTTAAATCAAATCACCCGATGGCTAACTATCGCGATTTGTGTGGTGCAAGCTCCTGCCTATCTTTATGGACTTGGTGCCTTAGGTGTGCCAGATACAGCCTTTGTCTTAGGAAAAGGTTTATCCTTTATGGTTCCTTCAGTTATTATCTTAGTTACTGGAACTATTTTTGCCATGTGGTTAGGAGAAAAAATCACAGACAAAGGAATTGGAAATGGTATTTCTTTATTGATTATGGTGGGAATTATTGCTACCCTTCCTTTATCTTTTGTACAAGAAGTTGTTTCGCGTGTATCTGAAAATAACGGTGGACTGATTCTAATCTTAATTGAATTAATTCTTTGGATCATCATAATTGTTCTCTCCATCCTTTTGGTTATGGCAGTACGCCAAATACCTGTTCAATACGCGAGAAGAACACAAGCTGGTGCAAATGAAAGCAGCATGTTTGGTTCACGCCAATACATCCCATTAAAGTTAAATGCTTCTGGGGTTATGCCAATTATCTTTGCACAAGCCATTATGTTTGCGCCTGCTTATG
>CBFHVC010000065.1:0-2799 GCA_965659515.1 Candidatus Arcticimaribacter sp. | reverse complement strand
CAAATCCAGAACCGGCAGTTTGGAAATTATTTTTATCAGCTAAATCAGTGATTGTTAAATCTTTAACTTTTGGAGCACCAAAAACAGAATCTGCACTAACATCTTTTACAGTTGCAGCAGTTGCAGCAGTAATAGAAACAACACCAGAAACATCCAATGCAGGAGCGTTGAAGTTAGTCGTTTTGTTTGCAGTAATATTGTTTGCAACACTTTTTAATTTATCAATTGCAATAACAACAGCAGCAACATTAACTTCACTTGCAGTAGCAAGTTTAGCAATGTGTAATTGAGCTAAATCTCCTTTAGCAGTAATTGTACCAACAGTGGTAATTGAATCTAAGTGAGCGATTGTAGTATCTGTACCAGTAATAGTGATCTCAGCACTTGCAGCAGTTGTTCCAGCAATATCAAGTGTAGCTGCTAAAGGTGTATCAATATCGATAACACTTGCAGACATTAATGCAAGATCAACATCAGTCGCTTTAGGAGCTTCAACAGTTTTTACTTTTGCTTTTCCTGCATTAATCCTAGTAGCTTTAGTTAAAACTAATTCACCAGAGGCAGAACCAGTAGTAGAAATAGCTGATATAGTAGCGATACCTAAATCCAAAGAAGTAATATCTAGTGGAATTTCTACTTCACGAGCGCTAGTTAGTAAACCTAAATCAAGAGCACCAGTAACTGAGGTAATTGTTAAGTCCTTAGAAACAGTTCTTAATTTATCATCAGAAGTATCGCCATTGGCAATGTTAGTAGCACCATCAACAATTAAATTACTATCAACAAAAGCAAGCTCTGTAAAGTCAACAGAAGTTGTTGGAGAATAAGTGTTTGTTAAAGTTACTGTTTTTAATGAAGTTGCGATTTTAGCAGCAACTGCATTCACACGTACCATTTGAGCTGCATCAAAATCATCTTCATCAGTTTCGAAAGTGATAGATCCGTTAACGATTACGTTAGGATCATCAGCATCAGTGCTAATTAATGACTCAACATACTCTAAAGTAGCAACGTTGTTTACTGTAATGTTTTGGTTGATAACCGCGTTAGCAGCTAATAACTCTGCAAGATCATCTTGAACTTCAGCAAGTGTTGCTGTAATTGTGTTCAAGTCAGCAGCAGTAGCTACACCTTCTAAAGAACCTTCGATAGATTCGATACGCAACAATAAAGCTGCAATTTCGTCAGATACTTCTTGAACATCAGCACCAGTAGCGGCAGAACCAGCTAATGCGTTAAGTGCTTCTGTAGTAGCAAGACCACCAACAGTTGTTTTGATTGCAGCGATTTCACTAGAAACACCAGACAAACCAGCTACTGCTGTTTGTAGCGTAGCTACATCTTCGATCAATTCTGCGAATTGATCATCATAATTTTGACACCCAACGACCGTTAGTGCAAGCGCCAAAAGACTTAATAAACCTTTTTTCATTTTTGATAAAATTAAATTAAAATTAATAATGCTTTTTAAAATTTAGATTAACATTTGTTTGCAAATATAAGTATTCTTAGCAAACATCAAATAGTATTCCCAAAAAAAAACTGTTAAAAGGCAAACTTTATTTTAAAATAAAAAAACCCTCGCAGAACGAGGGTTAAAGATTTTTAAGACTTTTAAACAAAGCATTAACGGTAATATTTAACAAATATACATTATAAAACATTTTTTTGACAAAAAGTAAGCGATACTTTTATTAACAATGTTTCATAACCTTTGATTGACTTGTGTTTCAAGTCAAGTTGAATCCCTAACCACAACAGTCAATGGAATTATGACTGCCCTAGAAACGCTAGGAGGCGATACCAATGCATTAGAAACAGGGCTTACCGCTGTTCAATCACAATTGGCATCCATTACAACGCAGTTGGATACTGTAGCTACCGCAGGAGATTTGGCAACTATCTCTGCAACTTTGGCAGATGTTCAAACGGATATTGATGCAATATTAGCGAACAGTGCCGTAGTTAGAAGCAACATCAATATTAACAATGTTCCTACATTAACCAATGCTGAGCGGTTCATTAAAACAGGGGCTAATGACCCTAATGTCCTATTAGATGGTACACTTACCATTAATATAGGCGTAAACACCTTTACACCAGCAGAATTAGCCCGTGTAAATGCAGTAACTGCTAAACTCGCCACCGTTCTAAGAGCAGTGGATGTACGCAGTGATCAACCCACTGTAACGATTGAATTTCCCAATTTAACCTTTATCGATGCGGATTTTACGGTAAGAAATAACGCCGTTGCGCTACCTAATTTACAGGGGATTGCAGGAGATGCATCATTCCTCTATGATGGAACCATAAACAAAGCTGCTGTGCCGAACGTAACCTCAATTCAAGGGAGTCTTACAATCAATAGAGGAGTTACTTCAGTTGATTTAACAGGCGTAAGTATTGAAGGAAGTGTTAATACAGTCGGCTCTAGTACTAGAGAACTATGGCTTCCTGCGGCAACGCTAGCCAATGTTGGGACCGCTGCAGTAGAAAACATAACTGCACCCAATGCTACTTCGGTTGAACTTGGCCATACAAGTGGGATACAAAGGTTAAGGGTAAATGCACCAAAGGCAGCAACGATTAACATCGCCACAAGTGGAATTACCAGTTATACCAATATTACCGCAGCAAATACAGCTACTGTTAACCTAAATGCAGTGACCACTGCCGGCGGAACAACTACAATTAGTGCTGGAACAGTAAATTATACCAAGCTTACGCAATTTGGAGGAACAGCAAATGTAACCGCCACCAGCGTAAACCTAAGCGAACTGACGACAAGTGTTTCTGGGA
>CBFHVC010000064.1:0-2966 GCA_965659515.1 Candidatus Arcticimaribacter sp. | reverse complement strand
CCAGTTGAGACATCTTCGATTACCCTAAGCTTTGCCAGTTCTGGGAGATACTCTTCTGCCGGATCATCTAGCGACAAAAGCCCTTTTTCAATCAATTGCATAATGGCAACACTCATGATGGGTTTGGTCATTGATTGAATAAAATAAAGGCTATTTTTTTCAAGCGGGCTTTTTGTTTGAATATTATTATAGCCCAAGGCTTTATGCCATACCGTCTTTTGCTTGTGATAAATTAGTACTTCTGCCCCTGCAATTTGTCCTGCTTTAATTTCTGCTTTTAAATAGTTTTCAAAAGTGGTTAATTGGGTTGCATCAAAGTTATTTTGTGCCTGTAATGGCCCACTTAAGCAAAAGCTGATAAGTAGAAAAGTAAAATACCGCATATTTTTTTCATCAATATAGTTAAATAAAAAAGCCGAGCTATTGCTCGGCTTTTATTTCTCAAATTATTAAGCGTACTAGTATCTGTAGTATTCTGGCTTAAACGGCCCTTCAACGGTTACTCCGATATAGTCTGCTTGATCTTTAGACAGTTCTTCTAATTCAACGCCTAAATGTTTCAAGTGTAATGCAGCTACTTTTTCATCTAAATGTTTTGGGAGCATATAGACCTTGTTTTCGTATTTTTCAGGCGTGTTCCACAATTCAATTTGTGCCAAGGTTTGATTGGTAAAGGAGTTACTCATAACAAAACTAGGGTGTCCAGTAGCACATCCTAAGTTCACCAAACGACCTTCTGCAAGAACGATCAATTCTTTCTCGTCTTCTAAGGTGTATTTATCTACTTGAGGCTTGATCTCTACTTTTGTATTACCATAGGTATCGTTTAACCAAGCCATGTCGATCTCATTGTCAAAGTGTCCAATGTTACAAACGATCGCTTTGTCTTTCATTTGTAAAAAGTGTTCTCCTGTTAGGATGTTTTTATTTCCTGTTGCGGTTATCACAATGTCCATATTGTCAACGACAGAATTGATTTTTTTCACTTCATATCCATCCATTGCTGCTTGAAGGGCACAGATTGGATCTATTTCCGTAACAGTAACAATGGCGCCAGCTCCTTTGAAAGAAGCTGCGGTTCCTTTTCCTACGTCACCATATCCAGCAACCAAAACACGCTTTCCTGCTAGCATTACATCTGTCGCACGACGCACTGCATCTACTGCACTTTCTTTACAGCCGTATTTATTGTCAAATTTAGATTTGGTTACCGAGTCATTTACATTAATCGCCGGCATGGGTAGCGTTCCGTTTTGTACACGCTCGTATAAACGGTGTACTCCAGTAGTTGTCTCTTCAGACAAACCATTGATGTTTTCAACCAATTCTGGGAATTGATCTAAAACCATATTGGTTAAATCTCCTCCATCATCAAGGATCATATTTAGGGGTTGGCGATCTTCACCAAAAAAGAGGGTTTGTTCAATACACCAATCAAACTCTTCATCATTCATCCCTTTCCATGCATAAACGGGAATTCCAGCAGCAGCTATTGCCGCAGCGGCATGATCTTGGGTAGAAAAAATATTGCACGAACTCCAAGTAACGTCAGCACCTAAAGCGACCAAAGTTTCAATAAGAACTGCAGTTTGTATGGTCATGTGTAAACAGCCTGCAATACGCGCTCCAGCAAGGGGTTGCTCTTCAGCATACTCTTCGCGAAGGGCCATTAAACCGGGCATTTCTGCTTCAGCTAATTCGATTTCTTTACGACCCCAGTCGGCTAGACTGATGTCTTTTACTTTGTAAGGAAGAACGTTTGTTTTCTCTTTCATAATGGGTTTGTTAACTTTACGCGACAAAAGTACAATCTTTCTTATCAAATCCCTATGCCATTGGTCCATCATTTTAATGAAGTTAATAATTGCAGCTTAGCAGTTTGGAAGATTGAGGAATCAGAAGAAAGCCTAAAGAAAGAGCTGCTTTTAACCCCGAAACAACATCAAGCCTTAACAGAAAGGAAGACCGTTAATGGGAGGCAAGGCTATTTAGCGGTTCGCTCTGCTTTGGTAAGTTTAGGGATTTCTTTAGAGGAGTTATCGGTTAATGAGATAGGGGCGCCCCAGTTGCCAAAGGGCTATTGCTCCTTATCGCATACCAATACGCATGCGGCAGCGGTTTTCGCCCAGGATAATGTGGGCATTGATCTGGAGGCCTATCGGCCAAAAATTTCACGAATTGCTTCAAAATTTGTCCATAAAAACGAAGTTGCTTTTTTAACCTCTTTGGAAGAAATTACTGGTTTAACCCGCTTATGGACCGCAAAAGAAGCGATTTATAAAGCCCTTATGTTACCTGGGCTATCTTTGGCAAAGCAAATAGAAATTACTCCCTTCACTTTAAAAGACACAACAGGTTCAGCAAAAGTACATTTGAAACAGGGGTATTATAGCATTCAATTACAATTCAGTACTTTTGATCAACACGAATTAACCCTTGCACACAGCATTCAATATGAAAGTATCGATTGAGATTACCCTAGCCCCTTTACAAAAGGATTATGAAGATCACATCAAGGCCTTTATTAGGGTGCTTCGCGCAGCCCCTTTTGCGGTGCAAGAAAATTCCTTAAGCACCCATATTTATGGAGATTATCAACCTTTGATGCTTTTTTTGACTAAAGCCATTGCCGACTCTTTTGATGCTATTTCTGCGGGAATGATTCATTTAAAAATTGTAAAAAGTGACCGCAGCGATTACCAGCCCTTTAGTTGATTTCTTCTTTGGGCAATATGCCCTGTATAGTCCGCAGGATATCACGCTTGAAATTGTCGCTGTTCTTTTAGGTTTAGCCAGTGTTTGGTATGCCAAGCAAAATAAAATAGCGGTCTATCCTACTGGGATGATTTCTACTGCCATTTTTGTCTATTTGTTGTGGAAGTGGCTTTTGCTGGGGGATATGCTAATCAATGCCTATTATTTTGTTATGAGCGCTTATGGCTGGTTTTTTTGGACCCAAAAAAAAG
>CBFHVC010000063.1:0-3058 GCA_965659515.1 Candidatus Arcticimaribacter sp. | reverse complement strand
TTAAAAGGGCAGCCCGCTATTGTGATGATATCATTGCTAAATTAAATGGTATGGTGTATTACGGTATGACTGAATTGGAAGTTTTTTCTTTAGGGAGTAAAATGCAACAACGGTTAATTAAAGAAACCGATTTCGATTACTTAGCAACTAACGTTTTAATCGCTGCTTGGCCAAGTAGAATTTCTCATCAGCCCCACGGGATTCCAACGGTGGGTGATGTTTTAATTGAAGGCTCTCACATCAGTCTATCATTTTTAAGAGTAAATGGATATGCTGCCGAATTAGAGCGTACTTTTTTTACAACAAAACCCAATAAGGAACAGACTGAAATGTATGAGTTGATGATGGAAGCCAGAAGGAGATGTTATAAAACGTTGAAAGCAGGAGTTTCGGGAGAAGACGTGGATTTAGCTGCAAAAACATTTTTTGAAAAGGAAGGGTTGAAGGCAAATTTTGTACATAGAAGTGGACATGGAATTGGATTGGGAAATCATGAAGGCCCTTATGTTGCAGAAGGAGATAAAACGATTTTACAAGAGAACATGGTTGTAAGTATAGAACCAGGAATTTACATAGAAGGTATCGGAGGCTTTAGACATTCTGATACAGTAAGAGTGACCAAAGGTGGATATGAAATTCTTACCAATTGTCCAGATGATTTGAAAAGTATGACATTTACCCAAGCAAAACCAATACAGAAAATTAAAGGGGAAATTATTAAAAGGATGTTTAAATTAAAATAGATAATGCGTTTAAATTCCTTATTGAAATGGCAGTTTATTTATTGTATTGTAGGCATACTTTTTAATGTTATTAGTCAGGTAATGATTAATAATGGCCATCAAGCATTAACTCCAACAGTTCCAGCAGAAGGCGTTTTAGCCATGTTAATTTATGGCATTTTTCTGCTAATTGGATATTTTAAAAAAATAAGATGGTATAGATTTTTAATGTTGATTTCAATTATCATTTTTGGTTATGGCGGAGTCCTAAAGCATTTTATCACTTATCGAGAATTTCCGGAATTATATCATTCTTTATTTATATGTATAATAGGTGTTACGATAAATTTATTCGGTTTATTTTTAAATTTTTTCGCCGCTTTAGGAAAATTTAAAAAATGAAAACTACCGCCAACATGTAAGGATGATGAATACTCATTATTGTTCGTACGTCACATCTCGCGAGCCGTTGTTCACAATTTAAACCCAATCCGATTTCGAAGATAAAATAGTGGTTTATCTTGAAGAAGGGAGGAGATTAGCCATTCCACTTGAATGGTTTCCTAAACTTAAAACGCTCTAATTAAAATAATTATGGCATGGATTTTGGAAATATAAAATCAATTAACTAAAACCTTCAAATTATGCGACTCACCATTTTCCTACTTTCAATGTTTTTATTTTCCTGTGACAACACTGCGGACGTTATTGAACCTGAAAAAACAACTGATCAGTTAACCGAATTAGCCCAAAACAAAGAACTTTGGGAATCAAAATCCATCGATATTTATGAAATAACCAATTATTATGGTCAATTGGCTTTCCCCTCAACTCCGAAACGTTTGGTAGTCGTTGACAATAAAATAACAATGGTCGATGGAGCAGCTTATAATGAAAGTGAATATTATGGTCCATTTACGATTCTGGATGCTTTTGCTCTTTTCGAAAGTATATTGAGCGAAAATCCTTATTCATTTTATATAACTTATGATCCAGAATTTGGCTTCCCTACCTATTTTTCAGTAATTTATCCAAACCCCGATGAAGGACTCGCTGATGATGATTTCTTTTATACCTTTTCTGAATTTCGGGTTATAGAAGATGTACTCCTTAATTGATCCTTTTTTGGAATAATTGATCAATTATTTCAAATAAAAGCAATTGGAATCCTCTGGCACGCGTCTTTGACGCGTGCCTATTTTAAAGCCTTACCTCTTATGAAAAGTAAATAAAAAAACATCCCTCATGAACACCCTCACCTCTAGCCTTAGTGGTTCTCTTCATTTTGTCGTTTCTATTGTAGCGATGATCACGGGAATCATGGTCTTATATAAGCCAAAAGGCACAAAAAGACATCAACAGCTCGGCTATGTCTATGTGGTGTCCATGCTATTGGTCAATCTAACCGCTTTTATGATCTATCGGCTTTTTGGGGGCTTTGGGGTCTTTCACTTTTTTGCTATTGTAAGCCTAATGACCTTATTGGCGGGGATGTATCCTATTTTAAAGCGTAAAGGGAAACATTATCTCATCAGACACTTTAGCTATATGTATTGGAGTGTGGTGGGCTTATACTGTGCCTTTTGCGCAGAGGTTTTGACCAGGACACCAACGCTTTTTGGCATTCAACACAATTGGCGGCTATTTTCCCTCTTAACGGGCCTTAGTATTTTTATCGTTACAATAATTGCTACAGTAGTTTTTAAAAAATACAAAGCCCGATGGAGCAAACAATTGCAAGGCTAAAGCCAAATTAACACCCCTCCAAAAACTGTAGGATCTGCTCTTCAGACCAATAGTACGCCCCTTTAGATACAAAGCCTAGATGTCCGCCATAGGATGGAGTCATTAAGTTAAAATAGCTTTCGTCTTATAGTGGTAAGTCAAGTTGCCAGCGCGAATGTTCATAGCAGCTGCTATTTGATTAGGAGAGGTTGAGGATATTCCCTTTTCATTGAACAACTCAATTGCCTTAATCAAAATCTTTTCCTTTAATTTAATTTATAAATTTAATATTTAGAGTACTAAAGTATTTGTAATTTGGAAGGAAGCACTAGTCTTACTTTTGTAAAAGCAAGATTTTTTAAATATTTTGTGCATGAAAAAAATATTTTACTCAATTCTAGGTATAATAGCTACTATATTGTTGGCAGGTTTTATAGCGGTAATTTTTTTTCCAGAAAAGTTAATTCCCATTATGCTTGACCAACAATTCAAAGTCATACAAGCTCAGGGTAAAAACAGCGAAATCTTACTCGCAGATAAAGAAAATATCACCATTTTTACAATAGGTACCGCTTCTCCTTTGCCAGGCGAACGAGTACAAACAGGTACGG
>CBFHVC010000062.1:0-3215 GCA_965659515.1 Candidatus Arcticimaribacter sp. | reverse complement strand
CCCAGCAGCTCGCTTGGGAAAATACAGCGCGTAGCAATCGAGATTCCATTGCCAGGGAACTCTATCAATGGAAAAGTAGCACAGCTGGAGATGAAACATTAATTCTCGCGCTATCGCGGGAAAACGGCACTTTACTCAAAAATGTAACCCACCAAAGAACCGCTGTTTTTGCAGAAATCGTCCAAAGTTTAACGACAACACAAATAGCGGGATTTTGTCTTTCTAGAACGGCAGAAAACGACCAGGTTGACCCAGAGGACTTAAAAAGTTTAAAAAACCAATTGAGTAACGAGGACGAGAAGACCACTTTGAATCTTGTGCTGTCCAAATTTTTTGTTTGGGCAACAGGAACAGCACGAATGAACCAATTGGTCGACGACGGGAGACCCGGGGTTTACTTTGGCTTTGCCAATCTTAGAGTTGAAGACCGTGAGGGAGAAGAAGTGAGCAACGGCCTTAGAAAAGAAGCCTCTGATTTGATTGTAGCCACTATGACTACAGCCCAACACAATCGGCTTAACGATCTAGTCACTGCACAAGAAAATCATTTGTCGACCTATTTTACCACTAGAGCAAATTTAGCAACCGCACTGGTGGGCTATTTAAATACAGCTTCGATCTCTTTAGAAGAGGTATTAGAAATCTGTATCAATAGCGAAGTAGCAGAAGCAGAGTTAGCGATCTTACAAGCCAAAGAAATGGGACAAATTATCCAAAGTTTTGATGCGACACAACAGCAAATCTTAAATGATTTTAAAGCAGGGAATTAGGCTAATCACAGTGCGATGGGCAAAACAAAATTTAGCAAAGATGGGACGGCTCAAGGGGTAGCTAAACAACGCTGGATAGAAACCCTAGCCCCGGCTGGTCAAGCGGTGATCTCTGACCCCGATGCGAAATATTTTGTCTTGGGTGCAAGCCTCATCAAGCTTATGGGACATAAATTAAGCGTTTGGTTAACGAGCCAATTGGCCCCAGGATTTCACGAACATCTAATCGCGCGAACCATATTTTGCCGTCGCTAAAAGTGAAGGCAAACAAGCTTAACGCAACAACCAAAACCGATGAAAGTAACCGCAGCAAAAAACGAAAAATTAGGCCAAATGGTCTTTGCTTCTATCTACCCGCTTTACCTCAATCGATTAATCAAAAATGGGAGAACAGAAGAAGAACTCAGCACCGTTATTAAATGGTTAACGGGCTTTGACGAAAAGGAGTTAGAAACACTTATTGCCGAAAAAGCGACCTTTAAAACCTTCTTTGAAAAAGCCAATCTACACCCAAACACGCATTTAATCAAAGGCGTTGTTTGCGGCTATCGCATTGAAGAAATCCCCGATGAATTTGCCTTATACCGCAACTGTCGCTGCATGGAAAAACTGATTGATGAACTCGCCAGAGGGCGGAAAATGGAAAAGATTCTCCGTACAACCTAAAGTCGCTGAAGGCATTTTCAGTATTTTTAAACGCATCTATCTTTTATTTTATGAAACTCTCAAAAGTGCAGTATCAAAAAGCCCGTGATTTTATCTTGACCAATGCGCGTATGATAGAACGTCGTTTATTTCACTATCATTTTGAAAAAGGAGATCCGATGGGCGTATTTCACGCCGTTTACGCCTACCGCAATCGCGACGGTGGCTTTGGGCATGGAATGGAACCAGATACGGCTTCGCCCGAAAGCCAACCCCTTTTTAGTATTATGGCACTTGAAACACTAGAAGAAGCGGGGCTGCTTAACAACACTATGCTCCTCAATGATTTTATGCCCTATTTTGAAAACATCACCACCGCAAAGGGAGGGATTCCGTGGATGTTCCGCCCTAAGGGGAATTACCCTTGTGAAGCACATTTTACCACAGTAAAAGAATGGGCTGCACTAAGTACGACTGCTCCTTTATTAGGTTTACTAGAAAAACACAATGTATATCACCCGTGGATGGAAAAAGCAGAAGCTTTTGTTTGGGACGAAATCGAACGCATCAAAGAAAAACACGCTTTTTGTCATTTGTGCACTCCCAGGCGCTTGCTTTTTTTAGAGAACACCAAAAGCCAAGCCAAAGCAAACAAAGCCCTGGCAGAGTTAAAGGCCTATATCCTCGCTGATGGTGTTTTATGCAATAACCCTGAAGAAGAGGGCTGGGGTCTTTATGGAAAACCCCATAGCTTGATGTATGCACCTGCACCAAACAGCATCCTCTCCCCTGTCTTTTCTACAGAACAAAAGAATGCCGATCTCAATGCATTAATTCAACACCAAAAAGAAGATGGTCGCTGGGATACCTGGTATGGACTAAGTGAAGGGATGCAATTAGAGTGGGCTGGGATACAAACGCTTTGGACCCTAAAGGTCCTTAAAAATTACAATAAAATAGAAGGGCTATAATAGTAGGCACATGCCTTAAGATCAGGGCTATTTTGTTTTGGCCGATGGTTTCTTCTCCATAGGCCCTCTTAAATGAATCACTAAACCGTTGAGGAAGTTCCGCAAGACTTGATCGCCACATTCCATGTACTTCGGATGATTTTCATTTCTAAAAAAAGCCCCTAACTCTGATTTACTGATTCTAAAATCAACTAACTTAAGGATGTCCACGATATCTTCGTCCCGCAGTTTATGCGCCACCCTAAGTTTTTTAAAAATGTCATTATTGGTTAAACCCATTGCGTATAAATTGTAAGGGAAATAAGATTAAAATAAGTGAGTTATTTAATTTTTCGCCACGCGGAAGAAATTAATCTTTCGTTGCATCAAAGCCTCTTTTTCCAAAAAGGATTTCAAAAAAGAGTTTAAAATCCCCTCTAAGACTCCACAGAGGATACTTGAATGTAGCGGGCTTGTTTTTTTCAAAAAAAGCATGTCCTACCCAAGCAAATCCATAGCCCACAAGGGGCAAAGCAATCCAAAACTTTGCTTCTTTTTGGGCGACAATAAAAAAGCCCAATAAGATCAAGACAATAAACGACCCAATAAAATGAAGCACGCGACTGGTCTTATTCTGGTGTTCTGTTATGTAAAAAGGATAAAATTCTTCAAAAGACTGAAAACGCTCTGCTGACATGTTAATTGATTTTTTATCAAGATAAAAAAAATCCCCAACATTGCTGCTGGGGAGTTATTTATTAAGCTTCGCCTGTAGGGCCAAAATTGAGCGGAATCTGCGGCTGCTCTTGTACGTCGATGTTGCCGTTGGCTTGCTCAAATCGTTGGATAT
>CBFHVC010000061.1:1681-3266 GCA_965659515.1 Candidatus Arcticimaribacter sp. | reverse complement strand
ATCCCAATGATTTTTTGCTCTGCCGCTGGTGCAACAGCTTTAGCAATATCAGTAATGGTCATTGACGGGATTTTCTTGACATAGATCTCTCCTCCTAACATATCTTCAAATGCGTGCCAAACCAACTTTACTCCTTCTTCTAGAGTAATCATAAAACGGGTCATACGATCATCTGTTATTGGTAATACTCCTTCGCTTTTCTTTTGTAAAAAGAAAGGAATTACTGAGCCTCTAGAGCCCATTACGTTACCATATCGCACTACCGAAAATTGTGTTTTGTCTAAACTTAAATGAGAACTTCCTGCTACAAATAATTTATCTGAGGCTAGTTTTGTTGCTCCGTATAAGTTGATTGGATTGCTTGCTTTATCTGTGGATAGCGCAACGGCTTTTTTAATCTTTTTATCCGTACATGCATCAATTACGTTCATGGCGCCATTGATGTTCGTTTTAACGCATTCAAAAGGGTTGTATTCTGCCGTGGGAACAATCTTTGTTGCTGCTGCATGGACCACATAATCTACCCCGTCTAACGAACGCGACAAACGATCACGATCACGCACATCACCAATGATAAATTTTACTCGGGCATCATCGCGGTATTTTTCTGCCATATCCCATTGTTTCATCTCATCTCTTGAATAAATAATAATGGCTTTTGGATTATATTGATCCAAAGTCATACGAACAAATTTCTTCCCGAATGAGCCGGTCCCCCCTGTGATAAGTATAGTGCTGTTTTGTAACATATCTAGTTTTAACGTTCAAACAACAATATGGATTGTTGATCTGATGATTTGCGATTGCTGATGATAAATTGAACTTTTCGTTCAATTAATTTTTCGATTTTTTCTTCTAAGTTGGAAATGTAATCTGTATTTAATTGATCTCCTATCAAAAGGACTTCAATTAAACCTGTGTCCAATCCTTTGGCATAATCCCCAATTAAGTGAATCTGTGTTACTGCGCCCATTTGCGCTAGAACATGCTCGACAATATCTTCTAATCCTAAATGTTTAAAGACGACTTTTTGCAGTATATCAAACATCGGGTGGTTGATGTTGGCTTTATAGCCAACCTTGTTATTGTCTTTGTACTTTTCTAAGTAACCTGCTTCAGAGAGGTGATTGAGTTCTTTTCGAATCGAGTTGGTTGATTCATTAAACTCGTTCGCTAATCCATTCAAATACCCCCGGTTGGCCTGACTGATAAAGAATTTTATCAACAGACGCAACCGAGTTTTGGAGGTAATGAGTTGATTAAGCACTATTAATTAATTTTATCTAGTACCAAAAGTACTTAATTAAAATTAAAGTCAAGTACTTTTTTTACTTTTTTTTGATAAATTTAATTTCCTATGCTATAGATTTTTGGGCTTATCGCTTTGTTTAAAAGGTTTCTACCGTCAAAAAGACGATAGCTATCAGCGGTATTATCAAGGAAGTTTTGCCACTCAAAGGCCTTGAATTCCTCCCATTCTGTCAAAATAGCAACCGCATTTGTTTGCTGTAAGGCCGTTGCTACATCAGTGTAAATACTTACATGATCAAGTAAATGCAGTACTTGTTGTTTACTTTTGTTTTGG
>CBFHVC010000061.1:0-1672 GCA_965659515.1 Candidatus Arcticimaribacter sp. | reverse complement strand
CAAAGGCCTTGAATTCCTCCCATTCTGTCAAAATAGCAACCGCATTTGTATGCTGTAAGGCCGTTGCTACATCAGTGTGAATACTTACATGATCAAGTAACTGCAGTACTTGTTGTTTACTTTTGTTTTGCGCTTCAAATAATAAACGCAAGTCCAAACGAATTCTCGCTTCTTCAACCATTGGATCATATACAGCTATAGTATGACCTTTTTCCAATAATTGGGCAGCAACATAGATGGCTGCTGATTCTCTACTATCGTTGGTGTTCTTTTTAAAGGCCCAGCCCAATAAAGCTACACTTCCTTTAGCAGAAGACAACTTTAGCTGCGCATCAATTAAAGTAGCAAAGCGATTTTTTTGATACTCATTTATTTGAATGACCTGGAGCCAGTAAGCTGCAACTTCTTTTAGTCCATAACATTGACAAAGATAAACAAGGTTTAAAATGTCTTTTTGAAAGCAACTTCCGCCAAAGCCCACTGAAGCCTCCAAAAATTTATCGCCGATACGATGGTCCATCCCAATGGCCTTGGCAACTTCTTCAATGGAAGCACCTGTTTTTTCGCATAAAGCCGAAAGACTATTGATCGAAGAGATGCGCTGGGCAAGCATGGCGTTAGAGGCCAGTTTAGACAATTCTGAAGACCACACATTAGTCGTCAATATTTTCTCCCGTGGAATCCAATTCTCGTAAATAGAAATTAAAGCCTTTACTGCCGCTTTACCAGACGCTGTGGAATCTCCTCCTATCAATACGCGATCTGACTTAAAAAGGTCTTGTATGGCCGTTCCTTCAGCTAAAAATTCAGGATTAGATAACACCTCGAAGTGAACCCCTTTGGTGTTTTTCGATAAGACTTCTTTTATTTTTTCCGCTGTTCTAACTGGGAGGGTTGATTTTTCAATCACAATCTTGTCTGAAGTCGCTACCGCTGCAATTCTTTTCGCACAATTTTCCACATGGGTTAAGTCTGCAGCCATCCCTTTCCCTTCTCCTTCGGTCTTGGTTGGAGTGTTAACAGCCATAAAAATCATTTCGGCGTCTTTTATCCCACGATCAATATCGGTAGAGAAGAACAAGTTCTTATTCCTTACTTCCGCTATTATTTCTTTTAAACCAGGTTCATAAACCGGCAGTTGATTTAAGTCGCTATGATTCCAAGCAGCAATCCGGTCGGGGTTTTGATCCACCACATAGACATTGATATCGGGGCACTGTTGTGCAATCACTGCCATAGTTGGTCCACCCACATAGCCTGCACCAATACAACAAAGCGTGGTAATTTTCATTAGTCTTTCCCTCCTCTACAGTACTTTAAAAACTCTTGTTGGTACATGCGCTTTGGAAATTGATTGACCAACTTCAAGAAAAGAGCGCAAGCTCTGGAAGATTCCCCAGAATTATACAGTGATAGCGCTTTATAACGAATCGCTTTTTCAATTTCATCTTGTTTTTTTGATGTTTGCGCTAAAGTTAAATAACGGACTGCCTCGTCAAAATTTTGTGCGGAGTAATGGGATATTCCAGCATTCAGAGAATACGTATGTTGAAGCGGATCTAATTCGAATGCTTGAGCAAAAATTTTAGCTGACTCTTGGTAATTTTGTTCATTATAAAATTTTGTCGCTTGCTGCGATAATTGTTCCGCTTGGACAAGCCGTTGTTGGCCA
>CBFHVC010000060.1:0-3699 GCA_965659515.1 Candidatus Arcticimaribacter sp. | reverse complement strand
GATCAACCCAATAAAACGGTTGAAGTGGACACTTGGTTACCCCTCTTTGGTTTATCGCCAAAGCTAGGGCCAATTTCCAACTGGGGTCTAGAGATTGAAAAGAACGCCATCAAAGTAGATAATACCTTAGATTATCAAACCAATATCCCTGGGGTTTTCGCCATTGGTGATGTGAATACCTATCCTGGGAAATTGAAATTGATTCTTTGTGGTTTCCACGAGGCTACTTTGGCGGTGCAAACCGCCTATAAAATTATCAATCCAGATAAACGCTTTACCTTAAAATACACTACAGTACAGGGCGTACAAGGTTTTGAATAATGTTATTCTAAAGCGCTAATTTATTGGTAGTTCCTTAAAAGGCACGTAATTTTGCAGCGGTTTAAAAGACCGCAAAAAAACAATGAAAAGAGCCTTATTCTCTGTTTTACTCCTCACTAGCTTGGTGACTTGGTCACAGGTCAAAGGGCGTGTTAGCGACGGAGTGCAAGCTATCGCTGGAGCAACAGTCTATTTTCCTTCCATCAATAAAGGGGGAGTGACCAATCTGGATGGGGTTTTTACCTTTGATGCTTTACCAAAAGGAAATTACCCTATGGTGATTTCTTTTGTTGGTTTTTTACCGCAAAAAACGATCCTTACCATTCAAAATAAGGAGATTAACCTTGGGGAAATAATCCTCTCGCCAGACACTTCTCTTGAAGAAGTCATCATTTCGGGGAATCTTAAACCGGTAAATCGGCTAGAAAGCACGATTCCTGTTGAAATATACTCGCCTGAATTCATCCAACAAAATCCCTCCCCAAGTCTTTTTGAAGGAATGCAATACATCAACGGAATTCGCCCACAAATTAACTGCTCTGTTTGCAATACCGGAGACATCCACATTAATGGCCTAGAAGGTCCTTATACTTTTGTTTTGATTGATGGAATGCCCATTGTTAGTAGCCTAGCCAGTGTTTATGGCTTAAATGGTATCCCAACAGGAATGATTGAAAAGGTTGAAATCATTAAAGGGCCATCGGGCACCTTGTATGGGAGTCAGGCGGTAGGGGGATTAATTAATGTAATCACAAAGTTACCCGAATACAGTCCACGTTTTTTTAGTGATGTTTATGGCACCTCTTGGCAAGAATTTAATGCAGACCTTGGTTACTCAGGAAAAATCAACGAGAACATCCATTTTCTAACGGGCATCAATGGGTATATTTACGACAACCCCGTTGATCAAAACAACGATAACTTTACCGATGTTACCCAACAAAAACGCTTTTCGCTTTTTCAGAAATTCTCCTGGAAAGCAAATAGCCCGCTAAAAGGCTCATTAGCCTTTCGCTATTTATATGAAGATCGCTGGGGCGGGGAACTAGATTGGACAACCGCTAGTCGCGGGGGAAATCAAATTTATGGTGAAAGTATCTTTACCAAACGATTTGAAATTATTGGCGCCCAAAACGTATCAGAAAAATGGGAAATCCAATATTCTTATACCGATCATGACCAAGATTCTTTTTATGGAGATCTTTCTTTTCAGGCCAAAGAACGCATTGGTTTTGTGCAAGGCGTTTGGCGCAAAGAAAGTGGAAAGCACCAATGGATAGGGGGATTAAGTACACGTTACAGCTGGTATGACGACAATACACCCGCTACTGAAATTCTTACAACAAATAACCCCAACCGATACTGGTTACCAGGCATCTTTTTAGAAGATGATATCGCTTTAAAAGCACAGCACAAATTACTGCTGGGGATGCGGCTTGACCATCACCCAGATCACGGCTTTATCGCCACCCCACGTGCAGGATATAAGATTAATATTGACGAACAAACTTTGGTTCGCCTTAATGCCGGAACTGGATTTCGCGTGGTTAATGTTTTTACTGAAGACCACGCTGCCCTTACTGGTGCAAGAGATTTGGTCATTGAAGAAGACTTAGCGCCAGAGCAATCCTATAATATCAACCTCAACTTTTACAAAAAAAGCTATACCCCTAACGGATGGATTCTAGGAATTGATGCCTCCCTATGGCATACCTATTTCACCAATCAAATTCTCCCAGACTTTGACAGTAACCCCAATGAGATTCGCTATGACAACCTAAATGGTTTTGCCGTTTCACAAGGAGGCAGTTTAAATCTTGAAGCCAATTACGGGGCATTCCGGGCGCAACTGGGCGCAAGTATTTTAGATGTTTTTACGGAAGAAAACGATACGCGAATTCGCCCGGTATTTACCGAAAAATGGTCGGCTACTTGGGCTATCACCGCGCCTTTGTGGAATGAAAATCTTCGCCTTGACTACACCGGAAATCTTTATAGTTCAATGCGTTTACCTCTCTTAGGAGCACTTGACCCTAGAGCGGAATTTTCTCCGATTTGGAGTATCCAAAACATCAAATTCAGTTATCAAAAAAACAATGAATGGAACTTTTTTATTGGGGTGAAAAATCTGCTCGATTGGACGCCCGCTAAAGACAATCCATTCTTAATCGCGCGCAGTGATGATCCTTTTGATCGCAATGTGCAATATGACGCTAGCGGAACAATTCAAGCGACAAGTGACAATCCCTATGCATTAAGCTTTGATCCCACTTATATCTATGCGCCTAATCAAGGAATTCGTTTCTTTGTAGGACTAAATTATTCTTTAACACGATGAAAGCAGCATCCCTTAATGTCTTTGGCGAAGCCTTACTAATTTGTGGAACAGATCCCATGACAGGAGCCTACCGCAACGGCTGTTGCGACACAGGGCCTTTTGACGTTGGTACGCATACCGTTTGCGCTATCGTTACCGATGCTTTTTTAGCATTTTCTAAAAGCAAAGGCAACGATTTAACACGGGCCTACCCCCAGTATAATTTCCCAGGTTTAGTGGCAGGAGACCATTGGTGTCTTTGTGTTTCCCGTTGGTTAGAAGCATACAAGGCTGGCGTTGCCCCTAAGCTCTACCTTAAAGCAACCCATCAAAAAACCTTAGACTATGTCTCTTTGGGGGTATTGACTACCTTTGCACAAGATGATATTTAATTTCTTATTGATTTTCTCGGCTGTTTCCTTTCTGTTTTTTGGAATAGGTTGTTTAACTAGTCCCCACCTTAAAGCAGAATTCGAGCGCTACGGACTGCCGCAATTTAGGGTCTTAACGGGTTATTTACAGTTAATGGGGGCAGCAGGAATTGCCCTGGGTTTTTATTTTGTTCCCTTACAACTTTTAAGTTGTTTTGGCCTTTCACTATTGATGTTATTCGGTGTTGGGGTTCGCATCAAAATAAAAGACAGCTTTATACAAAGCTTTCCCGCGGCTTTCTATTGCTTCTTGAACGGCTACCTTTTTTGGTCGCTTTTATCCACTTTAACGTATCCTTAGGAAAACATTATTAGAGCATTAACAGCATCTCAGCGGAAGAGCGCGTAGTTTTACAGCATAATTTTCATGTACTAGTTGATAATTTTGGTTAACAAAAACCCCTGGTAATTACGCAATATTACTGGGGGCTTTTTATTTTTGTAAAAAAAATAGCATGGCCAAACGAAGACCGCAACCCGATGAAATCGATTTACATGGTCTAAGGCACAAGCCAGCGCTAGCCCTAGTTAAAGAAACACTGTCTAAAAGAGAAGCCCTACAAGGCTCTTTTTCCCTTACCATCATAACCGGAAATTCTACCGTTTTACAAGAACGCATCTTTACGGAAA
>CBFHVC010000059.1:0-3731 GCA_965659515.1 Candidatus Arcticimaribacter sp. | reverse complement strand
CACACCTATAATGTTGCTGTAAGCGGTGCCATAACAAGGAATGAATCCTTTACAGGAGATTCTTTCCAACTGTCAAATCTGGCGGGTGGAAGCTACCGCATTTGTTTAACGGTTGATGGCTATGCCGCAAGTGAATATCAGCGTTGCTATGATATCGTTATTTCAGAACCACAACCTTTAAGTGTTTATGCTAGTAAGCTCGCCGATAGTGAAACGGTTAACTTTAACCTTAAAGGCGGACAGGTATACAACATTACCCACAATGGTAAAACAACCCAAACCGATCAAAGCAAGTATAGCGCTGTTCTTGAAAAAGGAAACAATGTCTTTAAGATCTCAACAGGGATTGAATGTCAAGGAGTCTTTGAACAAGCCTTCTTTAATTCCGCTAAAATTGTTTTAGCGCCAAATCCCATCAAAGACCAATTGTTTGTTTTTGTGGGAGGGGAAGACACTACGGTAGAAATCAGCCTTTACTCCAGTGACGGAAAAGTGATTCAAAGTGCTGATTACAGCCTTAATTCTAGCAATAGAACAGTCGAATTAAATGTGGTCGATTTAAAACAAGGAAGCTATGTGGTGAAAGCCAAAGGCGAAACAATCAATACCTCAGAACTTTTAATCAAAGAATAAATGAAAAAGAATTTAGCCCTTTTTTTATGTATGTGTTTAGTTGTTTGTTGTAGCAAGGGTAGTTCTAATGAAGAAGAACTACCCTTAAACCCAACTCAGCCCAGCTTGGTTTACCCTAACAACAACGAAGCTTGTTTAGATGCTGTTTCCTTAAACGACAGTCAAAGTCAAATTGCTTTTCAGTGGAACGCGAGTGAGAATGTGAACAATTACACTTTGGTCATTACCAACCTCAACACAAATGAGACCCAAGAGTTACCCGTTACTTCCTCGCCATATACTGCTACTTTAGCTAAAGCCGAGCCCTTTTCTTGGAAGGTCATTGCAAATGGAGAAATAGGAAGCACCCCGGCCGAGAGCGATCACTGGAAATTTTACCTGGCAGGAAACGCAGTGACCAACTATGCGCCTTTTCCTGCAGAGCTCATTAGCCCACAAGCCGCCTCAACAGTAAGTGCAAATAACGATGATGAAATCACCCTGGTTTGGTTGGCCACAGATGTAGACAGCGACCTCGCGACCTACACCCTATATATGGATAGCACAGATGCCAGTACGGAAATAATACAAATCGCCCATGCAGAAGGAAATATGGAATACAATGTTGGGGTGACAAGCGGAGCAACCTACTTCTGGCGAATTGTTAGTTTAGATCTAACGGGAAATACAAGCGACTCAGGTACGTATGGCTTTAGGGTGAATTAGAAAAAAACAGTATAAAATGGAGCCCTTTACATCGATTAAGCCACAGGCCTCTTCTGTATCATAGGTCAAAAACAATCTATAGAATCCTATAAAAGAAAAGATCAAGCAGTCTAACTATAAATCACTTTACCGATGTATTTGCTTTTGATATAATCAAGGGCAATTTGATCGACTAAATAGTTTAAGTCATTTTCAAAATTAACCTGCACTACTTTGGGGTTGTCTAGCCAGTTTGCGATTCGTTTAGCTTTGTCGACACTGAGTTTTTTGAGTACTGTGGCGCCCATTTTTTTTAAAGCAAAAGCGTTGTAGTTTTGTTCAATTTGACCCCGCATGGGAATCGTGAGTAAGGGTTTGCCCAGATACAATGCTTCTGAAGTGGTCGCAAATCCAGCATTCGTGATTACACCATCAGACTGTGCCAGGGCCTTAAGAAAATGGTCTTCATTAATTGGACGGATATAAATGGACCCCTGTTGGGTTTCTTCTTTTATTTCTTGGGTAAAGACATTCCAATTTATCGCAGGAAATAAAGACAAAACTTCTGTAATATGATGAAGGTCATATGCTGGCAAATAGACCACGATTCCACCTCCCTTTGTAACTTTCAATTCCCTTAATTTGGTTCTGATAATGGGTAAAAAAGTGCGTTTATTAAACTTTTGATAATGGAAGCCATATTCCAAATTGGTTGGGGCAAAATATTGCAAATATTTTAAAGCAACAGGAGGTTTTTTTTTGGGTTTTGGCACTTTTTTTTGCCAAAGGGAAATTTGATTGCTCAGCCCGAAAGAAAGCACTCCTCTTAATTTACACGCCCAAGCGGATACCGGTTCAAAATCTGTGATCACTAAATCATAGTCTTGTACACGAAGAGAGAAAACATCTCGAATAAATTGAAAAAGGTTATTCCCCAAAAAGGTTTTTCGCCAATGTATACCTCCATTTTTACTATAATGAAGGGTTAAACCCTTGAAATGATGTTTGATGGGATATCCTACATCAAGCTTGTTTTTTGGCCCACTTAACATCACGTCAAACTGAAATCGACGTTCGAGAAATGGAATAAGTTCTTTGGCCCTGCTAATGTGCCCATTCCCAGTTGACTGTATCGCGTAGAGTACTTTCATGGTTTCTTCATCAAATTAAATTCAACAAGCATTTCATTGAAAAGTTCTTTGTTTGATTTGTCTATTTCACCATTTGGGCTTTCGTCATAAAGACTTTGATCGTGTTTGTAGATGGACCATTCTCCATTATAGTATTCTAAAGCGGTAAGGTTTTCGATCCAATCCCCAGAATTGAGGTAAGTAACGCTTTGTTTTCCCTCTTGGAAGGTCTTAATATTAGGGTGATGAATATGACCACAAACAACATAAGTAAACCCGTTAGAGCTGGCGATTTCCACCGCGATTTCTTCAAAACGGTTAATGTATTTAACGGCACCTTTTATGCTGTTTTTTATGGTTTTAGAGAGGGAGAGTTTGTTTTTTCCAACTTTCTCTAATACAAAATTGATACAGCTGTTCAATAAAATTAAAAAGTCATAGCCCACTCCTCCCAGGCGCGTTAGCCATTTTGAATATTGCATGGTAACATCAAAAACGTCTCCATGAAAAAACCACGCTTTTTTTCCGTCTAAGTCTAAAACGAGTTTGTTAGAAATCTTAAACTTCGCTAATTCAAAACCTTTGAATTTACGCAACATCTCGTCATGGTTGCCGGTCAAATAATGGATTTCTTTTCCCTCAACGATCCATTTCAATAAGTATTTAATCACTTTCATATGCGCCTTGGGAAAATAACGCTTGTTAAACTGCCAAATGTCGATAATGTCTCCGTTGAGAACAACCGTTTTAGGATCGATAGATTTGAGGTATTTCAATAATTCTTTGGCTTGACATCCATAGGTGCCCAAATGAATATCAGAAATGACAACTAAATCGATTTGTCTCGAAGTTTTCATTTTACAAAGTAAGCTAAAAGACGCTACTTGTTTTGTAACGAATTGAAAACGAATCATTAATAAAGTGTAAATCTTTAATGATGTTGTTAACGGAATATAAAGATGGACTTAATGATTTGGTAACTAATTTGACTGCCCCTCAAAACGAAAAAGAGAAAACCTCAACGAGTTTTATTTTGACAAGTTGAGGTTTTTGTTGGTGGTCCCACCTGTACTTGAACTAAGTTAATAATTTTTTCCTAACTATACTGATTATCAGTATATAACACAAATATAATATTTTTATTTGGAACACCAAGTGTTCCAAGTTTAATGTTTTTGGAATATTAAGTGTTCCACCCTATTCAATGGTATTCCAATAATTAACCGAGAAAATTGATTGGTGTTCCAAAGGTTCAAGTTCTACTTGGGAACTGAACCAATTTAC
>CBFHVC010000058.1:0-4254 GCA_965659515.1 Candidatus Arcticimaribacter sp. | reverse complement strand
CCTAGTCCTAAGGCCACGACGATACTAAATGAAAGGCTAATTAACTTCTTCATTATTCTTCCGTGTTTTCTGGTACTGTAATTTCTACAGCACCCGTTTCTTTCAATAAGGCGGTTAACTCCTTCTCGTTGTCTTTTAATTCAATTTCCATTAAAAACA
Source organism: Candidatus Arcticimaribacter sp. (assembly GCA_965659515.1). GTDB lineage: Bacteria > Bacteroidota > Bacteroidia > Flavobacteriales > Flavobacteriaceae > Arcticimaribacter. The sequence goes on along the minus strand of CBFHVC010000058.1, from coordinate 4,095 downwards.
TATCGTCTGTTGTTAATGGATTAGGGTTTTCGGCTTCTTTAAACGGCCATAAACGGCTGCGTAAATAGAAGGTGATTACCATTAAGTGAGCCGCGAAGAAAACGGTCATCTCAAAAATTACCGGTACAAAGGCAGGCATGTTTTCTAGGAAACTAAAGCTAGGCTTACCTCCAATGTTTTGCGGCCAGTCAGATATCATTATGAAATTGATCATGGCTACGGCAACTCCAAATCCAATACAGCCATAGATAAAGGCCATAATCGCGATTCTGGTCTCGTCTAAGCCCATGGCTTTGTCTAGACCGTGCACTGGAAAAGGGGTATATATTTCTTCGATGTGGTGCTTTTTAGCACGTACTTCTTTGACTGCGCCTAATAGCGTGTCATCGTCATCGTATAATGCGTGAATTACTTGATTACTCATTTCCGTCTCTTAATTTTTTGTAGTTCTCTCCTGATGATTTTAAGATCGTTTTCACTTCTGCTTGTGCAATAACCGGGAAGGTTCTTGCATACAATAAGAAGAGAACAAAGAAGAAACCTATCGTTCCTATAAAAATACCAATATCGACAAAGGTGGGTGAGAACATCGTCCAAGAAGAAGGAAGATAATCACGGTGAAGTGAAGTCACAATAATGACAAAACGCTCGAACCACATCCCTATGTTTACGACAATTGAAATGATGAAGGAGAACATAATGCTTGTTCTTAATTTCTTAAACCACATAAACTGTGGAGAGAACACATTACAGCTCATCATCGCCCAGTAGGCCCACCAATATGGTCCAGTTGCGCGATTTAAAAAGGCGTATTGTTCATATTCTACTCCAGAATACCAAGCAATAAATAACTCGGTAATATAGGCTACTCCTACAATTGAACCTGTAATCATGATTACGATGTTCATCAATTCAATGTGTTGTACAGTAATATAGTCTTCTAAATGCGAGACTTTACGCATAATAATTAACAGGGTGTTTACCATAGCAAAACCAGAGAAAATCGCTCCTGCAACAAAGTAAGGTGGAAAAATCGTGGTGTGCCATCCTGGAATAACCGAAGTAGCGAAGTCAAAAGATACAATGGTGTGTACAGAAAGTACTAATGGTGTTGCAAGACCTGCTAACACTAAAGAAACCTCTTCAAAACGCTGCCAGTCTTTTGCTCTTCCAGACCATCCAAAGCTCAATAAAGCATAGATTTTCTTTTGGAAGGGACGAACTGCGCGATCGCGTAGCATCGCGAAATCTGGTAATAAACCTGTCCACCAGAAAACCAATGATACAGATAAATAGGTCGAGATCGCAAATACATCCCATAATAAGGGAGAGTTAAAGTTAACCCATAGTGATCCAAAACTGTTTGGAATAGGTAAAACCCAATAGGCTAACCAAGGACGCCCCATGTGGATAATCGGGAATAAACCGGCCTGGATTACAGAGAAGATGGTCATTGCCTCTGCAGAACGGTTAATCGCCATACGCCATTTTTGACGGAAAAGTAAAAGTACCGCTGAAATCAAGGTTCCGGCGTGACCAATACCTACCCACCATACAAAGTTGGTAATATCCCATGCCCAGCCAACAGTTTTGTTGAGTCCCCATGTTCCAATACCCGTTGAGATGGTATAAATTATACATCCTACTCCCCAAAGGAAAGCAGTTAATGCGATGCCAAATACTAACCACCATTGGCGGTTGGCAACTCCCTCTACTGGTGCAGCTACATCTATGGTAACGTCGTGATACGACTTATTGCCAGTAACTAAGGGTTTTCGAATCGGTGCTTCGTAATGCGAGGCCATATGCGATTGCTTTATCTAGTTATATTATACGTTTCTCACTTTTGTTTGGTACATCACATTAGGTTTAGTGCCTACGTGCTCCAACAAGTGATACATGCGTTCGTTTTCTTTTAATGCAGAAATCTTACTTTCTTTGTCATTGATGTCTCCAAAGGTCATTGCTCCGTTGCTACACGCGGCAGAACAAGCTGTTTGGAATTCACCATCTTTAATTTCGCGGCCATCAAGTTTGGCATCAAGAATTGTTTTTTGTGTTTTTTGAATACACATAGAACATTTCTCCATTACCCCTCTTGAACGAACCACTACATCTGGGTTCAATACCATACGCCCAAGGTCGTTGTTCATGTGGTAATCAAACTCGTCATTTTTGTTGTATAAGAACCAGTTGAAACGTCTTACTTTATAAGGACAGTTGTTTGCACAGTAGCGCGTCCCTACACAACGGTTATAGGCCATGTGGTTTTGGCCTTGACGTCCGTGAGAAGATGCCGCTACAGGACATACTGTTTCACAAGGTGCATGGTTACAGTGCTGACACATTACTGGTTGGAAAGTAACTTGTGGATTTTCTGAAGCTTGCTCCATACGGCCAAAAGTGGTCAATGAATCTCCTAAACCAGCAATATTTTCTTTGGTTTCGTTGTCTCCCTCAAAGGTCTCATCAGAAGAATAATAACGGTCAATACGCAACCAGTGCATATCTCTGGATTTACGTACTTCTTCTTTTCCTACTACAGGAACGTTATTTTCTGCATGACATGCAATAACACACGCCCCACAACCTGTACAAGCATTAAGGTCAATAGACAAGTTAAAGTGATGCCCAATAGAACGATCAAATGCTTGCCACATATCCACTTCTGGAGAAGTAACTTCTTGCTCCATGTGGTTTTTAGACACTAAAGGAATTGCATTCCAGTAGGACTTATCTTTTGTATTGAATACCTCTAGGGTGGTTTCTTTTACGATATCCCCACGCCCCATTAAGGTGTTGTGCAACTGCGTACAAGCAAATTCGTGGAAACCGTCTGCTAAACTAACCGTAGCAGACTGAACATTTTTTGCATTGTTGTAAAAAGCAAAAGCGTTTACCCCTACATTCATTTCATCTTGCAGGCCTTTGCGCTCTCCATATCCTAAAGCAAGACCAACAGATCCTTTGGCTTGCCCTGGCTGAATTACAACAGGAAGGGTTAAAGTTTTATCTCCTACCGTTACTTTGGCATAACTTCCGTTCAAAGCGCCGTTGGCTACATTGACATTCTTCAACCCTAAAGCAGCAGCATCTGCAGCAGCTACCGTTAAATAATTGTCCCAAGTAACACGGGTAATTGGATCAGGGAATTCTTGCAACCATGGGTTGTTCGCTTGTTGACCGTCTCCCATTCCAGTTTTAGTGTATAACACTAATTCTAGTCCTTCTGTTTGTGCGCTAGCAAGGCTAGCAACAGCAGCAGAAAGATCGTTGGCCTTGTATTCATTTTGGGTTGCGTTTGCAACACTTAAATATCCATCGTGCAATACAGTATTCCAAGAGGTCTCTCCTAAAATAGTCTCTGCCCAATTGGACTTAATGGTATCATAATAGCTTGCTTCGCTTCCGGTCCATTTCAATACCGCATCTTGAAATTGAAGCGTATCAAATAATGGGCGAATGGTAGGCTGCGCCAAAGCATAGTGCCCAGCTTTAAACTCATAATCACCCCAAGACTCTAAATAGTGAGGCGTTGCTGCGATATATTGTGCCGCAGCAGCTGTCTCATCTTCCTTCATACTGAAGGCAACAGACAAGTCGAGTTTTTTCATGCCTTCGGCGAAAGCTTCGCCTTCTGGTAGGCTATACACTGGGTTAATCCCTACTGTAATAAGTCCCCCTAAGGTTCCAGCGATAACCGCATCAATCACAGGCTTCACTTCACCTCCGTTTTCTTGACGGGTTAAACGTGGGCTATTTACGTCCATCACCACACTACCTAAAGCATTGTTGATGGCTAAAACAAGGGCTTGAGCCCCTTTATCTTGAATGCCACTCACTACAACCGCCTTATCACCAGCCGCTTTTAAGGCAGCAACAGCAGCATCTACTTTTGCTTGATGTGCTTGACTTAAAGACCCACTAACAGTGGTTCCAATGATCGCTCCATAGAGGTGTGCTAAAATATTTTTTTGTGCTGAAGGGGTTGCTGGCACTCTAAAATCTGCCGCAGCTCCACTCAAGGTCATGTTTGCTTCAAACTGGAAGTGTTTTGACATCTCAGCTTTCCCGTGGTCTTTTGAAGGAACACGT
>CBFHVC010000057.1:0-4300 GCA_965659515.1 Candidatus Arcticimaribacter sp. | reverse complement strand
ATACAAGAACTTCGATCCTCGTGCGCGAATCATCAAAAAATCTGCAGACGAAGTATTAAACGAGCTTGGGATCAATGATCCTATTCTTGAAATTGCAAAAGGGCTAGAACAAGAAGCATTAAACGATCCTTACTTTGTAGACCGCAAACTGTATCCTAATGTTGATTTCTATTCTGGAATCATCTACCGTGCCTTGGGGATTCCTACTGAAATGTTTACGGTAATGTTTGCCTTAGGGCGTTTACCCGGTTGGATTGCTCAATGGAGAGAAATGCGCAAGAATAACGAGCCTATTGGTCGTCCTAGACAAATTTATACTGGGCAAGTTGATAAAACGTTTAAAGCGATTTCTAAGCGATAAATCGCTTATCCTTTCGCTAGATTGCGAATCATTCCTTTAAAAATAAAATAGTGGAAGGGGACTAGACTAAACCAGTAGAGTCTCCCCCACAAACCTCTTGGTCTAAAGGTGGCTGTTTGATAAACAGTATTGCCTTCGATTTTAAACTCTAGCCAAGCTTCGCCAGGGAGTTTCATTTCAGCAAACAGCAGCAAGCGCTTCCCTTTTTTGTCGGCCAGTAAAACACGCCAAAAATCCAAAGCATCTCCTGCGTAAATTTTGTCAGGATGGGTTCTCCCTCTCCGCAGGCCAACCCCACCAGAAAGTTGGTCTAAGTACCCCCTTATTTTCCACAAGAAATTCGCGTAATACCAGCCTTGTTGTCCGCCTATTTTCCACAGGGCAGCAAAGGTTTTTTCCGCATCGATATCATCAAGGCGTTGGGCATCTTTTAACACGCCATATTGCGGAACTTGAATATAGCCTTTTAGGTCTTTGTTTAAACGTCCGCTCACCATTGAATCTTTCCAGCTACTAATTACTGAATTTTGTTCAATGCGTTTAAAGGCCATTTGAATGGCTTCATCATAGGTGTAGGGGCGAATTTGAAGTATTTTTTGCAGGCGATTGTCTTTTGCAATTACTTCCATTTTCATGCTGTCTACAAGGTTTACGGCCAGTGGATAAGAGGTGGAAGTGACAAAGTGAAGCCAATAGGAAGAAAGTCTTGGGGTCATAATGGGAACACTGAGAATCCAATTGCGGAACCCCCTGTTTTTGGCATAACGGTGCAGCATTTCTTTGTAGGTGAGAATATCTGGCCCACCGATATCAAAACTTTGATTAAGACATTTGGGGTGTAACAGTACCCCATTGAGGTATTCCATTACATTTCTAATTGCGATGGGTTGAGATTTTGTTTTCACCCATTTAGGCGTGATCATAAAGGGAAGCTTTTCGCATAAATCGCGGATGATCTCAAAAGAAGCACTTCCAGATCCTACAATAATTCCTGCCCTTAAAACGGTGGCGGGAATGGTTGAGTGTGTTAAAATGGTTTCCACATTCTTTCGCGAAGCAAGGTGTTTCGACAATACATCATCATTGACAATGCCACTGAGATAAATAATTTGTTTTGCATTTGTTTCTTCTATCAGACGACAAAAATGGTTCGCACAGTCTGCTTCCATTTGGGAAAAGTCGCCAATATCTGAAGACATTGAATGTATCAAATAGTAGGCGACATCAATGTCTTTTGGCAGGGGGTTTTGTGCTGGAGGAGCTAGAAAATCTAGGGTGATTAATTTCAGCTTCTTTTTCAACTGTGGGGTTGCAGAAAGGCGTTCGGGATCGCGCACTGTGCAATACACCTCGTGGCCAGCCTCAATCAAATAGGGGAGTAGTCGCATACCAATGTATCCGTTTGCTCCGGTAACTAATATTTTCATAGCGTCTATGGTTTTATAGGTCGTCTATGGTAGGGGGCGCATTTTTTATTTTTTGATCGCTTATTTTTCTAAAAAAAGCGTGGGTGCTTTTGTTTTTTGCAGCCACTTTAATTTTTGAATGATCTTTATAGATAGAGTATTCTTCGGCCTTGCCTTTATAGAGCTTAAGTTTGTAATAGGGGATGACTAAGCCATAGGTTTCTAAGAGGCTTCTAAAATGGACAATAATCCCTTTTGGACGTAATTCTACATTGCACTGATTGATGTTTTGATCTAGGACCAGTAAATTGTGGATGTCGATAGAGGTTTCTGTGATGAATAATTTTCCAGAACCAATCCCGTTCATAGACCAGCGCTCTCTTAAGCTAAAGGGTTTTCCTACTTCTTCTTCTATTGCGCGCTTGATCTTAGGTTCATTATAAGAAATGTTGACCAGCATTTTTATTTTAAAGATAATGTATATAAACCCAAAAGAAGGTTTTTTCTCCATAATAAGTATCTTTGCCCAAATTCTCGCATGAAAGCATTATCCGACCAATTATCCCCTGCAATAGCCAATTATATCAGCGCTAACCATAAAGTTGCTGTTAAGCAATTTGAATTTCAACACACCCGTAAAGAATTTGACGGAGACATCACTTTGGTTGTTTTTTCGCTATTGCGCCATATCAAAGCCAATCCCGTAGCCCTAGGGGAAGCCATCGGAAAACATTTGGTAGAGACAGTAAGCTGGGTATCAGATTTTAACGTGGTTAAAGGCTTTTTAAACCTTTCTATACAAGATGGCTTTTATGCGCAGCAATTAAAAGAAATTCAAGCGACTCCGCTCTATGGGCATGTACCCGCAGCAGAAGAAAAGGGGGTTGCTTTGGTAGAATACTCTTCTCCGAACACCAATAAGCCTTTGCATTTAGGGCATATTAGAAACAACCTTTTGGGCTATGCAGTGGCACAAATCCTTGAAGCCAGCGGCCAGCGCGTTGTAAAAACGCAAATCATTAATGACCGTGGGATCCATATTTGCAAGTCTATGGTAGCATGGCAAAAATATGGCGATGGTGCAACGCCAGAAAGTACCGGCTTAAAAGGAGACAAGCTTGTTGGGCACTATTATGTGCGTTTCGATCAAGCATATAAAAAGGAGATGGCAACGCTGGTTGCCCAAGGAAAATCAGAAGACGAGGCGAAAGTTGAAGCTCCACTCTTTGTCGCCGCTCAAAAGATGTTGCGCGACTGGGAGGCTGGAGTCCCTGAAGTGGTTGATTTGTGGAAAACCATGAACGGTTGGGTCTATGCAGGTTTTGATGTTACCTATAAAAACTTAGGCGTTTCTTTTGATTCCCTTTATTATGAAAGTGACACCTACCTTTTAGGGAAAACCCTTATTGAAGAAGGCTTAGCCAAAAACATCTTATTTAAAAAAGAAGATGGTTCTGTTTGGATTGATTTGACGGAAGACGGTTTAGATGAAAAATTATTACTGCGTTCTGATGGAACAGCGGTCTATATGACCCAAGATTTAGGGACTGCTTTACAGCGTTTTAAAGATAATCCTACGATGAGTGGGATGGTCTACACTGTGGGAAATGAACAAGATTACCACTTTAAAGTATTATTCTTGATTCTGCAGAAGCTCGGTTTTAACTGGGCAGATGCACTTTATCATTTAAGCTATGGGATGGTAGATCTACCGCATGGGAAAATGAAAAGCCGAGAAGGCACTGTTGTTGATGCAGATGATTTGATGCGCGAAATGAGTGGGACAGCCGCTAAAATAGCAGAGGACTTAGGGAAATTAGAAGGCATGTCACAAGATGACAAGGATGAATTGTATCATACCATTGGGTTGGGTGCCCTAAAGTATTTCATCTTAAAAGTAGATCCAAAGAAGCGAATTTTATTCGACCCAGAAAGTTCAGTCGATTTTGCGGGAAATACGGGGCCTTTTATTCAGTATACCTATGCGCGTATACAATCGATCTTACGTAAAGCCCCAAAAACGTGCGCTCCAACCGCTATAGCGAACATGGATGAACGCGAAAAACAAATCATCAAGCATCTTTTGGACTACCCAGCAGTGGTACAACAAGCAGCCGCACAATACAGTCCTGCTTTAATTGCAAATTACAGTTATGATTTGGTGAAATTATTCAATTCGTTCTACCAGAACATAAGTATTCTAGGAGAAGAAGATCCCCATCGACTGAGCTTTAGGGTAGATTTAGCGCGAGAGGTAGCTCAGCTGCTTCAGCAAAGTATGTCTTTGTTGGGAATAGTACTTCCAAAGCAAATGTAAAGCACAAAAAAAAACCGCTCAATGAGCGATTTTTTCTTTCTTTTTCATAAGTATTTTTTCCCATACTTGAGGGAGTGGTTTACTTAGACTGTACAGCTAAGTTGTATACTACTAAACCAAATCCAATTTTGTTGATAGCATCACCGATGTTATAGATAACATCAAGGCTTAAGTTAAGGCCGAAAATTTGTCCAGCTTCACCATACCATCCAGCAG
>CBFHVC010000056.1:0-4806 GCA_965659515.1 Candidatus Arcticimaribacter sp. | reverse complement strand
CTTGTGGTCCTTTGACTACTTCAACTAAAGCGAGATCATATAATTCTTGACTCAATAAACTAGGATCTGGTAAAGTAACTCCATCCACCACAAAAGCAAGTGGGGCATCTCCTCCTCTTACCTGTGGAATACCGCGTACCGTGATAAAGTTTAAACCTATAGCCTGTGCAGAATTAAACTTTAAATTCGGTACCAAGGTAGCAAAAGAACTGATGTCTGTTACTCCTGTATTCTCTATTCCTTGAGCATTTAAAGCAGTAACAGATTCTGGAGTGATTTGAATCGAACCAACACGTTTACGAGAACGCCCTATTACTCCTGCAAAACCTTGAACAGTTACTTCGTCTAATGCTTGAGCGGCTTCGTTGAGCACTACTGTTAAAACGCCATTACCCGTTACATTTACTTCCTGGGTTTCAAAACCCAAATAAGCCACCTCAAGGATGCTTCCTTCTGCCGAAAGGCTTAACTGAAAATTCCCGTTAAAGTCGGTAATAACCCCTTGTTCTGTTCCTTTTTCGACAATATTTGCACCAGGCAAAGGTTCACCTTGTGCATCGACGACCTTTCCGCTAACGCTGGTTTGAGCGACTGCAATTGATGTCACGATTAAAAAGAGAAATAAGACTAATTTTTTCATATCTATTGATTTACTATAAAACTAGTTAACTTAAAATTTATTCTTATTAATTTTATTTCCTAAATTTATTTTTAATAATAAATAGTATTTTTTCAGGAATCCATGACTATCACTAACGATGCCATTGTTTTGTCCCATGAATATTTTAGAATTTTGCTGGAAAAAATTCATCAGCGGTTTAAAGAGAAGCACCAGCTACACCAATTGCCGAAGAATTACCAGTTATATGGCTATGGGGCTTTTGAGGAAAGTCTACCCAATCTAAAAAATGACTTTGAAGCACTGGGCATGGAAGTCGTGAACGGAAAGTATCTTTATGATAAACTTAGGGAGTTTGAAAAGGGAAAAGAGCGTATTCGTTTGAATCAGCACTACAAACAATTGATTTTTTTGTATATCGGTTACCCTGATATAGAGGGTTTCTTTAAAGCGTATCCTTTATCGGAAGAAGAAAATAGCAAGCAACAGGCCTTACTCCAAAAAGAGAAGACTGACTTGACTTATTACTACCTGAATTATTATTTTGGGGAAGATCACGTTATTATTAAAGGGCAAACGATTATCTCTGAGAACTGGAAAAAAATTCGACACACCTTTTTATACCCTCTTGAGAATGGCGGTTTTAGGGAGCATTATAGCCACGGAACCATTATGTTAAAAGGCGATATGCTCAACATACGCACCAAAACCCTCTCGGGAGAAAAATACATCGACGGAGCGAGTGAAATCTATTATACCGGACATAAATCGCCAGAAAACATTAATTTCTTGGTGGGTACGTATTGCACTTTTGACATTTACACAAATACGGTAGCGGGTAAATCCATTTTAGAGAAATGCATTGACAAAGGGGATATGATTCAAAAATCCCTCTCCCCAAGCATTCCGCCTTATATCGCGCAAGAAATTCGCAACCAGCGTCTGGTCAATAATGTGGGTGTGCCCCAACATGCGCTAGAATTGTCCGATAAAAGTCCTTATGCATCTCTTTTTGGTCAATTACCGGGTCGCTATCGCTTTCATTTCTTGTTAGAGCAGCAAGAGGAAGAAGTAGAAGTTGATTTTTCTCCTTTAAACTATGCCATCAAATCTGCGACATCTAATGTTTATATTGAAGAGAACAGTGTCGAATTAATCAATAAGGGTTCTGTTGTGCATTTTCGGTTTCACTTTTCGGGGATACTAGCCATTGAACAGGTCAATATTTATGTTAAAAGCTATTTTTTACGGCAACAAGACCAACCTTCATCAGGAGTCTACAGTGGCTTAGATTATGAAAACAGACCCATTCATGGGAAAGTTAAAATCACCCACCAGCCCGCTCAAAACAACAACTGATCACAGTCCTTTGTTCCCGTATCAATCAAGGAAAGGATTTTCCAGCGATCCCCTGCCCACAATAAGCTGAAAGCGTTATAGCCACAATGCGATAAGCTGTCGTTAAGGTAAAAGCGAAACGGCACGCATACCGTTGCGAGATTAAGGTGTTCTTGCACGATGGGTTTACCTAGCCGCTCCTCCCACTTTGGCGAAGCCTCCCTAAGCGCTACAGCCCGAATAAAGCGCTGCAAATCATTTATTTGAACTGGGGCTCTCCCCGCTTGTGTTACAGCTCGCATCAAACGGGCTTCTGGCACAAAACTGTTTTGCATCTCTAAACTATCTTTGGAATGAAATGCCTTAAAGAAGGTTTCTACGGCGGTATAAGGCGAAGGGCGCTCTTGGGCAAAACTACCCGAGCACCACAAGGCAAAAAGGAAAAATTGGAGGTGTTTCATGCCTAAAAATAGGCAAATTAGGCTTGGTGCACCACCCGTTGTGGGAAAGGAATTTCAATCCCGGCCTTATCCAGGGCGTTTTTCCCTTGCTCGTAGAGATCAAAATAGACCTGCCAATAGTCTTGTGGTTTGGCATAAGGCCTTACGGCCAAATTCACCGAGGAATCTCCCAGTTCTAACACCCCAACAAAAGGCGCTGGCGTATTCAATACTTTTTCATGTTGCGCCATCAAATCATACAGAATTTTCTTGGCTTCTGCGATAGAATCGCCATAACCAATACCAAAATTGAGATCCACCCGCATGGTGCCTTCTGTGGCATAGTTGGTGATTTCTCCGTTAGCCACTGCCCCATTGGGCAAAATCACGGTTTTGTTTTCTGGGGTGAGTAAGATGGTTACAAAGATTTGGATTTCTTTGACCACCCCCAGATAGCCTTGGGATTCAATGAGGTCGCCAACTCCAAAAGGTTTAAAAATCAAAATCATTACGCCACCGGCGAAATTTTGCAAGGTACCGCTCAAGGCCATTCCAACGGCTAAGCCTGCTGCACCTAAAAGCGCGATAAAGGAAGTCATTTGAATCCCCAACATTCCCAAGACAGTGATGGCCAACAAGAGCTTCAATCCTATCTGAGCTAAACTGACCAAAAAGGGTTGCAAGGAAAGGTCAATTGACGTTTTTTTAAACATGGCTTTAAGGCCCCTAACGAATATTTTGATGGTCCAGGATCCCAGGATCCAAACTAAAATTGCCCCAATTACTTTGGGACCATATTCAACCATAAAAGATTGAAGATCGGCATATAAGGCTGCTAAATTCATAAGTAGGTTTTATAAGATTTGGAGGTGAAATATAATCATTTTTCGTTAAGCTTAACAAAACAATCTTCCTAAAGGGAATCTAAGGGCATTCCGGAATATAATTAGCGATTATCGCAGAATAAGGCGCTGTGCCAAGGTCAAGAGGGCTTCCTTTTCTGTAAGGCTTCTTTCCAGCGGCAATTGCGCAAGGCCAATCAAACGACGTAATATTTCAATCCCACAAAAAGTCTCCACCCAAGCTTGATCTACGGCTGTAGGATAAGCTGTTGTAATTCGCGCCAAGATCTGTTCGTCTGCGGTGACTAAAATCATGTGGGCTGCGAGAACGCCCAAGTCAAATGCTTTGGGACCGACAAAACTAAATTCCGGATCGATTATAAACAGCTGCTCCCGTACGCTCATCCAACTTCCAGGATAATAATCCCCATGCAATAAGGTATCGCCTTGTTGTAAATACATTTCTCCCGCCGCGCTTATTTTTTCTTTTAACGCCTGGTTTTCCTTTAAGGGAATAGCTAGGGCTTCTAAGCCTTCTTGCAGCTGATCTAATGAAAAACCATTTTCTGGCGCAAAAGGCAAGTCAAAAACATGCTGGTAATTGAGCTGGCGCAAGCCCAGGTTTTTAGGATAATCGGCTGTAGGACTTTGGTGAATATCATGCAAGGCGAGAACGAGATCTTTCACTAAGGCGTCGGTCACTGCCCTTTTTTGATAAAGGGAAGTCAAATCTTCGCAATGCCCCAAATCCTCTAGCAAGAGGGTGTGGTGTTTTGCCGAAAAGGCCAATACTTTCGGGAAAAAAGAAACTTGTTTCATGCGTTGGTAAAACTGATGTTCAACATCAATGCGTTCTACGGGGGCGGCTAAATCGGGATATTTTTGAACGAAAGGCCGTGATTGCTTTAGGATAAAAGACCGCTGATTGGTGGTTACCCGAAGTACCACATTCATATTGCCCGCTCCTGCTATTTCGGTTTTTTGAATATTTTCGTTTGTCGCTAAAAAAGGAAGCTCCTTTTGTAGAAAAGAACTGATAGCGGAAAGGGGGCTGTTTTGGTCAAAAAGAAACAAAGCGAAAGGGTTTATTGGGTTAATGTTTTAAAGTGTTGCCAAAAATCGGCTTGCATGGACAAGCTGTCGATGGCGGTATAGATTTCAATGGCGCGGCGCGTGTTTTCTGGCGGCGTTACAAAGCTTTTCTTTTCTGCCCAAGCAGGGTTTACCAAGGCTTCTATTAGCGCAAGGTCCCACATAATCCAGCGATTTTGGTCGGGATCCTTATCGGTCCACCAGCGTTGATAGCTTTGCCAACGCTGCTTGAGGTAGGCCCCAAGTGGATGACGATCAAAGGCAGCAAAGGAGGAAGTTTTTTCAAAAACCAAATGCTGACAAGTGGTGGCAGACATCACCTGAAGGGCTAAGCCTTTAAAGTTTAAGAGGACTTCTGTGGCGATGGGGTCATTGCCGGTATTGAATTCTTTTTTGTTATAGGTATTGGTTTCAGGATCATGCCAAAACCCGATATAGGAAATGCGCAATTTTGCGGCGATTTCTGGCGCTTCCA
>CBFHVC010000055.1:3151-4898 GCA_965659515.1 Candidatus Arcticimaribacter sp. | reverse complement strand
TTACTCAAAAGAAAATATTGATTGTTGATGATGAAATTATTCAAGTCGACTCTACAGGAACGATAAATAATCTTTCATTAAAATATAAAAAGGATTTTGATCCTAGAAAATTCAAAAAATTTGAGATAAATAATAAATTAATTTTCTTGAATCAATCTAGTGGAATTGTGTATGAGATGAAAAATGACTCAGTTGTTAGAATTGACAAATCATATAATGACAACATACACAATAGATCATTAGATTTTGTTCACCGTGACACTTTATTTCGGTTCGGAGGATATGGTTACTTTAACAACAACAAAAACTTAATATTCTATGATGATAAACTTAATGAATGGGATATTATCAACTATTCAAACAGTGGTTTAATTGATCCTTTTAATTCTGTTGGAATTCATTTTATTCGAGATAATAAACTTCATGTATTTGGATACCACCGTATTAATTTTGAAACCAATAAGTCTGAGGAAGTTAGAAAGGGGTTTGTTTTTGATTTTAACAAAAGGGAAATAACTAAAACTTTTGATCTATTAGATTCTTTTGAATTTCCAAGATCTTATTTTGATATTAATCAAGACTATGTTATATCAATTAATGATCAAAGAATGAGTTCTATTATAAATAAAAACACATTGGAATTATATTCTTACAAGTTGAATGTGAAAGAAAACTCTACAGTTTTTAATTCTGATTATTTAGTAATAGAAAATCAATTATATTTTGAAAGGAATAACGGTAAAATGAATTCTTCTATTACTTCATTAAACATAGACTCTTTAATTGATAACATGAAAAAGGAAGGATCCTTCATCAAATCTAATTGGGACTATCAATTTTATATTTTAATAATATTGTCAGTATTGGTAGTCGTTTTTATCATAAAAAAAATATTTTTTAAGAAAAAATCTATTTCTGTAATTGAAAAAACACTTAATTATGGGAGAATTAAAATCGAATTAAATGATAACATGATTGAAGTCTTATCCCTCTTATTAAATCAAGAAAAAGTCTCAAACACTGAATTACTAGAGGTGTTTTATGTCGAGAATCAAAATAGAATCCACATAAACAGAGAGAAAAACAACTGTATTGACCGAATAAATTTGATGTTTGAATTAAAAACTAACAAGCAATTAATTTGCAGGGAAAAATCTCTTCTTGACAATAGAATGATTGATTATTACTTAAATAAAGATTTACTTTAATATTCTCCTAATAAATGAAACCCGATATAAAAATCACTTTAATCGGGGTTAAGTTGAAAAGTTCTTTCTCAGTCACAAGAAACCTTATCTCTAAAACAACTTCTGTTAAATCTAACAGAAGTCTTATCACTTTAGTTTTTGAATAATCTAATATTGTGTAAGAATGAATCAAATTCCCTGTTAATTCTTTCTTCCCTTATTTTTCCTTTCTTGTAAATAGAATAAACATAGTTAGGGAGGATAGGTTTGTTCGATCGAACTGTTCTGTATCCATCGTTTATAAGGATATCACTAATTCGACGATATCCATAACCTTTAACATCGTGTAAATCTTTAATTATATGGTATAACTCCTGTTGTTTAGAATTATAGTGATAGGTATTTGTCAATTTGGATGACTTAACTGAATCATCAAACTTTATAATTACGCTGTTTAAGTCATTGATATTAAATGAGTTATCTGAATTTACTTCATTTACAACACAGTCGGTTACTGTGGAATGATTCCACTTATTAAAAAATTCGCTTAGGGGATATAA
>CBFHVC010000055.1:0-3051 GCA_965659515.1 Candidatus Arcticimaribacter sp. | reverse complement strand
GAATTTACTTCATTTACAACACAGTCGGTTACTGTGGAATGATTCCACTTATTAAAAAATTCGCTTAGGGGATATAAGTCGCCGTCCCCTTGTACTGTTTGTGGACTGCTTGATATACCCCATGTTTTTTATTTTCGTTTAAAAGCGTTAGTTGATCTTTTACGATCAAGGGTAATCCCTCAAAATCTTTGTGTCGAATAATGACAGCAAAGTCTTCTTTCTTTCTAAGCTTTTGCAAAAGGGTGTCAGCTGGAGCTACTTTAACCTGTCCTTTGCTATAGTATTGACTAGAATAAGATTTCCAGTCTAGGGCATACAGTGTTGTTTTCTTTGGCGCGCTAGCGACCAAAGTTTTATCAGAATTATCGATAAAAACCTGATCCACCGCTCCACTAAAATAAACTGCGACTAAAAGTAGCGGGAGTTCAAGCGCTAAAATCAGGTGAATTTTTTTGAGCTTAAAGCCTTCCCAATAGTGAACAATCAAGAGGGCAAAAGGAAGCATTACCGGCAGGGTGTAGGGATGAATTAAACTTTTAGAAGACGTGAAAAAGAAAGGGGTCCAAATTAACCAAAGCAATAGATAAAGACTCCATTGATCTTTGAATAGACCCATCCCTTGCGCCTTTATTTTTTTAATAAAACTCCCGATCCACGGAAGCACTGCCCCAATTAAAAAGAGCCAAACCATCCCCATGGGTTGCTGCTTTGGGAAACCGTATTTGTCTCCGCTCCAGCTCGAATCGAGGTAGCGTTTAAAGTGTTCCCCTACAATAAAATAATCGATAAAACCAGGAGAGCGCAATTCTGCCCAAATGTACCATGGTACGGCTATCCCTAAAGAAACAAGCGCCCCTAAAACGATGGGAAAACGCAATAATGTTTTCCATTTAAAGTCACTTAATGCGCACCACAATAAGATAGGAGGAACTGTTAAAACCCCTACAATGGGTCCTTTGGCCAAAAGCCCTAAGCCCATTCCCACAAAGAGCAAATAACGCCAATAGGTTTTTGCATTGTCTTGAATTCCTTCCCAAAAAGAAAGCATAACCAAAGCAATCGCGAGGCTTAAGAAAGTATCGGTAGAAACAACACCTGCGTGGAGGAAGAATTCGGGTAAGCTCATTAAAATGAGTCCCGGAAGATAAAAAGACATTTTGGGAGAACTGCGGTATTTCCCTACCAGCAATACCATGGCCAAGCAAGCCATAAGATAAGGCAGGCGTACAAAGAATTCAGCTGTGCCAAAAAGAGCAATACTTGCTGCAGAAAACCAAGTCGATAAGGGTGGCTTTGCCCAAAAAGGCAGACCATAGTCAATTTGCAAAACAACCCATTCTCCTGTTTCGGCCATAAGACGGGCAATTTCCGCATAACGCGCCTCGGTTTTATCCATCAAAGGCAACACAGCGTTAAAAAACCCTCGAATTAAAAAGAGCAACGCCAAAAGATAGCCCGCTATAGAAGCAGTATTGACGGGAGGAAAGATTTTTTTCATTGTTTGTATCGGCGATAAATGATGGCTAAATCTAACCACAATTGGAAAATATAAGAGAACTTCACCCGTGAATCTTCGGTATCTATCCATTGATCTAAAGGAACTTCTTGCACTTGTTTAACCATTTCTTTTTTCCCCAAAGAGTTGATCAATCGGAAAAATATTTCAACATCAAAAAGCCAGCGGGAGCTAAAGGGGGCATCAAATGCTGTGGGGATCAATTTTTGATCGATGATTTTGCAGCCACATTGGGTATCATATACACTAATGCCCAACATTTTTGATATAACAGTGGCAATTACCCGCCCAATAAGGAAACGGTACCACTTTCTTTCAATTTGATTGTCGGTTTTTAGAATTCGCGACCCAAACACAAATTTTGTTTCGCCATTGAGGCGTTGTCCTAGTTCAACACACTCTTCAAGGGATGTAGATAAATCTGCATCTAGGAAAGCCAAATGCTGGTATTTGTTTTTCTGCTTACTCAATTGCATTCCTGCTCTAACTGCACCCGCTTTTCCTTGATTATGTTCTAATGCCAAAACCGATACTTGATTTTGAAATTCCGCACTTAAATCATTTAAAACTCCTTGGGTATTGTCTTTAGAGCCATCGTTAACAAACAGTAAATGCGTTGATTTGTCTTGGTTTAAAAACACTTTATATCGGGCTAGTGGAAGACGATTTCCTTCATTATAACAGGGAACGATGATACAAAGTGACATAGCTAAAAATAGTAAGCCAAAGATAGGGAAACTCCCTTAACCAAATTAATGAAATATGAAATGAAGCAGCACTAAGCTAACCAATAAAGCCCAACCCCAATTGCGCCCTTGTTTGGTCGCTGGTTGAAATAAATCTAACAAAGGATTAAGCTGGCCTTTACTCGCGATAATCCCCAGAGTTAAACCACTAAAAATAACCCAAAATGCCCGTACAAAATAATTCATTTCTGGGAAGGCCAATGCTAGACCAATGTTGATGGGAAGGGTGGCCACAAAGGCCACTAAAACTACTTTTTTATTCGGTTTTGCTAGCAATACGGCGCTGCAAATCAGCACTACAATCCCGCAATTGATATAATAACGTAAATTATTTAGGGTATGGGTAAAAGCCGAGTCTGGATTGTCGAATTTGAGGTACAATAAGATTAAGCCCATCAGTAAAGCAGTCCCCAAACTAAAGAGAATGGCTTTGCGTCCAGCACTAATTTTTTGTTGGTCACTGGCTGTTTTGTTGAGGTAAGTGGCATAGATATCTGTAGACCAAAGGGTGGCCAAAGAATTAAAGGTTGAATCTACCGTGCTCATTAAAGAGGCAAATAGGCCACACAAAATAATGCCTTTTACGCCCACTGGTAAATAGGTTTTCACCAAATAGGGAAATGCCAAATCGGGTTCTCCAAGTGTATCGCCGACAAGGCCAAATAATGCGATGCCGGGCACAACAATAAGCACCGCCATAAAGTATTTAATTAAGCCACCCACCATTAAACCTGTTTGTGCATGGGCAACACTTTTTGCGGCAAGCGCCCGTTGCATTACGGTTTGATT
>CBFHVC010000054.1:0-5419 GCA_965659515.1 Candidatus Arcticimaribacter sp. | reverse complement strand
TGGAAGAACGCAAAAAAGTCGGTTACTTTTAATCAAATCGCTATGGAATTATTACGCATTGTTACTGCTGGAAGTGTAGATGACGGCAAAAGCACCCTTATTGGAAGATTGTTATACGAAACAAAATCCCTTAAAGACGACCAATTAGAACATATTGTAGAAAAAAGCAAAAGCAAAGGAATTGACTACATCGATTTCTCGCTTGCAACAGATGGTTTATTGACAGAACGGGAACAAGGAATCACGATTGACATCTCTAATATTTTTTTTAAAACAAATAAGAGACGATTCATTATTGCCGACGCTCCAGGCCATGTAGAGTACACCCGTAATATGGTTACAGGTGCTTCTAATGCCGATACGGCAATTATTTTAATTGACGCTAGAAAAGGAGTTCTTGAGCAAACACAACGTCACTACAATATCACGCAATTACTCGGAATTAATCATTTGATTTTTGTCATCAATAAAATGGATTTGATTGATTACAATCACGAGAAATTTAAAAGTATCAAAGAAGACATCCTTCAATTGACCAAGAAGAATGAAAACACGCTACATCTTCTTCCTGTCTCTGCCTTAAAAGGGGATAATATTACCACCCAATCAAAGAATACTCCGTGGTATAAAGGGCCTGCTTTACTCGAATTAATTGAAAATATTGATCTTGTTCCATCAGATAAAAAAGAAAATGTCCTACAAGTACAATGGGTCATTCGACCCCAACTTAAATCACATCACGACTATCGCGGTTTTGCAGGGAAAGTCAACAGTGGGGGCTTTCGTGTAGGAGACGAAATAACTGTATTTCCCTCTGGATTAAACTCTAAAATCAAACAAATTGACCGTTATGGAAAAACCGTAGCGTTTTTAAGTGAAGGAGAAAATGGCACCCTAATCCTGGAAGACGATATCGATTTATCACGTGGTTCTAGTATCATTGGAACAATAGCTGAAGAAGAAATACAACCCTCAAAACAAATTAATGCGACCATTTGCTGGATGCAAAATCAACCCCTTAATACGCAAAGCAAGTATTTCTTGCAACAAGGAACACAACAGCTTCAAACCAAAGTAACCCCCATCGAAGATTCCCTTTCTAGTTTTAAATTAAATGATATAGGGACCATTAGCCTGCGCTTATCTGAACCCATTTTACCGACCCCATTCAAGCAGAACAAAAACATAGGACGCTTTATCCTAATCGATCCTCAAACAAATAACACCGCAGCAGTAGGCTTTATCCAATAAATTATGCAAAGTTTTAGAACAGAAATTGAAAACCCCATCGTCGAAAAAGACATTATCGATTTAGAACAAAAAATACATGCCTTTAAAAACAATGCCATTGACGAAGAAAAGTTTAGAAGTTTACGTCTTGCTAGAGGTGTTTATGGACAACGTCAACAAGGTGTTCAAATGGTTCGTATTAA
Source organism: Candidatus Arcticimaribacter sp. (assembly GCA_965659515.1). Classification (GTDB taxonomy): domain Bacteria; phylum Bacteroidota; class Bacteroidia; order Flavobacteriales; family Flavobacteriaceae; genus Arcticimaribacter. The sequence goes on along the minus strand of CBFHVC010000054.1, from coordinate 3,986 downwards.
GCTCCCAATGGGACGATTTACAGCCAATCAATTAAGGAAGATCGCTTATGTCGCAGACGAATATGGTAGCGGAAACCTTCATATAACTACCCGTCAAGACATTCAACTACACTATGTAGAATTAGATCGCACACCACAATTGTGGGAAGAACTAGAAAAAGATCAAATCACTTTAAGAGAGGCTTGTGGGAATACCGTAAGAAATGTAACTGCTTCTGCGACAGCTGGAGTTGACATCGACGAACCCTTTGACATAACACCTTATGCCGAAGCCTTTTTTCAATATTTTTTGCGCAATCCCATTTGTCAAGACATGGGAAGAAAAATTAAAGTAGCCTTTTCGAGCAACCAGAAAGACGACGCATTAACCTTTATTCATGACCTTGGGTTTATCCCAAAAATCAAAGATGGAAAAGCTGGTTTTCAACTTATGTTGGGCGGCGGAATTGGCTCTCAACCCATGCCTTCTCAAAAGCTATTTGACTTTTTAACTACAGATCAAATTATCCCCTATAGCGAAGCGATTATTCGTCTTTTTGATCGACATGGGGAACGTAACAAGCGCAATAAAGCAAGGCTAAAATTTCTTGTTAAAGACCTTGGACTAGAACAATTTTTAACCCTAGTTGAAGCCGAAAAAAAATCACTCTTAAACCAAAGTTTCCCTATTCAAGCCACTGAGCGCAAATTAGATGAGGCACAAATTAAGCTTGATGAAATTGATGTACAAACGGATTCTGCCTTTACACAATGGAAAAAAGTAAATACATTTCCACAAAAGCAAACCGGTTACTTAAGCGTAGGTATTGCCGTGCAAACAGGGGATATTTCTTCTAATAAGGCGCGCAAGCTCGCCGAAGTGATCACACGCTTTACTAAAAATGACAACCGCTTTACAATCGCGCAAAGTGTCTTATTAAGAGATGTTAAAGAAGCGCATCTTTCCGCCCTCTATCTCGCGTTAAAAGCACTTGACTTTCACCGTGTCGGGTTTCATAAAACCAACGATATCGTTGCTTGTCCAGGAACAGACACCTGTAACCTAGGGATCGCAAGTAGTTATGGACTCGCCCGAGAATTACAAAAAGTAATTGAAGGAGAATTTAACCACCTTATCGAAACGCACGATCTTAAAATTCGCATTAGTGGATGTATGAATGCCTGTGGGCAACATACCCTAGGACATATCGGTTTTCAAGGCATGACCCTTAAAGCCAACGGGAACATTGCCCCTGCGACACAAATATTATTAGGCGGTGGTGTTTTAGGAAATGGCAATGGTCGATTTGCAGATAAGGTCTTAAAAGTTCCCGCTAAAAGAACGCCAGCTATTTTACGATGGATCTTAAATGATTTTGAGTCAAATAAATTAAATGATGAAGACTTCTTTGCTTACTACGATCGAAAAACAAAAGATTATTTCTATCAAAATCTAAAACACCACAGTGAGGTAGATCAACTCAAACCAGAGGACTTTATCGATTGGGGCAATGAAATAAAATATGAAAAAGCCATTGGGATAGGAGAATGTGCTGGGGTTACCATTGACTTAATTCAAACCTTAATCTTTGAAGCAGAAGAAGCCTATGGATGGGCCTTGAATGCGCTAAGTGAAAACAGATTAAGCGATGCCGTTTATCACGCCTATAACGGTCGAATTAGAGCCGCAAAAGCATTGCTAACGGCCAACGAACAGAAAACCAATAGCCACAATACAATCATTGATGGATTTGATGTTCAATTTCCCCATTTTAAAGAAAGTAATGGGGTAACGTTTAAAGCAGGAATCAAAAACTTTACGCAAAAAAGTCCCGATGCAAGCTTTGCAAAAAACTTTATTCAAGAGACACAATCTTTTATCGCTTGGGTCAAAAAAGAACGCGATGCAAAATAATTTTCAAGGAGAAATCACATTAGTAGGAGCTGGTCCAGGGGATCCAGAATTGTTTACGATAAAAGGACTAAATGCCATAAAAAAAGCAGAAGTCATTCTATACGACGCCTTAATTAACCCTAGGCTCTTAGACCACAATCCTATCGCAGAAAAAGTTTTTGTAGGAAAAAGATTGGGCTTTGCTAAAATGAATCAAGACGAAATCAATAGCCTTTTGATTAGCTATGCTTTAAAAGGGGAAAAAGTAGTTCGCTTAAAAGGAGGAGACCCCATGATCTTTGGTCGTGCAGCGGAAGAACTGCATTATGCTTCTCTTTTTAATATCCCTACCCAAGTTATTCCTGGGATTTCATCTTATACCGGGATAGCAGCACAACATCAAATTCCCTTAACAAAAAGAGGCGAAAACGAAAGTGTTTGGATTACAACTGGACACACGCAAGACGGTGAAATCTCAAAAGACATTCCCCTTGCAGCACAAACAAATGCAACAGTAATCGTTTTGATGGGCATGCGTTTTTTAAATAAAATCATTCAAACATTTGCACAACACAAACCCAAAAATTATCCTGTCGCAATCATACAAAATGGAACGACAACAAATGAAAAAGTAATCATAGGTACCTTAGAAAACATAGTCGCTTTAAAAGAAGAACACCAAATCACTAACCCAGCGAATATTATTTTTGGTAATAGTGTTGTAGATCATGTTGCCCAATTCAAGAACCTAAAATCTAAAGTATGCCAGAGTTAAATCCCCTTTATCCCGTTTTTCTCAAGGCGCACCAATTAGACTTTTTAATTGTAGGAGGAGGTTATGTTGCCTTAGAAAAAATGGAGTTTTTATTAAAATCTTCGCCAGAGGCAAAAATCACCCTTGTGGCACCTTTTCTTCGTGAAGAGACAAAAGCTTTTATAAAAGACAAACCAGTACGTGTCATAAAACGTCGTTTTCGCTTGTGGGATTTACGCAAGAAGAACATCGTTATAGCAACGACAGATTCCCCAAAGGTGAATCAAAGAGTTCGACTTGCCTGTAACAAAAGAAGAATATTAGTAAATGTGGCAGATACTCCCGACCTTTGTGACTTCTATATGGGGGGGATCGTTACAAAAGGGAACTTAAAAATTGGTATTTCTACCAATGGAAAATCGCCGACGATTGCCAAAAGAATGCGTCAGTTTTTAGAAGGATTTTTACCCGATGAAATTGATGACTTGCTCAATACACTTAGGGACTACAGGCAGACCCTTAAAGGAGATTTTGAAGCAAAAGTGATTGAAATGAATGAAAGAACTAAATTGTTATTAGAAGAAAAAAAATGATCAAAACAGATATTATCATTGTAGGCGCAGGCCCAGTAGGTTTATTTGCCATTTTTGAGGCAGGTTTAATGAAACTCAAATGCCATTTAATCGATGCAATCCCACAAGCGGGAGGGCAATTGACTGAGATCTATCCTAAAAAACCCATTTATGACATCCCTGGTTACCCCAGTGTTTTAGCGGGAGAGCTAGTCGATAACTTAATGGAACAAGCGGCTCCTTTTAAACCTGGATTTACCCTTGGAGAGCGCGCAGATACCATTGAAAAACAAGCAGACGGTAGCTTTATAGTCACCACTAGTGAAGGGACACAGCATCAAGCTCCCGTAGTGATGATTGCTGGAGGTTTAGGGAGTTTTGAACCCCGTAAACCAAAAATTGAAACCCTTCCGCAATTTGAAAAAAATGGCGTTGAATATATGGTCAAAGAACCCGAGGCTTTTATTGGAAAGAAAATCTTTATCTCTGGTGGAGGAGACTCTGCCTTAGACTGGGCGATTTATTTTGCCGAACACAACAATACCTCTGTAGGTCTTGTTCACAGAAGCGATACTTTTAGAGCACATAAAGACTCGGTTGAAAAAGCTTATCAACTCCAAAAAGAAGGAAAAATTGATTTCTATACCCATGCAGAAATCGTTGGACTAAATGGGGAGGACACCCTAAAATCAATTGAAATCAAGCAAAAAGATCAACCCAATAAAACGGTTGAAGTGGACACTTGGTTACCCCTCTTTGGTTTATCGCCAAAGCTAGGGCCAATTTC
>CBFHVC010000053.1:0-5530 GCA_965659515.1 Candidatus Arcticimaribacter sp. | reverse complement strand
GAAGTGATGATCAAAAACTGACCACACGCGACCAAAGTGAATCTAGCCCAAGATGGTCGCCTAACGGAGAACAACTGGCGTTTGTTAGTGCAGGAAAAAATGGGGCAGAAATATACCTCTATTGGGTGAATACTGGACGCTTTGCCCGCATTACCCAACTGCCGAAAAGTCCTTCTTCTTTACGCTGGTCAAACGACGGACAGCAACTGGCTTTTAGTATGTTTGTCCCTTCACCTCCTCCCGTTATTGCAAAAATCCCTCAAGCGCCCAAAGGAGCTCAATGGGCCAAAAAACCACGTATTACAGATCGCCTAAAGCACGAAGCAGACGGTCGCGGTTACCTTCCCCCTGGCTTTAACCATCTTTTTGTAATGCCTGCTACTGGAGGGGCGGTACGCCAAGTCACTTCAGGAGATTTTCATCATCGCGGTAAAATCAGTTGGTCATACGACAATACAGGTCTGTATTTTTCGGCCAACCGAAATGCCAACTGGGAATACAACTTTAGGAACAGTGAGATTTATCGCGTATCCCTTCTTGACGGGACGATAAAAGCACTTACAGACCGGGACGGCCCTGCTCGATCTCCCACTGTTTCGCCGGACGGAAAAACAATTGCCTATCTCGGTTTTGAAGATAAAAAAGAAGCCTATCAAAACACCCTTTTATATTTGATGGATCGCGATGGGAAAAATAAACGTGTTCTCAGTACAAGCCTCGACGCCAGTGTATCCAATATTCAATGGGACAGAGATGGAAAACAAATTTTCTTTGCCTATGATCATCATGGAAACGGGAAAATAGGCCGCATTGACTTAAACGGAAAGGTCACTAAAATAGCCGATAATCGCGGAGGCACAACCCTGGGGAGACCCTATGGAAGTGGTGGATATAGTATTTCAAACACAGGAAAAATAGCCTACACTTTTTCCCGCCCTAGTCATCCAGCAGATATTGCTATCCTGGATAAAAACGGGAAAAACTGGCGCCGAATAAGCGCACTTAACCAAGCACTTTTCACCCATAAAAAGCCTGGAAAGGTGGAAGAGATTTGGTATACCTCAAGCGTTGATGGAAGAAGAATACAGGGGTGGATTGTTTATCCCCCTCAATATGACCCCAACAAAAAATATCCCTTTATGGTCGAAAACCACGGGGGACCTATCTTAAACTATGGCGACCGTTTCTCTATCGAAATGCAGCTTTACGCCTCTGCTGGTTATATTGTTTTTTATCCTAATCCTAGGGGAAGCACCAGCTATGGAGAAGTCTTTGCCAATCTTTTGCTGAACAATTACCCTGGAGAAGATTACCAAGACGTAATGGATGGCGTAGACATTTGTATTGCGAAAGGCATTGCCCATGAAGATCGCTTGTATGTTACTGGCGGAAGTGCCGGGGGCATTATGGCAGCATGGATGATTGGAAAAAACAAGCGCTTTGAAGCAGCGGTAGTGGTTAAGCCCGTAATGAACTGGATATCAAAACTTTTAGTGGCCGATAATTATTATGGCTACGCCAATACCCGCTATCCTGGGCAGGTCTGGGAAAACCCCATGAATTATTGGAAGTTTTCGCCCATCTCTCTTGTGGGAGAGATAGAAACGCCCACAATGGTAATGGTTGGTATGAACGATTTACGCACGCCGCCAAGCGAGGCCAAACAGTTATATCACGCCTTAAAACTTCGGAAAATCCCAACTGCCTTGGTAGAAATTCCCGAGGCAAGTCACGGCATCGCCAAACGCCCCAGTAACTTAATGACCAAAGTGGCACACACCCTTGCATGGTTCGAAAAGCACCCCTAAAAATAGCTGTAGTCCTATGAAAATTCAGTACCATATCGTTGGCCTCAAAAAACGCTTTCCACTTCAAATTAGCCGAGGGGTTAAAGGAGACACCTTCAATGTATTTGTCTCTGTTGAAAAAGAGGGAATTACAGGCTGGGGAGAAGCTGCTCCAGGAAAAAACGAAAAAGCAGATTCACCAGAAAAAGTCATTGAAGCACTTCAGCGACTTGTTGCCACGGACATAGACGACCTAAGCATATACGCGATAGAAGCTCGGGCGAGAGCACTTAAAATTCCTCCCTGCGCTTATGCAGGTTTAGACATTGCTTTGTGGGACTGGAAAGCAAAAAAAGCGCAACTGCCTTTGTATCGGCTTTTGGGTTTTCCCAAACCCACTCAACCCACTTCAATGACCATAGGAATTAATCCACCAGAAGTGGTAAAAGAAAGGGTTCCTTTATTACTCGAGGGCACAACGATCCGGTCGCTGAAAATCAAATTAGGATCCCCCGAAGGGCTTCAAGCAGATAAAGCCATGTTTGATCAAGTTGTCGAAAGCTGCTCGCCCTATAAGGTTAAAATTCGGGTAGATGCCAATGGGGGCTGGGACCTAGACACGGCAATCCACATGAGTCAATGGTTGGCAGAACGCAAGGTGAGTTATATAGAACAACCTTTAGAAGAAGGAAAAGAAGAAGATCTTCCTGCCTTGTATCAGGCAACTGCATTGCCTATTTATGTAGATGAATCCTGCCGCTTTGCAAAAGACATTCCCCAATGGGCACATGCGGTTAACGGCGTCAATTTTAAATTGATGAAATGTGGCGGAATAACCGAAGGGCTCAGAATTATTGCCACCGCAAAAGCCTTTGGCTTAAAAACAATGGTGGGCTGTATGAGTGAATCTTCCATCTCAATTGCGGCCGCAGCCGCCCTTTCTGGTGTTCTAGATCACATCGATCTCGATTCCCATTACAATCTCGCGCCAGACCCTGCGGAAGGGGCGCCATTAAAGAATGGAATTACCCTCCCAACCGAAAATTTTGGCCATGGAGCGGCACTAAAAAAAGAAAACAATGTTACAAGCCTCTGACAAAATCGCCCTTTTTATGGAAGGGCACCTTCAAAGTGATTACGGTAAAATGGGTTTTGGTGTTTTACGCTATGCGAAAAATGAAATCACTGCGGTGATTGACCGTGAATTTGCAGGGCAATCCATTACAGCCGTGACAGGAATTACGCATGCTGCACCTATCGTAGAGAGCATCGCCGAAAGTCGACAAAGGGGTGCCAATGTTTTGGTTTTAGGCATTTCCCCTTCGGGCGGAAGAATCCCCCAAGACTGGCTTGAATTAATTGAAGAAGCCATCAAAGCAGGAATGAGTGTGGTAAATGGGCTCCACGATCTACTGGCCGAAAGATTTCAAGAATACTGTCAAGGTGAAAACCAATGGATCTGGGATGTTCGTGTACCGCAAACCACCCCACCCATCGCGACAGCAAAAGCCGCTTCCCTTAAAAACAATAGGATCCTTTTTATCGGAACAGATATGGGTGCTGGGAAAATGACGGCTGCGCTTGAAATGTATCGTTGGGCACAAAAAGAGAACATTGATATCGGTTTTGTGGCCACTGGCCAAATTGGAATTACCCTTACCGGAAGCGGAATTCCGTTGGATGCCTATAAAGTTGATTTAGCCTGTGGCGCAGTTGAAGAAGCTGTCTTAAAGCAGGCCAAAAAAGATTGGATATTGGTTGAAGGACAAGGTTCGCTTTTACATCCTGGCAGCACAGCCACTTTACCCCTAATGCGGGGGAGCTGTCCTACCCATTTAATTCTGTGTCATCGCGCAGAAAAAACCCATTTAAGGTTCCCAGACCACATTAAGATTCCCCCTTTAAAAGACTTTATTGCGTTGAATGAAAATCTTGTTAATGTTTGTGGTACTTTTCCAAAAGCAAAAGTAGTGGGTATCGCCTTAAATACTTCTGCTTTAAATGAAAAAGAAGCCCTAGAAATCATCGAAAAAATTGAAGCTGAAACAGGATGCCCCACAACAGACCCCATCCGTTTTGGGGTAGAGAAAATTGCGCTAACCATTTGACCCACTTTTTTTTAATGCAAACTGTTTTTTCCTTTTCTTTTTACAACCTAAACCATTACTTAAAGTTTTTAATATTAATTATTGTTTTACAGTCATGTAATTCAAATAAAATTAATGATAATGTAAATGATAATACTCCTGTTTTTCGCACCAAAGGCGCCCAAATTATCAAAGCAAATGAGGTGGTTTTTTACAAGGGAGTCAATGCATTACAAACCTATGGTTTGGGCGATGCTGGCCTTATGGATCAGTGGAAAATCAATATCGTAAGAGAATTTATTGGCAATCTTCGAGAACAACCCATCAACGGCGTTGCAATTCAAGGCAGTGACGCGGTATGGTATCACCCCCTACAAAGCATTGTTAATCAAAATAGAGCCCATGGTAAAATCACGCTTCTTTGCCCTTTTGGTTGGGTAAATGAGAACGGAGACCGAACCCTTTTAACTGGTTTAAATCCGCTTGAACAGTCTTTTTATCCTGCCTACAAAACAAAAATGCAAGCCATTGCACAACATTTTAGCGATCAACCTGATGTTTGGATTGAAGTTTGGAATGAACCTTTTCATTGGGACAACAAAAATAATTACAGCCATGAACTTTGGTTGACAAGCATGGAAGACATGGTGGATAATTTAAGGGCAAGTGGCTTTAACAATATTATTCTGGTCCCTGGAAACGAACAAGGGCAATCAGAAGCTGCACTTCTGGCCAAAGGGGCAGCGTTGATGGCTAGCCATCCAAATCTCCTTTTTGATTTACACGCTTATGAAAAGTGGCTGGTCAATCAAACCGAAGCAGCTATTCGCACACGTATTGCACTGATACAATCGCATGGGTTTCCCCTTATTTTTGGAGAAATTGGCGTGCATAATGTAACTGAAGTAATGCCCGTTCTTCCTTTTTTAAATGCTGCCCATAGCACGCAAGTTAGTGTCTTGGCCTGGTTGTGGAATGAAAATAGCAACGATCTCAATGCGCTTTTAAACGATGATGGGCAACCCAATGCTACTGAAGCAAACAAGCAGTGGGGAGAAAAATTTCAGGCCTTTTTAAGTCAATAAAATACTTTTACAACGAAAAAAATTGGTGTAGAAAAATAAGGTGGATTTTTAATTTGTCATTATTTTCATTTCCGTCAAAAACAGCTTAACTTCATGCTATGAATCGTGTTCGTTTTATAGAAAAACTAAGCTCTTTTGTTGGACTATCCCTTGTTTCGCCTTCACTATTAGAATCTTGCACTTCTACTCCTGAGGAAGAGGAAGTTGTTTTAACCGAAGAAGAAGTTCTTTATAATCCTTTAAAGGAAAAAACGAGTGAGCATGGGAAATTTTTAGACGGAAGAATACTCTATATCGATATAACCCACGAAAATTTTTCTACTTTAAATACAGTCGGGGAATTTATTAATGATTCTGACAATTATATTCTAATCCTTCGAAAGTCAGAAGATGTTTTTCAGGTTTTTAGTAACTGCTGTCCCCATTTAGGAACATCCAATCAATGGTCTTACAATCAAGGATCATTTCGATGTGCCAATCATGGGAATTCTTATGGTACAGGAACTCAAAATATCGCTCGTTGTGGATCTAGAAGTACTTCTGGTAATTTAAAACAATACCAAACAATGAT
>CBFHVC010000052.1:0-6917 GCA_965659515.1 Candidatus Arcticimaribacter sp. | reverse complement strand
TAAGATTTTGAGAGGAAAGCCCTTCAATAACCAGGGTAAAAGCTTGATGGGTATCTATAGCAACCTGTGTGATGTTTTCATCTGCTTCTTTAATCACCCCAATATAGGAGTGACTCCCAGATTTTAAGATGGGAGATTCAACTTCAATTTCCTTTGATTTCTTTCGATGGTTTAAGAAATTCTTTCCTGTTATAAGCAACACCACAAAGAAGATCGATGCAATGGCTACAGGACCACCGATATGGAATAAGTACAAGATAATTCCACAAACCGTAAAGGCACTCAAGGCGGTAAAAAACCACCCTCCAATTACATTTAATACTCCAGCCACACGATAGACGGCACTATCTCTTCCCCAGGCTTTATCGGCCAGGGATGTTCCCATAGCAACCATAAACGTAACATAAGTCGTGGATAACGGAAGTTTTAAAGAGGTCGCTGCAGAAATCAATACAGCAGCCACAACAAGGTTGATACTTGCACGCATCATATCAAAAGAGGGTGTACTATCAGTCCAATCCTCTATTGATTTTACGGGCACTAATTCGAATTGTTGCTTAATTTTCTTTTGCGTAGCCTGTGGTATTAATCGAAATATTTGATCACTTATCCAACTAAAAAATCGCACCAAGCCTCTAGAGAGGGCATTTGGTTTAAACCGCTCTTTGGTGTCATTTTGACTGGATAAATCTAGGGAGGTTTGTACGACTCCTTTTGCTTTTGAGGAAAACCAAAGGGTTAATATCATGATCATCCCAGAACCAAATAAGAACAAAGTTGGGGTAGGTACCTTAGCGTTTAAGGCACTCATTTGGAAACTTTCTGCGGCTACTCCAGAAGCGACCCAAGCTTCATAAGATTGAAAAGCAGCAATAGGGACCCCAATAAAATTAACCAAGTCATTCCCAGCAAATGCCAGCGCTAGGGCAAAGGTCCCTATGGCAATAATCAATTTGAAAATATTAATTTGGGTAAATCTGATTAAGCCGTAAGAAATTAAATACCATACCAATAGGTTTAACCCATTGACTAAAATCATTTCGTTGTTGAGAAATTCCTTGATGGTTTGATCTCCTAAAAGTGAAAATGAAATACCCGCATATTGTGTTCCCTTGATTCCTTTAATTAAAATAAAGTTAGAGAGGGCGGCCAAAGAAATTCCCCCAAAAAGTGCTTTCTTGATGGCAGAGGTTTTTTCCAAGAAAAAAGTCAACATATAGCGAGAAATCCACTGAACGATAGCGCCTATACTAAAGGCGACGACAACAGAGAGTAAAATGCCAAAGATGATTTGGGTTGCCTTAGCAGTATTGATGTAATGATTTAATTCGCCTATACTGTCTCCGTTGGCTGTAATTTTGATCAAAGCCATCACAACGGCTGCACCTAATAATTCAAAAACAATGGAAACAGTGGTTGAGGTGGGCATCCCCAAGGTGTTAAAAAAGTCCAATAGCAGGATATCCGTAATCATCACGGCCATAAAAATGTAGATGATTTCTTGAAAGCTAAAAGCAGAGGGATTAAAGATTCCTTTACGCGCAACCTCCATCATCCCACTAGAGAATATGGCGCCCAGAGCGATCCCTATACTGGCTAAAATCATGATGTTGCGAAAGGAAATCGCTTTTGACCCAATCGCCGAATTTAAAAAATTGACGGCGTCATTACTGACGCCGACAATTAAATCTCCTATGGCTAAAACAGCCAATAATATAACAATATAAAAATATAGATTCTCCATGTTTAACTTCTGCGGTAAATCTACTTGTTTTTCATTGTATTATCAAGGCTTAGAACTTAATATTATACCCTAAGCTTATCGTTCTATCCAGGTTGTATAATGAGAAAGGCAATTGTTGTTCCCCAAAATAGTCATAGTAACTCTCTCTCGTATCATTTAAGATGTTTTGAACTTTCAAGGTAAGGGTTTGATTATCATCTATACCAAACTTTTTAATTACCGTTAAGTTCAAGTTATTGAAAGGGTCTGTATAGACATCTGGAATGTTTCCTACACCAACGACTTCAAGCGTTTTTCCCTGTACGTTGTAAAAAAGACTTGCGTCAAGATTGGACTCTGGTAAGGTATAAGTAATCCCTGTATTGATCAAGAAGGGAGATTGTCCTTGCAATACGCGATAAGGATCGATATCTCTATTAGGTTCTGTAATTACACGTCCATCATACTCTCCATCGCTCATACGTTGTCTAGATTGTATAAAGGAAGCGTTTACATTTAGGGAAAGTTTTTTTGTACTATTATCCAGCAAGTTCTTGCGGTATTCAACCTCAACTCCAGCAACAGTTGCAGATTCACTGTTACGCGCAATCAATTGATTAGCAGTATTAAAGTCATAAGCAACTATTTCAATAGGGTCTGTTAATTGCTTAAAGAAAGCACTTACAGCAAAGAACTGATTCCCTTTTCCATATTTTTCATAACGTAAATCTAAGTTATTGATATAAGAGGGGTTTAAGTCTGTGTTCCCAATAAAGAAACGCTCTGTAATTGGGTCAAAAATACGCGCCGCAGAGTTTTCTTTAAAACTAGGTCGTGCAGTTGTTCTAGCATAGGAAAAGCGCAGATTAGTGTCCTCATCGAGGGTTCTAATTACATTTAATGAAGGGAAAAAATCATTTACATTAATTAATTCTGCATTGTCAAATATATTTTGCTCTAGGCTCTCTCCAGTGTACTTTACAAGGTAATTTTCGAAGCGAAGACCAATGACCGATTTCCAAGCCTCATTAAATTTTAGTTCAGCCGAAACAAAAGCAGCAATCGTTCTACTACTTGCATCGTATTGATTGGTACGTTGAAAGTCTCCAAAAATATACGAGCCATTATTATTCTGGGGAGTCCACAAATTATTTGACTCAAGAAGATTATTAGGATCCCCCAATAAATTTTCACTTCGGCCAATAAAATCAACAGAATAGTTAGATGTTCTAAAGGTTCTGTTTTTAGTTGAATAAGCGCCTCCTGTTTTTAGTTTCCCTTCAATTTTACCTCTCTCAAGATCATGCGAATATAAAAATGTACTCGCCAGGGCATCTTCTCTTAGGGTTCTCCATAAACGTTGCGGTAATTGTGTGGTTGCGGGAGAGAGGACAAAATAAGAGCGATCTTCATTTGTTTCAAAAACAGTCTTTTTAAAATCTTTATCGAACACTTCGGCAAAAGAAGGCGCAATTTTCCATTCTATTGTAGCCTTTCCCTCGTTTAATACATGTTTTGCACTAAAAGGGATGGAAACAATATTGCGTTCTGTATAGGTTAGAATACTTGCAATACCGATATAAGGATTTTCCAAATAATCTTGAAAAACAGCATTGAGCGCAGTAGATTCTGCGCTGCGTAAATTGAGTAAATTAAGCTTGTATTTTGACTTTTCAGTCTTAAGTGAAATACCTGTAAGAACGCTGGCTAAATTGGTTATTTTACCTAATTCTCCATTTTGAGAAGTCTCTAATGTAATACCACTGCTATTTTCTTTATTGGTTGTTCCAGTAGTATAATTGTCATAGTATTCTGTATTGCTTCTAAAGCTTAATGCAGCAATAAATCCTATGGCTTTATCTTCTGTTAACTTAAACTGGTTACTTGCACTTGCACCTATGTTGTAATTTAACCCAGTGTTGTATCGGTTTACCCCCATTTCAGGCGTAAATAGTTCGGTAATTTTTGTTAGGACAGAAGAGCGTCCAGGTTGAGAAACCTCCGGAAGAGGGATCACTTGTCGTGCCCCTAATCTTTGGTCAAAGTAACCATTATTAAACCCAAACAAATTGGTTCCTTCAGGGTTATTTTGAATGGCATTATCCACAAGGTTCATCGAGGGATTATATGATCCAGAAACCGAGAAAGTGTATTCTGGTAAAGCCGAAAAGTCTTTTAAGATAATGTTGACGACTCCGCCAGAGAAGTCTGCATTTAGATCAGCACTTGCCGATTTATTTACAATGATATTGTCTAAAAGGTTGGTAGGAAAAATATCTAATTGAAGGGTGTTTTTATCAGGATCTAGACCAGGAATTTCTAAGCCTCCTAAAAGGGTTTTTGAATAGCGATCTCCTAAACCACGGACATAAACAAATTTTCCGTCCTGTAGTGAAACTCCTGGGACACGTTTTATGGCCGCAGCAAGGTTGGTATCTCCAGATTTTTTGATCGATTGTGAAGATAAACCGTCCATTAGGTTAATCGACTTTTTCTGTAATGCAAGAACAGCTTGTTCTGAGTTTTGTCTTGCAGAAGTGGTTACCACAACTTCTTCTAAAGCGTTGTCTAAGGCACTAAGCGTTACATTTACAACTACCTCCCCATCGCTGTTTACTTCGATATCAGAAATGTTTTGTGTGCCATAGCCTACATAAGAAAACTCTAAGAGGTATTTGCCTTGAACAACATCAAAGCTAAATTTCCCATCAAAATCAGAAGTACTCCCTCCAAGGGTTGTTGCTCCGTCTGCGGTTTTAAGGACTACATTGGCAAAAGGTAAAGGTTCGACAAATTCGCCGTCTGTAATTGTACCAGTAATAATAGATTGAGAATAGGTATAGGTTGAAAATAAAAGGGCGAATAAAATAAAAAATTGTCTCATTTGTAAAAAGTAAAAATTTGCCTGACTAAAAAGTCAGGCAAATTCTAAGATTAGTTAGGTATATAAATATTAATTGGAAAGTGCATCCCAAAGGGTCCATGAAAACACCGTTTCATCTGCACCAGTGTTCGTTTGTTGTTCTGTTACAATTTCTGCCCAGTCTGCATAATCAGAAACTGCGGTATTTGTAAAAATATCTGCGATAGCAGTAGTGGTAATAAAGTCAAAATTGTTGAAGTTTAAGTTACGTAAAGAGGCTGCAGTAGCTTGTCCATTGTACGTATCAGCATCGATGCCTTTAATGGCTAGGTTATCAATGTTTTTATAGACAACGTTGTTTGTTAAGCCAGTAGCATCACTTTTCCAATCGCCTAGATTATTTTTACCTGGTTCTGGATTATCATCTCCATAAACGGTTACGTCATTTACTGTAAATACTCCATCAATTGCACCTGTAGAATCTTCCGTCCCATCAATTTCAAATGGATTATCAGAGTTTGCTCTTAGGGCTAGTACTGCATTGGTAATGGTTCCTTTGTAGGCTTGATCTAAATCGAGTGCATCGTCACGTTGACCAAAAATCACAACATTATCTACATTAACACTTCCACCAAAGATTTCTATTCCATCATCATTACTTCCCACAACTTCAATATGGTTGACCGTTGTTCCATTACCAACTCCACCTAGGGTTAAGCCTTGAATTTCATCTCCACCAGCTAGTTGTGTTCCACTGTGACGAATAGAAAGATAGGTCATTGAACCAGAAGAATCGCTATCGTCATTACCTCCATAAGAAGTCCAGTCAAATCCAGAAGCAATCCCTTCGATATCGTCGCTTCCACCGTCTTGTCCTACAGTAGCATTACCTAAAACAATAATTCCACCCCACTTTCCAGTGTCTGTAGGAACGCGATTAGGACTTACAACACCGTCATTATAATCGATATTATCGTTAACATCTGTAAAAATAATTGGACTGTCAGCAGTTCCATTGGCGTTAAATGTTGCTCCACTTGCAATGATTAATGCTGTAGCATCTACTCCTTGCGCACTTTCTGATTTGACAATTGTTCCTGCTTCAATAGTAAGGGAACCTCCTGATCTAACAACAACTTTTCCATTCATGATCCAAATACGATCATTGGTCCATGTTACTGCATCATCAATATAAAAAATCCCACCTGAACCTACTGTTTCAGTTTCTGGAGTAACTACAGGAGCTGAAGTGGTAACAGTTACTGTTTCTGTGACTACTTCCGTTTCAATAATGGTTTGCGGCTCACTAGTACAAGAACTTAAACCAGCAATCAATAATAATAAGAATAAAAGATTTGTTGTTTTCATTTTTTTATGATTTTGTTATTCCAAAACTAGGCTATATCTAAGCGGGATATTTTAGTTCTGTGTTAAGCCTTAAGCCGTAAATTTTAACTTTGTACTACTTGATTTTTAAGCGAATGTTAAGTTGAGAAAAGCCGATTAACATTAATTTAATACAGTCGCATTTTATTACATTTACAAAAAAAAGAATGCACTGGGAACAACTCCTTTCTCTACAACGTTTTGGCGATACTACTAAGCGAATAAGAAAAGAACAAGACGAAATTCGTTTGGGCTTTGAAGTGGATTATGACCGCGTAGTCTTCTCTTCTTATTTTAGATCCCTTCAAGATAAAACCCAGGTCATCCCCTTCTCAAAAACAGACTTTGTCCACACGCGTTAGACCCATAGTTTAGAAGTCTCTGTTGTGGCGCGAAGCCTAGGACGCTTAGCTGGGAAAGAAGTATTAAAGCGCCACCCCCATTTGCAGAAGGTGCATGGGTACCACCCCAATGATTTTGGCGCTATAGTAGCTGCGGCTGCCTTAGCACATGATATTGGGAATCCTCCCTTTGGCCATAGCGGAGAAAAAGCCATAGGGCACTACTTTGAAACCGGTGAGGGGAAACAATATAAAGAAGAACTCACCCCAGAAGAATACGCAGATCTTTGTCAATTTGAAGGAAATGCAAACGGCTTTAAACTTCTAACAGAATCTGTCCCTGGGGCACCAGGGGGCTTGCGTATCAGCTATGCGACACTAGGCGCCTATATGAAATACCCCAAAGGGTCGTTGCCTTATCGCCCTACCGCCCATGTAGCCGATAAAAAGTTTGGGTATTTTCAGGCAGAAAAAGGGTTTTTTGGCGAGCTCGCCCAAGAAATGGGATTGAAAGACCAGGCAAGAACTCATCGCCATCCCCTTGCTTATCTCGTTGAAGCGGCAGACGATATCTGTTACACCATTATCGACTTTGAAGACGGGA
>CBFHVC010000051.1:0-7726 GCA_965659515.1 Candidatus Arcticimaribacter sp. | reverse complement strand
ACAAGGAATCATTGCGCTAGGAGATTATCAAATCAAAGCTGGCGATCGGGTAGTGGTTTGTAGTTTGCCCAGGGCGTTGAGCAAAGTAGAAAGTTTATTCCTCTAGCATGCACAAGCTCAACAGTGAAATCATTTGTTATTTGATGGGTGTTTTACTCCTTTTCAACGGGGGTTTTATGCTTTTGTCAACTGTTGTCAGTATACTCACCAACGACGGGGAAACCCTTTCCCTTTTACTGGCTGCATTGCTCACCCTCCTCGTGGGCATTATATTGATGCTCATCACCCGTAATCATACCAAGCAACTCAACAAAAGAGAAGGGTATTTGGTGGTTAGTTTAGGATGGCTTTTAATGACCTTTTCGGGCATGTTACCCTATTTGTTTACAGGGGTTTTTCCCGATGTGTCCAGTGCCTTTTTTGAAACTATGTCTGGGTATACCACTACTGGTTCTTCCGTTTTGGCCAATATAGAAGTAGTTCCAAAAGGCGTATTGTTTTGGCGAAGTACCACCCACTGGATTGGCGGAATGGGGATTATTGTTCTGGCCATTGCCATTTTACCCCTCCTAGGAATAGGCGGGATGCAGTTATTTACGGCAGAAGCACCAGGGCCAAGCAGTGATAAATTACACCCTAGAATTACCGATACAGCCAAACGTCTTTGGTTTATTTATGTCGGTTTTACCTTGGTTGAGACAGCCTTGCTTTGGATTGCCGGAATGTCTTTTTTTGATGCAATAAATCATGCCATGAGTACTGTTTCAACAGGAGGCTTTTCTACCAAAAACACCAGCGTTGCCTTTTGGAACAACCAACCTTTGATTCAGTACATTATTACCTTCTTTATGTTTGTCGCTGGGGTGAATTTTGTATTGAGTTATTTCGCATTAACAGGGCAAGTAAAAAAAATATTCAAAGACGAAGAATTTCAATTTTTCAGTAGAATGATTTTGGTGTGTACCCTAGTTGTAGCCCTTTTTATTTATGTTGAAGTTGATTTATCTGCCGCAACTTCTTTTCAGCACCCACAAGTATTTGGAGCGGCAGAGAGTGCATTGCGCCATGCTTTATTTCAAATAGTTGCTGTGGTGACCACCACAGGCTTTGTTACCGCCGATTTTACGGCCTGGACCCCCTTTTTAACGGTCCTGTTTTTTGCCTTAATGTTTATGGGAGGATCTGCTGGATCTACCTCTGGAGGGATCAAAGGGGTGCGTCATTTCCTTATGATCAAAAGTGGTTTTCTAGAATTTAATCGGGCACTTCATCCAAACGCTGTATTACAAATTCGATATAATAAAGCGGTTGTTCAAGACAATGTTATACAGAATATTTATGGTTTTTTCATCTTGTATATGCTCTCCTTTATTTTTGGAGCTTTGGGCTTTTCGCTCCTCGGGTTAGATTTTATCTCCTCAATTGGTGTTGCGGCATCAAGTTTGGGAAATGTAGGCCCAGCTTTGGGCGATTTTGGTCCCTCTTTTTCTTTTCATGCCCTGTCTATAGCAGGAAAATGGTGGGCGTCTTTCTTGATGCTATTGGGGCGTTTAGAGCTTTTTACGGTACTTATTTTGTTCACTCCTTTCTTTTGGAAAAAGATTTAATACCCATAATGGTCTCCCCATCGATCTCCTAAGAATTTCTTGAATTGTTCTTCTTTTGGATTTCCCCCTGGTTGATAAAAAGCGGTGCTTTTAATAGCTTCGGGTAAATATGCCTGTCGCACAAAATTATTCGGATAGTCGTGAGCATAAAGATATCCCTTCCCATAATCCAATTCTTTCATCAATTGGGTGGGGGCATTTCTCAAATGTAATGGAACCGGAAGATTCCCTGTTTCTTTTACCGTTTGAATGCTTTTGTTTATGGCCATATAAGCAGCATTGCTCTTTGGACTACAGGCGAGGTAAGTTGCACATTGGCTCAATATAATGCGGGCCTCTGGAAGGCCAATTGCTTGAACAGCTTGAAAGGTAGTATTGGCTAAAACCAAAGCGGTAGGATTGGCATTGCCAATATCTTCAGAAGCGGCAATTAATAATCTGCGGGCAATAAACTTAACGTCTTCGCCTCCTTCTATCAATCGTGCTAACCAATATACTGCAGCATTGGGGTCACTTCCTCTAATCGATTTGATAAATGCCGAAGCGATGTCGTAATGCAAATCGCCTTTTTTGTCGAATAAAACGGTATTGGTTTGAGCTTGCTTTAAAACCAGTTCGTTGGTAATGGTAATTTCTTTTTCGGTTGCTGAAAGGACAACCAATTCTAGTAAGGAAAGCAGTTTTCTAGCGTCGCCACCAGAAAGACTTAAAAGGGCTTCTGCTTCTTCTAGCTTAATTTGGTATTTTTTTAAAACAACATCTGTTTCAATGGCCCGAACCAATAGTTTTTTTAAATCCGTTATGGCAAGGGGTTTTAGGGTAAAGGTTTGGCAACGGGACAAAAGGGCATTAATGACCTCGAAGCTGGGATTTTCTGTCGTTGCCCCTATAAGGGTAACATAACCTTTTTCAACGGCACCCAATAAGGAATCTTGTTGTGATTTACTGAAACGATGAATTTCGTCGATAAACAACAAAGGTCCTTTGTTGGTGAATAAGCCGCCAGCGTGTTTTGCTTTTTCAATGACCTCCCGAACTTCTTTGACCCCAGAATGAATGGCAGAGAGGTTGTAAAAAGGGCGTTCATGTGCTTTGGCAATAAGGGTTGCTAGGGTTGTTTTCCCAGTCCCAGGGGGACCCCAAAGCAAAAGTGAGGGCAGGTTGCCACTAGCGATCATGTGCGATAGCGAACCCCCTTCACCTACCAAATGACTTTGCCCAACATAGTCGGATAAAGTTTGTGGGCGTAGACGTTCAGCTAGAGGTGCTTGCATTTTAGGCGTACTTTCGCTGTCTTACAACTTCATAGAGAACCGTACCGCAGGCAACAGATACGTTAAGTGAAGAGATGCTTCCCAGCATGGGAAGTTTAACCGTATGGTCTAGGATGGCAAGGGTACCTTTTGCAATTCCTTTTTCTTCCGATCCCATTACCAAGGCAAGTGGGCCGCTAACGCTTTCTTGATAGATTGTGTTGGTTGCCTTTTCTGAGACCCCGACGGTTTTAATTTCACTGGCTTGTAGTTGGTAAATCGCATCTTTTAGGTGATCTACTTTGGCAAGAGGAACACTAAAAATAGCGCCGGCAGAAGTTTTAATGGTATCTGAGTTTATTCTAGCACTGCCGGTTTGTGGGAGAATAATTCCATCGACTCCTGTCGCCGAAGCCGATCTTATGATGGCGCCTAAATTCCGCGTATCGGTGATTTGATCTAGCAAGAGAAAGAGGGGAGGTGATTCTTTTGTTAAAGCCTTTTCAATCATTTCTTCTAGCGGAACATATACAACGGGAGAAATAGCTGCAATTGCGCCTTGATGGTTTTTAGCATTAAAACGATCTAAACGCTCTTTGGGGACATAGCTGTGCGCTACCTTATTTTCCCTTAATAGGTGCTCTAGCTCTTTAAAAATAGGGCTTCCTTGGCCTTTTAACAGCCACACTTTCTCAATGGATTGATTTGCTTCTATACACTCAATAATGGCCCTTACGCCATAAATTTCTTGTTTCTCCATGCTGAATTTTGAGATGGAAAGATAAAAAAAAACCACCTCTGTTGAGGTGGTTTTCTGTGTCTTCTTTTGAAGTTCCTTTGCTGCTTAGTTTTGATCGCTAATTAAAGGATTATCTCTGATTTCTTGTTCAGGGATTTCAAAGGTCAATTGCTCGTCGTCAAAACGATAAGAAGAGCCTGGTAAATCTAGCCAGTTGGTCCCACGGGTAATGGTTTCTTTTCTTCTTTTCATTCTGAAATAGTTTTTTCCTTCTCCCCACAATTCAACTCTGGATTGGAAAGTAATTTCAGCCAAAAGTCCTGCTTTGTCTAAGCTGTCAATATAGTTGGCATTTCCTGCTTTAAGGCGTTGGTTAACAAGGGTCTTTAAGTAGTTTTTAGCTGAAGTAAGATCGTTGGCTTCAGCGGCACCTTCTGCTGCAAGTAAATACATTTCAGCAACGCGCATATAGAGTAAGTCAGCGGTAACTTGACGTTGTCCCCCGGGTGTTCTTCCTTCATGGTAGAATTTATTGAAAGGAACATGGTTTACGTCTCTGTATTCGCCAAACTGGTCTTTTCTGTAATCATCATCAGAAATTAAGCTATAAAGTCTTTCATCCATTGCTTTGATGTTACCTGCCCATTGGTAGCTATAAGAGAAGATATCCATTTGTCCCCAGAAAGACACCAATCCGATATCTTGATCTGCTGTAAGGTCTACACCCCACATTGCACCATTGATTGTGTTGATGTTATTGAATCCACCTTGGTTGTTATCTCCTTGAAATACAATTTCATCAGGCGTCATTAAGGTAAAGACACCACTATTAACAACTTCTGCTGCTGCAAGTCCCATGGCAGCAAAATTGCCTTGAGCACCAAAAGCATATGCTTGTAAACCAAGGGCTACCCATTTGTTGATTTGAGATTTATCTCCACGGCTCCAGCCATCTAATAGACTTACCGCTTTGGCTAGGTCGTCATTGATTAAGCTATATACTTCTGCTAAGCTAGATTTACCAACGTTAGGTGTTTTAGCATCTGTATAGATAGGTAAAGCATCTTGTGCTTGGTTGCTAGGGTCATTAACGAATAACTGACTTAAATATAAATACCCATAACCTCTTGCCGCTAGCGCTTGTCCAAGAAAAGCTCTTGCTTCAGGATTATCAGGTGTTGCATCAGCTCCACCAAAGGCATCAATTACGTTATTTGCTGCAAAAATAATTTTGTAGAAAAAACGCCATTCTTGATAGTTGTGGCGGTGGGTGAAATCAACAGTCGTGTTTAATTCAGAGATGGAAGCCCAACGGTTAAATCCTTTTGCGGCTAAAGCCATATCTCCGGATAATAAATCCATTTTAAGGTCGGTGCTTTTTTGACCGAAATCCTCATGGTTTCCCGTTCCACCAGCATAAGCGGTGTACATGGTCGCATAAATCCCTGCAACATTCGCAGACTGTAAACCTGGGTTTAACTCAGATGCTGCTTGAATTTGCTCTGCAGAAATTTGCTCTGTTGGGAAGGTTTCTAAAAATTCTTCTTGACATCCTACCAAAAGGACAGTTAAGAAGAGGACGGTAATTTTAATCGTATTTTTCATATTTTCTAAACAATTTAGAAGTTAATGTTAGCACCTAAAGTAACGGTAGATAAAGGATTATAGGTATACCAACTTGTGTTTCCACTTGCGGCAGTTGTTGGGTTATATCCTTTGCGTTTAGACAACATCAACAGGTTATCGCCTGTTAAGAATAAACGTATAGAAGAGATTCCAGCATTTTCAAATTCTTCTGACGGGATGTTGTAACCTAATCTTAAACTTCCCAGACTTAAATAATCTGTACTGGTTAAGAATCTTGTTGAAGGATCTGCTTGATTGGTTTGAGTGTTTAAGTCAAGACGTGGGATGTTCGTTACATCACCAGGGTTTTGCCAACGACCTGCGATATCGGTGTGCAAGTTATAATCAGCATTTTGACGTGTATTTCTCATTAAATTACCATAAGCAGAGTCATATCCATAACCTCCAAGGCTGTATAAGAATAATGCCGTTAGATCGAAATCTTTGTATTCAGCATTAAGACTAAAGGAACCACTTAAGGCAGGGTAAGAAGATTTGTCTACGAATTTCTTTGTAGCTTCTGCATAGACTTCAGTTACTCCGTTAGAAATAACATCATCTGGATTTTCGATTTGGTAATCATAGAGCGATTGAATTTCTTCTCCGCTATCAAAATCTCCATTGTCATTTGTATCTACATAACTTACATTCCATTGAGCCGCTCCGGTATCAGGATTTACGCCTGCCCATTCTCTAAGGTAGAAGTCTAACAACGACTTGCCTTTGGCTGTACCAAAATAAGTTCCTGTATCAAGCAGCTTTTCTTCTCCAGTCGCTGGATCAATTGGCATACGTGTTAATTCATTTTTGATGGAAGCGCCAATAAGTCTTACATCCACCTTTAGGTCTTCTTTGTCTATAACGTGAAAGTTGATGTCGAATTCAACTCCTGAGTTAACTAAAGCACCGTCGTTCACTTGAATAGAGGCATAACCTACAGAAGGTCCTACTCTTCTGGTGAAAAGTAAGTCGTCTACTTTTTTGTCGAAGTAGTCAATACTTGCGCTAACGCGAGTTCCAATTGAGAAATCAATCCCAAGACCAAATTGTTCTGAAGTCTCCCAAGTTAAATCTGGGTTTCCTTTACTGGCAAAAGATAAAGAGATATTGTCATTTAAGTTAGATACATCAAAGAGGTTGTAACCAGTGTAATATCCCACACGTTGCTCTCCTAATTGACCATAACTTGTTCTCACTTTTAAGCTACTCAAGAAATCTTGTGTTTTAAAGAAGTCTTCATCACTAATACTCCAGCTTAAACCAATAGAGCCAAAGTCACCCCATTTGTTGTTTAAGAAGCGAGATGTACCATCTCTTCTTGCAGTAACATCAATAAAGTATTTGTCTTGGAATGAGTAAGCGACGCGACCAAAGTAACTTTCAAGCGTATAGTCTTCGGTATAAGAACTTGGGGAAGTAGAAATAACCGCATTGTTAAATTCACGTCCAAAGGCCTCGACGAGTTTATACATAGCAGCTGATAGATAGTTGCGTTCCCAACGGGTTGCTTCGTGAGCAACTAAAACATCGAGATTACTATCGCCAAAGCTGGTGTCATATCTTAAACCATTGAATAAAGTATAGTTAAGGTACTGGTTCTTTGTTTTAGAAACATAGCCTCCTTGTCCTTTAGAACTAGAGTAGAAAGGTTCGTCTACATAATCGTTGTTGTTCATGGTATACTGCATTCCAAAACGATTCTCTAGGGTCAAGCCTTCCATTAAATCAATGTTCAATTCAAGGTTAGCATTGAAGTTATGACCGAT
This sequence comes from Candidatus Arcticimaribacter sp., assembly GCA_965659515.1. GTDB lineage: Bacteria > Bacteroidota > Bacteroidia > Flavobacteriales > Flavobacteriaceae > Arcticimaribacter. Next base: position 735 of record CBFHVC010000051.1, on the reverse strand, counting down.
GGTTTCACGAATGCCCAAATTGGCATCTCCAATGGCGTTTGTCAGTGGTGCGAAACCACGTGCATAGCCTGCTTCATCAGAATAATCATAACGCGATCCTCCATAGTATGGATCGTTTACTTTATTGCCGTCTACATCGCGCATGAAAAGCGGATAAATAGAAGGAACGTTGGTGGTTACCCAGAATACACTTCCTGAGTTTTCCGACTGTCCACCATTGTTTGTTTTTTGGAAAGAGTAGCCTAAACGCGCATTTGTTTGCAACCATTCTTTTGGACGACTGCTTACATTAAGGCGGGCTGAATAGCGTTTAAAATCAGAATTGATAGAGTATCCAACATCATCTATAAAACCCAAAGAGGTGTAATAGGTTGTTGTGTCTGATCCTCCTGAGATGTTTAAGTTAACTTCTTGGCGAGAAGCATCTTGGAAAGCATAGTCTGACCATTGTTCTGGGTTGTAACGACGGGATACCCCTGGACGAACTGTTCTTGTAGATGGGTCAATAAGTTCAGCAACTGTATTGACATTCCATAAATTGTAGGCTTCACTGATCCCTTGTGCACCAAACAAGTTGGTATTAGCATCTCCAGTTGGGTCAGCAGAACCATTGATGTTTGCTTTGTTGTATTGTCCTTCCCAAAGGTAACCAATGTACTCTTCTGGAGATTTAATATAGTCATAGCGTGGTAAAAGGTCCATGTTTTTACCTGTTCTAAGCTGAACACTAATGCT
>CBFHVC010000050.1:0-8253 GCA_965659515.1 Candidatus Arcticimaribacter sp. | reverse complement strand
GTAGAAATTTTTGAAGATGAAATGACCCGTTATACTTTAGGGTCGATTTATGCCATGCAATCCATTCAAGCAAGCAATGGCGAGCGTGCATGTCATCGCTACATTATTTCAAATTGCGGTAGTCTAGAAAGCATTTTACAATTATTTGCCTTACACCGAATTTGCGGTTGGGAAACGCCATCTGTAGACATGATACCCTTGTTTGAAACGGTAGACGATTTACAGGCTTCAGAAGAAATCATGCGTAAGTTATACCAAAATGAAACGTATTCGGCGCATTTGTCTAGACGCAAAAATAAGCAAACCATCATGTTAGGTTTTTCCGACGGAACAAAAGATGGGGGGTATATTATGGCCAACTGGAGTATCTATCAAGCAAAAGAAATGCTGTCAAAAGTTTCAAGTGAATTTGACGTGGATGTAGCTTTCTTTGATGGAAGAGGGGGGCCGCCAGCCAGAGGAGGCGGGAACACCCACCAATTCTATGCTTCCTTAGGAGACAAGATTAATGCCAATGATATTCAAGTAACCATACAAGGGCAAACGATTAGTTCTAATTTTGGTACCCTAGATTCCTCTCAGTTCAACCTAGAACAATTGTTGAGTTCTGGGATACAGAACCAGGTATTGGATGGGCACCGCACAATTTTAGCCGATGATGATAGAGCTACCTTACAGTCTCTTGCTGATACAAGCTATAAGGCTTATAAAGATTTTAAAGACCATCCTCAATTTGTTCCATATCTTGAGCATATGAGCACTTTGAAGTTTTATGCAAAAACAAATATTGGAAGTCGTCCTTCTAAGCGCGGAAATGCCAAAGGCTTGAACTTTTCAGATTTGCGCGCCATTCCTTTTGTAGGATCATGGAGTCAATCTAAACAAAATGTTCCCGGTTTCTTTGGGGTAGGAACCGCCCTTAAAACCTATGAAGACAGTGGGGACTTCGACAAGGTAATTGCCTTGTATAATAATTCTCCCTTCTTTAAAACCCTTGTTGCCAACAGTATGATGAGTTTATCTAAATCCTTCTTGGGTTTAACGGCTTACATGGAAAAAGATCCTGTTTATGGTCCTTTCTGGTCCATTATTTACAATGAATACTTACTAAGTAAACGATTGTTGTTGAAGCTAACTGGGTTCACTTCTTTAATGGAAGATCAGCAAGCAGGGAAAAAATCGATTGCGATTAGAGAAGAAATTGTTCTGCCTTTGTTAACCATTCAACAATATGGATTGTCTAAAATACAAGAGGCAAATAAAACGAATGATATAGCAGAAGAGACACTTAAGGTCTATGAGAAATTAGTGACCCGTTCTCTGTTTGGTAATATCAATGCAAGTAGAAATTCGGCTTAATTATCTTGATAATAGGCAAAAGCATCTTCTAGAAGAGCGTTAGGGACTTCAATATCCCATTTTGAATTCCCTATCGCTTCTAGTAAAGCAAACTTCACTTTTCCGTGACTGTTCTTTTTGTCATAAATCAGCATTTCAACAATGGCATTAAAATCTTGTTCATCAAAAGTAACCTTCGGATAAATCGCATCAAAAACAGCTTTAATCTCGTCGCACTCTTTTTTTGTTAACGACAATAATTGGGTTGAAATATAGGCTTCCATAATCATTCCAATGGCAATAGCTTCTCCGTGTAAAAGGGTCTTTTTGTTTTCATTAATAAGAAAATAAGACTCTACAGCATGACCCAAAGTATGGCCATAGTTAAGGATTTTCCTGAGGGAATTTTCACGAACATCTTGTTGCACAACATTGTTCTTAATACCAACAGAGTGGTGGATATATGCTTCAATTTGGTCTGTGGTGATTTTCCCAAAATTAGATAGCTTTTGCCAATAGGGTGCATCTTGAATCAGGCCGTGTTTCAGCATTTCTGCATAACCACTGCGGTATTCATTGGCGGGAAGGGTTGCAAGAAAAGTATAGTCAATAATCACCGCTTCAGGATTAATAATGACACCTACTTGGTTTTTTAGGGGGCCCAAATCGACGCCTGTTTTCCCACCAACAGAAGCATCTACCATAGCGAGTAGGGAAGTAGGGACATTAATAAAGTCGACCCCTCTTTTAAAAGTCGAGGCGACAAAACCGCCAAGATCAGTCACGACCCCTCCGCCGAGATTAATCAATAAGCTTTTCCGGTCTGCTCCTAATTCTGAGAGCGCTTCCCAAACCCCTAAACAGGTGTGTATGTGTTTGTGTTCTTCTCCTGCATCAATAGAAATCACTTCACAGTTTTTTGGACAAGGATAGGCGGCCAAAAACAAGGGTAAACAATGCTCTTCTGTATTGCTGTCTACAAGGATGAAAACGGAAGAATAATCTTTCTTCTGAAGTAATTCAGGGAAAAATTCTTTCTCCGCTGAACTAAAAAATATCGTGTGGTTGTGTGCTTGAATGTTTTCCATAAAACTTTAACAAAAGTACATTTTTTTAACTAGAATTTTAGGCCTACATTTGCAATGCCTCAAATAAAAAACACACACTATATTTTTTATGATGAGGCAGTTCTTTTTTTAAAGGGCTGCTTTTTTTTTCGACTAATTTTTAAGACTTTTATCAAAAAGCGGATGAAATTATTCGAAAACACTGCTGTGGCTTTTGCATCAAAGTCCGATGCTGCTTTAGAGCGTGCCTACTTCCTTTTTCGGCTGATTGCCAATCAACCCCTAGTAAAAATAGGCACCCAAGTTGCTCAATTTGCATTAAAATCTCATTTACCCGTTGAAGGCTTAATTCGCGCCACTGTTTTTGATCATTTTTGTAGCGGAACAACGGCCAAGGAATCGTTAAAAGTCGTATCGGTTTTAGCGAAACAGCATGTTTATTCCGTCCTAGATTACTCTGTTGAAGGGGCAAAAGAAGAAGTGAGTTTAACGGATTGTTTACACAATATACTTGAGGTTATTACCTTATCTGCTCAATCTCCGCATATTCCCTTTACTGTATTTAAGCCAACTGGCTTTGGTTCTTTTGAATTGTATGAGAAAGTTAGTGCTGGACTTACTTTAACAACTGCAGAAAAAGCAGCTTGGGAAAGGGTACGACAGCGCTTTATTGCCTGCTGTGATTTGGCCAAAGAAAGCCAAATGAAGCTTTTGATTGATGCAGAGGAGAGTTGGATTCAGCCTGCGGTTAATCTTATAGTTGAGGAAATGATGTCTTTGTATAACCGAGAGGTTGCCATAGTGCATACCACGGCACAAATGTACTTGAATAATAAATTGTCTTATCTAAAGAAGTTGCAAGAGAAAGCCGCCGCAGAAGGGTTTATTGCTGGAGTTAAGTTGGTGCGCGGTGCTTATATGGAAAAAGAAAGAGCGCAAGCACAGGCACAAGGCTGGGATGACCCCATTTGCGCAACCAAAGCAGCAACAGATGCTAATTTTGACACTGCATGGGCTTTTATTCTCGATCATTTACCGCATTTCTCCATGTATTTTGGAAGTCACAACGAAAACAGTACCTATGCGATTATTGAAACCCTTGCACAAAAAGGAATTGCAGTAGACCACCCACATCTTTGGTTTGGTCAATTGTACGGAATGAGCGATCACATCAGCTTTAATCTTGCAGATCAAGGCTATAAAGTATCGAAATATTTGCCTTTTGGTCCAGTAAAAGATGTTTTGCCTTATTTGATTCGACGTGCAGAAGAAAACACTTCCGTTGAAGGGCAAACTGTTCGCGAGCTTGAATTGCTTCAAAAAGAGCGAAAGCGAAGAAAAATAAGCTAAGGTTTTAGTTTAATCGAGGTGATGTAAACTGTTTTTTCACAGTTCTCTACATTCCATTGAATGGCTGTTTCTTTGAAATAGCCTTCTAGCGCATAACGCTTGCAACTGTCTTTCTTGGTGTCGCTTAAACTGAAATCAATTGAAGCACCTTTAAGTAAGCTTCGAACAGCTAAGCTGTCTAAAGTCATACCTGGAAGTAGACTAGTTTTTGTTTGCCATTGTTTAAGGGAAAGATTATTGATCACCCTTGCTTCTGGCCCATAGTTGCATTGGGTTCTTTTTCCGTTAAACAAAAAGAATAAAAGCACTAGACCAATTGAAAAGCCTCCTAAGTAATATCCTAAACGATGTAAAAAAGCCATAAGTTAAGTTAAAGTGATTTTTCGGTGCGTTGCATCGATTTTTTCCAGGGAAAGCCGTTTGTGTTTTTTGGGCAATAAGGAAGCGATGTTTTCTGCCCATTCAATAAAGCAAAGATGTCCAGAATAAAGGTATTCTTCCGCGCCAAAATCATAGGCTTCTTCCTCGTTTTCAATACGATAGCAATCAAAGTGATAAAGCGGTTTGTTTTCTGCACTTCGGTACTCATTGATAAGAGAAAAGGTAGGGCTAGAAACGACATCGGGGCATTTAAGTGCCTTACACAATGCTTTGATCATGGTTGTTTTGCCCACACCCATTTCACCTTCAACAAGAATGATTTTTTCGTTAATATGAGGCAGAAGATCTTCTGCTATTGCATCTATTTCAGAAAGGGAATATGTTTTTTGCAATGCCTTATTTTTTTGGGGTCAAAAATACAAAAGGAATTAACATTTCTTCCATTGAAATGCCCCCATGTTGATAGGTGTTTTGAAATAAATTGGCGTAGTAATGGTAATTTTGCGGATAAACAAAGTAATGTGCTTCTTTGGCGAAAATAAATTTACTATTCAAACTCAGGTTGGGCAACTGGGCGGTTTTGGGATCTTTTATCTCAAACACCTTTTTGTTGGGATATTTTAGATTTCTTCCTGTTTTATAGCGCAGATTTACACTGGTTTCTTTGTCGCCAACAACCTCAAGGGGAGTAGTGACATTAATGGTGCCGTGGTCAGTGGTTAAAACGATGTTGTAATTTTCTTTTTGCGCGGTTTGCAAGGCTTCAAATAAGGGAGAATTTTTAAACCAACTTTCTGTTAATGAGCGATATCCTTTATTGTCTGAAGCGAGTTCTTTGATGATTTCCATTTCAGATTTGGCATGTGAAATCATATCGACAAAATTGTAAACCACCGTTACAAGGCGTTCGTTTTTGTTTTGTTTGATTTGGCTGCTGAGGGATTTTGCGGCTTTAAGATTGGTCACTTTTAGATAATTCGGTTGAAAATCTGCGTGTAAGCGATTCAATTGTAATTTAAGCAAGGCTTCTTCATGAAGGTTTTTTCCGCCTTCTTCATGATCATCTTTCCAATATTGCGGATGCTGTTGTTTAATTTCTGCAGGGGTTAAGCCAGCAAAAAAAGCATTTCGTGCATATTGCGTGGCAGTGGGAAGAATACTGTAGTAAATGAACTCTTCTTCTTTCTGGTAATATTTTGTTATTAGTGGCTCTATGGTTTTCCATTGATCCCAACGCAAATTGTCAATAACCAGCAATAAGGTGGGTTGTTCTTTTTCTAATCGCGGAAAAACTTTCTCCTGAAAGACATTGTGCGAAAGTAGGGGAGCTTCGGCTTGATTTTGTATCCAATTCAAATAATGCTTGTCAATGAATTTTCCAAAAAGGGCGTTGGCTTCTTTTAATTGGTTTTCAAAGATTTCCAGCATACTTGAATCTTCTAAGTTTTGGAGCTCTAATTCCCAAAAGATGAGTTTTTTGTAAAAGGTTGCCCAATCCTCAAACCCATTGATGTCCATCAATTCTAGGCTAATTTTTTGAAATTCTCGCTGGTAGTTATGGTTGGTTTTTTCTGTGATTAAACTTTGGTGATCTAGGGTCTTTTTTAAGGAAAGTAGAATTTGATTTGGATTGACCGGTTTGATGAGATAGTCCGATATTTTTGAGCCTATCGCTTCTTCCATGATGTGTTCCTCTTCGTTTTTGGTTACCATGATTATAGGAAGATTTGGATGCTCTATTTTAAGTAGGTTTAAGGTTTCCAAACCATTTAATCCCGGCATATTTTCGTCTAATAAGACGATGTCAAAATGCTTTTCTCGCACAAGGCTTAGCGCTTCTTGGCCATTGGTGCAGGGGTGGGTGCTGTACCCACGAGAGGCTAAAAAAAGAAAGTGGGGCTTAAGTAAATCAACTTCATCATCTACCCACAAGATTTGGATTGCTTGCATATTCGTATATTTGTAAAAAACAGCTACACTTGAAAGCCAAAAAGCTTCCAGTCTTAAACGATCCAATTTACGGATTTATTGGAATCGAATCTGAAATAATCTTCGATTTATTAGGACATCCTTTTTTTCAGCGTTTACGTCGAATCTCTCAAACCGGATTGTCTTATTTGGTTTATCCAGGTGCACGTCACAGTCGGTTTGAACATGCCCTAGGGGCCATGTACTTGATGAATAAAGCGGTTGTGGTGTTGAGGAACAAAGGCATCAATATATCTGAAGAAGAAAAAGAAGCCTTGTTAATCGCAATTCTTTTGCATGATATTGGGCATGGCCCTTTTTCGCATGCCCTTGAAGAAATTCTGCTTGTTGGTACGCATCATGAAGCATTGTCTTTGGGCTATATGGAATTACTCAATGAACAATTTGAAGGTAAACTTTCTTTGGCAATTAAGATTTACAACGGGAAATACCCAAGAAAATTCATGGGTCAATTGGTTGCTAGCCAATTAGACATCGATCGCCTGGATTATCTTAAACGCGATAGTTTTTACACTGGGGCTACTGAGGGAAATATCAATTCGCAACGCCTTATTGAAATGTTCCATGTGGTTGATGATGAGCTTGTTGTAGAGCAAAAAGGCTTGTACTCAGTTGAAAAGTTTATCATGGCTAGAAGATTAATGTACTGGCAGGTCTATTTACACAAAACAGGTGTTGGAGCAGAGTTACTTTTGGCTAAATTGATGCAATATGTGCGAAAGCTGATAGCAGAAAACGAACCGATAGATTTGCCCGAAAACCTAAGGTATTTCTTTGCAAAACCCCAACACACGCCAATTGATAAAGCCCTTTTGGAAAGATTTAGTCGTCTAGATGATGTTGATATTCTCGCATGTTTAAAAACATGGCAATTTCATTCAGACGAAATTCTTTCTGCTTATGCGAAAAGAATATTGAATAGAGATCTTTTAAAAGTGCAATTACAAGAGATGCCTTTTACCACAAAGCAAATTGAGAAGAAGAAAGCTGAGTTAATCGCAAAGGGCTATAGCAAGCGTTATGCAGACCGTTTTGTATTTTCAGGAAGTATTGGCAATAAACCTTATTCGTTAGATAAAGCCCCAATAAAAATCCTCTTAAAATCAGGAAAAGTGGAACCTTTAGAGGCGATTTCTAGTCTATTTAAACAAAGTTCATTTACGACTTTGGAATCAAAAAGTTATCTATGCTATGCAGAGGCAGAATAATCCCTTAATTTTTATATTTTTGCACTAATGAAATTTACGGCTGCACAAATCGCTACCATCCTAGATGGAACAATTGACGGAGACGCCAGTGTTGAAGTTTCTCAACTGTCAAAAATTGAAGAGGGAACCTTGGGTTCCTTGACTTTTTTAGCCAATCCTAAATACACCCCTTACATTTATAAAACCAATGCATCTTTAGTCATTGTAAACAATGATTTTATTGCAGAAGAAACTATTGCACCCACGCTTATTCGCGTTGCCGATGCATATCAAGCTTTTTCTACTTTGCTGGAATTTTATGATAAGCAAAAAGCGGCAAAAGCTGGGATCGAAAAAACAGCCATTGTTGGGGAAGGAGCTTCAATAGATGATACTGCTTATATAGGTCATTATGTTGTTATTGGGAAAAATGTCAGCATTGGGAAAAACGTAAACATTCATTCCCATGTTGTTATTGAAGACGATGTAGTGGTAGGAAACGATACCGTGGTCTATCAACATTCTACCTTACATACCGCAACTAGCTTAGGCGCTTTTTGTGTTGTTCATGGCGGATGTATCATTGGTTCAGACGGTTTTGGGTTTGCACCCAAAGAAGATGGATCTTATAAGAAAGTTCCTCAAACCGGGCGAGTTATCATTGAAGACCATGTCGATATCGGCGCAAATTCTACCATAGATCGCGCAACCCTTGGTGAAACAAAAATTTGCCGTGGCGTAAAACTTGACAATCAAATTCAAATTGCCCATAATGTCGAGATTGGTGCACATACTGTAATCGCAGCACAATCTGGTGTTGCGGGCTCAACCAAAGTTGGCAGCAATTGTGTAATCGGAGGACAGGTGGGAATCATTGGCCATTTAAAAGTGGGCGACAATGTCAAAATACAAGGCCAGTCTGGTGTAACCAGCAATATTAA
>CBFHVC010000049.1:0-8629 GCA_965659515.1 Candidatus Arcticimaribacter sp. | reverse complement strand
AGGGGAAATGTCCGATCCCGTGGAGTTCGACCACTTGAGGCCTGGGGATTAAAACCTTATAGCGGTCGGCCATATGCTGGCCGGAGATGGGATCTGCAGTGCCGTTGATTAAGCATAAGGGAACGGTGGTGTTTTGCAATGCACCTACCCAAGCTGTTCTATGCTGGACCCGTTCAGCCATATAGCGGATGAGGAGATGAAAAATATAGCGACCGCCATTGCCTTCTAAGAGGGTCCAGAAATCGTCTAATTCTGCTTCGGTGGGTTGGGTTTTAGGGCCAAAGATGCGCTTAAAGTTTTTACCGAGTTTCTTTCGGTTAAATAAGCGGGAAACAATTGAACCTAAGGGGCTCATCAAAACCTTTTGTACGAAAAGTGGGCGGTGGGTTTCTGGAAACAAGCCGCCGTTTAAGAGGCATAAATGGGAGATTTGTAGACCCGCCTCTCCCCTTTCTTGTCGGGTATTGTAGCGGGCGAGTAACGCTTGGGCTACAGTATCGCCATAATCGTGAGAGATGATTTTAACTTGGGAAATGTTTTTGCTTTTGAGCAACTGCTCGATCCTATCGGCTTGATCGAGGATGCTGTAAGGGTAATTGCGGGGTTTATCCGAAAACCCAAAACCCAGCATATCGAGGGTGATCACATGATAGCGTTTTGTCAGCGCTGGCCATAGTTGTTGCCAGTCCCAAGAAGCGGTGGGAAAACCGTGAATCAACAAGAGGGTGGGGCCACTTCCGGCTTCTCTTACAAAAATCTTATGGTCTTGAAAGTGGTGATAATCTCCACCGGCCTTCCATTCGGCTAAAGTCATGGCTGTTTTTCTTTAAAAATAGAACTTATTTTCGAAAGCCCAGCCGAAACTTAATCCCAATAAAAAAGCGAAGACTCCTTTAAAATTAAGCGTACATCTTAGCGCGCAACTCCTTGATTTTAGAATCGGTCATATATTCATCAAAAGTCAGGTAACGGTCAATTACACCCTTTGGCGTAAGCTCAATAATACGGTTCCCCACCGTTTGTGCAAAAGCGTGGTCGTGGGTGGTGAGCAAGATATTTCCTTTAAAGTTTTTAAGGGTATTGTTAAAGGCAGTAATCGATTCAAGATCCAAATGATTGGTGGGTTCGTCTAGCATCAAGACATTCGAGCGACTCATCATCATTTTCGAGAGCATACAACGCACTTTTTCTCCTCCAGAGAGGACATTGGATTGTTTTAAGGCCTCTTCCCCACTAAAAATCATCTTCCCTAAGAAGCCGCGAATAAAAACTTCCTCGCGCTCTTCTTCCGTTTGGGCATATTGACGCAACCAATCAACCAGACTCATGTCGTTGTCAAAATATTTGGCATTGTCAAGCGGTAAATAGGCTTGGGTGGTGGTTACCCCCCATTGAAATTCTCCGCCAGCTGCTTGCTCTTCTCCAGCAATGATTTGATAAAAGGCGGTAACTGCTCTTGAGTCTTTCGAATAAATTACAGCTTTATCCCCTTTGGCTAAATTGATATTGACATCTTGAAAAAGCACCTCGCTATCTAGGGTCGCTTTTAGGCCTTCTACATTTAAGATTTGATCTCCCGCCTCGCGTTCTTGCTCAAAAATAATGGCAGGATAGCGACGACTTGAAGGGCGAATTTCTTCGATATTTAGCTTGTCAATCATTTTCTTTCGGGAAGTCGCTTGCTTGGACTTGGCTACGTTGGCCGAGAAACGCGCAATAAATTCTTGTAATTCTTTCTTCTTCTCTTCCGCTTTTTTGTTTTGCTGTGCACGTTGTCGGGCGGCAAGCTGACTAGATTCATACCAGAAAGTATAATTCCCAGAAAAGTGACTTATTTTTCCAAAGTCAATATCAGAAATATGCGTGCAAACTGCGTCGAGGAAGTGACGGTCGTGCGATACTACAATCACTGTATTGTCATAATTGGCCAAGAATTGCTCTAACCAAAGAATGGTTTCATAATCCAAGTCGTTGGTTGGCTCATCCATGATTAAAACATCGGGATTCCCAAAAAGGGCTTGCGCCAATAAAACGCGTACTTTTTGAACCCCGTCTAAATCTGCCATAGGGATATAATGCAATTCCTCTCCTATACCCAGGTTAGACAACATGGCTGCTGCATCACTATCGGCATTCCAACCATTCATTTCTTCAAAAACGATTTGTAGTTCTCCTACCCTTTCACCATCGGCATCGTTAAAGTCTTCTTTGGCATAAATGGTATCCATTTCAGTCTTTACTTCATATAAGGGCTTGTTGCCCCGTAAAACAGTGTCTAGAACCAAATGGGTATCAAAGGCATTGTGGTTTTGTTCTAAAACCGACATGCGCTTTCCCGGTTCTAGATGAACATTTCCAGAATTGGCATCTTGCTTTCCTGCGAGTATTTTGAGGAAGGTAGATTTTCCCGCCCCATTGGCGCCAATAATTCCATAACAGTTCCCAGAGGTAAAAGTGACATTTACTTCATCAAACAAAACGCGTTTACCAAATTGTACAGAAAGGTTTGAAACGGATAGCATAGTGTGTTTTTTATTTCCGCAAAAATACATAAATCAAAACCGCTTTCCACACTTTTTTTTAACTTAGCTTAGGACCAAAGGAACTGCCATGACAAAACGTTTTTTATTCTTGGGATTTGCGCTCTTAATGAGCTGTAGCAAAAGCGTTGACAAGCCTAGCTCAGCCTTTTTTGGTGGACAAATCATCAATCCTTCTTCCGACTATATTTCGCTCTACAAAAAAGATCAACGCATCGATTCTCTTTCGCTAGACGAAAATAATCGTTTTGCCAAACAATATGACTCGCTGGACTTTGGTCTTTTTAAAATGGAGCATTTGCCCGAAAATCAAATGGTGGTCATTGAAGCGGGAGATTCTATTTGGTCGCGCGCAAATATGGCCGACTTCAACGCTTCTTTGGTTTTTAGCGGTTCAGGCTCTGGAAAGAATAACTTCTTGATGGACATTTATCTGGATATCGAAGCAGAAATTGGTTTTCTCTCTTCAAAATATGCTTCTGACAGTCAAACCTTTAGTCATATTATCGATTCCCTGCTGCAAGAAAAACGAGCGCAATGGATCAGTTTTAGTCAGCAAAACCCTTTATCTCCCTTGGCCCAAAAAGTAACCCAAGCGGCCTATGTTTACCCCTATGCCAATCGGCTTGAACGCTATGCTTTAATTCGCGGAAAAACCACCGTAAAAAACGACAGCACCTATTTCAATTTTAGGCAATTTTTGCAATACGGCGAAAAAGACCTGATCTTTTTTGAGCCATATATCACTTATTTAATGAGCTATTTAAGTCAAGAAGCGCTGGAGGATGAGATGAATTTCTTTCAAGAAAAAAACAATACTGCCTTCAATATTAAACGCTTGGAATTGATCGACCAACGCATCAATCACGTGACATTGCGCAATATATTGGCCCGAACGGTCGCCTATGAGGAATTGCTTAATTTTCGCAACCACGCCTATCACGAGCGCTTTTTACAGTACTTTATGGCCCTAAATACTTCGCCCATTTATTTAACTGAGATTTTAGGTTTACACAGCGCTTTAATTCAAATGGAACCCGGGCGAAAACTTCCCCAAGCCCAACTTGAGACCCACAACGGGGAGATTTTAAACAGTGAACTGGCTTTTGCCGGGCAACCCACTGTGCTTTACTTTTGGTCTCAAACCCAAATGAATCACTTTAAACGCACCCACGAAAGGGTGCAACGTTATAAAGAACAGTTCCCCCATTTTCGTTTTGTCGGAATCTGCATTCAGCCCTACAATGATTTGGTCAGGAATTACCAAGAAATCATTGGCATTGCTCCTGAAGACCAATTGGCTTTGATCAATTTTGAGCAAGTCAGCAGTGAATGGGTTATCACTCTTTTGAATAAAGGAATCATTATCGATCAAGATGGGGTAATTCTCGATGGGTTTGCCAATTTTTCAGCCAATAATTTCCCCGATTTACTAAAACAATACCAACCCTAATGGCAGAATTCACTTCTTATTGTGAAGCAATTAAGGCAGAGAAATTCAGTGCAAAACACCAGCACTACCACGACCATCTATATGGCTTTCCAGAACAAGACGACAATGCTCTTTTTGGGCGTTTGCTCATGGAGATTAACCAAGCGGGCTTGTCCTGGGATACCGTTTTAAACAAAAGTGAAAGCATCCAGCGCGCGTATGCTAATTTTGAAATCGCTACTGTAGCAAACTTCACCGAAGATGATATTTTAACCTTACTTCAAGATCCTGGCATTATTCGCATGCGTAAGAAAATTGAAGCCGCTATATACAATGCACAACAAATACAATTGCTTCAAAAAGAACACGGTTCTTTTTATAATTGGTTAAATGCGCAACACCCTCAAAAAGAAGAAGATTGGATAAAATGTTTTAAGAAAATATTCAAATTCACTGGTAAAGAAATCACCAAAGAATTCTTAATGGGGATAGGCTACTTAAAAGGGGCACACGTTCCCGAATGCCCCTTGTATAATAAAGTCTTAAAAAGTCAACCCAAATGGTTGAAGGCTTAATTGCCTTTTTTGTAGTCCTCTAGAAACTTCGCTAAGCCAATATCGGTTAAAGGATGTTTTAACAAGCCTTTAATCGAGCTCAATGGTCCTGTCATCACATCTGCGCCGATTTTTGCACAGTCAATCACGTGCATGGTGTGGCGCACAGAAGCTGCTAAAATCTGTGTAGGGAATTCATAATTGTCATAAATCTCACGGATCTCTTCAATCAGGTTTAAACCATCGGTAGAGATATCGTCTAAACGTCCAATAAAAGGAGAAACATAAGTCGCTCCTGCTTTGGCTGCTAACAAAGCTTGACCAGCAGAAAAGACTAACGTACAGTTGGTCTTAATCCCTTGATTTGAGAAATATTTTAAGGCTTTAACCCCTTCCTCAATCATAGGAATTTTCACCACGATTTGTGGATGTAAGGCAGCTAGGGCTTCTCCTTCTTTCACCATGCCTTCAAAATCTGTGGCAATAACTTCTGCAGAAACATCGCCTTCTACGGCTTCGCAAATCGCAACATAGTGTTTTATTATATTTTCTTCTCCCGTAATCCCCTCTTTTGCCATCAAAGATGGATTCGTGGTAACGCCATCTAAAACCCCTAGGGCTTCGGCTTCTTTGATTTGGTCGAGGTTGGCAGTATCAATAAAGAATTTCATGATCGTGGTTTTTTAAATTTACAAATTATAGTGGTTCTTGAGTAAGCGTTCAAATACTTTTTGTGGAAGCAAGCGTTTTAAAGTCAAGGAAAGTTTTTGCATAAAGGGCCCTACGGCATAGTGCGGTTGCCAATTTTTCTTGTTTATTAATTGTTCAATTGCTTGGGCAATTTCGATGGGATTGTTTCCTTCGTCTACATGCGCATCCATTGTTGCAAGACTATCTTGATATAATTTTTCATAAGGCGAACCCGCTTTGTTGGGTTCGTAATAACGGCGCGATGCAATATCAGTCGCATAATCTCCAGGAGCTAAGGTACAAACTTCAATTCCAAACTGAGCCACTTCCATTCGAAGGGCTTCAGAAATGATTTGCAGTGCTCCTTTAGAAGCAGAATAGCCACCGCGAAAGGGCAATCCCATAGAGGCGCCAATTGAAGTAATATTGATGATTTTCCCCCCTTTGATTTTTCGCATTAAGGGCAAGATTTGTTGTATAATGGCCAAAGGCCCAAAGAAGTTCGTGTCAAAATGAGCTCTTAGCGCCGCTAGATTAACTTCTTCTACTGCCCCGGTAATACCGACTCCGGCATTGTTAACCAATACATCAACTTTCGCGGTCTTGCTTTGCAACTCTGCAAAAAACAAATCAATATTTCCTTGATCATTGACATCTAAGGCCAATAACGGAAAAGGTAAATCAGAATAATTTTGTGGATTTCGGCTAGTGCCGTAAACAGTATGGCCCAGGGTGTGCAAGTGGGTGGCAATGGATTTTCCCAAGCCTGAAGATGCACCGGTAACCAAGACTGTCTGTTGCATAATAAAAAAAAGGGTAAGCGATCTATATCACACCGCTACGACCATCTACCCTTGCTGCGTTCCCGCCCTGGGGGAGTTCAATAGGAGCTGGTTGTATAGGACTTACCCCAGCGCAAATATACAACCCCTGCTTTTCCTAGGCAATCATTTTCAATTCGATTTTTTGCCCTATTTTTAAATAAAATTTTGACCCATGAAATGGATGTCCCTTCTTTTAAGCTTAGTCTTTCTCAAAGCCTGTGGTGATGAGGCTACGCCAAAAATTACCCTAAAACCCAATGCCAACACCTATGTCGCTGGAGACACTTTAAGCGTTGACCTTAGGCACAAAAAATCCTTGGCCCTAACCCAGGTTCAATACTTCCTAGACGATGCCCCCATTTCCCTTCCCTATGTTTTTACAGAAGAAAAATTAGGCGATCATCTATTAACCGCTAGTGCGCAACTCGATGGAAAAGAAATCAAGGCGAAAGAGCGCTCTGTTCGGTTGTTAAAAAACAGTCCACCAGAACTGTGGACCTATACCATCATCAACGAATATCCCCACGATTCTGACGCCTATACTCAAGGCCTCGAATTCGATGGTGAAGATCTATATGAAAGCACCGGACTTAAAGGGAAATCCTCCCTGCGAAAAGTCGATTATAAAAGTGGAACGCCCAGTGTCAACAAGCCTTTGGACAAGAGTTACTTTGGCGAAGGCCTCACCCTCTTGAACAACAAGATCTACCAACTCACCTGGCGCGAAAACACCGCCTTTGTTTATGATAAAGTAAGTATGGAACTGGAAACTTCCTTTAGCTACGATCAAAGCAAAGAAGGCTGGGGTTTGTGCAACGATGGGGAGTTTCTCTATAAGTCAGATGGCTCTGCCAAAATCTGGCGCCTAGATCCCGCGACTGGAAAAGAATTGGATTATATTGAAGCGACTACGCACAAAACCATCTTGACAAAAATAAACGAGCTAGAATGGGTCAACGGAAAAATCTATGCCAACACTTATCAGTTTCAAAAAGAAGTTGGCCTAATCATCGATCCCAATACTGGGGCGATTGATGCTGTGATTGACTTTTCTGGTCTTAAAGAAAAGGTAGATCAAATTCCCAGTTTAAATGTCTTAAACGGGATTGCTTACCACCCCGAACGAGAAAGCTTTTTTGTCACGGGTAAAAACTGGAGTAAAATCTTTGAAGTCACCCTCCAAAAGAAATAGATGAATACCTTTGAACAATCCATTATAGTGAAGGAGTGTCACCTCGATGAGTTGCAGCACGTGAATAATGTCCAATACCTGCAATGGGTCCAAGACATCGCTGGAGCTCACTGGCAGCACTTAATCCGAGATAACCCAACAGCGTTTGGCCTCTGGGTAGTCCGCTCCCACCATATCGAATACAAACGCCAAGCTAAACTAGGCGATCACCTTAGAGTCATCACCCATGTAGCACTCACCGAAGGTTTTCTAAGTGAACGCAGGGTTCGCTTCTTTTTAGGAGATTCGAACACCCTTGTCGCGCAATGCAGCACCCAGTGGTGCTATCTCGATCCTACAACACAAAAGCTCCTGCGCATTCCAGAAGAGGTACATGCGATTTTTGCGTAAATACTTTCCTTAAAATTGATAAAAGGAAGAGTTTGGGTGAAAACTCAACCATCCGCGGATAAACTGTTTATCGTTTTGAACATTGCACTACCCACTCATTAAAGCAAAATATCAGCTGAACTAATCAGTCAGCCGAACCAAAAAATAAAGGAGTAGTTGACTGCGCATTCTGCTTTGATAAAACGAACCTCTACGCTATTTTTTAGGCCAATTTTTTTCAGGCTAATGGGGATTTTTCTTATCGCCCAATGTCCAAAAGCGGTTATTGAGCGAAGTCAAAATAATTTGTATTACTTATACCATCTTAAAATCCAAAAGCAACTCACCTTCAATTGCGGCTTGTAGATGATCTCCTTTAAAGATTTGACCAGTCCCGCTAGCAGGCGTTCCGGTAAAGATCAAATCGCCCGGTTGTAGGGTCATAAACTTGGAAACATAAGCGATGATTTCAGCAAAATTATAAATCATCATATCGGTATTCCCTACTTGCTTTTCTTCTCCGTTTATTTTAAGGTCAAAATTGATATTGGCTAAATCAGGAAATTGGTCGATGCTTTTAAAGGCAGAAATCGGTGCAGCACCGTCAAAGCCTTTGGCGAGATCCCAAGGGTGTTTTGTTTCCCGATAAAGATTTAAGACATCTTTAGCCGTATAATCAATCCCAATGGCAAAGGCGTCGATATACGTTGCTGCATCGGCTTCGGCAATGTCTTTGCCTTCTTTTCCAATACGAGCGACGAGCTCTACCTCATACACCAAATGCTCGGTTATCGATGGAAAAACCACATCTCTATGTTGTTGAATACTAGACTAGATTCAGGCTTAGAGAAGATGATTTGCTTTCCGTTTTTGTAAGTACTTATTTCGTCTTTTATGGTTGACGTAGTTTTTTCCGATTCCAAGTATTTTCATGAGAATAGTGATTAAAAATTGGTGACAAAAAAAGAGGATACTCCTTGGCTAACAGCAACTGCTTCGCGTCTAAAGAATATCCTCTTTAATTAAAA
>CBFHVC010000048.1:0-8747 GCA_965659515.1 Candidatus Arcticimaribacter sp. | reverse complement strand
TTTTAGTTTACTAAAAAGAGGTTGATCGGTGTTGTCAAAGGCTTTTTTAAAGTACTCCCAATCATCGTTATTTTTCAGTTTAGTGTTAATACTTTTTATTAGTTTTTTGGCTTTAGCCTCACCTTTAATGGTTTCTAATTCTGCTTTTATGGAATTTAAATATTCATTTCGTTTTAAAGTACTCATGGTAGCAACAGCTAATTCTCTACTTTTTCCTTCGATATCTTTTTGTAGCTGTTCGTTTTTTAAACGTATGATTTCTTTTTGGGCTTCTAATTCCTGTATTTCTAACAAGCGCTTGTTTTTTTTCTCAAGGGAATTACGTTGCCGTTTTAATTTTTGCTTGTAATAGTTATTATATACCATAAGTAATATGATAAACACTATGGCGTAGATAGAAATAGCAATTCTGTTAAGTTGCCATGGAGGATTTATATAAATTACTGGAGATGAAATTATATCTGAAATGGTATTCCCTTTTTTAGCTCGAAGTTTAAAGCTGTATTTCCCATAATCTAAATTGGCATAATATACACTTGTACTTTCTGTCCAGTTACTCCATTGTTTGTCTTCTCCTTCTAAGATGTATTGAAACCGTGTTTTTCCATATTTGTTAAAATCATAACTGGTAAATTGAAAACTAAGATTGTTATATTCAAAAGGCAAATTCCCTTCTTCGTTTAGATTTACAGCTCGATTTTCTTGTTTATTATCAGCAGTAATTGAACTCAATTCAGGCTTTGTCTTTTCTTTGTATAATTTATTTAGATCAACAGTGAGATAACCCTTGTTTGTGCCGATCAAGTAGCTTTTCTCTTTGAGTAAATTAATATGTTCAAAACCAGAAACGTTTTTTCGATCCTTTTCATTTAATGCAACTCCATTCGCTAACACCTTTTCCCCTTCATTGATATAGCAGAGGTTGTTTTTTGTGAATAACCATAACTCTCCTGTAGGGTCATTGAGTAATTTTCCCTGTTGAAATTCTGGAGCAGTGCTAAGGGTAGATAAGAGCGAATCTTTTTTAAAAACGTTTTCTTTTTGATTGTATTTGTAAAGTTTGTCTTTTGCTTGGTAATATATGTTTTCATTGAAGTTTACCAAACTAGCATTACAGCTTATACAGCTTGCAGGATCTAATTCTATTGCGATGGCTTTTTGATGGCCTTGACCTAGCTTTAACTTGAAAACACCCTTATACTCATGGTTGACGATAATTTGTGAGGGAGAACTGAATTCAAAAAAACGCGAGGAGATATCAAATCCTGATATCTTATTGCGATAAACCCATGCTCCATCTTTTTTTTCGAGTACATATAAGCCTGTATAGTTCCCCATAAAAATAAGGTTAGGCTGAGTGGGATGTTGTTTAAATAGCCAAGTTCCCATTATATCAGAAACCAATTCTACCTCTTCTCCTTTGACCACTAAAGCACCTCTATTGTGTCCACAAAACAATGTTCCATTAATGGTGGTTAGATTCCATACTTGTCCTTGTGTTTTTTCAATCAACTTAAATTTCTCTTTGCTTTCTCTCTTTTTGACATAGAGCCCTTGATTTGTGCCGAGATACAAATAACCATTGTTTAGTGAGGAGGTGTAAATAGATCCTAATTGACCATTTACATCAATGTATTCTTTAAAGGCAGAGGAGCGATTGATTAAATTAATTCCATTGTCTAATCCTAGCCACAGGTTTGAGTATTGGTCTTCAAAGAGGGATAGGACGGTGTTGTTTGAAAGGCCTTTTTCTTGATTTAACTCCTCTATTAAAATACCGTCTTCTGATAAAATAAGTAAGCCTTTTCCTACGGTTCCCAGCGCATAACCTTTGTTATTAAGCTGTATAGCAGAATATAGGTTATAATGCTCTAATAAAACTTTGTTGGGTTCTTTCCATGGGGAAAGTTGATTATTTTGCCAATGATAAAGCCCGTTTTCTTGGGTTACTACTACTAAACCCTTCTTATGTTGAAAGAGATTGACCAGACTTTGATCCTTAAACACAGGGGCATCAGAGATTAAAATTGCTTTGCCGTCTTTGGCCTGGTAAAGGCCTTCTCCTTGTACTTGATAATAAAGTTGCTGCTCTATTTTAAAGGACTTTAATAAGGTGTTGTTTGTTGCAAGAAAAGCGATTTCTTTCTTGATTGGGTCAAAGAAAATTAATCGATTCAAAGATTGAAAAACTACCTCTTTCTGATGTTCGATTATATTCCAGAATTGCTCGTCTTCTAATATATCAACCCCTAGAACTTTACTAAGTGAGGTGTATTGTAATACGCCGGCTTTGTCTCTTTTCCAAAACCCAAAATCTCTATAGCTACTGCTATAGACACGATCATTGATTACTTTGACAGATCGTATAATTGAATTGTCCTTTGCAGGGTGAAGTTTCCATTGAGACGCATTATAACTAACAAGGCCTTGATTATTTGCAAAATAGACCGTTTGATCTTCGCCTTGGGAAATCATCCAATTTTGATTTCCTAAATTGGTTTGCTGGGGGGTAAAAACTTGTATAGGAGATGTTTCTTGACTGTAAAGCAACTCAAGACTTCCTATTGCAATTAAAAAGACCAGTAAATAGGGGTAAACCTGCTTCATCTTCATCGTTCCTAGAATCAAATATCTTTAATTTTTACTAAGACCGATAAAAAAAGATGGAATAAGTGAGTTTTATCCTCTCAATAACTCTTTGAGGATATCTCTAGCAGTCATAAACTTAATTTTGTGAACGGCATCTTTTACTTCGTTGTTGTCTATGCGTGCTTCTAAATGCGCAATGACTTCTTTTAGGGCTGTTTCTTCTTTGATCATGTTAAAATTTTAAGGGGACATCTATCAATAAGATGCGTGAGTTTTGTTCTATTTTGAATTCTATCGTTTCGGTATTCCATACCCCTAAAGCATCTCTTTTATTCAGCTTTTGTTCTCCAATTTGTGCACTGCCTTCAATGATAAAAACATAGACACCATTGTTTTTTTGTCCAACAGAATAGCTGGTTTGGGTCGCTTTAGAAAAGTCGCCTAAATGCATCCATGCATCTTGATAGATCCACGATCCTTCATCCGCTTGATTAGGCGATAGGATTTGATAAAAGGCATTTTCTTTCTTTAAATCTCTAATAGAAATCTGATCATAGCGCGGACTAACATTTTGTTGGTTAGGAAAAAGCCATAATTGCAATAATTCCACCTGGCTATCCTGCCTTTTATTTTGTTCACTGTGGTAAATGCCCGTTCCTGCGCTGATTACCTGTATGTCTCCTTCGCAAATTACTGCAGAATGGCCCATGCTGTCTTGGTGGGTTAAATCGCCAACTAAAGGAATGGTAATAATTTCCATATTGTCGTGCGGATGGGTGCCAAAACCGGTTCCAGCAGCGACATAATCGTCGTTTAAAACCCTTAAAGCACCAAAATGCACCCGCTCTGGATTATGCCAATTGGCAAAACTAAAAGAGTGGTTGGCTTTTAACCAACCATGATCTTGATGCCCCCTTGAAGCGGCAGCGTGATAAACTGTTTTCATAACAAATAGATTAACTCTTGTAGGTACAAATGTATGGAAAATTTCTACTCGCTTAGCTTTTAAGTATTGGTTTTTCTTATGCCTTATTTTGTTCTTTGATTTTTTGCTGAAGCGCTGCGTTCTTTTTGTCGATTATTGTTTTGAGTTCCTTTACATAGGCTTCGTCTTTTTCGCGTTCAGCGACTTCTTTTTTGGCTTCTCTTGTCATTTTTCGGTAGTCTTTAATGGTGGCGCTTACAATGGCCATGAACATAAAAGCCCCGAAAACAATCACTAACATTTCTTCGGTTTCAGAGAGTATCATTTGCGGGGTAGTTTAGGCCAAAGCCAAAAGGGAACAAAGGATTTTCTGAATCATAAGGCACATCTTCGAATTGCGCCTCAACGGCTTCTTGACTCCTGGGTAGTTCTATGGGTAGTTTTCCACTTGGCGCGGCTTCGCCAAAGAGCATTTTAGCTAAAGTGGCTTCTGTTGCTCCAAACGCTCCCAATACGCCTTTTGAAAGTGCAGCGATTTCTGTCAAGATAGCCGCTCGTTCTAGATTAACAATTGTAATGACAGGTTTTTCTGCGGCATACGCCTTAATGGGAGCCAGCTCTTCGGCAGTGAAATGTAATCGTCCTTGATGAAAAAATTGCTCTAAAAAATAAGTGTCCCTTTCATCAAAGGGCGTATTTCGTTTTACAAAAACCACGTCGGCTTCTTCTAATGTATTTACAATTGTCGCAAAGCCATTAAACACGCTTGGATCTTCAAAGCCATCTAAGAGAATTTTGGTTTTCTTATTTAAGGGTAAAACACCTTCATTTTTGAGTAATACCGTAGATTTTACTTGAGCCACTTCAGCCATTTTTAATTTGTGCGGTGCTGTGGCGATTTTTAATGCTTCATTTTGATCAACATAGGGGTTTTCAAAAAGCCCTATGGTAAATTTATCTTTTAATAGTCTCCGAACAGATGCATTAATTCTCACTTCACTTATTTTGCCTTCTTTAACCAGTGCGATGAGTTGCTCGGGGGAATCTTCTCCACCAAATTGATCGCAACCAGCGTTAATTACTTTAAGCATTCGTTCTTTGGGACTGAGGTGTTCCACTCCCCAAGCACGGGCTTTATCAAGACCACTATCGTTGATGATGTTCCAGTCAGAACAAATTACACCATCAAATTTTAGCGAATCACGTAGCATCTGGGTAATAATTTGCTTGTTAAAAGCAAAGGCTACGTTTTCTTCTGTTTGCTCCATTGGAATTCCGTAATAAGGCATTATTTGCCCTGTATTCGCAGGGAACGCCCCCTCTGTAAAGGGTCTAACGTGATAGTCAAAATTATTTCCAGGATAAACTTGTTCTTTGCCATAGGGAAAATGTGCGTCTTCTCCATCTTTTTGGGGTCCTCCACCGCTAAAATGTTTGGTCATACAAATCACACTTTCCTTTGTAAGGGTGTCTCCTTGAAACCCTTTGACATAGGCATAGGTCATTGCTGCAGAAAGTTCGGCGTCTTCTCCAAAGGTACCGTTTGATCTTCCCCATCGCGGTTCAGTGGCAAGGTCTGCCATGGGGTGTAAAGCTAAGCGAATCCCTGTTGCTTTATAATCCTCACGCGCCATTTGTCCAAATTGCCGTACCAAACTAGTGTCTCTTGTTGCGGCTAGGCCCAAGCTGCTGGGCCACTGACTAAAAGAAGGCGTATATATAGCTGCGCCAGGATTATTTTTACTTCCGTGTCTGGGATCGGTTGCAATGGTGACAGGGATACCCAGGCGACTTCTTTCTGCTTTTTCTTGAAGTGTATTGTTAAATTTTGCTAGGATGTCTGGGGAATAACTATTGATGATGTTAAAATGGGTCATTTTTTTGTTGACCAACATTTCTGCATTTGAAGACAAGATGGTGAAAAAGACAATGTTTAAAGGATCAAAGCTTAAGGGGGGTAAATCTAAATGGTCTCCTTCATTTGTCATCCCAATCATACTGATAAACATGGAACCGGCTTTTTCTTCCAAGGTCATTTGTGATAAAAGATCTTCAACTCTTGCTTCGGTAGTATTTCGATGATCTTCGTAAATATCTAGTTTTCCATTTTTGTTAAGGTCCTTAAAAGTTTGATTGCCTTGCTTAAGTTCTGGTGCATTTTCTCCTAGTTGAGCGTAAATTTCATTGACGTTTTGCACTTCAATTAAATAGAAAATTGTGCCCAGTAAGAACACAAAGAAGAACAAAGCAAACAGTACTTTAAAGATTTTAGTCATTATACGCATTAGGACTTTTTTTGTTTGATGAAGAAATAAAGGAAAGAAATAACAAAGCCCGTCCCTGCATATAAATAAGGTTTATCGATGAAGCTTAACTGACTGTGCAAATAATAGACCTCAAAAAAGCAAACAAGGGCAAGGACCAAAAGAAGGTATTTTAAATATCTCATGAGGGAAAGTTACACAAAACTTTGAAACCCTTTTTCGGCTACTTCTACATCTTTTTCTATTTTTAACAAAAAAAAACATGAAAGCACTTATCGCAGCAATTTTATTTTCTTTTCAACCCAGTGGGGTAGAAGGTACTTGGGTGAATATTGACGATGAAACCGGCGTACAAAAATCTGAAATTGTACTTTATATAAAAAACGGAAAGTTATACGGTCGCATTGAACGCCTTTTACTTCCAGAAGATCAAGGGAAAAAGTGTATTAACTGTAAAGGAGAAGAAAAAGACCAACCCATTGAAGGGCTAATTATTGTTAAAGGACTTGAGCGCGATGGAGCTTCTTGGACCGATGGCGATATTATGGATCCTGCCAACGGGAAATTATATGATTGCACCATCAGTCTAGCCGATCCCAATACATTAAACGTACGGGGTTTTTTAGGGTTTTCCTTTTTGGGGCGTACCCAAATCTGGAAGCGCAAATCATAACTCCAATTGGGACACCCCTCGCATAAAGGCATCTGCATAGCTGTCTTTGTTCTCTTCTAGTCCTATATATTTAAGAAAAGTGGTTTCTCTTGCGTGCCCAGTCATATTCATTAATAAAGGAGTGGGGATTTTGCTGTAAAAATTTGTGGCAAAAGAGCGCCTTAAGTCATGAGAGGCAATCACGGCATATTTTGGAAAGATGCCCGTTTCTTTGCGTTTGATTTTACCATTGTATTTTTGGGCAGTAACCATTTGGGTTATTCCTGCATATTGAAGTACTTCTTTTAATTGCTTGTTGAATTTGCAGGGATACATTTTTTTGGGAAAATCTTGGGTTAATAGCTTTACTGCTATCGGGTTGATGACCCCCACAGTGACTTTTTTTTGTGTTTTCTGTTGCAGGATATCCACATACACCCCCAGGTTTTTACTCGGGCGAATTTGCGCTGGCGTTAAAGTGAGCAAGTCTGACACACGTTGTCCAATCCAGCAGCCAATGAGCAACCATTTTTTTGCATTCTCTAGATTTTTAGGGACACTACTGCACTCTATTTTTCTAATTTCTGCAAAAGACAGGGTATGGATTATTTTTTGCTGTCTTGATTGACTAATGGCCCTGATGAAGTTGACATAAGGATGGGTGGGGATGTCATTTTTTTGTGCATCCAGGCAAATGGTTTTTAGGGCACTTAAAATACGCCCGACATTATTAATACTGTATTTTCGGTTTTCAAGCAGCCATTGCTTGAAAAGGCTAACGTTATTTTGGTCTAGGTCTTTAAACAGCAAGGGCTGTTCAAACTGCTGTTCAAACTTGAGCCAGATACTAAAAAAGTTCTGGTAGTTTCTAAGGGTATTTTCGCTTATTCCCGATTTGCCATTTTTTTGTTCTCGGTAAGGCGCGTTTTGAATAAAATTAGTTGCATAAGCGGTAAAGCTTATTTTTTGTGTTGCTAATGCGGTTGCTTGCATAGATATAGATTTTAGGCCCAATCAAGATCAAAGATTTTTTTTGACATGACCAAAAGATGTTTATGGTTTTTTTAAAAAAGGAGTTGTAAAAGGAGGGAAATAGGTGTTTTGAAGGTGGGAATTATCTATTATATTAATTTAACAAAAAACCCCCAAGCCTTTTGTTAAGTAGACTTGGGGGGGAACAGTATTTTCTTTTTCAAAGGCTTTACAGGCCTAAGCAATGTTTATTCTGGTTTTACCAGAGCAACAAAGTTGCGGTCCAATCGAATGGTGGTAGTAGCCAAACCAGTACCACTTGCCGGTGGTGGTGATAGCGGTGCGCTAGTGTCAGAAGCGATGCGAGAACTTAAGTCTTGCGCTCCAGCGGTAGCAGAATCAACATCCCACAGATTAATGTTTAGGGTGTAGGTAACATTATCTGATGTACTGGTATTGTTTCTACTATTAACAGCTGCTTGGAAGAAGGGTGTCAAGTGGTTTAAATCGTTTGATTTAATTTGCGCTTCCACATACATTGTTGTTGTAGTTCCAGCGGTTGCTGCAATATATGCCCCACTTAATCTATTGTCTGTAATGGTGGCATTATAGCTTCCTACTTGTGGAATCGCTCTAAAGGAAGATAAATTCAAGGAAGTTAGTGCATCGTTGTTTGAAACATCAAAGTGTCCTACTTCATCTAGATTCGTGGTTGTTAAGCTAGTTAACCTTTGATTGTTGGTTACATGAAATTGTGCTGCCTCGTGTCCATCAATATGATCATGACCAATGGTTGCGTTAACCAAGGCGTCTGCATCATTTAAAGTGAAATCAACAATATTTCCTGCTGTGCGCAGCGATGTTAATGCACTTGTGCCAGAGACCACTACTGTTCTAATATCTCCACCCGATAGATTGATGGTTTTTATTTTTGTCCCGATAATCATTACTGTATTTGATATTTTGCCTGTTAGCCCTGGTGCGACTTGTCCTGTAGCGCCGCCTAGGTTAAAGGTAACGAGGTCACCCAATCCACTGGTGTCAAAACTTGTTGTATTGTTTAATTTATTCACCGTTAAGGTTTCCACATCACCAATTGTTAATGAGGCTGTCTGAGCAGAGGCAAGCGCTACTGTTTTTGCTGCGGGTGCATTTAGACTTACTCCAACCACTAATTTTGGTGCAACAAACGAAGTCGCTGTTGGGAAGTTTAAGGTCCCAGAAACACTTGTCGTCAGTTCGCTTAGGTTCACGCTGGTGGCGGTTACATTTGCTGGACCTGCAAATTGCGTAAGCTTGGTATAATTTACTGTTCCAGCACTAATTGTAGTTGTTCCGCCAGCAG
>CBFHVC010000047.1:0-8771 GCA_965659515.1 Candidatus Arcticimaribacter sp. | reverse complement strand
TGAAAGAACCTGAGTAAGTAACCTTAGCCTCTCCAGCTCCTTGCTTTGCGCGTTTAGTTGTGATTAAAATAACACCATTTGCACCTCGTGAACCATAAATAGCTGTAGAAGAAGCATCTTTAAGAACGCTAATGCTTTCAATATCGTTTTGATTGATAAAGTTAAGAGGGTTTCTTGGCGAACCGCCACCTAAACCTCCAAATTCTCCAGAACCAGATTGAGTATTACCACCAGATAAAGGAACTCCATCAACTACAATAAGAGGTTCGTTACCAGATCGTACAGAGGTATTACCTCTAACACGAATAGATACCCCAGCACCTGGCTCACCACTTGCAGAAGTAATTTGAACACCAGCTACTTTACCGCGCAATAATTGAGCAGGGGAATCTGATGAAATCAAATCAAATGATTCTGATCCAATTGCATCTACAGCACCTGTTGCATCACGTTTTACTATTGTTCCATATCCTGTGACGACAATTTCGTCTAATTCATTCCCTACTGATAGAGAAATAGATATTTGGTCTTGTCCATCGACAGCAACCTCCTGTGATGTAAATCCTACGTAAGAAACTACTAAAACTGCGTCAGCATCTGCCGCAATTGTAAAGTTTCCATCGAAGTCTGTTGAAGTACCATTAGAAGTACCTTTTACAACGACAGTCGCCCCTGGCAAGGGTCCATCTTCACTCGACACAGTACCTGATACCGATTGAGCATACATTCCTACGCTAACCAATAAAAGGAAAGCAGACAGAAATGCCTTGAATTGAAATGTTTTCATTCTTGTTTGTTTAAGTTAATTGAGTTAATTGTATATCCTACACCTCTAAAATAGATTTTCATATTATATATATGGTAAGTAAATGTTAAATTTTTTAACACTTCAAAGCGAAATCGTTTTCGTTTTACAGCATTCTTTATTACTTTTAACTAAAAATATTGCATGAAGAATTTGACTCTTAAGGATCTTGCTACTGAACTTAATCTTTCTATTACAACCGTATCAAAAGCCCTAAAAGATTATCCAGACGTTAGCGCTAAAACAAAAGAGAAGGTAAAAGCCTATGCAGAAAAGGTCAACTTTACACCCAATGCTTATGCCGCTTACTTAAGAACGCAAGAATCCAAAATAATTGGCGTCATTATTCCACGTTTAAACCACTACTTTTTTAGCAGTGTTCTCAAAGGAATTATGAATGCGGCAGAAGCCGAAGGATATATGGTTATTGTACTTAGTTCTGAAGAATCTTATACCTTAGAAAAGAAACAAGTCAACCGCTTGCTAAAACAAAATGTCGATGGAATTTTATTATCAATTGCCGACTCAACCCACGACACAAAACATATTGACAATATTAGTAAACAAAAAATCCCGTTGGTTTTATTTGACAAATACTCTAAACTAAGTAAATGTTCCAGTGTTATTATCAACGATCAACATGCCGCTTTTACAGCAGTAGAGCACTTAATAAAACAAGGGAAGAGGAATATTGCGCATCTAAGGGGGCCTTTACTTCCCCAAAACGCAATCGACCGTTTTTTAGGCTACCGTAAAGCGTTGGAAAAATACGATATCCCGTATAGAAAAGAATGGATCTTTACTTGCCAAGATATTACAAGTGATGAAGGCTATGCCTACGCAAAATATATTACTGAAAAACATCCGGAAATTGACGCCATCTTCACCATGGCCGATATGCCAGCTGTGGGAGCCATCAAGTACCTAAACGAACAAAAGATCGCCATCCCAGATCAAATTGCCGTAATGGGCTTTAGCAATTGGAAAATATCGGGCTTAATAACCCCTGCACTAAGTACTGTAAATCAACCTGGAGAAACCATGGGAAGAAAGGCCTTTGCATTGTTTTATGAAGAATTACAATTAATTAAAAAAGGAAAGGAAATCGAACATCAAATTGTTGAACTAGAAACTACGCTAATCATTAGGGACTCTACTTGATACTTTGGGGTCTAAAAATTTAATGTTACGCTGTAAACCAGTGAATTTTGCCCGCTTAACCGCACTTTTTTGAAAAACACGCCGAAAGGTTTCTTCTGTCAATTCTTGCCAATCTTGTGCTTTTAACTCAAGTAGTTCTTTTTTGGGTTGAAAAGCGGGTTCTTGATGTGGAGTAGCAAATCGATTCCACGGGCAAACCGTTTGACAAACATCGCAGCCAAACATCCATCCATCCATTTTACCTTTAAAAGCAGCGGGGATTGCCTCTTTTAGCTCAATGGTGGCATAAGAAATACATTTACTCCCGTCAATCTGATAGGGAGCAGTTAGGGCCTCTGTCGGGCAAGCATCGATGCAGGCGGTACAGCTTCCGCAGTGATCTGCCACGGGGAGATCATAGGCAAGTTCAAGATCGATAATCATTTCAGCAATAAAAAAAAACGACCCCACTTGTTTTGCTATTAGGTTGGTGTTTTTTCCCACCCAACCTAGGCCAGCTTTGGCTGCCCATGCCTTATCCATCACCGGAGCTGAATCGACAAATACGCGGCCGTCAATTTCCCCAATGGTGTCTTTTAAACGACTTAATAAGGTTTTTAATTTATCCTTAATAACATAATGGTAATCTTCCCCAAAAGCATAAGAAGCAATTTTAGGAGCACTGGGATCCTTTTGTTTTTCTGGACTATGGTAATTAAATAAAAGGGAAACAACACTTTTGGCGCCTGGAACCAAGACCGTCGGGTCTAACCGCTTGTCAAAGTGATTTTCCATGTAGTGCATTTTTCCATGGCGGCCTTGTTGTAGCCACTGTTCCAACTTTGGTGCTTCTTCTGCTAGAAAACCCGCTTTGGCTATGCCACATGAAAGGAAACCCAAGGCTTTGGCTTCTTGCTTAATTAATCTAGAGTAATGTTGGCGCGCATCTTTCATACAAGTAGGGATTTAGAATAACCCTCCTTGATTTCCTTTTATTCTACCAAGGTGCTTATAGGCTAATTCTGTTACTTCTCTTCCTCTTGGCGTGCGCACAATAAAGCCTTGTTGAATTAAAAAAGGCTCATAAACTTCTTCGATGGTTTCTCCATTTTCAGAAACAGCGGTGGCTAGGGTCGTAATGCCCACCGGGCCGCCTTTGAATTTATCAATCAAAGTGGTTAGGATTTTATTGTCCATTTCATCTAAACCATGTGCATCAACCTGCAAAGCATTAAGGCCGTATTTTGTTATGGCTAAATCAATTTTACCATTGCCTTTGATTTGTGCAAAGTCTCTAATGCGACGCAAAAGTCCATTGGCAATTCGGGGGGTTCCTCTGCTTCTTCCCGCGATTTCTATCGCAGCTTCTTGGTCAATCGGTACCTTTAAGATTGCAGCGCTTCGCTCAATAATGGTTGAAAGGAGCTCTGTTGAATAATATTGAAGACGACTACTAATTCCGAAGCGCGCGCGCATGGGTGCAGTTAATAAACCCGATCGCGTGGTAGCGCCGACCAAGGTGAAAGGATTTAACGTTATTTGAACCGTTCTTGCATTTGGTCCAGACTCGATCATGATATCTATCTTATAATCTTCCATCGCAGAATATAAATACTCTTCTACAATGGGACTTAGGCGATGAATTTCATCAATAAATAAGATGTCTCTTGGTTCTAAATTGGTCAATAATCCTGCTAGATCGCCTGGCTTATCTAAAACAGGACCTGAGGTCATCTTAATTCCTACATTAAGTTCGTTGGCCAAAATATGGGCTAAGGTTGTTTTCCCAAGCCCCGGAGGACCATGGAAAAGGGTATGATCTAGCGCTTCTTCCCTTTGATTTGCCGCAGCTACAAAGATTTTTAGGTTGTCTAAGATTCCTTCCTGGCCCGCAAAATCATCAAAACTTAGCGGCCTTAAAGCGCGATCAATGTCTTGTTCTTCTGGAGAAAAATGTTCGTCGGTGGGATCTAGATGTTGGTTCATTGTTACAAATATAAAGGAAGCTAATAAAAAAAAGAGGCCCAAAGGCCTCTTTCATTTCTATCGTAATAAGAATTAGTGTTGCAATTCCTCTTCTCCTTCTTTTAAAGGAACAATTTGAGAAACCCAATCTTCTTCTTGTCCAGGCTTAGAATAATCATAAGCCCAACGGTGTACTTCTGGGATTTCTCCAGGCCAGTTCCCGTGAATGTGTTCTACCGGAGTAGTCCATTCTAGGGTGTTGGATTTCCAAGGATTCTGCTCAGCAGCTTTTCCGTAAAAAATACTGTGAATGAAGTTGTATAAGAAGACCAATTGTGCAGCTCCAGCTGTAAAGGCAAACAAAGAGATCACAATGTTAATATCGGCGATATCATCGAAATATGGGAAAGCGGTGTTGGTGTAATAACGGCGTGGTAAACCTGCCATTCCAATAAAGTGCATTGGGAAGAATACACCGTAAGCACACACTGCTGTTACCCAGAAGTGAACATAACCAAGGTTTTTATTCATCATGCGCCCAAACATTTTTGGGAACCAGTGGTATACTCCGGCAAATAAACCATAGAGGGCCGAAATACCCATTACCAAGTGGAAGTGAGCCACAACAAAGTAAGTATCGTGTACGTTGATATCTAAAGTACTATCCCCTAAAATAATCCCTGTTAATCCTCCTGAAATAAAAGTAGATACTAAACCAATTGAAAATAGCATCGCAGGGTTTAATTGCAAGTTTCCTTTCCACAAGGTCGTAATGTAGTTAAATGCTTTTACCGCTGATGGAATCGCAATTAAAAGAGTGGTAAAGGTAAACACCGATCCTAAGAAAGGATTCATCCCAGAGATAAACATATGGTGACCCCATACAATCGTAGATAAGAAAGCGATGGCTAAAATTGAAGCAACCATGGCGCGGTAACCAAAGATTGGCTTACGGGAATTAGTGGCAATAATTTCTGAAGTAATCCCTAATGCAGGAAGCAATACAATGTATACCTCAGGGTGCCCTAGGAACCAGAAAAGGTGCTCATACAAGACGGGAGAACCACCTTGATAGTGTAACACTTCTCCTTGAATAAAAATATCTGAAAGGAAAAAAGAAGTACCAAAACTTCTGTCCATAATCAATAGCAATGCTGCTGAAAGTAATACTGGGAAAGATACTACCCCAATAATTGCCGTAACGAAGAAAGCCCAAATTGTCAGCGGCAAACGCGACATTGACATACCTTTTGTACGCAAGTTTATTACAGTAACAATATAGTTAAGTGACCCTAGTAAAGAAGATGCAATAAAAATGGCCATAGAAACCAACCAAAGGGTCATTCCTAAACCAGAACCTGGTTGTGCTTGTGGTAAAGCAGATAGTGGAGGATAAATGGTCCATCCTGCTGCTGCTGGTCCTGCTTCTACAAATAAGGAGGCCACCATAATCATAGAGGAAAGGAAAAACAACCAGAAAGAAATCATGTTCAATAATCCAGACGCCATATCACGTGCCCCAATTTGTAGTGGAATCAATAGGTTACTAAACGTTCCACTAAGACCTGCTGTTAGTACAAAGAAAACCATAATGGTTCCGTGTATGGTTACTAAAGCAAGATATACGTTAGGATCCATAACTCCTTCTGGAGCCCATTTTCCTAACAATACTTCAAAGATGGCAAAAGACTGCTCTGGCCATGCCAATTGGATTCTAAATAACAAAGACATTGCGATTCCAATAATCCCCATGAACAAACCTGTAATAAGGTATTGTTTCGCAATCATTTTGTGATCTTGACTGAAGATGTACTTCGTCATGAACGTTTCTTTGTGATGATGTCCGTGATCCTCTTCGTGTGCGTGCGCTACTGCTGACATATCTCTTCTTTTTTTAAATTATTGAATGACTTGGGCAAAAGTTTGTTGCTGGGCCATCCATTGTTCATATTCTTCTGGCGATTCAACTACAATTTTCATTTGCATATTGTAGTGTGAGGCGCCACAAATTTTGTTACACAATAAAACATAATCAAAGATATAAGGTTCTAAGGCTTCTTCGCCATTTGCAACCAATTCTTTGCTGTTTTCTACTCTAATTTTGTTGATTTTTTTCACCTTAGCAATCATGTCTGGGTTCTGACGCATTTCGTCGGTGGTCGTGATCGGGGTAAAGGCAAACTCTGTAATCATTCCAGGAACACAGTTCATTTGTGCTCTAAAATGTGGCATATAGGCCGAGTGCAATACGTCTTGAGAACGCATTTTAAAGATCACTTCACGCCCAACAGGCAAGTGCAATTCTTGCACCACTACATCATCTAATCCATTTGGGTCTGTAGCATCAATTCCAACTAAATTCTTTCCCTCGAAATCTTGCAAAAAACGGACGTTAGCATCTCCTAAAACACCATCTTGACCAGCATAACGGGCTTTCCAGTTAAACTGTTGTGCGTATAACTCAACCACCAAGGCTTCGTCATTCTCTTCTACCGTCATGATATTGGTCCAAGTGTAAAGTCCATAAAGGATTAAACCTGCTAGAGTAATTACAGGAATAATGGTCCATATGGCTTCAAGGCGGTCATTGTCGGCATAGAAAAGGGCTTTCTTCCCTTTTTCACCGCGGTACTTATAGGAAAAGTAATGCAGTAATGCCTGAGTAATGGTTTGTACAAAGAAAATTAATCCAAACGAAATCCACATAAGATTATCGTAATCACTTCCGTGTTCTGATGCCGCTGCAGGAAGTAAAACATCTCCCCATGCGTAAAAAGAATACAAAGTCAAAATGTATATGAATGCCAGAAAAGCAAACATTAATTTTCCTTGGGTATCGTTGTCTTTGTCGTTAGCGACTTGAGTGGTGTTTCGTTCTGTTTGAGACAATTCAAACATTTTTGAAATTTGCCAAATGGAAATCCCAATTAAAACAAGTACCGTAAGTGTCAATATAGCCGTCATCTATCTTTTCTAATTATATTTTAATAATGAAAACGCTCGCTCTCGCCCATGAAAGGATCTCTCTTGGCCAATAGTGGTGCTTTCGTTAATGCTGTAAATACTATGTAAATGAATAATCCAAGGAAGAAGAGGAAACCACCAACTTCTGGAAATCCAATAAACCACTGATCGCCTACTGCAGAGGGCATAATCATATTGAAAACATCTAAATAATGCCCTAAAATAATGACGATACCTGCCATGATGATAAAGTAGTTTGTACGCTTATAATCACTGTTCATTAAGATCAATAGTGGGAACAAGAAGTTCATCGCTATCATGCCAAAGAAAGTAATATTATAGTCTTCAATTCGTGTAATGAAATAGGTCACCTCTTCAGGAATATTGGAATACCAAATTAACATGAATTGAGAGAACCACAAATAAGTCCAGAAAACACTTACACCGAACATAAACTTCCCTAAATCGTGGATGTGTGAATCATTTACAAATTCTAATAATCCTTTGGACTTAAGATAAATCGTGATTAGCGCAATTGCGGTAATTCCAGAAACAAACATACTGGCAAAAACATACCATCCAAATAGGGTGCTAAACCAGTGTGGGTCAATCGACATAATCCAGTCCCAAGACATGATGGATTCTGTCACGATAAAGAACACTAAGAAACCTGCCGATAAACGGAAGTTTTTAACGTGGTTGCTGTTATCAGTTGCTGCATCTTGGGCCAAGGAGAATTTGCGCGATATAAAACGATAAGCGGTCCATCCTGCTAAGAAGAATACTGCTCTTCCTAAAAAGAAAGGAACGTTTAAAAAGCCAACTTTACCAGCGATCAATTTATCGTGTGCTACTACCTCTGGATCCATCCAGATGAATAAGTGATTCATATGGAAACCTGACATCGCGAGGATCGCAATAACAATAATTCCACCGGGCAATAAATAGGCCGTTATACCTTCCATTACTCTAAAGAGTACAGGAGACCATCCTGCTTGAGCTGCACGTTGTATAGCATAGAATGCAAGGGTTCCTAATGCGATCATAAAGAAAAAGAAAGCCGCGACATACAATGCTGCCCAAGGTTTGTTTTGCAACTGGTGCAAAAGGTGTTCATCGTGAGAAGCATCGTGTTCTTCTCCATGTGCTGCTTCTGCGGCGTGATCTTCTGTTTGATGAGCATCATGGGTGCTTTCATCGGCATGAGCCGCTTCCGCATGCTCTTCTCCATGACCTGCTCCATGATGTTCTGTGGCGACCATGGCTTTGGCTTCTTCCACTGTTTTAGGAGCGCTAAGGAAACCATACACCAAACCGGCCAATCCTATCGCCATAAAGGCAAAGGCTAAATTTCTGAGTTTATTTGAAAACGTATACATAGACCTTTAAATATTATTTAAGCAATGCGCTTCTTAATTCCATAACATGCTGGGCAATTTGCCAGCGCTCTGTTGCATTTACTTGACCTGCATGAGAACCCATTGCATTTTTACCATACATCAATACATGATAGATGCTTCCTGGGGTGATTTCACGATCGGCATAACTAGGCACCCCTAGAAATTTTTCTCGGGTCATTAAAATACCTTGTCCATCTCCTTTTTTACCATGACAAACTGCGCAGTACAAACCATACAATTCTTTCCCTTCGGCTAAATGAGCTGCTGTTTCTGCTAGAGGCGATTTCAATTCAGCTTTAGCCGCTTCATATCCTTCATTAGTGTCAAGATATTCATAGGGCTGCCATCCACGTGCAATAGAACCTTCTGCTGGGATTTGCGCTTCGATACCATTGGCAAAAGCATCAGAATCTGCATAGGTTTTATAGCCTACCGATTCGTACATGTTAGGGAAATATTGATAATTCGGTTTAGACGGATCTTGGCATGACCCTAGT
>CBFHVC010000046.1:0-9687 GCA_965659515.1 Candidatus Arcticimaribacter sp. | reverse complement strand
ATTCCATCTTGGAACCTAGGGCAAATTATTGTCGAAAATATAGAACTATAATTGTAGTGGATTGCCTAACTTAAAACCATGAAATCAGCAAAATTCATTGGCTTTTTACTCTTATTTCTTCATTTATACTTATTGGTAGAGACTATTTTCTGGCAGGGCGAACCCATGCCTTCCTGGCGTTTTTTACTCAGTGTTTTTGGTACTGTAATAGGCGTAACCGCAGCAGTTTACTTAATCGATTCAAGGCAAAAATAAATGGGGAAAACGGTCTTTTATTTATGGGTATTTCTTGGGTTAACACATTGTGAAAAACCACTAAGCGGGAAAGAAATTATAGCGCAATCTATTCAAGCACATGGTTTTTCTAAAAAGCCAGATAGCTTATCCTACCATAAAACAACACAACTGTATTTTGCAGATGGAACCCTAGAAAAAACCATAGCACAAACACATCATATTAGCTGGACTCCCTTTAGTTATCTCATCGAGCAAAATACACCCAACAGCAATAAAACGACCCATTTTAAAAAAGGAGCCTATTTTCTTTCTATTGATGGAGAAGAAGACCACTCAAAAGCGGCTGCTAACAAGGCAGAAGATGCTGTAAAAACAGCCTACTTTGTTTTTTGGCAACCTGCTAAACTAAATGACGCAAAGGCGGTAATAAAGTATATAGGCCAAAGAAAAATTACACCAAAACAGCTGGTAGATGTAGTTGAAGTTCGTTACCCCAAAAGCGATTCTACCGATGAATGGCTGTTTTATTTTGACCCAAAAACGAAACTAAATTTAGGCTATAGCGTTCAACACAACGGAAGATGGAGCTTGATTCTTAATGATGCTTTTCATCTAGATCATCAACCTATTTTAATCAAAGAACGCCGCAGTTTTTTCATCGACAGTTTAAAAAACACCTCCACTTTAAGGGCCGCCTATAGCTATCAAATTTTGCCTTAATTATTCTTTTTGTAATTCTTTGATATACTGGGTAAGTAAGGCGAGTCCTTCTTCATGTACCATAGAACGACCGATTTCAGGCATCCGTATGGCGGGATCATTACTCCCCACCCGATAAATAAAAATGGATTCTTCTGGATGACCTGGAACAATACCATATTTAAAATCCCCCGATCCTTTCCCTGCAGCAATAGGGGGTTTTAAAAGCCCGCGTTTACGGGCATCACTTTGATGATAGTTTAAAAACAAACCAGAATTTTTAGCACTTCCCTGGGCCGAATGACAATGGGCACAATTGGCGTCCAAATAAGCTTTTGCTCGGTCTGCAACACTTGCGTGAAGCGCATCATTCCAAACAGGCATACTTTCGAATTCTACAGCAGCTGTAAAGTCGGATAAAATTGCTATTTGTTTAAAATAATCCAATTGATTGATGTTTTGTTGCACGGCACGGTACTGTTGATTTAATTGTGCGGCGGTTACCCCAATGGGAACAATTGTGTTGTCTCGACTATGGCAATTTTTACATTGATTTAGGTTAGGCACAACATAGTTGACTTGCTTTTTTTCTCCATGGCTGTCTTTCCAACTTACCGCAACCTTTTTCCCGATATAATTCAAATCGGCATCTGTTTGTTGCTTATTCCAAACATAGGTAAGGGGCTTCCAGTTTTCTTCTTCTTTGATTAACAAACGGGTTTCTATAATTCTTCTAGGAGAGGTTGTATCCCCTTCTATTTCGTGATAAAAGAAGTTTTTGATCAAAACTGCACCGTTGTCAAAGGCAAAAGGGCCCTGTTTAGCAAACACCATTTTTTTGTCTTGGGGTAAATAAATAAAGCGGGCTTTTTCAGCATAATTAGAAAACAAAGGGGTGTTGATGGCATAGGGATACACCCGCTCTGCTGGTGTTAAATCTTTTAAGTTTCCTGTAAAAAAAGCGTAGTCTGAAAGCAGTTTAGGATCGTCTGTGGCAAGCGTTTTTTTAAGCAGTGTTGTTGTGGCCTTTCTTGCTTTTGGCGCAACGCGCTTATCGTCTTTTGAACTACAAGCACAACAGCATAAAAAATAAACCAATACAATTCCTACCCGTTCAATTCGCATGGTTAGTGGGCTAATTGATTAAACAATCAAATGGACTTTGGTCATTGGTAAAGCCTTCAAAATCATGTCCCGCATCGAGATAGACAAAAGAAGCTTCACCGTTGTTTTGAATACATAATTTATGCGCTTCATCTTGTAAAGATCCTCCTGGAGCAAAAATTCCATCATAGGCGATGTCTGGAATATTTGCACCGTTTTTAACCAGCCATAGTATCCCGAAATCATTTGAAAAAGTGGGCAAGAAATGTTTATTCGAAAAACGATTATCCCTTATATCAACCCGACCAGGATAAGGATTATAAGCTTTATCTTCTTTATAATCCCCTTCAATTGCCCTTAAGCCTCTGGCTTGAGCTTCATCGTTAACTGTTGCTTCGCGTTGCTCGTCTTCTTCTGCGGCAAAAATCTCATAAGAAACAATGCTTAAGTTGGTCGTTTTGTGATTCGCGACAATATTATTGTGAAACTGCACATCTTTTGTTGCCATAATCACAACCCCAGCCCCCTTAGGCACTGCACTAACGATTGACCCTTTTACCGCAAAATTGGTTAGATTATTGTCGTGAATATGATTGTTATAAGCGTTAACATGCCCACCATAACGGGTGAGTTCTGGGAGATTAAAGATGAGTAAACCACTGGTATTATCATAGGCTTCATTGCCATAGATTTCAACATTGGTACTGTTTTCACTTTCAATCCCAGCCACATTGTAAAAGGCTTTGTTATTGCGAATAACCACTAGATCGGATTGACCGACATAGATGCCTGCATCTGAAGAACCTATGGCTTCACATTCCTCGATAAGGACATTGGTAGAAAGCACAGGATAAATGGCATAAGCCCCATTTTCTACTGATACTTCGCCTGTCCATGCAGAACGGATGCGACGCATCACTACCGTGTCTGACTCACTTATCTTAAGGTTATCTCCGGCGGCATCTTCGATGGCAAAATCTTCAAGGGTGATGTTTTGACTATTGGTGATTTTGATCCCTTCTGCGCCAGAGGTTTGCCCTTTAAAAGACAGTACGGTCTTATCCATTCCTTGTCCTTTAATGGTCAAATGAGTTTTGTTGTCTAAACTAAGGGATTGAGAGAATAAGAAATGTCCAGCTGGCAACTCAATCACCGAACTGTCTTTGGCCAAAATAAATTGTTCTACCAGTTCTGCTTCTAAATCAATGTAATCTCGCGCTGGGGTATAGGCGGGTAAAGTGTCTTTTTGGGTAAGATAAACGACCCCAACAAAAAGAAGGAGCAGTATTAAAATGCGGGCTTTTTTCATGCTAATTAGGTTTAATTCAAGAAGTAAAGTACGTAATTTTTATCAGCTTACATTTTTGGCAAAAAAAACCCCTCAATTTCTTGAGGGGTTTTGTTGGCCCACTAGGGCTCGAACCTAGACTCTTCTGAACCAAAATCAGACGTGTTGCCAGTTACACCATGGGCCAATTGCGGTGCAAATTTAAAATAAAACTAGGACTTTCCAAACCTATTCTTTCCTTTAAACCAATAACTTTACTATTTAAGGTAAATACCCGTGTATGGATTGCTTTGTTATATGTGTATCAAAGTTTACATTTAGCAAAAAAAGGAATGATACAACTCATCGTTACGGGAGGTACTTTTGACAAAACCTATGACCACATCAAAGGGGAATTGTATTTTGAACACACCCATATCCCCAAAATGTTAGAACGCAGCCGCTGTAAACTACCCGTAAATGTTACGCCGCTATTACTAAAAGACAGTCTGGCCTTTACTGAAGCAGATTTACAAGGTATTGAAAGAGCTTGCCAAACCACCAGCGCAAAATCGATTGTGATTACGCATGGAACAGACACCATGGTTGAAACGGCTAAACGCTTGGCTAAACTTCAACTAGACAAAACCATTCTTTTAACCGGTGCGATGATTCCCTACGCCTTTGGGAGCTCATCTGATGGGTTTTTTAATTTGGGTTGCGCCTTGTCTTTTGCTCAAATTCTTCCCGCCAATGTTTATATTACCATGCAGGGGCAATATTTTTTGTGGAACGAGGTACAAAAAAACAAAGCTTTAGGGCTTTTTGAAAAGCTTTAATCCCTGGCCAACGGAATTGTTAAATCCCGAGAGAATTAATTTTAGAATACGTATTTTCGTGAGCATTAAGGGCCACCTATGACAGCTAAACAACTTACCTTTTGGAATCGCATTGTTGCAATAGAAGTATTTATCATTGCTTTACTCACTTTTGGTTTAACCGTTGAACCTACAGCGAGTTTTTGGGATGCTGGAGAGTATATTGCCACTTCGGCCAAGTTGCAAGTGGGCCACCCTCCTGGAGCGCCATTTTTTCAAATGATGGGCGCGTTTTTTGCGCTCTTTGCCACCGGGCCAGAAAAAATTGCCTTGATGGTGAATTTAATGTCGGTTTTTTCAAGTGCCTTTACCGTTCTCTTTCTCTATTTATCACTCACCCTTTTATTGCGTAAACTGCCTTCATTCAAAGAAATTAC
Source organism: Candidatus Arcticimaribacter sp. (assembly GCA_965659515.1). GTDB lineage: Bacteria > Bacteroidota > Bacteroidia > Flavobacteriales > Flavobacteriaceae > Arcticimaribacter. The sequence goes on along the minus strand of CBFHVC010000046.1, from coordinate 5,125 downwards.
CGATAAAAAAGAAGCCATAGGCTATTTTGGTAGTGCTGCAGTAGGGGCGCTGGCATTTTGCTTTTCAGACAGTTTTTGGTTTAATGCCGTTGAAGCAGAGGTGTATGCGATGGCAACCTGTATTTTATCGGCACTTTTTTGGATGGCCTTGCGCTGGGAAAAGGAAATGAATACCCCAAGAGGAGATCGCTGGCTGCTTTTAATTGCCTTTGTGATTGGCTTGTCTTTTGGCGTTCACTTTATGGGCCTTTTAACGATTCCCGCCATAGGGATGATTTACTTTTTTAAAAATACAGAAAAGATCACCTTTAAAAACTTCATCATTGCCAATGTCGTTTCTGTTGCCATACTTCTGTTTATCTTTAAAATGTTACTTCCTTCTACCCTAGCCTTGTTTAGTAAAATGGAAGTGTTTTTTGTCAATCAAGTCAATCTTCCTTTCAATAGCGGAACAATTATCACAGGGATTTTATTCCTTGTCTTCTTTTATTACAGTTTACGTTTTACCAGGGCAAAAAACTATGTCAACCTCAACACGGGAATTCTATGTGTATTGTTTGTACTCATAGGGTTTTCTTCTTGGATCATGTTGCCCATTCGGGCAAATGCCAATACCGTTATCAATGAAAATTCCCCCTCAGATGCGCGACAATTATTGGCCTACTACAACCTAGAACAATACCCAGAAACAAAGTTGTTTTACGGTCCTATGTTCTCAGACATGTATGCCGGCCAAGACGAATTTGAGCCTTATATCGATGATAAACCCAAGTACGAACGAGATGAAAAAACAGGCCGTTATGTGATTGTGAACCACTGGGAAAACGCACGTATCAACGCCAATAGTAACCACAAAGGCTTTCTCCCAAGGTTGTGGAGTCCAGAACATGCCGAAAATTACATCAACTTTACCGGGCCTTTAGAATTCTCTATTCGAAACGAATACCGGGGAAGTGAAGAATTATACCAACGGATTGCCCAATTTAGACAAGACGCAGCAGAAGGAGCATTAAGCGGAAAAGAATACCATGAATTTTACAAATCCATGGCGCGCTATATCAATATTGAAAAGCCTACTTTTTTTGCCAACCTTTATTACTTCTTTAGCTATCAGGTAGATTATATGTATTTGCGTTATTTCCTTTGGAATTTTGCAGGAAGGCAAGACGATGTTCAAGGGAAATATTCTGTTTTGCATGGAAACTGGCTAAGTGGTATTCCTTTTATTGATGAAATTCGTTTGGGCAATCAAGCAAATATTAGTGAAGACGCCAAAAAAAATAAAGCGAGAAACACCTATTTCTTTTTACCACTTATTCTGGGTCTATTGGGGCTGTTATTTTTATATCAGCAAGATAAAAAACGCTTTTGGGTACTCTTGTTATTCTTCTTATTTACAGGACTTGCTTTAAAGGTTTACCTCAACGAACGTCCTTTTGAACCCAGAGAACGCGATTATGCTTTGGTAGGCTCTTTCTATGTCTTTGCCATTTGGATTGGAATAGGCACTTTTTATTTAGCCACCGAACTAAAAAGAATTTGGAACAATGCCTGGGCAAAGCCCATTGCAGTAGCCATATGTTTATTGAGTGTTCCCTTTTTAATGGCGTATCAAAACTGGGATGACCATGACCGATCTGGGCGATACACCGCACAATCTGTTGCTAAATCCTATTTAACTTCTATACAAGAAGACAAAGGAGCCATGATTTTTACCATTGGAGATAATGACACCTTTGCTTTGTGGTATGCTCAAGATATAGAGGGCTATCGCACCGATGTTCGCCCCATTAATACTAGTTTACTCGCAACAGATTGGTACATCGATCAAATGAAGCGAAAGACCTATAAAAGTGCCCCTGTCCCTTCTCAGTTAACCCACGATAAATATGCTTACGGGATTCGAGATTACATAAAATATGAAGCTTTGGCCGATTCCTTGCGATGGGATATTAAAGATTTCATGAATTGGATTGAGAGCGATGACCCTAGAACTAAATACAGAAGCTTAATTGAACAGTCTGGTGGCGACCCCAATCTATACCCTATGGGAACCCAAGAAATGATTTTTTATCCCACCAATAAGATTCGTGTTCCTGTAAATATTGAAAACGTTCTTGAAAGTGGCGTGGTCAAAGAAAAAGACCGCGATCAAATTGTCCCTTATATCGACATTGATCTTCCCAAAGGAGGCTTGTATAAAAACCAGTTGATGATGCTAGATATTTTAGCCAATAATGACTGGAAACGCCCCATCTATTTTACCGGAGGCAGTTATGCCGAGAGTGAATATATGTGGATGAAAGAATACCTCCAATTAGAAGGATTGGTCTATAAATTGGTGCCCATTAAAACCCCGTTAAACCCCGTTAACCCCTATTTAATGGGACGGGTAGATGCAGACTTAATGTATGCCATTGTAAAGCAATGGGAATGGGGGAATTCAAATAGCCCAGCCATCTATCACGATCCAGAAACCCGTAAAAACAGTATTTCCTACCGCTCAAATATGGTGCGTCTTGCTGAAGTTTTAATTGATGAAGGGAAAGAAAAGAAGGCCGAAGAGATTATGGATCTCGCCTTGGAGAAAATGCCTATTGACTACTTTGGGTACTATAGTTTACTCACTCCCTTTGTTGAAGGCTATTATCGCATTGGTCAAAAAGAAAAAGCCCGCGAAGTTTTTGAAGCTGTGGTGCAAAAACACCAAAGCCAACTGGACTATTTCAACAGTCTTTCGCTTGACTTAAAATATGAATTAGGCGAAGAAATTTTAACCGAAGTGGAACGTTACCGAGCCCTTGTTGAAGCTGTTTTAGACAATAAGGATACAGAAAAAACAGGGGAATACATCCAAAATTTCAGCCGTTACAGCCGTTCTTTTGCCTTTCTATATGGCGAATATGACTACTATACAGCTATGGAGGAGTTTATTGAGGGACTTTACCTCGCGGGGGAAATAGAAGAAGCCAGAGACCTTGCAGCTAAAGTTGCTGCTGTTTATGACAATAGACTAAAAATTATTCAAGGATTTAAACCAGAACGTCAACTTCAGTTGCGCGAAAGAATCATGGAAGAAATCAATGGGTACAGAAGGGTTTTACTTTATGTGAATCTTCATGACAATGAAGCACAACGAGATAGTCTTGAGAATAAGATTTACGCTAGAATCAAAGACTTGGCCATCTTTGCCGATTTAATCGAAGAAAATTAACGTACGTATTCGTTCATTAAAGCGATCAATGTGTTTGCATCTTGCTCTCCGCTTTGACGCCATACCATTTCGCCCAATTTATAGATCATTAGGGTGGGCATTACTTTAACCCGAAGTGCATCTACTAGTTTAGGGTTTTTGGCCATGTTGATTTTAATCACTTTTCCGTGGTCGCCAAGGGCAGCAGCTACATCGCGCAAAGTGTGATTAAATTCTTCTTTGAGCTCTTCTAGCTCTTCAAAAAACACCAAAAGAAGTGGAGCATTTTCGTCTATTAATTCACCAAATTTAGACATGCTATTTAGGTTTTAGATTATTGATATCAATGCGAAGTTAATCTATTTTCTTTAAACTTCTTTGCTTGAGCGTTTTAAGGTAATTACAGTAATTTCTGGCCAAATTCCCACACGACCGGGATAGCCTAAAAATCCAAAGCCCCGATTCACATTAATCCATTCTTTCTTCTCTTGGTACAAACCCGCCCATTGCTTGTAGCGCCACTTCACCGGGCTCCATTTAAACCAACCCGGGATTTCAATCCCAAACTGCATCCCATGGGTGTGCCCGCTTAAAGTTAAGTTGAAATTATAGGGGTGCGGCAAGACTTTTGCCTCCCAATGGGAAGGATCGTGCGATAGCAAAATTTTAAAATCATCTGCAGCAACATTTGCGATCGCTTTGTCAAGGTCTCCTTTCTTTTTAAAGCCTCCTTTTCCCCAGTTTTCAACGCCTACTAGGGCAAGTCGCTCCCCCTCTTTTTCAAGAAAGTGGGTTTCGTTGCGCAAAAGGGTGAAGCCCATTTCGGCTTGAGTAGCAAATAGCTGCTGTAAGTTTGCCTCTTTTTCTGCTTTGGTTTCCCAATTGACATAATCGCCATAATCGTGATTCCCTAGTACAGAATACACTCCTTCTTTGGCCGATAAACGGCCAAAAGCGTCTTTCCACGGCAGTAACTCATCGGCCTTATTATTGACAATATCTCCGGTGAATAAGATCACGTCAGATTGTTGCTCGTTGATTAAATCAATCCCGTAATTCACCTTTGCTGCATTGTCAAAACTACCCGAATGTATGTCTGATATTTGGGTCAAGGTAAAGCCATCAAAAGCCTCGGGGAGGTCGTCAAAGGTCAAAGCATAGTGTAAAACCTTGTAATTGTACTTCCCTTTAAACATGCCAACCAATAGCGACGCAAAAGGAATCGCGGCAAGTCCAAGGGCGATTTGCGAAATAAACTTTCGCCGACTAGGCAAATAATTTCCTTCTCCCCGTTCAACAAAAAATAGATAGACTGCTTGTGGAAGTCGAAGCAGGTCTTCAAAGGCTAAAAACAAAACCAAAATCAATTGGAAAATAAAAAGCGCCATAAACAGGCCTGCTGCAAAACTAAAACTAGGGGTAAAACCAGTTGCTCTAGAATAATAAAAACTGTGGTACATGAAATTCCCCAAAACAAGTCCAATCACGACCCAATAGAAGCCAATGAACCATTTATTTAAATCAATTGTTTTAATTACCTGAAAGGAGTACCATTGAACAAGACCAAAAAAGACCAAAAAAATCAACCAACGTAAAAGCATCTTATTTCATTTTTTCAGCTAACTCCATCGCCTTGCCGTCAGACAAGCTCGCCACAAAGCAACTCGCATTTAATATTGTTTTATATAGGGTTTCCTCTACTAAAGGGGTGCCTTGAGGAACTAAGCGTAAAATCAATTGATCATAGGTATTTGTCGTTCCTTTAAATTGATTCACTGCAGCGGTGCAAAAAGCCGACAATAAGGTGGAAATTACTTTATAGCCTACGATTTCTTTTTGCAAGACTTCGTCTGAACGGTACACCTTATCTACGCTTATGGCAATGATATCATCCATCTGTGCTTTATACTTGCTTTTGTCCAATAAGGCATG
>CBFHVC010000045.1:0-9866 GCA_965659515.1 Candidatus Arcticimaribacter sp. | reverse complement strand
TCCACTTCCAATCACGATAACATCGTATTTCGTCATGTTTTTTGCAGTTAAATTCAGTGCAAAGGTACGAAATCGTGGGAATTAGTCTTCCTCTGGCGTGAAATCTATGCTGGCCGAGTTAACACAGTAACGCTGCCCGGTTGCTGTAGGGCCATCGTCAAAGATATGCCCTTGATGTCCCCCGCAAGTAGCGCAAAGGATTTCGACCCGCAGCATACCCATTGAACTGTCTTTGCGGTACTCAATAGCCCCGTCAATGCTCTTGTCATAAGAGGGCCAGCCACAGCCGCTGTCAAATTTTGCCGAAGAGGCATAGAGTGCTTCTCCGCAGCCTTTGCAGTGGTAGGTGCCCTTTTCTTTATGGTCATTGTATTGACCGGTAAAAGGGTATTCTGTTCCGGCCTGTCTTAAAATGCGGTATTCTTCTGGAGAGAGTTCGTCTTTCCACGCTGCCTCGCTTTTTTCAATCTTGTATTTACTCATTCTTTTCTTTTTCTTCTGTGGAGATAAAGGCCAATGCGGCCGAATTGATACAGTGGCGTTTTCCGGTAGTGGCACGTGGTCCATCGTTAAACATATGGCCCAGGTGGCCGCCACAAACCCCACATTTGAGTTCGGTGCGGGCATAGCCTATTTTATAATCGACATCGTATTCGAGGTTCTCATCATTGCCGCGATCAAAGGACGGCCAGCCCGATCCAGAGTCGAATTTATCTTTAGAATAATAAAGTGGACTTTGACAGCCAGCACAGACATAAGTCCCTTCTTTTTTGTTGTTGTTTAAGGGGCCCGACCAAGCGCGTTCCGTAGCGGCTTTTCGCAAAACGCGGTAGGAGAGTGGTGTCAAAATTTCCTGCCATTCGGCATCGGTTTTAACCACTTGATAAGCGGTTTTTTCTTTTGCTTTTTCAGGGGCTTTTTTGGTGCTTTGGCAACTGCCTAAAAAGGGGAGTAATAGGAGGGTGAGTAGAATCTTTTTCATGATTAAAACAGCATTAATTTTTTGTGTAAGTTACGGTAGAAACTTTAAAAGACAACGACCGTGCCAAAACATCTTTTTATTGTAATGTTCTTTTTGAAATACTCTCATAAAACTTAAAGTGATACTTTAAGTAAATATTTTCAAAATCCAATAAAATATGAAATTGATGGTTTAATTTATATGTATAATAATTTGATTATTATGTATTTGTTTTTTTCAATAGATTTTATTTATATCGCGTTAAACGCTACGGTTTTGAAAAGAATTGTTGTGGAGATTTCTTGCTGCCCCACAAAAAGATTGTATCTTCCCCATTATTGACTATATATATTTAATATGTTAGAAAGCAAGAACATCCTTCCCAAAGGAAGTAAGAAATTGATCAATGCATGGGCTTTTTACGACTGGGCCAACTCGGTTTATTCCTTGGTCATTTCTTCGGCTATTTTTCCCATCTATTATGCAGCTTTATTTTCCGAAAATAACATCATTGATTTCATGGGCTATGAGGTTAAAAATACGGCCATGATTAGTTTTGTCACTGGGGCTGCTTTTTTGGTTGTTGCTTTCATTTCTCCCCTGCTTTCTGGGATTGCAGATTTTGTGGGAAACAAGAAAAACTTTATGCAGTTTTTTGTCTACTTAGGGTCGCTTTCTTGCGTGGGCTTGTACTGGTTTGACCTCGATAATTTGTACTTGGGCTTGCTGTTTTACTTTTTAGCCATGATTGGCATTTGGGCCAGTTTAGTGTTTTATAATTCTTATTTGCCCGATGTTGCTTTTCCTGAGCAGCAAGATCGCGCAAGTGCACGTGGTTTCTCCATGGGCTATATCGGCAGTGTATTATTGTTGCTCTTTAATCTGTCTATGGTAATGATGCCAGACGTCTATGGGATTGAAGGCACGGCGGGAGAAGCTGCCATGCAGGCCATGCGTTACTCTTTTGTTTCTGTAGGAATCTGGTGGTTGGGTTTTAGTCAAGTGTCTTTTTACTTTTTACCCAAAGGGAATAAGAACGATGAAAAGGTGACCCGTTATGTTTTTTGGAATGGTTTCCGTGAATTGCGCAATGTGTACCGCCAAATGGCTGGGAACTTCCCTTTAAAACGTTATTTAACGGCTTTCTTTGTCTTTTCCCTTGCCGTGCAAACCGTAATGCTCGTTGCCGCTTATTTCGGTGAAGAAGAAATCGCTTGGGCTTCTGACAATGAAAAGACCATGGGCCTAATTGTGAGCATTCTCTTAATTCAGGTGATTGCCATTTTTGGGGCAATTCTAGCAGCGCGTTCTTCTCAGCGTTTCGGGAATATCCCCACTTTAATCATTATTAACTTGATTTGGGTGGTGATTTGTGTTTATGCTTATTTTATTGAAACACCCCAGCAGTTTTATGCCGTTGCAGGTTTTGTGGGCTTAGTGATGGGAGGAATTCAAGCCACTGCTAGGGCTGCCTATTCGAAATATTTACCCGAGACAGAAGATACCACCTCTTACTTTAGTTTTTATGATGTGGCCGAAAAGATTGGGATTATTATTGGAATGTTCCTTTTTGGTGCAATCGATCAAATTACAGGTAGTATGCGGTATTCCATTATTTTCTTCACCCTTTTCTTTGTTATAGGGGCCTTAATGCTGACACGAGTCAATAAGAAGCCAGCTATTCTATCGCCAAGCGAATAGATCCAGATCCGGCTACCTTGGTGAGTAACTTTCCGTTTGGTTCTCCAAAATATTTCACGTTTCCAGAGCCAGCGACCTTTGCGTCCAAGTTTTCTGTGCAACGCACATAAATACTTCCAGAGCCAGATAGGGATACCGTGGTGTTTTTGGCTTTGATTCCTTCTAGGCGAATGCTTCCCGAGCCAGAAAGTTGGGCATTTGTGTTTTCTGCAGTCCCTTTTAGCTTGATTCTTCCACTACCGGAAAGCTGTGCGTTTGTTTCGGCTGCTTCAACACTTAAAACGATTTTTCCACTTCCTGAAAGCTTGGCGTTAAAAAGGGGCGTCTTTATATGAGCTGTGCTATGGATTTTCCCAGAGCCAGAAAGTGTTGCCTGTGTTAAAGCCACAAGAGGGACTTGAATGATTGTTTTTTTTCGGTTACTGCTTTTAAGGTAGCTGTTCTTTTTATGGCGAATGATTAAAGCTCCATTTTTAACTTTTGTGATGATCTCGTCGATTAGGTTTTCATTTGTGCGAATAAGCAGTTTTCCCGTCAGGGATGGTGTCAATTCTACATCAAAGTTACCAGAGACTTTTAAGGCGTTAAAAGCGGAAATACTGCGTTCTTTCGTTGTGATTTTTCCATTGCCGCTGTTTTGTGCAATGGCATTTAAGCCAATAAAAAGGAGGAAGGAGCTGAGGATAAAGGAAAGGTGTTTCATGCTGCTTTAGTTTTGGGTTAATTTAATGTTGCCGTAGTCGGCTTTAATGTTGAGTTGATGAGTGCCATTGCGGTGTTGTCCTTGATAAAATCTTTCGGTGGATTCGATAATTTTCTTTTTGTAGTCTAGAGGGAAATCAGATTTAAAACCCGCATATTCTGTTTCTACGGTAAAGGCAAAATCCCAGTTTGGATCTGCGCCCAATTGAATGCCTGTGTAGTCTGAGTCAATGGTAAAGGCTGTAGTACTCGCGGCGATTTGGTCTACCTTGATGCTTCCGTAATCCATTTGAAGATCGAGTTGACGTTTGAGCTGCCCAATGCTTATGGTGAGGTAGTCTGCTTCACCAATAAGGGTGCTGACTTCTGCAAGACGAAGGCTGCCATAATCTGCGTCAAAATTTAACTTATCGATGCGGCCAAATTTACTTTTACTGTAATCGGCATCATATTCAATGGCATTGGATTCTCCTATGCTTAAACCAGAATAATCTGCTTCAATATTTGCTTTATAGATGTAGTCTATCGTTGAATTAGGGGCATAGGAGATTTCAATTGTATTTTCCGAGTGCTTTAAGCTACCCGCTTCTAAACGGCCATAAGCACAAACCAAATGTGTTGCCCCTTCAGTTTCATCGATGTAAATATTGCCGTATTCGTTTTCAATGTCTAGGGCGGCTGTTTTGGGCATTTGTACCAAATAATTGATGCTGTAGTCTAAATTGTTCGACCCGAAGAAAGAAAAACTTTTCCACCAGGCTTGCCTACTGTCAGGCAGCAAGGTGCTTGCATATACATTAGATGCCGAGCTGTCGAAGTTGATTTCGATCTTGTCGAGGAGTTCTGCTGCACGTGCTTTATTTGCGCCTTTTACCTTAATAACTACTTCAATGGCCACTTCGTTTTTATCCCAACTGTTGAGTTTTACAACTCCATAGCTGTTGTCGATGGTTATTTTTCCTTTGGGATTTAAGGGGAAGTTTTTGTTGATGGTACGTTCTAAGGTTTGGCCAATCAATATGTGAGCACTAAAGATAAAGCAGAGTGTGATGAGGCCACTGTTTTTATAGGGTCGTGTTTTCATAGTCTTTTATGTTTTGTGATTGCAGGGCTTGATCTAATTCGTTTAGTAAGCTTAGCCGTTGTTGTAAATTGTCGATCATCGCCTTGAGGATGAGTGGGTGTTGGTGCAGGTTGTTGAATTTTGTTTCTAGGGTTTTATAGCTATTATCTAGGGCCTGTAATTGTCCTTTGATGTCCTGCAAAGGAATGGCAAAATCTGCTTGATATTTTACCTCTAGTTGTTTTAATTGATTTTTTATTTGCGTTTCATAGGTCAGGGTGAGACCTTGGCTTGCCTTTGGTTTTTGGGGAAGCGATGAGGTGGTTAACCCAATTATTAGAAATAAACCAGCGGCAATACTGAGCCAGCTTGTTAAACGAATGACCGGGCGATTGTATCGCTCCAGTTTTCGCTGAAAGCGCAATTCATGCCCCTCCAAAGGGAATTCCTTTTCGCTTTGCCGTTTTAGGGCTTTAAATTGTTGATCGAGTGTCTTCATTCATCTTTATTTTTTGTTTCAGTTGGTCTTTTGCACGCGATACTAAGGTGCGACAATTGCCATAGCTGATGTTAAGTATACTGCTGATTTCTTCATAGTCATAGCCTTCAAAATAGAGTAAAACCAAAACATTCCGATAACGGCTTTTGAGTTGGTTTAATCCTTGTTGCAATTGCTGAAGTTGTATTTCTTTTGTATCATCATTTTCGTTTATGCCCGTTGGAAGTTGATATTCGTTAAGAGAATAATGCGGTGTATTTTGTTGGATTTGAACAAAACGCAAGGCTTTCCGAATAACGATTTGTTTAAGCCAACCCCCAAATTTATTGTTTCCCTTGTATTGGTCTAATTTGTCAAGGGCGGTTATAAAACCTTCCTGCATGATGTCTTCTGCATCGACAGGATTTTGAACAATGCGAAGCGCACTGTGATACATCGCTAAATGATAACGTTGATATACTTCCAACTGCGCACGCTCATCTTTCTCTTTGCAGAGAAGAAGAAGCTGATCAATATGCGTGTTTTGTATCATCTGGTTATGACTTCTGCTTAATAAGAGTCAAAAGAAAGAAAAAGTTACACTTCTGCACAAAAAAATCCTTTGGCATAACTCTTGTCTTATTAGAGTGAAAATAAACAAAGCGCCTTGGTTTGTCTTGATTATGACAAACTGACGCATATAACGCCTTATGTCAAAACCCATTTTTAGTTCCCTAGACAACCTGTCACTTCAGGATATTGAAGCTGAAGGAGATTTAATTCCTTTAATGACCACAGAAGATGAAGAAGCTCTTGAGTTAGAAGATTTACCAGATTTTGTTCCTATTTTACCCTTAAAGAACACTGTTTTGTTTCCAGGGGTGGTAATTCCCATTACGGTAGGACGAGATAAATCCATCCAATTGATCAAAGACGCCAACAAGGGCGACAAGGTGATTGGCGTAGTTGCGCAAAAAGACCAATCCATTGAAGATCCTTCTGTTTTGGATATTTATTCGCTAGGTACAGTTGCCCAGATTTTACGGGTTTTAACCATGCCAGACGGGAATACTACCATTATTATTCAAGGGAAAAAGCGCTTCGAGATAGAACAGCTTATTAGTGAAGATCCCTATATAAAAGCCAAAATTAAAAAGGTAGGGGAAGAAAAAACCATCCACGACACTTCTGAGTTTAGTGCCATTGTAGAGTCGATCAAAGATTTGGCCTTGAAAATTATAAGCGAGAGCCAGAATATTCCGTCTGAAGCTTCTTTTGCCATCAAAAACATCCAAAGTCATTCTTTCTTAATCAACTTTGTGTCTTCTAATATGAGCCTTACGGTCAAAGAAAAACAAGGGATTTTATCGACTGCAAATATCAAGGAACGCGCTCTTTTGTGTTTGCAATATATGAATGTGGAGTATCAAAAGCTGGAATTGAAAAACGATATTCAATCTCGAGTGCGCAATGATTTAGATCAGCAGCAACGGGAGTATTACTTGCATCAGCAAATGAAAACCATCCAAGAAGAGTTGGGTGGAGTTTCTTATGAAGAAGAAGTAGAAGAAATGCGCCTTCGCGCCCAAGACAAGCAATGGGATGAAAAAGTGGGGAAGCACTTCGACAAAGAGTTAATGAAGTTGCAGCGCATGAATCCACAAGTCGCAGAATATTCTGTACAGCGCAACTATTTAGATTTGTTTTTGGATTTACCCTGGGGAGAATTTTCAGAAGATCAATTTGATTTAAAGCGCGCACAAAAGATTTTAGACCGCGATCATTACGGGCTAGAAGAGGTGAAAAAACGCATCATTGAATATTTGGCTGTGCTTAAATTGCGCAACGATATGAAATCACCCATTTTATGTCTTTATGGTCCTCCAGGGGTAGGGAAGACTTCTTTAGGGAAATCTGTTGCAGAAGCTTTGGGTAGAGAATATGTGCGGATATCTCTTGGGGGAATGCGCGATGAAGCAGAAATTCGCGGGCATCGCAAAACCTATATTGGTGCACTCCCTGGGCGAATTATCCAGAGTTTAAAAAAGGCGGGGACCTCAAACCCTGTTTTTGTATTGGACGAAATTGATAAGTTGACCAATAGCAGTCAAGGCGATCCTTCCTCGGCTTTATTAGAGGTATTGGATCCAGAACAGAATGCCACTTTCTACGATAACTTTTTGGAGATGGGCTATGACCTATCTAAAGTCATGTTTATCGCTACAGCCAATAATTTAGGAAGTATTCAACCGGCTTTGCGCGATCGTATGGAAATCATCAATGTAAGTGGTTATACCATTGAAGAAAAAGCGATGATCGCTCAGAAACATTTACTTCCAAAACAATTAGAAGAGCACGGCTTAGGGGCTAAGGATTTAAAGCTAAATAAAGCGATTCTAGAGGCTATAGTGGAAGGATATACCCGCGAGTCTGGCGTAAGAGGCCTTGAAAAGCAAGTGGCAAAAGCAGTCCGCTATGTCGCCAAGTCGATTGCCATGGAAGAAGACTATCTAAAGCAACCGAAGTTAACGGACTTAAATACTGTTTTAGGACCAAAAAAAGTAAGCCGTGACTTATATGAAAACAATGAAACTGCTGGGGTAGTAATTGGTCTTGCTTGGACAGCAGTAGGAGGCGATATTCTCTTTATTGAATCAGCATTATCTAAAGGCAAGGGACAATTGTCAATCACGGGAAATCTCGGGAAGATCATGAAAGAATCTTCCACCATTGCCATGGAATATATCAAAGCAAATGCGAGCCGTTTAGGCTTAAGTGATTTTCCATTTGACAAATACAACATCCATATTCACGTCCCAGAAGGTGCAACACCAAAAGATGGGCCGAGTGCTGGGATCACCATGTTGACTTCTTTGGTTTCTTTGTTTACCCAAAGAAGGGTTAAAAAGCAGCTTTCCATGACCGGAGAAATTACTTTACGTGGGAAAGTATTACCAGTAGGTGGGATTAAGGAAAAGATTTTGGCTGCAAAGCGCTCCAAGATCAAAGAAATTATTTTATGTGAAAGCAACCGTAAAGATGTGGAAGAGATTAAAGAAGATTACCTCAAAGGACTTCGTTTTCATTTTGTAAAAGAAATGCATGAAGTCTTGGACATCGCAATTACAGATCAAAAGGTCAAACACGCCAAAATTTTATCGTAAATGTGTACCGTAACTTTTGTTCCTACCGCAGACGGTTTTGTGTTTACCTCTAATCGAGATGAAGATCCAAAGCGCGCTGCACAAAACGTCATTGAAGATAAACGAGGCGATATAAAGGTTTTCTTTCCGCAAGATGAAGGGGCTAGTGGCAGCTGGTTTGCCTATTCAGATGCCGATCAATTTGCTTGTATTCTTAATGGAGCGTTTGTCCCCCACCAAAGGAAGCAAAGCTATGCGATGAGTCGGGGAATTATGGCCCTGGCTTTTTTTGACTATACCAGTATTGATGAGTTTATTAACACCTTTAACTTTTTAGGGATGGAGCCATTCACTTTGCTGCTTTACCACAGCGGAAGTTTTAGGGAGCTCAAGTGGGATGAAACCGAGCTGCACGTTCGGTCCCTCTCTACAAAAGATGTTTATCTTTGGTCTTCTCGTACTTTATATACAGAAGACTGGTGGGTTGACCGTTCGGTTAATTTTAAGGAGTTTATAGCACGACAACAACCTGACCAAATAGGGATTATGCATTATCATAAAACTGAATTAGCTTTTACCCCAGCGGCTTTACAAGCCCTTTTGGGGAGTGCGAAACCCTTGCGTAATATTCCTGTAAAAACCACCAGTGTTTCTTCTATAGAAAAAAGCCCAGCAGGCTTTAAGTTTCACTTCCACCGAACAGACGATCAGGTCAAATTATATAAATCCACCTATTAAGTTTATTTTTGCCTTATGGATACAACAGTAATTGCCATTGACGGTTATGCCTCTACCGGGAAGAGTACCTTGTCAAAACGCTTAGCAAAGCACTTAGGCTTCACCTATGTAGATACAGGATATATGTTTCGGGTCATTTCACTTTTGGTGCTTGAAAAAGAATGGGTAGTAGACGGGCTAATTCAAACAGAAGTCCTAGCGGACGCTTTGTTGGAATTAGATTTTAGTTGGCAGCCACAAGCAGACGGAGAAAAATGGATGGCCGTAAACGGACGTGTTTATGGAGAAGAATTGCGTACGGCTGCGGTTTCAGATTTGGTGAGCAAGGTAGCTGCAATTCCTGCAGTTAGAACGCATTTATTAAAGCAGCAACGCGCTTTAGCAAAAGCGGCTTCTGTGGTAATGGATGGGCGCGATATTGGGACCGTTGTTTTTCCTGATGCACAGCATAAATTCTTTTTAAATGCTTCTCCTGAAATTAGGGCACAACGCCGTTACGATGAGATGCAGGCCAAAGGAATTGTAGGAACATATCAAGAAGTTTTGGCCAATGTAAAGGAAAGGGATCACCTGGATAGTTCCAGGGCAGTTGCGCCTTTGAAAAAAGCAGAAGATGCCATAGCGATAGATACTTCCAATTTAGGGGTTGATGCTGTTTTTGACTTGCTCTGTCTCCATTTGGGCGAGGGGATTTAAATCTGAGATAAATTTTTCGAGCTCTTCTGGGCATTGGGTGCCCACTAAAAACTTTTTTTTGTTTTTTAATTGCACATAAAGCCCTTTACCACCAATGACATTGTAGACAGTTCCGTATTGAGTCCAAAGGCGCACGCCCCACCCACCCACAAAATCATAAGGGATTACTTGACACTGGTCTACTTCCCCCCAAGCCACGGTTCGTTTGGTGTAGGGGTAGAAATGCACCTTGATTTCTTTTTCATCAATGCTAGTATTGAGTTGATTGATCCAGAAAAAGACAGCAAAGCCCAGCCCAAAAAGGGTAAAAAGGACTAGTCCTGTATCTGGCATCGGCTTGTTTCCCATGGGCTTGCCCAACCACAATTGTTGATAACAACCATA
>CBFHVC010000044.1:0-10518 GCA_965659515.1 Candidatus Arcticimaribacter sp. | reverse complement strand
CCAATACCAATGAATACATTATTGCACTAAATCGCGCTGTTTATGGTGCTTTGAAAAAATAAGGCATAAAAAAACCCGCTCAATGAGCGGGTTTCATTTTTTTTACGCTGATCGTGTTTAGGCTTCAAAAGGAACAATAGAAACATAAGACTTGTTGTTCTTCTTTTTAGCAAATTGTACCACCCCATCAACTCTAGCGTGAAGGGTATGATCTTTACCTAAATACACATTTTCTCCTGGATTATGCGCAGTACCGCGTTGGCGCACGATGATGTTCCCTGCACGTGCAGCTTGTCCACCAAAGATTTTTACGCCTAAACGTTTCGATTCTGATTCTCTACCGTTCTTCGAACTACCTACTCCTTTTTTATGTGCCATGGTTGTATCGTTTTAAATTATTATGCTTGTAAAGCTGCGATCAAATCGGCTTTCTTCATGGAAGAAATTCCGGTTATCCCTTTAGCTTTAGCCAAATCTTTCAATTCAGCCACTGTTTTTCCGCTTAAATCTGCTTGCGCCTTAGGTGCTGCTTCTTTCGTTGCCGCCTTTTCAGGTGCTGCTGCTTTTTCCGCTTTTGCTTTTGGTGCAGCTTTCTTGGCCCCACCTTTAGCAGAAATTCCTTCGATTAGGATTTCTGTCAAAGCTTGACGGTGACCGTTTTTAACACGGTATCCTTTTCTTCTTTTCTTTTTGAAGACAATTACTTTATCTCCTTTTAAGTGCTTAACTACCTTTGCTTCTACGGAAGCTCCGGTTATAGCCGGGGCGCCAACAGTAACTGCTTTTCCATCGTCTAATAAGAACACTTGATCGAAAGAAACATTGCTTCCTTCGTCTTGTGCCAAACGGTGAACAAACACTTTTTGGTCTTTCGCAACTTTAAATTGCTGCCCTGCTATCTCTACGATTGCATACATTTTTGTTAAATTTTGGATTGCAAATGTACTCATTTTTTACCATTATACAAATGAATATTTCACAATGATACAAATACTATCTATCGATCTATTGCGTTATTAAAAAGAGGAATGCCTTTTTAATGAAGCTTTTATAACGCTATTTCTTTATCTTTGAAGACTATTTTAAATTATGAGGAGTTTATTTGCATTTATTGGGTTTTTGGTTGTGTTTACCGCTTGCACGCCAGAATTTGTTCCACAATCTTTATTAGAAGATGATCCCAACGCGATTATTCGTCCTACAGAAGATCCTGATGGGCGTACAGGAGAGGTTGAAGCCTCTTTTCTTTCCTCAGAGCACAGCTTTACCGTTACCAATAGCATCTTACCTGAAGACAATATTATGCGGGTTTCATATGTGACAACTTCTAAGAATTTTGACATCTTTAAATGGGTTTTTGAGGGCGGTACAACAAATGTTGGGTCTAGCACAACGGTGAGTGGTACCACTACAGTAGAAGGAGATATTGACGATCCAGAAACAAATGCGCAAATTGCTGTTTTGGTAGAATATGAAAATGTATTTGGCCGATACGATATGAAACACGCTGTTGCAAATGCCAATAGTTTTGATGTTGTTTCCATAAAAGATTATGTCACTTTTGAATATCAAGATGATTTAAGAATGCGCACCGCTACTGCCACTTGGGGTTGGGAAAACGAGCAAGATGGCTGGTTTGGCCCCTCGGCAAATTCAACCGTTACTTTTTCGGCTTGTGAAAATGCTATGGTAGGCTATTATATTGCAAATGGTGCCGGAGAGAATGAGATTTCTAGTATTTCTAAAACCTTTGCTAATTTTGGAACTGCGCCAAAAAACTTGGTTTTTGAATACAAAATGGAATTTTTGGTCTTGCCCAATAACTCCGATGAAAATATAAAAGTTTCTTTGGGCTATACGCCATTGGTGTCTGGAGGAAATGCTAGTGTTACGATTGAACCAGGGGAAATTTGGTCAGATTCATCTTATAATGTTACCGAGTTTAGACAGGTGGTTATCCCCTTACCTATCGTGCCTAGTTTTCGTTTAACTTTCAACAAACATCCTTCCGTTTTAAACAGCGCTGGCTTGCAGCGTTACCCTTTTAGTGTTTGTATCAGGAACCTCAAAATTGTTCCTGGAAGTAATTAGTCCGCTTATTTATCTAGAGAAGTATAGGTAGAGTTCATCGATTTAAACTCTGGCACAATCGCTTTCATTTTTCCCACAAGTGTTAAAGGATCCTCTCCTTGGATAGCACTTTCAATCAAGTCGAGTATTTTGGTTTGCTGCTGCGTAGAAAAATGCTCTTTCTCAGCAATAAAAATAAGTTCGTTATGCGAGGGTTTAAGGCTTTCTTTATCGGTGAGTAACTCCTCGTATAGCTTCTCTCCTGGCCTAAGACCACTATAGACTAATTCAATGTCCTCTCCTTCAATTAAGCCAGATAAACGAATCATACTGGTGGCTAGATCTGCGATTTTTACAGGCTCTCCCATGTCGAAGACGTAAATCTCTCCTCCTTCGCCCGTAGCGCCCGCCTCCAGCACCAATTGGCAAGCTTCGGTAATGGTCATAAAATAACGGGTAATCTCAGGATGCGTAATCGTAACGGGACCACCTTGGGCAATTTGCGCTTTAAAAATGGGAACAACTGATCCGTTTGACCCTAAAACATTCCCAAAACGGGTTGTTATAATTTGGGTAGTGGTATTTTCTTTTGCTTGGGCGACATATATTTCGGCGATCCGTTTCGACGCTCCCATCACATTAGAAGGATTAACCGCTTTATCTGTTGACACCATCACTAAATGAGCAACCTTGTTCTCTAGCGCTACATCAACAACATTCTTTGTTCCTAATATATTATTGATAATTGCGGCCTTGGGGATGGATTCCGTCATAAAAACATGCTTATAGGCTGCGGCATGAAAAACAACATCAATAGAAAAATGAGCAAAACATTGTTCTAGTGCGGGTTTGACAGTAATGCTTTGCAGATAATAATGCAGTTGAACAGAAGTCCCTGTTAAGGCCAATTCGTTTTTTAAATCAAACAAAGGGGTTTCTGCTTGATCAAATAAAATAATCTGTGCGGGGGAAAAGGGCAATAATTGACGTACAATTTCACTCCCTATAGAACCGGCCGCACCCGTGACTAAAATGGTTTTACCCTGATATTGCGTTTTATTTTTCTCTAAGTCTATTTTAATTTGATCTCTTTTTAAGAGGTCCTCAATTTTAATGGGCTTAAGGTTGCTGACGATTCCTTTATTACTTGCTAGTTGATCAATCGGTGGAACGGTGAAGATTTTAACCCCTTTGTTTTTGAAAAACTGAAAGAGTTCATTTTTCTCTTTTTGACTAATTTTTTCTGTCGTGATTATAACCTGCTGTATTTTTTTGTTTTCGATAAACTTTTCTAGCTTATCTCCTAAACGCATTACAGGCAAGCCTTCAATACTTCTTCCTACTGTACCAGAGGCTTCGTCAATAAAAGCCAAAACATGAACAGCATTACTATCGTCTAAGGCTCTTTTTGTTCTAATACCATTTGATCCTGCGCCAAAAAGGAGGGTGTTCAACAGCTTCTCTTCTTTTGTCACTCGGGCATAAAGCAATTTAATTACAAGACGATAAAGCGACAGTAAGGATAAGCTAAAATAAAACAACAGCAATAGATAATTGTAATGCCCCCTTGTATCTGCTTTTATGTACACCGCATAGAGTATGGTGGTAAGGATTAAGCCAGAAGTGATTTTACCAATATCAATAAAGGTGGTAAAACGCAAAACCATTTTATACCCTCTAAAGAAGGTAATACAGGCCAGGGCTAAACCAATAAACACAGGTTTATCGAGTTGTGATCGAATGATTAAAATAGATCCATTGAGAAAAAGAATCGCCTCTAAAGCGACCCAGATGCATAGCGCATCTAATGCGTAAGCGAATTTATTCGAATAGTGGTATTTAAAAATTCTTTCAAACATACTAGTGCGAAAATACTATTTTCAATTGACTTGAAATGCGTTCTTTTTCTGCTAAGGTTAAATTACTTCCCGAAGGAAGGCATAAGCCATTTTGAAAAAGTTTTTCGGCAAAATCGGCACCAAAATAAGTCTCTTGTGCAAAAAGAGGCTGCAGATGCATAGGCTTCCATAAAGGGCGACATTCTATGTTCTCTTTTTCAAGGGCCAAACGCACTGCTTCCCTGTTCACACCAGTAAGGTCTGGGTTGATTAAAATGCAACTCAACCAGCGATTGCTGTAAAACCCTTGTGGTTCATCTAGGAATTGAATGCCGTCTATATGCCCAAGCAATTCCTGGTAAAAAGCATGATTCGCTCTTCTGGCCGTAACCCTTTGATCCAACACTTTAAGTTGCCCTACACCAATGGCTGCTGCAATGTTAGACATTCGGTAATTATACCCCATTTCGCTATGCTCATAGTGGGCTGCATTGTCTTTGGCCTGGGTGGCTAAAAAACGTGCTTTTTGAAGGGCTTCTGTATTGTTTGACAACAAGGCACCCCCTCCAGAAGTAGTAATGATTTTATTTCCATTGAAACTCAAAATACCAAAGTCCCCAAAAGAACCACAGGCTTTTCCATCAATGTATGATCCTAGAGCTTCTGCAGCATCTTCTACAACAGGAATTTTATAGCGGTTGGCAATGGCCATGATCTCTTTCATCTTTGCTGGCATGCCATAAAGATGGACCACTATAATCGCTTTTGGTGTTTTCCCTTGCGCATTTAAATCTACTATGGCTTGCTCTAAGGCGAGGGGGCACATATTCCAAGTAGACGCTTCAGAATCAATAAAAACTGGGGTGGCTTTTTCGTATAAAATAGGGTTACACGAACCAATAAAAGTAAAGGACTGGCAAAGAATCAAATCGTCTTGCTGTACTTCAAGTAAGCGTAACGCTAAATGAATCGCAGCTGTCCCAGATTGCACTACTGCCGCACCTGCAGTTCCGCAATAGCTAGCCAAATCCTGTTCAAATTGCTGAATAAAGGGCCCCGCAGGCGAAATCCAATTTGTAGCGAAAGCTTCTTGAACATTCGTTAATTCTTCTTCCCCCATATGGGGAGAAGACAAATAAATTTTGGATTTATCCATTTGAAATAATTTGGCCAGGAACACCTACCACGGTGCTATTATCTGGAATATTTTTAGTGACAACTGAACCTGCTCCTATGCTTACATTTTTACCAATAATACAATTGGGTAGTATGGTTGCATTTGCTCCTACCAAAGTTGTATCGCCTATGGAAACGCCACCACAAAGAGTAGCGCCGGGAGCAATATGAACAAATTCTCCTATTTTACAATCGTGTTCTACCGTAGCATTGGAATTAATAATCGTGTGCTGCCCAATGGTAGTCCCTCGATTTATCACTACTCCTGGCATCACTTGAACCCCTTGGGCTAAAAAGGATAAACGGTCTATTTGAGCAGAGGAATGAATGGCTTGCCCAAAAGCATGTGCACTATTTTGACTTACTTTTTTTCGCACTAAATTGTCCCCAATGGCAATTAGCAATTTTGCTTCTGGATATTTATTAGCCTCGTACTCGCCTTCGTTTTTTATACCATCTAGGCTTTCTTTGGTTGGATCGGGGTCAAAAACGGCCACTAACGCTTGCTGCATAGATTCGATAACACTTGATAGGACCCTTGCATGACCACCCGCGCCTATAAAAATTACTTTAGTTTTTTCCATTAAACGGTTCCATGGTTAATTGTTGTCCAGCATTAACATCACGTGGAAGAATTACTTTGCCCACTGTTTTACATAATATTTTAAGGTCCAAAATAAAGCTTTGCTGCTCTACATAATACACATCAAGCTTGAACTTATCTTGCCAACTTAGGGTGTTTCTACCATTGACTTGTGCCCAACCAGTAATACCTGGCTTAACAAGATGCCGTTTATTTTGACTCTCGGAATATAAAGGTAAGTATTCTGGCAATAAAGGACGGGGTCCTACAAAACTCATTTCCCCTTTCAAAACATTCATCAATTGCGGCAATTCATCTAAAGATAATTTGCGGATGATTTTTCCGAGCGAAGTTATACGTTCGAAGTCGGGCAATAAAACCCCTGCCGCGTTTGTGCTATCACGCATGGTTTTAAACTTGTAAATCGAAAAAATCTTTCCGTTAAATCCAGGGCGCTTTTGTATAAAAAAAGGCCATTTCTTTAAAGAAAATGCCAAAAGAAAACTGATCAATAAGAGCAAAGGAGAGATTAAAACCAAGGCAATTAGGGCTATAATTCGATCAATAAAATGTTTGAATAATCGATAGATCAAGGCAATATTGCTTTAGTTATTAGATTCATGTCAAATTTAGAAAATAATTAGGGGAAAAGGGGCTAGGGTTTTTTTATATTTAATCCACAATTAAAAAAGGTGACACAACTCAGAATTGGCATTAGTGGTGCTTCAGGATTTATTGGTCAGCATTTAATGCACAAATTCCTTAAGGAAGGGCATGAAGTGGTTGTCATGAGTCGCAACAGCGCACAATTTACAACACATCCAAAATTATTTGTTGTTGAAAGTGATTTGAGCAATCCTGATGCGCTTGCTTTGGCTGAATTTGTCAAAGGGCTAGATATTCTCTATCATTTAGCGGCAGAACTAAATAATCCTGACCGCATTTACGCCACCAATGTTAACGGCACAAAAGCCATGCTAAACGCTTTGAAAGGGCATAAGACGAGATTAGTGCACTTATCTAGTATGGGTATTTTTGCTTTCCCAAAGAACACAATCCTTCGAGAGGACAGTCCAAAAGGAGCCCAAAACCCTTATGAAAAAAGTAAGCTAGCCGCAGAGGAATTGGTGCTTAAAGCCCAGAAAGAAAATGCGCTACAAGCAGTCATGCTTAGGCCTTCAATTGTGGTAGGGAAAAGCATGAAATCAGCTTTGCTCTTGCAGTTTATCCAACTGATTAAAAAAAGAATAAACCTCAACCCATCCTCGTCCGTCGTCGCCAATTTTGTTTTGGCAGAAGATCTAATTAATGCCTTAATTTTGGTGGGGCAACATCCAAAGGCAATAGGGCAACAGTACAATTTCTCCAACGACCTTCCCTTAAAACAATTGCTTTTAATTCTTGAGAAAGAAATCGATCAAACCATAATCCTAAGACCTTCCGTAGGTTTTTTTCAAGGGCTGCTTAAATTACTGCAAGCATTAAAATTAATGCGTATAAGTAAGGACGGCATTGCCTTTTTTACCAATACAACACAAATTTCAACAGCCAAAATCCAAAGGGAATTGGGTTTTGAATTCACGAAAGATTATCGTCCATTTCTTCAAGAGTATGTAAATTGCCATCGATGAAAAAACTTTGCTTTGTTGTTTCAAGTCCGGCCACGGCCTTGGCCTTTTTAAAAGGGCCCATGAAGACATTGTCAAAAAAACATGAACTCCATCTAATTGTCAATACAGAAAACGCTGCCGAACTACAAAAGGAACTGCCTTTAAAGGGCGTGCATATTCAGCCAATCGAACGGGGCATTAATCCTTGGAAAGATTTGCTGTGTTTATTGACTATGCTGCGTTTTTTACGGCAAGAAAAATTTGATGCCCTACACAGTGTTTCTCCAAAAGCAGGTTTAATGGCCATGCTGGGGGGTTATCTAGCAAGCGTTCCCTTGCGCACACATACCTTTACAGGACAGGTTTGGGCGAATAAAACAGGTTTTTTTAGGCTATTATTAAAATCCTTAGATCGTTTAATTGCAAGATGCGCAACCCAAGTATTGGTCGACGGAAAATCACAGCTTCATTTTTTAAAAACCGAGGGAATTGTGGGGCCTACTGCAGAAGTGCTTGGAAAAGGGTCCATCTGTGGGGTTTCCCTTAAACGTTTTGAGCCCAATAGTGCGCTTCGGCAAGAAAGAAGAAATCAATTAGGCCTGACTAAAGACGAATGGGTGTTTATGTTTCTTGGGCGCCTTAATCAAGACAAAGGCGTGATTGATTTAATCCATGCTTTTAAAACGCTTGACCAAGAAAAAGCACCTGCTTCCCTATATCTTATAGGGCATGATGAAGAAAACATCAAAGCGCGGCACCAGCAGCTTTCTGCAAAAATTCATTTTATCCCTTTTGAAAAAAAACCCGAGGAACTTTTACAGGCCTGTGATAGCTTTTGTTTGCCCAGTTATCGCGAGGGTTTTGGCCTTTCAGTTATTGAAGCTGCAGCACTGGAAAAGCCCATTATATGCAGTGACGCCTATGGATTAGCCGATACAATTGTGGCAGGGGAAACCGGTTTACGGCATCGCGTAGGGGACGTAGATCATCTTAAGCAACAATTAAGCTATGCGCTAAATCACCCAAAGGAAATGCGCGCAATGGGAAAAGCAGGAAGGAAGTATGTAGAAGATAATTTTAGTGAAGCAACCCTGTTGAAAGCCTGGGAGGATTTCTATCAAAAACATTTACCGCTATAATCTATAGATGCGAGGGTGAGCGTCAAAATAAGCTTTGATATCGTAGCCAAAGCCTTTTTCAGACAATAATTTTAAGGGATCAATTTTTGAAAACTGGTCATGTCCAACAGCAAGGAGAACTACATCGTAATTTCTGTCGGTTGGAAGCCTGTTACTTTGTTTGGCATTTAAAGACAGTTGGTCCTTCTCAATAAAAGGATCATAAAGGGTTAAGGTCAATCCTGCATCTACTAAACCTTGGGCTAGGGTAATGGCTTTTGAATTCCTTATATCTGATGTGTTTTCTTTAAAGGTTGCCCCCAAAAGCAAAACGTTCGCTTGCGTTATTTCGATATGATGCGCCTTTATTTTGTGCAAGACATCTTGCACAATAAAATGCGGAAGGGCTTCATTTATTTTCCTTGCAGAGAGCAGTAGGTCTGGTGTATAGCCTAATGCTTTCGCTTTATGCGCTAGATAATAAGGATCAATGCCAATACAATGCCCGCCCACTAATCCAGGAGTAAAAGGCAAAAAATTCCATTTGGTCGCCGCGGCTTTTAAGACCTCGGTTGTGTCTAATCCCATGGCGTTAAACATCATGGCGAGTTCGTTGACAAAAGCAATATTAACGTCCCGCTGGGTGTTTTCTATTACTTTGGCTGCCTCTGCCACTTTAATAGAAGGGGCGCTGTAGACTTCTGCACTAAGTACAGATTGATAGAGTTTCGAAAGGGTCGCTAAAGCCTTTTTATTTGACGCAGCCACTATTTTTGGGATGGTCTTAAAGGTGTTTTTTGGATCGCCAACATTAATGCGTTCTGGGCTGTAACCCAGTGAAAAGTCCACATCTATTTTTAGCGATGAAGCAGCGAGAATTGGAAGGCATATTTCCTCTGTTGCTCCAGGATAAACCGTCGATTCATAAACGACTATATCGCCTTTAGAAAGCATTTTTGCTACGATTCCAGAGGCACTTTCTAAGTAACTAAAATCTGGGAGATGATTTTGTTTTAAGGGTGTGGGAACCGTTACAATATAAATATTACAGTTTTTGAGAGCGTCTGGTTGATCGAAATAGTCAATCGAAACCGCTTGCATTTCTTCGGTAGGAATCTCTTGTGTATTATCAATTCCCGCTTGTAAAGAAGCGACGCGTTCTTTATTGGTGTCATAGCCTAGAACAGTATATTTTTCTGCTAGGGCAAGCGCTAAGGGAAGTCCTACATAACCTAATCCAATAATTCCTATTGATGGCTTCATTCGCTTAAAATTTGACTTTTACGTCCTTGGTTAAAGCCTTTAATATAGCTTATTAGAAAGTTGCTATTAAAGTGCTTTAAGCTTAAAATGAGGGCATTTATCAATAGGCCCAAGAGTAGGACAACAAGGTCGAAACCTAGCCAATTGTAGTTTCCATTTTTTTTAAATAGCTTCCATACTTCAACCACATCATTTTGGGTTCTTCTCAATAAAGATTGACGATTTCCCGCAGCGTGGTAGTGGTACAATTTAGCTTGCGGAATGATAAACATTTGCTGTGGGAAGGCCCGAGCAATGCGGATGGAAAACTCTTTGTCCTCATAAGCGTGAAACTTGTTTTTTACATCAAAAGAAACGCTGTCAAAAACTTCTTTTCGCCAGGTCGAAAGTCCGCCACTTAGGGCATCAACCGCTTGAGGCTGAACTGTTTTAGGAGATAAAGAACGAATCACATTTTGTCGGTTGTCTTTGTATAGCCCAAAATGGGTGAGGCGAAAAACAAGTCGTTTTATTCTTCCAACAGCAGGTGCGTTTAAAATAAGGCCATTCACACCGATCATTTCAGGATGAGCTGTAAACGCCTTTTCGATGGCGGCTAAATAGGTCGGTTCATGTACAATATCATCATCAAAAAAGGAGATATAATCGCAGTTATTGTATTGTATTGAAGCTGCTTTAGCTTGGACTAAACCTTTGATACTTTCGTCGTGGATATAATCTAATTTGATCTTGGCTTTTTTCGCCAGTGGCGTAAGTTTGTCTTTGATGACTTTTTCTGGACTGCTTTGATCGATGATAATGACTTGTTCTGGCAGGCGGGTTTGCGCAAGAATAGCCTCAAAAACAGTAGCCAGTTCTGT
>CBFHVC010000043.1:0-12005 GCA_965659515.1 Candidatus Arcticimaribacter sp. | reverse complement strand
TGAGCTTAAACCCCCCAAAGAAATAAAAGCCTTTTTAGACGAATTTGTCATTGGACAAACCGATGCTAAAATAGTTCTTTCTGTAGCGGTTTACAATCATTACAAAAGAATCCTCAACCCAAAAGTTGAAGCAGAAATTGAAATTCAAAAGAGCAACATTCTTTTGGTTGGGCAAACCGGAACCGGAAAAACCCTACTAGCACAAACCATTGCTAAAATGTTGCAATTGCCTTTGGCCATTGTAGATGCAACCATTTTAACTGAAGCAGGCTATGTAGGAGAAGATGTTGAAAGCATTTTAACGCGCTTATTACAAGCAGCTGACTATGATGTAGAGAATGCCCAAAAAGGCATTGTATTTATCGATGAAATTGATAAAATCGCCCGCAAAAGCGACAACCCCTCTATCACCCGAGATGTCTCGGGAGAAGGAGTACAACAAGCCTTGTTAAAACTACTGGAAGGAACTGTGGTTAATGTTCCACCAAAAGGAGGGCGCAAACACCCTGATCAAAAATTCATAGAAGTAGATACGTCGAATATTTTGTTTATTGCCGGGGGTGCTTTTGACGGCATTGAACGCGAAATAAACAAGCGGTTAAACCTCCAAGCCATTGGCTATAAAACGGCTTCTTCTGCTGAAGAGATTGACAAAGACAATCTGCTGCAATACATCAACCCAAAGGATGTGAAATCTTTTGGTTTGATCCCTGAAATAATTGGCCGTTTGCCCGTGCTGACCTTTATGCATCCTTTAGATGGAAAAACCTTGCGCTCTATTTTAACAGAACCTAAGAATGCTTTGATAAAACAGTATGAAAAACTGTTTGAACTTGACGGAATAAAACTAGAGTTCACCAATGGCGCATTAGATTATATCGTTGAAAAAGCGCTAGAGTACAATCTTGGTGCACGTGGTTTACGTTCTTTGTGTGAAGCCATTCTAAACCATGCCATGTTTGAAATGCCTGGTGGAGAAGCAACAGAACTAAAGGTGACAAAAGCTTATGCAGAGCAACAGCTGAAGAAGGCCAATACTGCTAAGCTCAAAGCGGTTTCTTAGGTATTCATTTCTAATAAGGCGTCCATGAATTCACGGTTATTCGATAGCCGTGGCACCTTGTGCTGGCCGCCTAATTTCTTTTTCTTTTCAAGCCAGCGATAAAAGAGCCCTTGTTGTGCGATATCTATTTTAGGCATAACCATGGTCATGTCTTTATAGCGTTTAGCCTCATAATCGGAATTTAAATCCTGTAGCCGTTGATCTAAAACAGCTTGAAACTTAGCCATATCACTAGGAAGATTTTTAAATTCTATCATCCACTCGTGGCGCCCTTTTTGTTTTCCTTCCATAAAAATCGGCGCAACTGTATAGTCTAGCACCTCAGCAGCAGTACGTTCTGCGGCATATGCAATGGCTTCATCGGCATTTTCAACAACTAGTTCTTCGCCAAAAGCATTGATGTAGTGCTTTGTTCTTCCAGCGATTTGAATCCGGTATGGCGTTAGGGAAGTAAATTTCACGACATCGCCAATTTTATAACGCCACAACCCCCCGTTGGTTGTAATTACAATGGTATAAAGCACCCCTAACTGAACTTGATCTAGCGGAATAATGGCCGAATCGTCTTTCCCAAATGGAATGAATTCATAAAATATTCCATAGTCCAACATTAACAATAATTCAGCTGAATTGTTGCGGTCTTGAATACCAAAAAATCCTTCGGAAGCATTGTAAATTTCATAAAACTGCAGGGAATGCTCTTTAAGGAGTGTTTCATATTGACGTCGGTAAGGCCGAAAACTCACTCCGCCGTGAAAATACACTTCAATGTTGGGCCATATCTCTTTGAGCGTTTTTCCTGGGTTTTGTTCTATTAATTTATTCAGTAAAACGAGCATCCAAGAGGGAACCCCCATTAAACCGGTGACATTTTCTTGTGCACTTTCTTCAATAATGGCCTGCATTTTACTTTCCCATTCTGGCATAAGAGAAACCTTGAGACTAGGGGTGCAATTCAGTTCTGCCCAAAGGGGAAGATTATCGGTCATGATTGCAGATAAATCTCCAAAGGCACTTTTTTCATTGTGATACAATTCTTGACTCCCCCCCAAACGCAGGGTTTTTCCGGTAAACAAACTGGCATCTGGGTTATTGTTGATGTATAGCGAAAGCATGTCCTTCCCCGCTTTGTAATGACAGTCTTCTAGGGCTTCTACGCTCACCGGTATAAACTTGCTCTTTGCATTGGTGGTTCCGCTTGATTTCGCATACCATTTAATGGGTGTTGGCCAAAGGATATTGTCCTCGCCTAAACGTCCTGCATTGATCTCATCGGCGATATCTTCATAAGTAATGATGGGAACCCGGCGGGCAAATTCGGCATATTGATTAATGGAACTGAAATCGTGCTGGTAGCCAATCTTTGTTTTTTTGGCGAAGCCCAATAAATCTTGCAACACTTCTTGCTGCACCTCATTGGGATACTTCACAAATAGTTCAATCTGATGAATGCGTTTCTTTAGGAACCAAGAAGCAATGGAATTGAATAAGGGGATCGCCATAGAATCTTTATCTTTAGCATAAATTTAATTCTTTCCGACGATATGTTCTCA
This sequence comes from Candidatus Arcticimaribacter sp., assembly GCA_965659515.1. GTDB lineage: Bacteria > Bacteroidota > Bacteroidia > Flavobacteriales > Flavobacteriaceae > Arcticimaribacter. The sequence continues at coordinate 9,389 of CBFHVC010000043.1, read as the reverse complement.
GGTGTCCTAAAAAAAATGCTAACCGAAATTGATCAAGAGGTGCAATATTATTTGAATCTCCCACAACATGTGCTGCATATGAATCAATGTGTGGATAAAGCACTGCATCTACGGTTTAAAGGCTATGAATGCCTAAATTGTCAAAACACAGCCCCTATTTTTCGACAAGGTTTCTGCAAAAAGTGCTTTTTTGAAAGCCCACAAGTGGGCGATTGGATTATGCGACCAGAATTAAGCACAGCACATTTAGATATTGAAGACCGGGATTTAGCCTATGAAAAAAAGGTACAATTACAACCCCACATTGTTTACCTGGCCCTATCTAGCCATTTAAAAGTAGGAATCACCCGCAAAACACAAGTCCCCACCCGATGGATTGACCAAGGGGCGCATCAAGCCATGGCGCTGCTTGAAGTCCCAAATCGATATCTCGCCGGGGTGGGGGAAGTTGCTTTAAAAGAATATTTTTCTGATAAAACCAACTGGCGTAAAATGCTGCAGTTTTCTGAAGTACCAGAGATTAACTGGACCGAAGAGCGCAATAAAGCTATTGATGCCTTGCCAAATGAATTAAAACCTTATATCGTTCAAGAAGAAAGTATAATGACGCTTCCCTTCCCGGTGAAGCGCTATCCTGAAAAAGTAAAAAGCTTAAATCTGCTTAAAGAAGAACAGTATACTGGCGTGCTAAAGGGCATTAAAGGGCAGTACCTCATCTTTGAAGACAATACTGTTTTTAATGTAAGAAGCAATGAAGGTTTAGTGGTGGAACTTAAGCTCGCTTAAGGTTCATAGGTTTTCGCTGAGTCTGCCACCAAGCGATTGATTTCGGCCATTTCTTTTTTAGTTAAATCACGCCATTTACCTTTGCCCACATCTAAAGTAACATTCATAATTCGTGTGCGCTTAAGGGTAACAACGCGATAGTCCAAGTATTCACACATACGGCGAATTTGTCTATTCAAACCTTGTGTTAAGATGATTTTAAATTCTTTTTTATGCGTTTGCTTCACCACACAAGGGCGTGTAACAGTATCTAAAATAGGAACACCCTCACTCATTTTTTGAATAAACGCTGTTGTTATTGGACGATTAACCGTCACCACATATTCCTTTTCGTGCTGGTTGCGTGCACGCAGGATTTTATTGACAATATCCCCGTCGTTTGTCAAAAAAATTAGGCCTTCTGAGGGTTTGTCTAAGCGCCCAATTGGAAAAATACGGCTGGGGTAATTGATGTAGTCTATGATATTGTCTTTTTCCACGCGAGTATCGGTGGTACAAACAATGCCAACGGGTTTATTAAAGGCGATATAAACAGGCTTTTCACCCAATTGCTCAACCGTAATACCATCTACTGCGATTTGATCATCTGGGGTGACTTTTAAGCCCATTTCAACGGGTTGGCCATTAACGGTTATCCTGCCTTCTTGAATCAATTTATCTGCCGCCCTTCTTGAGCAATACCCTATTTCACTCAGATATTTATTAATGCGTATTGCTTGTAATTCTTTCATGCTTGGTCTAAATTGATTTCTTCCCCAGCGGCTAAGTTAAATCTTCTCTTAAAAAGGTGAACAAACAAATAAAGAAAAGGTGTATCGATTGCAGCGACTAATACCTTAAAAACGACACTTGAAAGGGTCAATCCCCAGAACAAATTCCATGGCAAAACTTGAAAAAGACAAAGCAGTAGAATAACGGTGGCTGAGTCAATTATTTGAGACGCAAAAGTTGAAAAGTTATTTCGAAGCCAAAGGTGCTTTCCAGCGGTTAGGTTTTTCCAAAAGTGATAAATTCTAATATCGATAAATTGTGCGCACAAATAAGCAATCATGGAAGCCAAAACGGCCAAGGGGGAAAGCGCAAAGACCTCTGTAAAAGTCGCATCGTCTATGGGGGAAGTTGGAAGTGCGGGGGCAGCACCAGCAACCAATAAAATTCCAATTGAAAAAAAAGAAGCGAAAATCCCAGCAATCACAACTTGATTGGCTCTTTTTTGCCCGTAAATCTCTGAAATTAAATCGGTAATTAAGAAAGTAATTGGATAGGGTAAAATCCCAACGGAAAGTTCGAATAAGGGTATGCCAAAAATAGTGGTATCAAAGGGATACCAAAAAAAGAACTTTTGAAAAATAAGATTGGATACCACCAAGGAAGTGATAAACAACGCTGCCAAATAGAGGTAAATCTTTTGGGCTAAGGCCTTGTCAGATGTATTCATGCACTATTTAATTTCTACCGCATAAGGTAGGCGAAGCTCTACTTTAGGGCGATTTTCTTGCGTTGACAAGGTAGTCAAAAATGCACTTATTTCTTTTGGATAGCGCGCAAGTAATTCTTCTTCTATGCGGCTAAAAGGTCCCATGGCAGACAAAAAGTCTTCTAATTCTGGTTCAATTTTAGGGTAAGAAACCAGGTTGTATTCTTCCAGTTCAGCTAATCTGGCAGCAGCAGCAAGGGCTTCCTCCATTCCGCCTAAACCGTCGATCAAACCATTTTCAAGCGCCTGTTTTCCAGTCCAAACTCGGCCTTGAGCAATGGCCTCTACTTCTTCAAGCCCCATATTTCTTCCCGTTGCAACGCGCTGTTTAAAGGTGGCATAAACATATTCAATCCCTGCTTTAATGCTGGCGCGAAAATCGCCAGAAGGCGCTTCAAATACACTGTATCCCAAGGCATTATTATGGGTTTCTACATGTTGCACATTGACCCCTATCGCATTGGTAAATCCTTTAACATTTGGCACAGTGGCAAACACACCTATAGAACCTGTAATGGTCATGTCATTTGCATAAATTTCATCTCCAGCAACCGCTAAATAATAGCCCCCAGATGCCGCAACATTCCCCATAGAAACAACAAGGGGTTTCTCTTTTTTGGCCTTCACTAGGGCATTCCATAAAATATCTGAGGTTAATGCACTTCCACCGGGCGAGTCAATGCGCAAAACAATGGCTTTTACCCGACGACTTTTCACAGCTTCGTCAATTGCTTTTAAGAAAACTTCTTGCCCAATAATATTTTCTCCACCTTCTCCATACAAAACTGGCCCTTGGGCATAAATCACTGCAATGCGTTCACGTACGCCTTTTTTGGCTAGGGTATTCCCAGCGGAAAATTGATTTACAGTAAGGGTTTTCAGTCGAGCATCGTCTTCTATTCCTACAGCATTTTTTAGTTTTGCTTCATAATCACTTTCATAGGCTAAAGCATCGATTAAGCCATTGGCTTTGGCTTCTTCTGGCAAGCTTGCCTTGAGTTGATTGGCGATGTCATTTAAAGCAGCTATACTCAAGTTTCTATCCTTTGCAATCGCAGTACTTATGGTCCCCCAGACGCCATTTAATAAGGCGGAAATTTGCGTGCGATTGGCCTCGCTCATTTCCCGCTCTAAATAGGGCTCAACAGCACTTTTGTATTTTCCGTGACGCACAACTTCCATTTTAAAGCCATATTCGTCTTGAAAGTCTTTATAGTATAATACTTCGGCCGCAAGGCCTTTGAACTCTATGCCACCCATGGGATTTAAAAAAATTGAATCTGAAACAGAAGCCAGGTAATAGCCTTTTTGCGAAAAATAATCGCCATAAGTATAAATGAATTTTCCTGCTGATTTAAATTCTTGCAACGCTTTTCGAATATCTTGTGCTTGCGACCAACCCATACTAGGAAAACTACTTTTTAAATCAATTCCTTTGATACGATCGTCTTTTGCAGCTTTGCGAATCACCCTTACAACATCATAGAACTTCAATACGTCATCGCCTAAACCAAGGGCTTTTTCAAAATCTTGGGTCGCCCCTGTATTGTCTAGTAAAGGGACATCCAAGTCCAGCTCTAGTAAACTATTCTCACTGATATCAACCGAGATTGCTTCGTCTGAAGAAACTGCAGTTGCGATCCCTGCAATACTTAACATTAACAATAGACCAATAAAAACAAAGGCCACTACTGTACCTAAAACCGAGGCCAAAAAACTTTTAAAAAAATTCATTTCTTGCAATTTTTAATTGTGTAATGATTAGGCGCAAATTTCCCCTTTTTGTTACATCTTTTGGGTTTATTACCAAAAAAAGATACCTTTAATTCTACCCAATTCAAATAAAATGAAAAAGTTAATCCTACCCTTCTTTATCCTGTCTTGTTGTTTTGCTTGCAAAGTGAATCAATACACCGGTAAAAAAACCTTGAATTTCTTTAGCAACAAACAAGTTTTTCCCCTTGCGTTTAAAGAGTATTCGAGTTTTATCACGAAAAACCCTCCACTAGAAAATACCGCAGCAAGCGAACAAATCAAGGAAATTGGCCAAAAAATAACTGCTGCTGCACAAGCCTATTTTGTACATAAAGGCCAAGCGGATTTTTTAAATGACTATGCCTGGGCATACAACCTAATCGAAAGTAAAGAGAAAAATGCCTGGTGCATGCCCGGTGGGAAAATTGTTTTCTATACCGGTATTCTTCCCATTGCCAAAAATCCCGACGGAATTGCTGCAATTATGGGGCACGAAGTTGCCCACGCCCTAGCCGACCACGGCGCACAACGCATGAGTGCCAATACCCTAAAAACAGGCCTTGACTTAATCGTGGTGAAAAGTACCGCACAACAACCCGCAAGCAAGCGCAATAAAATCCTTGCGGCCTACGGCTATGGAAGTCAAATTGGGGCAATCCTGCCCTTCAGTCGGAAGCACGAAACCGAAGCCGATAAAATAGGCCTGGAATTAATGACTATCGCAGGCTATAATCCCAAAGAAGCTGCAGAAGTTTGGCGAAGAATGCAAGCCAATGGTGGGGGGAAAGCGCCACCAGAAATCCTGAGTACCCACCCATCTAATGCACGAAGGATTAAAGTCCTTGAAGCACATATTCCCTTTGCTGATTCTTTAGCCCGGGTTATTCAAAAATAACTTTATTGCTCTAAGAGGATTCCGTACTTTTAAGCCTCAAAAAATTGTATGGTATATCTTTCTATAGGGAGCAATATGGGCGACCGGCAACAGTTTTTACAACTGGCCGTTGGACTAATCGCATATCGAATTGGAGAAATAAAACGGCTATCCGCTATGGTTGAAACCCCTGCTTGGGGTTTTGATGGTCCTGCTTTTTACAACGCTTGTCTTGGAGTCGAAACCACATTGAGTCCACAAGCTGTTCTGGAAGAATTGCTTTTGATCGAACAATTTTTAGGCAGGGATAGGAAAATCGCAGCGGGCTATCAAGCCAGAACCATTGATTTAGATATACTTTTGTTTCAAGAAAAAATCGTGGCTACATCAAGCCTAACGATTCCTCATCCTAGAATGCAGGACAGAAATTTTGTGCTCGCTCCGCTTGCTGAAATTGCCGCAAAGACACTGCATCCTTTACTCAACAAAAACATACAACAGCTCGCAATAGACTGCCAAGACACAGCGGTGATTACAGGCGTTGACGCCCAGTTGTTTATACCCAAACGAAAAAGTTTTATTGCCATCGAGGGGAATATTGGGGCAGGAAAAACTTCTTTTAGCCATCGCCTTCAAGCTGCTTTAGGAGGGACAATACTATTGGAACATTTTTATGACAATCCTTATCTGGTTGATTTTTATCAAGACCCAGAAAAATTTGCCTTAAAAGTAGAAAATGCTTTTTTAACAGAACGCATAGACCAACTCAGCCGCTTTTTTGCCCAAGAGAAGCAACCTCCTGTTATTGCAGATTTTAGCTTAGAAAAGTCTTTGCTTTTTGCTCAGCAAAATTTAGCTGAGCTAGATTTTAACGCCTATAAAAAAGACTATTTAAAAGGCAGTCGTCAACTTCCGCAACCAGATCTTGTTGTGTTTTTAGCACAAAACATCCCTCAGCTACAAAAGAACATTCAAAAACGCGGAAGGGATTTTGAACAAGACATCAGCGATCAATATTTACAAAAAATTGAGAAAGGCTACGCGCAATGGTATAACAACAGTGCGTTAACTATTTGTTTATTAGACACCAAAGGGATAGATTTTGTAGAAGATGAAAAAGCGTTTTACCCTTTACTCCTCAGCTGTTTTCGCGCCTAATTTTTGATAAAAATCCCAACAAACCACGCCGGTGGTTACGGCAATATTCAAAGAATGTTTTGCCCCTTCTTGCGGAATTTCAATTACGTTTTTGGCTTGATCAATTACAGCTTGTTGCACACCTTTAACTTCATTGCCTAAAACAAAAGCCGTTTTCCCCTGCTTTTTGGGGTGATAATTGTTTAAAAAAGTAGCGCCCTCTGTTTGTTCGATGGCCCAAACGCTAACGCCCTCTTTTTGCAATTGCGCGACTAGGGCAATCGCATCTTCTTTGTATTCCCAAGCGACCGATGCTGTCGCGCCCAAGGCTGTCTTTTGAATGTCTTTATGGGGTGGCGTGGCTGTAATACCACAGAGGTAGATTTTTTCAATCAGGAAAGCATCAGCTGTGCGAAAAACAGAACCGATATTATTCAAACTACGAATATTATCTAAAATAAGAATCAAAGGTGTTTTTGGCGCTGCATTGGCTTCTTCAACACTTTTTCGCTGCAGCTCGCTATTTTTTAATTTTCGGTTTTGCATAGGGCAAAAATAAGGAAGTATTCTCTAGCATTTTTTAAAAATGAAATAAGGGTTATATTCGCATGAATAGCAAACAATTCCCCCTTGGCCAAGAAAGCGAAAGAAACCCCCTTAATGAAACAATACAACCAAATCAAGGCGAAATACCCTGATGCCTTGTTGTTGTTTCGCGTTGGTGATTTTTATGAAACCTTTGGCGCAGACGCCGTAAAAGCCGCCAAAATTCTCGGAATTATTCAAACCAAACGCGGTGCTGGAAGCAGCAGTGAAACCGAGCTAGCGGGTTTTCCGCACCACTCGCTTAACACCTATTTACCCAAATTGGTTAAAGCAGGTTGCCGGGTAGCCATTTGTGATCAGTTGGAAGATCCTAAAATGACCAAAACCATCGTTAAGCGGGGCGTAACAGAGTTGGTCACTCCTGGCGTCGCTTTAAACGACGATGTGCTGGAGCAAAAGAAAAACAACTACTTAGCCGCAATAACCCAAGGCAAAAAGAATTGGGGAATCGCTTTTTTAGACATTTCTACTGGCGACTTTTTGGTGAGTGAAGGCAATATAAATCACCTCAATCAACTGATTCAAAAATTTGCGCCAACAGAAATTCTCGTTCCTAAACCGCTAAAAGCAAGTTTCACCAATTGGTTTGGCGTGCAACTCAATCCGTTTTTTCAAGAAGATTGGATTTTTCAAGCCACTTTTGCCAATGATTTATTGCAACAACATTTTAAAACAAAAAGCTTAAAAGGCTTTGGTTTAGATCAATTTAGCAGCGGAATTATTAGTGCTGGCGCGGTGCTACATTACCTCTCTGAAACCCAACACAACAAACTACAACACATTACTAGCCTGCAGAAAATTGCCAGTGATGACTTTGTGGGTATCGATCGCTTTACGGCCCGTAATTTAGAACTGCTGTATTCTACTTCAATTGGAGGAGTTGCCCTGATTGATGTAATTGATTATACCGCCACAGCAATGGGGGGGCGTTTGTTGCGCAACTGGGTGAGTTTTCCCTTAAAAGACATCGAAAAGATTCGAGCGAGACATACCGTGGTAAGAGCACATCTGGCTGCAGAAAGCGTCACCCAAAAATTGCGCGAACACCTAAAAAAAATCGGGGATATTGAACGTCTTATGGCCAAAATTGCCACCCAAAAAATCAGCCCCCGAGAACTCAATATCCTACAGCAATCCATCTTGGAAAGCAACCATATAAAAAATCTTTTTGCTGAAAGTGAACAAGAGGAACTCATGGCACGCGGTGCCATGCTTCCCCCCTGCAGCAGTTTGAGGGAAATCATTGCGCATACCTTAAAGGAAGATGCTCCCGTAGCAACAAGTAAAGGAAATTTTATCGCCGATGGTTTTTCTACAGAGCTCGATGAATTACGTGCCCTTTTGCATTCTGGAAAAGCCCATTTAGATGCGATGCTTGAACGCGAAACCGAGGCGACTGCTATTCCTTCTCTTAAAATTGCTTTTAACAATGTCTTTGGCTATTATATAGAGGTGCGCAACACCCACCGCGATAAAGTTCCAGAACGATGGACCCGCAAGCAAACCTTGGTTAATGCAGAGCGCTATATCACCGAAGAACTCAAGGAATACGAAAGTAAAATCCTAGGCGCAGAAGAGAAGATCCAACAGCTCGAATTAAGCTTTTATCAAATATTATTAGACCAACTGCAGCAACACCTTAGCGAATTAAAACAAGCGGCAGTAGCGATCGCCCAAATCGATTGTTTACAGAGTTTTGCCCTTTTGGCAAGCAAACAACACTACTGTTGCCCAGAAATGCAAGAAGGCACCCAACTCGATATCAGCGAAGGCCGCCACCCAGTGATTGAGCAACAGCTGCCAGCAGGAGAAACCTATATCGCCAATGATCTTGTTTTAAATCGAGAAAAGCAACAAATCATTATGATTACTGGGCCTAATATGTCGGGGAAATCGGCCCTTTTGCGACAGACTGCCTTGATTGTCTTACTCGCACAAATGGGAAGTTTTGTTCCTGCAAAAGCCGTTAAGATGGGTATTGTTGACCATATCTTTACCCGCGTTGGGGCAAGTGATAATATCTCTTTGGGGGAATCTACTTTTATGGTAGAGATGAATGAGTCTTCGGCTATTTTAAATAATATCACACCCAATAGTTTGGTTTTATTAGACGAAATTGGACGAGGGACTTCTACTTATGACGGAATCTCCATCGCCTGGGCCATTGCAGAATACCTGCATCAGCACCCCAGTCAGCCCAAAACATTATTCGCCACCCACTATCACGAACTCAATGAAATGGAAGGGCGTTTTAAGCGGATTAAAAATTACAATGTTGCCGTGAAAGAATTGAAAGATAGCGTGTTGTTTTTGCGTAAGCTAACCAAAGGGGGAAGCGCGCACAGCTTTGGGATTCATGTGGCAAAAATGGCCGGAATGCCCGCACAAGTGATTCAAACGGCAGAACGCAAATTAAAAGTCCTTGAAAAAAGTCCGATAGAAGACCAACGCAAGGCTGCTTTAAACAAAGATGCCGGAGAAATGCAGCTGAGTTTTATCCATCTTGACGACCCCCTTTTAGAGGAATTAAAAGACGAAATCATTGATCTTGACATCGATACGCTTACCCCAGTAGAGGCCTTGATGAAACTCAATAGTATCAAACGTCGCCTAGGCGGAAAAACATCTACTTAAAATCTTAAAAAAAGGTTTTAAAATTTAAAAATTATTTTACCTTTGCCATCCCATGCGAAAGTAGCTCAGGGGTAGAGCATCACCTTGCCAAGGTGAGGGTCGCGGGTTCAAATCCCGTCT
>CBFHVC010000042.1:0-12093 GCA_965659515.1 Candidatus Arcticimaribacter sp. | reverse complement strand
TATTACTTGGTGTGCTTAATGTAGATTTTCCTGGATTAGGCACTGTTGGTGTTGGTGTAGTTACAACAGGAGGTGATGTTGTACCACCCCCATCATCTCCTTTACTACAACTAACAAACAATACTGTTATAAAACTTAAAATTAAAAGATACTTTTTCATTATTTCTTCTGAATTTTAAATGTTTGGTCGACAGTCTTCCCTTTTACCTTAAACAAATAAATGTCCTGACTCAAGGAGGAAACATCAATTTGTACCCTACGAGAAGACGAAATAGATTTTTTCAATGTTTTTAATAAAACACCCGTTCGTGAATGTATACCTATACTTGTTTCAACATCTTTTCCTGGAATAACAAGATTTAATAGATCAACCATTGGATTAGGATAGAACTCCACCTTTTCTGAAATAAAAACCTCCTCTTCATGAACTCCTTGACAATCTTGAGGAGTACTTATTTTAACTTTATTGTATCCTGGGTTAAGTTTTACCTTAAAGTTTTGTCTCTTTTCTACCCTAATTTCATCATTAACTTCAATTAAATACATCTCTGAACCAGTTGCTTTCACTGAAATTGATTTGTCTTTATAATCAACAGAAGTTTTAGCAGAATATTCTCCGGGTTCGACAATCCCTATTTCATAGGTCTGAAGATAATTTTCTTCCCCTTGAACGCTAATGTTTAAAGTATAGGTACCCACAGCTAAATCTGCTATCTGGACTTGATGTGAGTTTTCTGAATTTAAAAGATAGGACGCATTGGTCTCTGGAACAGCAACAGTATAAACATGACTCGTGTTTTGAACTGAAACATTGATCTGTCCATTGGTTTTTCCTGCACAACTCACCCCATTGGTTTGGATGGAGTAATTATCTGGAGGTAAGGAGAAAATCGCACAGCCCGTTGTATCTACAAGCGTACCTAAGGGAGTAGAATCACATTGATCCTGATCATCACTCACTCCGTCCCCATCACTGTCGATGTATTGAGATTGAATAATTGGAATTTGATCAAACTCTTTGAAAAGGCTTTGTTGAACTGTATTGTTATTTTTTCCCATCCATTGATCAATCAAGGAATTGTAAACCGATCTAAAATCAATTTCCATGGGTAAGTTATCTTGCCATTCCATCGCAGGATCAATAACAGGATTATTCCCTACTGTTATTGGGTTGATTTTATTTCCAAACATCATTATTGGAGCAGCAGTTCCATGATCTGTTCCTCGAGAGCCGTTTGAAACGACTGTTCTCCCAAACTCAGAAAAAGTCATAATTAAAACACGTTCACTATCGCCCGAATCATCAAGGTTTTTAATAAATGGTGTAATTGCATCATTTAATTGTTTTAAAAGTTTAGCGTGATTCCCCTCTGTTTTATCGGCCTCACTAACTTGACGATCATGGGTATCAAAACTCCCATGATCGACCATGTAGATTCTAGTATTGAGTCCTCCTTTAATTAAACGACTTACAATTTCTAACTGTTGAGAAATTTCAGCATTGGGATATTCAAAACGATTTTGTGTTCCCTCGTAAATTCTTTTTATTTCCTTACTGTAAGTATTAGATTGCCTCCCCATTAAACGGATAAAATCCATTTTTTCTCCTCGGGTAGTATTGGGGAAACTAGCGTCTAAATCTGTAATAATCTCTTGAAATTGATTTGGCCTTCTCGCAATAAAACTTGTTGAAGAAGCAATTCCGGTGAATGCTAAGGAAGACTGCCAACTTAATTCAACAGCCAAAGGATGGGGATAGTTTTGATTGGGATAAGCTTGCGGATATTCTGGATGCAGGCTTTCTAAATAACGACCAATCCACCCAGTATTGATAATTTGATTTGAATCTCCTGCCGATTGGACTATGTCCATAGAACGGAAGTGGGAAAAGTCGGGATTTGGATAGCCAACGTTCTGAATGATCTTCATTCTATCTTCCTGAAAAAAGGATTTAAAGTCAGCCAAAGCAGGATGAATTCCTAAATCATCTCTTCCCAATTGAATGATTTTTTGGTCAGGTAAAACAATATTGGATCTAACTTTGTTTAAATGATCCAATTGATCCATCGGAATAATGGTGTTCAATCCGTCATTGCCTCCTTCAAGTTTAACAAAAACAATAATATTTCCGCGTTCTTGTGTATTATTGAGATAGGAATTGAACTTCGTTGTATCAAATGATAGTGATGAAAATAAAGAAGGAAAGGCCGCTGCGTGTGCGAAATTATGTAAAAAGTCTCTTCTTTTCATAATTAATTCAATTGTGATTCAGGTAACTGATAAATTTCAAGTAAGATATCTTCAAAACGTTCTCTTATCTCAAGCTCATTTAAGAGCACAGGATTTTCCATAAATTGATTTACCCCGTTTGTCCAATAGTAATCGTCAAAGCTCCCAATCGCTATTCCTCTAAGTCGTGTAACTAATTCATCCGAAGCTTCATTTCCTGAAATACGCAATACCATTTCTTGTATAATAGCGGTCAAGTTTTCTGGCGCTTCAAGGGTAGATAGATACGCATATAAATCAAATTTTAAATTAATTTGTTTATCCTCTACTCCTAAATACACTCCCCATTTAAGGATCGCAATAATTTCTTGTCGCGTTTGAAGAGTTAAAGAATTAATCCAATATAAGTCATAAGAAGGAGATTGATAAAATGGAGGCCAACCAGCTACATTGGGAGGATAAAGCATCCTCATTCCTACATCGTACCTAGAAAACCAATTATGGAAACGATGAGAGCGTGATAATAAATTAACTACTTCATCTGGAAAAACAAAATCTGTGTTATTTTGGGTGTGATAGATACTTTGATAATCCTCAGTGAAATGAAATAATACGCCCTCAAAAAGATTAAATTCCTTTTCAATACCAAACATGAAGTCAATAGGATTCTTAATCATACTAAAATGATTAGCTGTATCGAAAAAGTGGTTTGATTTTAAAAGAACTTTTAACGGTGCAATAAGGGAAAAATCATTGTTCCGCATAATATCGGCGAGCGGATTAATAATATTACTTTCTATTGTTTCGTCAAAAGCAGGATTGACAAAAAATTGGTATAACCTTGTACAAATGTAACGACAAGATGTTTCTGTATCAAAAAGCATATCAACCACTTCCTGTAATTCTTCGCTACCTTGTTCACCTGTTTTGCCTTCTATGGTAGTATTGTTATAAAAAGAAGAAAAAGTTTTATTCCCTGTATCATGATTATTGGGATCGAACTCGACAAAAGAATCAAGCCCTTGGGTGGTATTGAAATCTTCTACATTACATTTCCATCCAACTAAGGCCCGTGCAATTTCTCTGACGTCCGTTTCTGTGAATGCAGAAAAAGGACGTTTACCTACGGTAAATAATTCTTGAATTTCCCGAGCGTAATTTTCATCGGGGGTTTCTTTCATACTAAACTGTAGACTGAGATAGCTCATCATAGTGGGATCTAGCGTAATATTGTAAATCAGTTGTTTATAACTCCCAAAAGCATTGTCAAACAATGTTTTTATGTATAAATATCCCGCCTTATTTCCTCCTGACATCACTGCATCGGTTGGAAGTAATTGATGTAAAAAAACGAATAGTTTCCAATGGATAGAAGTTTGTTGATCGCAGATACTTTTGATGAGCCATGCATCAAGTGATTCTCTTCTTTCCTGTGCCATTTCCTCTGGAGGCCCTCCATCATTTTCTATGGTAACAGAATTTGTAATAAAAGGCTGTCCGGGTCCTACATCAGGAGAACCATATTTAGAAAAATAATCCGCTGAATTAATTTCATAAAAATAGGTGTTTAAAGGTGCTGTTAATTCTTCTGCTTGAAAGATATAGTCAATTGACTCTGCTAAATTCATCCCGTCTAAATCTGATTGATGACGGGAAGCATATCCCACCATAGATCGATTTAATAAATGGCGTTTTTCTAAACGTCCAAACGTTCCTTGATAAGGGCTTAAAGAAGTAGTTTGATAGCGTTTCGAATCGCCCTTTTTTTGTTCTTTGGGAAAAGATATTTTCTCTTTTCTATGCTGATCAACTAAGTCAATATTGCCTTTTTGATGCCTCATTGTTACTTAACTTTAAATGTTTGATACTGTTTGTCCTTTCACTTTAACCACAAAAATATCGGTCGATAAATCTGCAACACCAACCAAAGACCTTCTTAAAAAGTGACATTTTTCTCGATAACTCAAATCGCTGTCATAAGGGTCTAAACTATATGTTGAAACCCTTTTTCTAGTATTCTCTTTTTGATTTAATCGTTTTTCAAAATCAATATCTTCTTTGAAAAATTGTTTTACCAGATCTAATTTTTTTTCATTTAAACTATCCCTTTTACTTTTGGTAATGCAATGGTTTAATCCAATAAGCTATTTAATTTCTTTTCTAACACCATAAAGCGATTACTTATTTAATTAAATTAATATTTAATCACGAAAACAACTTGGAAAAGTTGCCATATTGTAGACTATCCCTAATATATCCTGTATTTATTTTATTGTTTTTTACGCAAAATAATTACGCTATTCTTTTTATTAAGTAATTGATTATAAGAAAACAAGATGGTGTATTGATTACTTTAAACACTTTGAAACAACCAAAACAGGAGGTATAATTTCATTATTAATAGTAATACTATTATATTTGCACAATTAATTATTAGTTATGGACAAATTGCTCTCTTCTTTGCGCATCTCTATTTCAGAATCAATTTATTTAAAAGACCCCGAAACATCTGTATTGGGGAAAAAAATAATTGAGGAAAGTATCTTAATGATCGACCTGATGGGCTTTGAAGCCTTTACGTTTAAGAAGCTTGGAGATAAGATTGGTTCAAATGAAAGTTCCATTTATCGCTATTTTGAAAACAAACACAAACTGCTATTGTACTTGTGTTCGTGGTATTGGGGTTGGCTTGAATATCATCTGGTGATTAACTGCTATAGTGTAAACGACCCTTGGGAAAAACTCGATAAGGCCGTGCATATCATTAGCAGAGAAGTGACAGAAGACAGTGCTTTTACCTTTGTGAATGAACCCGCTTTAAACAGAATTATCATTAATGAAAACGCCAAGTCCTTTTTAAACAAGGATGTTGATGTTGAAAATAAAGAAGGTGGTTTTACGAGTTACAAACGCTTAATAAACCGCATAGCAGAGATGGTTCTTGCCGCAGCACCAAATTATTCTTATCCTAAAAGCTTGTCTGGCACTTTGGTGGAAACGGCTTTACACCAATATTTTTTAAGAGATCATTTTAAAGGCATAACCGATAAAGAAAAGGAAGGGCCAGAGGCTTTTCTACTTGATTTGATCCATAAAACACTTGCATGAAAACCACTTCTTCTAATTCTTGGCGGCGTTTTTTTAATCTACTTATCCTAGAGAAAAAAGACATTGTTCAAATCTTTTACTATGCGCTTTTTGCCGGGGTTTTATCCCTTTCCCTTCCTTTAGGGGTGCAAGCCATCATCAATTTAATTCAAGGGGCGCAAATTTCTAGTTCTTGGATCATTCTTGTGGCTTTGGTTACCCTGGGTGTAAGTTTTACGGGAACCCTTCAAATCATGCAGCTGAGAATTATTGAAACCCTTCAACAACGCATTTTTACAAGGGCCAGTTTTGAACTGAGCTATCGCTTTCCAAGGTTGAAAATGAATGCCCTCCGGGGGTATTATCCCCCAGAATTAGCCAATCGCTTTTTTGATACTTTAAGCATTCAAAAAGGGCTAGCCAAAATTTTGATTGATGTTCCCTCGGCTTTAATTCAAATCGTATTTACATTAATCCTTTTATCCTTTTATCACCCCTTTTTCATTCTTTTCGGAATTGGTTTAATCACCCTTATGTTTTTTGTTTTTCAATACACCTTTCGTCGCGGGCTAGACACTTCTCTTGAAGAGTCTAAACACAAATACAAAGTTGCCCATTGGATTCAAGAAATAGCGCGTTCTATCGTAAGCTTTAAACTCGCTGGAACCTCAGATCTAAGCTTGCGGAAAAACGATGAATTCGTTGCTGATTATTTGGCTGCGCGAGAAGCCCACTTTAGAATCATTAAGCTACAGTACATCAAATTAATTGGATTTAAAGTAGCTGTGACGGCGGGCTTGTTAATCATCGGTGGAATGTTGGTTTTAAATCAGCAAATGAACATTGGTCAATTTGTCGCTGCAGAAATCATTATCCTACTGGTTATTGCATCGGTTGAAAAACTCATTGTCAGTTTAGAAACCTTATACGACATGCTAACATCGATTGAAAAACTGGGGCAGCTCGTCGATTTAGACATCGAAAAACAAGGGGGAAAACCCCTTGATTCAAGTGATCCTTTCACCCTAGAATTGAAAGACATTGAATACAGCGTTACCGATTTAGACCATCCGATACTATCAGGGATTAATCTAAAAATTTCGCCCCAAGAAATCCTTTTAATTCAAGGGGATTCTGGTTCAGGGAAATCAAGTTTGTTGCGTCTTTTGGCCGGAGTAATTGAACCCACAAAAGGGACCATCTTTGTTGGGAAATATAATATTAAGGCCGTTGATTTAAACCATTACCGTTCGTTTCTAGGACTTTCCCTCTCAGACGAAGCTCCCTTTGAAGGTAGCCTTAAAGAAAATTTGACCTTTGGCAACAACCAGATTTCAGAAAGTGAAATTCTCGATGTGATGGAAGCATTAGGCCTGCAAGATTTTGTAAAATCCCTTGCTTTTGGTCTAGACTCTTTCATTCATCCGGAAGGAAAACATATGTCCTATTCGATAACAAAAAAAGTGCTGCTTGCCCGGGCAATTTTACATCAACCCAAATGCCTAATTCTAGAAGATCCATTGGATATATTTACGGTAAAAGAAACACAACAAATCATTGATTATCTCTGTTTACCAAAGCACCCTTGGGCAGTAGTTGTGGTAAGCAATAACAGTTTTTGGGAAGAAAAATGCACCCAATTAATTGAACTGAAAAAAGGACAGATCAAAAGCTTAAAAAAATAGTTATGCTGAATATCTCAACTAAACCCATCAAAGATTTTGATTTCCGCGCTTACCAATCTGGAAAGAAGATTTTTACTGTTTCTTACTTTCCACAACGCAATCGCTTTTTGTTGGTGGTTTTCTTGGTTTTCATTATCATCCTTTTCCTTCCGTGGACACAGAATGTTTTTGGGAAAGGTTATGTGACTACTTTACAGCCTGAAAAAAGACCGCAAAGCATACAATCTCCTATCCCAGGTCGAATTGAAGCCTGGTATGTTCGAGAGGGCGATTTGGTCAAGACGGGAGATACCATCATGAAGGTTTCTGAAATTAAAAGTGATTATTTTGATCCCAGTCTAATCCTTAGAACAGCGCAACAACTGGCGGCAAAAGAAAAATCTGTGGTAGCCTATCAAGAAAAAGTAGCCGCCTTGAGCGCACAAAAAAAAGCCATAGAGCAAGAATGGACGTTAAAAATTTCGCAATCGCGAAATAAACTAGCACAGGTGCTTTTATATGTAGAAAATGACAGCCTTAAACAAGTTGCCGCATCCACCGATCTAGCCATTGCAAAAACCCGGTTAGAGCGCGTAGAAAATTTATATGCCCAAGGGCTAAAGGCAACAAGAGAGGTGGAAGAAAAGCAACTCAAACTACGGGAATCGGAAGCCAAATACATCAGCGCAACAAACCGCTATAGCAATACAAAAAATGAAGTGTTGATTGCGGAGGCAGAAATTGATCGCCTGCAGGCATCGTTTAACGATAAAATTTCAAAACTAAGGGCCGAAAAAGCCACGGCAAAATCCTTACAATACGAAGCGGAAGGAACTGTAGCCAAAATTAAAAACACCCTGGCCAACTATACAAAGAGAGAAAGCCTGCAATATGTAACAGCACCCCAAAAAGGCTATGTCAATAAAGCCATTAAAGGGGGGCTGGGAGAAACATTTAAAGCAGGAGACCATCTTGTTTCTATTATGCCATTTGATTATCAAATAGCAATAGAAACCTATATAGAGCCCATTGATATTCCTTTAATAAAGGTCGGAGAAACCGCAAGAATCGAATTTGATGGCTGGCCAGCCATCGTTTTTAGTGGTTGGCCAAATGCCTCCTATGGTACCTATGGCGCGAAGGTAGTCGCGATTGAAAACTACATTAGTGAAAATAATTTATACCGTGTTCTTTTGGCTCCAGACCCAGAGGACAATCCCTGGCCCGATAAAGTACGCATTGGATCGGGTGCAAGAACCATTGCGCTGTTGAACGAGGTCCCCGTTTGGTATGAATTGTGGCGCCAATTAAACGGTTTCCCTCCTGACTATTATTCGATGTCAGAGGCAGACAAAAAACAAGCCCATAAAAAATGAGTATAGGTAAAAAAACGCATCTTTTTTTTGGCTTTTTGGGCCTACTGCTCTTGGGAAATCCTGCTGTGTTGTGGTCCCAGGAACAGCTCTCTATGGAAACCTACCTAGACTATGTCAAAAAATACCATCCGTTTGTCAAACAAGCGCAACTAAAGCTTCGTAAAAGTGAAGCAAAACTTCTTCAAAAAAGAGGTGCCTTTGATCCCAAATTAAGCTTTGAACAAAAACAAAAAACCTTTAAAGAGACGCCCTACTATAACCAGGAAGAAACACGTCTAAGTATCCCGAGTTATTTTGGGCTATCATTTGAGGCTAGTTTAAAAGAAGCCGATGGTGTTTTTTTGAATCCTGAAAACAACCTAAACGAGAAACCTTTGTTTGGGATTGGGGCTTCGGTTGAACTGGGAAAAGGCTTGCTTCAAAATCCACGGCAAACCGCCCTAAAACAGGCCAAATTATTTACACAGCAAGCCAAAGCAGAAAATGCACTCGAGATAAGTCAGATTTTGACTGCCGCAAGCCATGCCTATCTCGAATGGTATAAAGCCTATAAAAGTTATTTAATCTTTGATCAATTTGTGACCAATGCCCAATTTCGTTTTGAGGGTGTTAAAAAAAGAATGGAACAAGGAGATTTAGCCGCTATCGACACCATTGAAGCGAGAATTGCCTATAATCAACGTCTTTTAAACAAAGAAAATGCCCGTTTAGATAGACGTAAAAAAGCACTGCTAGCGTCTAATTATCTTTGGGTAGAAGAACAAGCGGTACTTATTCAAGAGGGGGTTGCTCCCGCCTTAAATGAAGTGCGCTTTTCAAATTGGTTTAAAGCCGATAGTTTGCCTATTGAAAATCATCCTAAAATTCGTGCGCTGGGATACAAACAAAATCAATTGGTTTTAGCGCAGCGCCTGCAAAGGAATAATTTGCTTCCACAAATCAGTTTGCGCTACCAATGGTTGTCAGAAAACAATCCGCTTTCACGCATTAACCTTGCTTTAGACCCAAACAACAACACCACCAGCCTTAAGGTTGCTTTTCCTTTATTCCTTCGAAAAGAAAGGGCCAATGTAAAACTTGCCGCCTTGAAATTACAAGATTTCGCGTGGGAGCAAGCACAAACAGTTGTAAGTTTACAAAACAAGATACAAGCCCTGTACTTTCAGAAAGAACAATTGAAACAACAAAAAACCATTGCCCAAGCGATGGTAAAAGATTATGGGCTGTTGTTTAACGGTGAACAGCAAAAGTTTCGCGCAGGAGAAAGCACCCTTTTTTTGGTGAATGCGCGGGAATCAAAATTAATTGAAGCCCTACTAAAAGCCGTCTCTCTAGAGGTATCCCATAAAAAAGCAGAGATCAGCTATTTTTATGCGGTCAATTTTACGGCTGCATCCAGCATTAATGGAGAGGAAGAAAGCAATTCTTTTGCTTTTCAGGTGCGTAAATAAGTCCGCGATTTTAGGGCAAAAAAAAGCCCGCTATAAAAGCGGGCCCTTGATAATTCTTTAGCTTAGTCTTCAACATTAACATTGATTGCACTTGATCCTCTAGGGGTATCTTCTACATCATAGCTTACGTTATCTCCTTCAGCGATTTGGTCATTTAAGTTATTTGCGTGAACAAAAACATCTTTACCACCTTCTGTTGGAGTGATAAAACCAAACCCTTTAGCGTCGTTAAAAAACTTAACCGTTCCTTTATAAGAACTCATATTGTTGTATTTAAAATTATTGCACAAAATTACAGCTAATTTATTTGATAACAATTTGTAAATCAATAAGTTTTAGAAAAATTTACGCATCGGGTAAATCTTGCCCAATTAGCGCGAAAAATTTACGTAAAGACTTGAAATTCAGTCTATTTAATGAGTGTAATCCGAGGTCTTAATCTTGTTTTTTATTGTTTTTTTTTGTTTATAAATCATAAAAAGAAAAAAAACGAGTCTTTAAACCAATGCCACACGCTATTAAAGGCGAATTTTTGGCCTCTTTTTTTACCTTAGCGGAGAATCGTTAAAAACCCTAGAACAATTGTCTCGATTTCTGCCTAGATAAACGGTCTACTATGCTAAAACAAACTTGCTTTCAACATTGTTTCAACCACCTCAACAACAACTTACTCCTTTTTGATCAAAGAAAAAAAGAAATAACGCTTGCCCTAGAAGCGGAAAGCAAAAGTAGTGCAGGAGATAAACACGAAACCGGAAGAGCGATGGTTCAATTGGAAAGAGAAAAACTAGGAGAACAAATCAAAGCAACTGAAAAAAAGTTGCATATTTTACGCTCCTTGGTACAGCATACACCAATTGAAAAAGCGACGCTAGGCGCAGTTGTTAAAACAACGAACTATAATTATTATATCGCCATTGCCGCACCAGAATTAAAAATAGACAACACCGTCATTTATTGCATTTCTGCACAAAGCCCTATTGGTCAATTACTCTTAGGTAAAAAAGTGGGCGAAACAATTTCTTTCCAACATACTTTAAGCGAAATTACAGCAATATTATAAGGTTTTTTGAGCCTAATGGAAACGAAACACATTAGAGGTTTTATTGATTAAAGTGCTTCTTTAAGGTGGATAAGTTTGTTTAAAAGTCAATTTTTGGCCTTCTTTATTTTGATAAGAGAAGTGTATATTTATTAGGCAAAATTTAACCTTTGTAACATTGAAACGAGCTTTACTATTATTCCTCTTTACCTTTCTTTCTTTTTTAAAGGTTTCCGCAATAAGCGATACGGAATTCTCTAAAGACATTAGAGCAATTAATACTAGCTTTATCGCGACTTCCTTACAGGCAAGTGATACCGTTGCCCCTGTTGTTACATTATCAGATTCTGATGCAGACAATATTTTGGTCAACAGCGACGTGCTTTCCATCACGGCTGTTTTTTCTGAAAGCATAAAAACAAGCCCAACCTTAACGGTCTCTGGAACATCTATTGTAAACAGACCCATGAATTCCAACGGCTATTTTCAACAACTGGGGCCTAGGATTGATGGAGATCAATACGGAGAATTTGGAAGTGCAACCGCATTAAATGGTAGTGGGAACGGTTTAATAGTCGGGGATTACAGAACAAGTAACGGTGTTGTTCGAACATACCGATGGAATTCTGCAGCGCAAAGCTGGGTGCAAGTAGGAACTGATCTCAATGGAAGTACAGGAGAAGAATTTGGTGTTTCAGTAGACATCAACGATTCAGGAAACAGGATAATTGCTTCAACCGCTTATAATGGTGGAACGGGTACCGTAAGGATATATGAATATAGCGGTGGAGATTGGCAGCAAATGGGGGCTGATTTAACGGGAGCAACATCGCATTATTCCTTTGGAACAGTAGTAAAGCTAAATGCATCTGGAGATACCGCAATCATTGGTGAACCTAACGTCTATGTTAACCCAGATTCAGGAGGGGTCTATGTTTATACTTGGGATGGTACAGATTGGAATTTAAAAGGAACTATACTTCGATCTTCAGCCGGCTTTGGATCGCACTATGGTGGAGGAATAGCCATAAGTGATTCTGGAAATAATATTGCCGTTGGTGCTCCGGCAGATAATCAAGTTTTTTCTTATGATTGGGATGGAGTCAATTGGGTACAAACAGGAACTACAATCACTGGTAGCGGTAGATTTGGAAGCAAGCTTAAATTCAACAGCGATGGAAGTATACTTGCCGTTGGTGCTGAAGAATTTAATAGTAACAGAGGAGAAATAAAGGTATATGAAT
>CBFHVC010000041.1:0-12652 GCA_965659515.1 Candidatus Arcticimaribacter sp. | reverse complement strand
TCTGGACCCGGGGCAACAAACCTAGTGACCGGCATTGCAGATGCGCAAATAGATTCCACTCCCATGGTTTGTATTACGGGCCAAGTGGCCTCTCATTTATTGGGGTCAGATGCTTTTCAAGAAACAGATATCATTGGGATTTCAACCCCAGTAACCAAATGGAATTATCAAATTACAAAGGCAAGCGAGATTCCTGAGATCATGGCCAAAGCCTTTTATATCGCTCGTTCTGGTCGTCCAGGGCCTGTATTAATTGACATTACAAAAGACGCACAATTTGAGCTTTTCGATTATACCTATGAAAAGTGTCAGGGCGTTCGTTCCTATCAACCGGTTCCTAATCTTCAATTGGACCAAGTAGAAGCCGCTGCAACAGCAATTAACGCTGCTAAGAAACCGATGATTGTTTGGGGGCAAGGGGTTATTTTAGGCGAAGCCGAAGAAGAATTTAAATCCTTTGTTGAAAGTTCAGGGATTCCTGCAGTATGGACTATTTTAGGACTTTCGGCATTACCTACCAAACACCCCTTGAACATGGGAATGGTAGGGATGCATGGGAATTATGGCCCTAATTTATTGACCAATGAATGCGATGTTTTAATTGCCATTGGGATGCGATTTGATGATCGGGTAACCGGAAATTTAGCCACCTATGCAAAGCAAGCGAAAGTGGTCCACTTAGAAATTGATCCAGCAGAAATAAGTAAGAATGTACACGCGCATTATCCTGTTTTAGGCGATTGTAAAAAGAGTTTGGCTGCCCTAACTTCTTTGGTTCAACAGAAAGAATTAACCGATTGGAAAGCCCAGTTTGCCGCCCATATGGAAACCGAGTTCGAAACAGTTATCAAAGGCGATACACAACCAACCAAAGAGGGCTTAACCATGGGGGAAGCCATTGCTTCAATCAATAAGCATACTGGGGGCGACGCCGTTATTGTGACCGATGTAGGACAACACCAAATGATTGCTTGTCGTTATGCAGAGTTTATTCGCTCTAAAAGCAATGTTACCTCCGGAGGTTTGGGCACTATGGGCTTTGCTTTACCTGCAGCGATTGGCGCTAAAATGGGGGCAGAAGACCGTCACGTTGTCGCCGTAATTGGCGATGGGGGTTACCAAATGACCATTCAAGAGTTGGGAACTATTTTCCAAACGGGAACTGCAGTTAAAATTGTGGTTTTAAATAATGATTACCTCGGGATGGTACGCCAGTGGCAACAATTGTTTTTTGACAAGCGATATGCGTCAACAGAAATGACCAACCCAGATTTTGTCACCATTGCGAAAGGCTATCATATTGATGCACAACGAGTGACCAAAAGAGAGGAATTAGATCAGGCCGTAAAGGAAATGATTGCCTCAGACAAGCCTTACTTTCTTGAGGTTTGTGTAGAAAAAGAAGCTAATGTGTTCCCGATGATTCCTACTGGTGCGTCGGTTTCAGATATAAGACTACAATAATGAGTGATATTACACGCTATACAATTTCAATTTATTCAGAGAATAATATTGGTTTACTCAACCGTATTTCGGCAATTTTCTTAAAACGCCACATTAATCTACTGAGCTTTTCTACCTCACAATCGGAAATTCCAGATGTGTTTAGATTTGTCATTGTTGTGAAAGTGACAGAAGAAAAAATCAAAAAACTGGTACAACAAATCGAAAAGCAAGTCGATGTGATTAGGGCTTTTTATCATACCGATGAGGAAACCATTTTTATGGAATCGGCTTTGTATAAGGTAAAATCAAGTTATTTATTTGAAGAGCGTCAAATACAAAATATCATCAAAGACAGTCATGCGAATATCATAACAGTCTCTCCTGAGTTTTTTGTTATTGCCAAAACGGGCTTTAGACAAGAAACAGAAAAGTTACGTGAAGACCTTAAACCTTTCGGTTTATTACAGTTTGTACGTTCTGGGAGAATATCCGTAACAAAAGCCCCTATGGGCATTTCAGAAATATTGAATAATTTTAACAACCAAAACAACGACTAAACAACACACAATGGCAAATTATTTTAATCAATTATCACTACGCGATCAACTAGAGCAACTTGGACAATGTCGCTTTATGGACGCTTCAGAGTTTAATGACGGAGTAAAAGCGTTAGAAGGAAAGAAAATCGTTATTGTGGGCTGTGGTGCACAAGGATTAAACCAAGGTTTAAACATGCGCGATTCTGGTTTAGACATTTCTTATGCTTTACGTCAAGGCGCAATCGATCAAAAACGAGCTTCGTTTCAAAATGCATCAGACAACAACTTTGCCGTGGGAAGCTATGAAGACATGATCCCAACAGCAGACGTTGTAATTAACCTTACACCAGATAAAAATCACACTTCAGTGGTAAATGCAGTAATGCCTTTAATGAAGAAAGGCGCTACGCTTTCTTACTCGCACGGTTTTAATATTGTAGAAGAAGGAACGCAGATTCGCGAAGATTTAACGGTAATTATGGTAGCCCCTAAGTGTCCAGGATCTGAGGTGCGCGAAGAGTATAAAAGAGGCTTTGGGGTACCAACCCTTATTGCTGTTCACCCTGAAAACGATCCACAAGGCCACGGTTTAGCTCAAGCCAAGGCTTATGCAGTAGGAACAGGAGGTAACCGTGCAGGTGTTTTAGAATCTTCTTTTGTTGCGGAAGTGAAATCTGATTTAATGGGAGAACAAACCATTTTATGTGGGGTGCTTCAAACTGGATCAATTTTGTGTTTCGACAAAATGGTTGAAAAAGGAATTGAACCAGCTTATGCAGCAAAATTGATTCAATACGGGTGGGAAACAATTACCGAAGCTTTAAAGCACGGAGGAATTACCAATATGATGGATCGTTTGTCTAATCCGGCAAAGGTGAAAGCTTTTGAATTGTCTGAACAATTAAAAGAAATCATGGAGCCATTGTTCCACAAGCATATGGACGATATCATTTCTGGACATTTTTCTAAGACAATGATGGAAGACTGGGCCAATGACGATAAAAATCTTTTAGGCTGGAGAGCAGCAACTGGGGAAACAGCTTTTGAGAAAACAGCGCCAACAACTGCTGAAATTTCTGAGCAAGAATATTTCGATCACGCTGTATTAATGGTCGCTTTTGTGCGTGCGGGAGTAGAACTTGCTTTTGACACCATGGTGGCTGCAGGAATCAAAGAAGAATCGGCTTATTACGAATCTTTACACGAAACTCCTTTAATCGCCAACACCATCGCGCGTAAGAAATTATTTGAAATGAACCGCGTTATTTCTGATACTGCAGAATACGGATGTTACTTATTTGATCACGCTTGTAAGCCTTTATTGGTGGACTTTATGAAAGACATCGATATCGATGTAATCGGAACAGCCTATGGTGCTGGTGAAGGGAATGGCGTCGACAACAAACAATTGATTGACATCAACGAAATTATTCGTTTTCACCCAATCGAATTGATTGGTTATGAGTTACGCGACTCAATGACAGCGATGAAGAAAATCGTTTAATATGGAACGGCCAAGTGTTGCAGGAGCACTCGCGGCACAAGCTCGATTAAAAGAGATTGCGCTTGTAACACCCATGCAACACTTGGCGCGTTTTTCTGCCCTTATCGCAGGAGAAGTTTTTGCCAAACGCGAAGACTTACAACAGGTGCGCTCTTTTAAAATTAGAGGTGCCTACAACAAAATTGTTTCCTTAAAGCAAGCAGAACGTTCCAAAGGAATTGTTTGTGCTAGTGCAGGGAATCACGCCCAAGGGTTTGCTTTTGCTTGCAATGCCTTAAAAATCAATGGAACGGTATTTATGCCAGTTCCAACACCCAATCAGAAAATAGATCAAGTGCGCATGTTCGGAGGAGAACATGTTAATATTCAACTTATAGGCGACACTTATGATGACGCTTATAAAGCTGCATTGGCTTTTCAGCAAGAACAGCAATCTGTTTTCATTCATCCTTTTGATGATAAAGAAGTCATTGAGGGGCAAGCTACCATCGCTTTAGAAATTTTAGCCCAAAGCCCAAAGCCGCTGGATTACCTTTTTGTTCCCGTAGGAGGAGGCGGACTGATTAGCGGTATATTGACTGTTTTCAAAGCGAAATCTCCCCAAACCAAAATTATTGGGGTTGAGCCTGCAGGTGCTCCTTCGTTATCCATTTCCTTGGATAAAAAGGTCAACACCAGACTAAAAAACATTGATAAATTTGTTGACGGTGCTGCTGTGCAAAGGGTTGGCGATTTGTGTTTTTCTATTTGTACTGACCTAATTGATGATTGCATTACCGTAGAAGAAGGACAAATATGCCAAGAAATCCTTGATTTGTACAATAAGGAAGGGTTAGTGGTTGAACCCGCCGGTGCAATTTCTTTGGCTGCATTGCAGCAATACAAAGATCAACTTGAAGGAAAGCGTGTGGGAACGATAATTTGTGGCGGGAATAACGACATTACCCGCACACCAGAAATCAAAGAACGCGCTTTATTACATGCCAAATTAAAGCATTATTTCATTGTGCGTTTTCCGCAACGCGCTGGTGCCTTAAAAGAGTTTGTCAATGATATTTTAGGCCCTGATGATGATATTGCTTTCTTCGAATATTCTAAAAAAACCAGTCGTGTAAATGCTCCTGCCGTTGTGGGCATAGAACTTAAAAATGAAGCTGATTTTTTTCCTTTACTAGAAAGAATGAAAGCCAAGGGATTTTACGGGGATTATCTGAATGAAAAACCTGATCTCTTTCAATATTTGGTTTAATTAAAAGACCAAAGGAATTACAAAGCGATACATAAAAATCAAAAGGACTATGGCGATTAGATTAATAAATACGCCTACTCTAGCCATTTGCGCTACTTTGACATAACCACTGGCAAAAACAATTGCATTGGGCGGTGTGGCCATGGGCAACATAAAGGCGCAGCTACTGGCCATAGTAACAGGAATAAGTAAATACAGAATGGGAATTTCAAGCCCCAAGGCAATTCCCGCAACCACCGGGGCCAATACAGCTACTAGGGCAACATTACTCATCAATTCT
Organism: Candidatus Arcticimaribacter sp.; assembly: GCA_965659515.1. Lineage (GTDB taxonomy): Bacteria > Bacteroidota > Bacteroidia > Flavobacteriales > Flavobacteriaceae > Arcticimaribacter. The sequence continues at coordinate 7,634 of CBFHVC010000041.1, read as the reverse complement.
GTCATAAAGAGCATTAAGACGATTAAGAGAGATGCAGTAACAAGGATATTCAAATTGGCCTGCGCAATCCCATCGGTAATAAAGGAAACGATGCCTGTGCTTGACATTCCTTTGGCCAAAGCCAAGCCTCCGCCAAAAAGAATTAAAATTCCCCAAGCCAAACGTGAGGTGTCTTCCCATTGTAGAATAAAGGATCCTTTTTTAAATTGATGCGGAATGGAAAATAAGGCAATGGCACAGCCTACACTAATCATCGTGTCTGACAAACCTAGATTAGGAAAGAAAGAATTGATTAAACTGCGAAAAACCCAAAGAAAAACCGTTACAGAAAAGAGGCGTAAAACATGTTTTTCTTCTGGGGTAGTGGGGCCTAAATCCGCTAATTTTTTTGCGATCAATGCATTTGACGAGGCAAATTCAATGCCTTTGTTGGGGAACATCCAGCGGGTTAATACAAAATAGATGATGCCGATCATGGTGGCAGAAAAGGGCAAGCCTACAAGCATCCATTTAAAAAAAGAGATGTCGATATTGTATTCATTTTCTAAAAGGCCAATGAGTACCGAGTTGGGAGGAGTGCCAATTACGGTTGCGATTCCACCGGCATTGGCCGAAAATGCAATGCCCAGCATTACACTTAAAGAAAAGTTTTGCTCTTGCGGACTAAAAACACCTTCGCTTTGTACCAATAATTGAATGACAGATAGTGCTATGGGTAGCATTACTACTGTGCTGGCCGTATTTGAAATCCACATACTCATAAAAGCTGTAGCGAGCATAAAACCCAAAATGACGCGATTAGGAGTTGTTCCAGTTTTATGGATAATGGTTAGTGCAATGCGTTTGTGTAAATTCACTTTTTCTAAGGCCAAGGCCAAAACAAAGCCCCCAAAAAAGAGAAAAACAATCGAGCTGCCATAATTTCCCCCAACTTCATTCATGGACATAATGTCAAAAAGCGGAAATACAACCAATGGCAGCAGGGCGGTAACTGAAATTGATACTGCTTCGGTGATCCACCAAGTCACCATCCAGGCCGCTAAAGCGATAACTGTAATAGCCTGCGAAGATAAACCCTCGATAGCGACAAATTGTAAAAGAATGAAAATGATGGGACCTAATAAAAGCCCGACTTGTTTGCCCATAGAGCATATGTTTTGTTAAATATAATTGATTTTCTCTTTTTTATGCTGAAATTCATTCTCACAATTCCTTAAAATAAGCTTCTGATAATGTAGCTTTTACACTTATATTGTTTAACTTTAAAACAAAAAAAATAAACAGACACTTATGGAAACCACCCAAAATGTAAAGATAGACGCTTCCGTTCGCTTTGAAAACCCGATTCATTGTACGCAATATTTGGTTGATGGAGAATTAAAAACTTGGAATGGCGGAACATCAAATGTCTTTTCAACCATCTACTCTGAAGATGCGAAAGGGGAAGTTGGACCTACCTTATTGGGGTCTATTCCTGACATGGAAACCGATGCTGCTTTAGATGCGTTAAATGCCGCTGAAAAGGCCTTTAATCGCGGGCAAGGGGCATGGCCTACCATGAAGGTGAAGGATCGCTTGAAATGTCTCGAAGTTTTTGCTAAGAAAATGCAAGAGCATCGCGAGGAAGTCGTGGAACTTCTCATGTGGGAAATTGCCAAAAACAAAGCAGATTCATATAAAGAATTTGATCGAACAGTCGATTATATTTTTGATACAATTGAAGCCTATAAAAAACTAGATCGTAAAAGCGCTAAGTTTGATAAACAAGCGGGCATTCATGCTCACATTCGCCGGGGCCCTTTGGGAGTGGTTTTGTGTCTCGGTCCCTATAACTATCCATTAAACGAAACCTTTTGTTTGTTAATTCCTGCAATTATCATGGGGAATACGGCTATTTTTAAGCCCGCCAAACACGGGGTTTTATTAATTACGCCTTTGCTAAAAGCATTTCATGAAAGCTTTCCTCCTGGAGTAGTAAATATCGTTTTTGGACGTGGGCGAAAAATTGCTTCCCCAATTATGCAAACGGGAAAGATTGATGTTTTGGCTTTAATTGGGCATTCCTCTTCTGCTGTAGCTTTGCAAGATTTACACCCCTATAAAAACCGCCTTCGTTTGGTATTGGGCTTAGAAGCAAAAAATCCTGGGATTATTCTGCCGGATGCAGACTTAGAGCTCACCATTAAAGAATGTATTTCGGGTACTTTATCCTACAATGGACAACGTTGTACGGCTTTGAAAATGTTATTTGTACACGAGTCTATTGTAGATGAATTTAATGTGCGTTTTGCCAAAGCAGTTGATGCCCTTCAATATGGCTTGCCTTGGGAAGAAGGCGCATTTTTAACCCCTTTACCAGAACCCAGTAAGCCGGCTTATATACAAGGTTTAATTCAGGATGCAAAGGCCAAAGGTGCCAAAGTATTGAATAAAAAAGGAGGACAACTTTCCCACAATTATTCTTTTCCAGCAGTGCTGTATCCTGTAAACAGTGAGATGAATGTTTATCACGAAGAGCAATTTGGCCCTGTGGTTCCTATCATGGCATACAAAGACATTAATGAGCCCTTGGACATTATGGCTGCTTCTGATTATGGGCAGCAGGTGAGTCTCTTCGGGCGTGATATTCGAAAGATTGGCCCTTTGGTAGATGTATTGTCTAATCTAGTTTGCCGCGTTAATTTAAATTCTGCTTGTCAAAGAGGACCTGATGTGTATCCATTTACGGGAAGAAAAAACTCTGCGGTGAGTACTTTAAGTGTTTATGATGCACTGCGTTCTTTCTCTATTCGCACCTTTGTTGCGGCCAAGGACAATTCATACAACAATGAAATCCTAGACGCGCTGATGGACTCAAAAGATTCTAATTTTGTCAATACAGAATATTTGCTTTAGCTAGAAGAATTGGTCAATTCCAAAGACCAAAGCACCATTTTCAAAACCGTTTAGGTTGATGCCATAATCAATTCGGAAGACAGCTCTGTAAATAAATTTATGGATAAAACGCAAGCCTAAGCCACCGTATTGATGTGTGTTTTCCTTTTGAAAAACTTGATTGGTGGAAGTTCCCACTGGTTGGATTCCCGCGATATCAATAAAGGCGTTGCCCTGTAACACAAACCAGTTTTTTTCATAAAAACTGTGTCTGTACTCTGTATTTAGCGCCCAGAAACTGTTTCCGCGTTCTACTAAATTTCCAACTCCGCGCACATTGCGGTTGTTGTCAATGGCAAAAGGAGGGAAGGGGGTATTGATGTTTTTAGCAAAACCCAGTTGTGCTCTTATCGCCAAATTGCCCTGGGATTTGATGCGTTTAAAATAAGCCGTTTTACTTTCTAAGGAAAAAAAGGTATTGTTTTTTGTAAAGGATTTCCCCCACACATGGGTGGCAAAAAACTGACTGCGCCAGCCGTTTAAATGATAATAATAAGGCTGGATATAGTCATAAGTGTATCCCAGCTTTGCAGCTGCTTTTGTGGTGTTGAATTCTTCGGGGAGTATTTCTATTGTATCGCCTTCTTTAAATAAATAGCGTTCACCTATGATTCCGCCACCAAACAAGATTTTGTGTTTTAGATTAAGGTCCTTGCCAAAATTAAGGTCTACACTTCGAAAGCGATAGCGGTAGTTGGCAAGTTGTTCTCGCATCCGAATGGGTTCTAGCGTTTCCAGCTGTTGTGCCAAAAGTTTTATTTCGGTTTGTGCGGTCAAAAAATTATTGTTTTCTAGGATTAATCCAAAGCCCGGAAAGTTGTTTTGTCGGTAAAAACCACCAATGGTATAACCTCTTCCCAAGAAATTATAGTCGGTAACCCCAAGGTGATAGGCAAAAGCATTTCCTACGGTTTGCCATAAGTCTACTGCAGGAATAAGCGTTTTATTTTCTTCTATATAATAGCTCAATCGCAAGGCTTTAGAAGCGAGTGTATCTACTGCAACATAAGCATGACTTACGGCAGGCTCGCGGAGCAATAATATAAGATCGTTGTCTATTTTTACTTGATCGTAGGCTTCTCCCTTAGTTTGGGTGATTAATTTTCTTAAATAGTTTTCTTTACTTTTTTGTAAACCTTTAAAGACTATGTTCTGCACAATCCCCTCTTGTGCGAGCGCCCAAAATCCACAAAAGAAAAACAAAAAGCAAAACTTAATTGAACAACGCACGTAACCCAAGATTAAAAGTTTGTCCTAGTCCAGAATTTTTCCCTAAAATAAAGTTGGTGTAAATGAGCTCTAAATTGAGTACTTGATTTAGTTGGAATTTAGCACCGCCCCCTATAGCAGTAAAGTTTTGATCAAGGCTGTCGCCCAAATCAAAGAGTTGTGAATGTTGAAGTAAGCCCAAAAAGGTGGTGTTAGGGGAAGGGAAATAACTGATAAAAACGCCCGGGCTTAGGCGAAAAGAATCATTGGCAAAACTCGCTTGATTTTCTCCAAAATTCACTTCTGTATTTAACTCACTGAAAATTTGAATCTTTCCATTTGGGGCCAAATAATCATAGAAAAAGCGGTTTTGGAAAGTGAAGCCTTTTTGATCTAAAAAGATACCGGCCTCTGTTTCATTTTCAAACAGCGGAATGCTAAAAGCTGTTTGTATCGCAAAGCGGGCCCATTGTTTAAATGGCGTAAATTTTATCGCCGGTGCAATGCTACTCAACCCAGTGCGCCGATACGTTTGCGCTGAAAATCCAAAGGGAGCTAAAATATTTTTTCCCATAATTGTATTAGAACGGTATTCTAATAGTATCCCTATATTCAAGCGATTATTGCTGCTGACTCCTGTAAAAATATCCAGGGAAGAGGTGAAGAAGTTTTGTCGTGGAAATTCTATTTTATTTCCATTTTGATCTTTTCTTTTAACTTCCGTATATAGATTATTAAACCATTTTATATCCCATTGCCCTTGGGAAAGAAGTTTTGAAGGGGTGTAAGTTTGAAGATTGGTCGGGGTTGCTTGTTGTTGTTCTTCTTCTTGACCATATACAAGGCAAGTGCAACAACACAACAGTAGGAAAAGATTTTTCATCTGTAGGTAGATTGATAAGATTGAGTATCTTAAAGGTAAAAAAAAAAATGCATGCGACTGATATTTGCCTTTCTATTTCTATTGTTATTGACCAATTGTTCTCCTTTAAAAAAATATCCAAAAAGCAGCTATGCTTGGGCCTTGCCAGAAATAGCGCAGTTCAAGGCCTTGAATAAAAACACTTCTCCAGCGGGCTCTTTGCTCTTTTTAGGGAGTTCTAGTATTCGTTTGTGGGAAACTTTAGCAGAAGATATGGCCCCTTATCCAGTTATACAAAGAGGCTATGGTGGAGCGCATTTACGCGATGCCATTTTTTTTCCAGATGCTTTGCTGGGGAAGCATCAACCCGCAATGATTATTGGTTTTATAGCCAATGATATTAAGGGTGACGAAGCTGATGAGTCGCCCAGAAAAGTGAAAAGATTGTTTCAGTTTTTTCTTAAGCAAGTGCAAAAACGACAACCTGATGTTCCTTTTTTATGGGTAGAGATTACGCCCACAAAAAGTCGATGGGCCCAGTGGGAAAAGATCAAACGCCTAAATCAAATGATTAAAACCTATTGCGATAAAACCGACAATGTTTATTTCGTTTCAACAGCTTCCGCCTTTCTCGACGAAGCAGGTTCCCCCAAAACAGCGCTTTTTGTGGAAGACCAATTGCATTTAAACAAAGCTGGCTATGCGTTATGGTCTTCCATAATTAGGAAAGCCATAGACGAGGTGTTGAATTAATCTTGTTTTTCTAGTAGACGCAGGGCGAGGTAGGGAACTAGGTTAAAGAAGATCCAAAATAATTTATACATTCCCATGCCAATGTATAGGTTGTTCTCAAATGCTTCTAAACTTCCACTGTAAAAATACTGATGTATCCCATATACTTGTTCAGCGAAAAGCAGGACAACAAAATTGAGTAACAAAAAGAAAAAATTAAGTTTGGTGCAATGCCACAAAAAGGTTTTTAATTCAGCAGCTGTCATTGTTAAAAGATTTTTATAAAGGTATCTATTTTTAAAGACTTGTACTTTTCTAGGGAAGCAATACAATTTTTCCAATAAAGTTTTTTTCCAAAAAAGTGTTTTGTGCTTTGTCGATTTCTTGAAGGGGAAAGTGATGGGCGACTAGGGGTTTAATCTGTTCTGTTTCTATTAAGTGAATGAGTTGTGGGAAAACAGTTTCTGCTAAAATGGTACATCCGTAAAAAGATATGTCTTTTAAATAGAGCGAACGTACATCTAAAGCAACATGCGGACCAGCAATAGCCCCAGAAACGGCATAACGTCCAAAGGGTTTTAACAGCTCGAGTAAATCTGGAAATTGCGGGCCTGCAACCAAATCAATTACAACATTTACACTGTTTTTTTCCAAAATATTGGAGAGCTGCTCGTCGCGCAATACAATTTTATCTGCCCCGAGGGTTTTGAGGTCTGCTTTTTTTGCTGCAGTAGTTTGGGCGATGACTTTTGCACCTCTAGCTTTTGCCAGTTGAAGGGCCGCTGAACCTACTCCGCCAGAGGCTCCTGTAATGAGTATTGTGTCATTTGCGTTTACTTTTGCACGGGTGAGCATATTCTCAGCAGTTGAGTAAGAACAAGGAAACGAAGCCAATTCTAGGTCGCTATAGTTACTTTTAATAGCACAAGCATTTTGTGCTTCTACAACAGTATAGGAAGCAAAGCCACCATCGCACTCTGAACCAAAATACCAAGGTCGTTCAAGTTGTTTTCCATCAAAAGTGAACAAACAAGGATTAACCAAGATTCTTTCTCCTATACGGTCTGGACTCACTTTTTTGCCAACGGCTACAATTGTTCCACAAACATCTGCCCCTTGAATGCGTGGAAATTGGAAAGCTTGTCCAGTCCAGGCGGTATTATCATCTGTAGCATTAGCTTTTGCATACCAGCCCAGGCGGGTATTGATATCCGTGTTATTAATGCCTGCAGCACCGACTTTAATTAAAACTTGGGTGGCTGTTGGAATCGGGATGGAAAGATCAGTGCGGTAAGTCAGCATTTTTTGATCTCCATGCCCTGTTAGTTGAACGCCATGCATGAATTGTGGAAGGTTTTCCATAAGGGTAAAAAAGGAAGTTTATTCAAGGAATTTCAATGTTTTTAACTTTAACTGCATTTTTATTGGGCAGAATTGGGCTGCCCAGACGATCACTGATTACTTTAACAAATGAAGCACCTAAAAAGAGGATCTGGGAGGTGTAATAAACCCATAACATCAATATCGCCAAAACACTTGCTGATCCAAAGGTAGAGGAAATAGGACTATGACCGATATAAATACCGATACCAATTTTTCCAAAAACAAAGAGCAAAGCCGTTATTATCCCACCTGCAACGGTACTTTTCCAATGGATACGTGCATCTCCTAAAAACCGAAACATTAATCCAAAAACAAAGAGGAGTACAGCAAAAGAGATGAGCTGCTCATACAAATACAAAAAGCGATATTCAGGAGGAAGGCTGTCGGCGTGTTTGAGCAAAAAACTGCTTAATAGGGTACTGACCAAAAGAATAAAAAATGATGCGATTAAAATGAAGAAGGAAATCAAGTGTTTTGTTAAATAATGGAAAGCACTATTCCTGGGTTTTGCTTT
>CBFHVC010000040.1:0-12786 GCA_965659515.1 Candidatus Arcticimaribacter sp. | reverse complement strand
ACAGATACAATGGCTCCAGCTTTACTAAAGTCATAATCTGCTAATGCGCGAACACCATAAGCTTCTTCAAAAGCGTCTACCGCATCGGCATAAGCAACGGTGTCGAAAGCAACGTGCTTTACGTTAGGGTACTTTGCCGTGAAGTCAGCAATTAATTTTGCTGTTGTTGGACTTGCAAAAGTTTGGGTCAATAAAACCACTTCTTTATTTGTAGCAGCAAGTGCGTTCAGCTTTGCGCCTACTTGAAGGTGTAAATCTTCCCAGCTGATATTTTCTCCATTGCCTTTAGGGCCTTGTAAACGCTGTGTGTCATACATCGATAAAACCGAAGCGTGAACACGTGCATTAGCGCCACCTAAAACAGGAGCATCTGGATTGTTTTCAACTTTAATTGGTCGTCCCTCTCTTGTCTTGATAAGGATACTTCCAAAATCAAAACCATCTGCAATAGCGGTAGCGTAATAGTTGGCTACCCCAGGACGAATTTGTTCTGGTTGCACTACATAAGGAACAGATTTAATGACTGGACCTTCGCAGGCAGCTAATGAAGCTGCAGCGGTGCTAAATCCAACATACTTTAAAAAATCGCGCCGTGAAGTGCTACTATCTTCTAAAGCCTGTTCATCCTCTAAAAATTCGTTTACTGGAACATAATCGGCAAATTCTTTTTGCTCTAGCTGATCAACCATAGGAGAGTTCTCCTGAAGCTGTTCTGCGTTTTTCCAATAGGTTTTATTTGCTGCCATAAGACATTCTTCTATTTAAGCTCTTGTTAATAGTGACACTTACCACACTCTAAACCGCCCATTTGAGCTGCTGTGAGTTTTTCTACTCCGTATTTCTTTGAAAGTGCCTCGTGTATTTTTGTGTAGTACTCGTTGTCTTTTACTTTCACATTGGTTTCTCTGTGACAGTTAATACACCATCCCATGGTTAGAGGAGAGTACTGGTACATGATTTCCATTTCTTCAACTGGGCCGTGGCAGGTTTGGCATGCAATCTGCCCTACTTGAACGTGTTGTGCGTGGTTGAAATAAACAAAATCTGGTAGATTGTGAATACGCACCCATTTTACCGGTTCTGTTTCCCCTGTGTACTGCTGGTTCTCTTCGTCCCAACCTACAGCGGCATACAATTTTTTAATTTCTTTGGTATAGAATTCCTTGGTGTAACCATTCTCTAAATCTTCTTCACCGTTGTATTCTGCAATATTCTTATGGCAGTTCATACAAACATTAAGCGATGGAATCCCAGAGTGTTTAGAGACTCTTGCAGAAGAGTGGCAGTATTTACACTCAATCTGGTTCGCACCAGCGTGAATTTTGTGAGAGTAGTGGATAGGTTGTATTGGCATATACCCTTGATCTACACCAACTTGCATTAAATATCCATAAGCAAAGTAAGCACTCGACAATAACAAGAATACTACAGAAAGTAATACTAAGAATTGATTTTGTGCAAAGGCTTGCCATAGGGGTCTGCGTGCTGTTTTTTCTACCTTAGGAGCCAATTCTATTCCTTGTGCGGCAGCGATTTTCTGTAGTGTTTTGTTGACTAAAATCAACATTACAACCAAAATACCAAAAACTAAGGCTAGGGCGCCTAGAATAATATCATTGGAAAAAGACCCTCCTGCAGGTGCAGCAGCGGCAGCTGTTGCAACTGGTACGGCTGGAGCAGGTGGCGTGTAATCCGTGTAAGCGATGATGTTATCAATATCTGCATTAGACAACTGTGGAAAAGCAGTCATGGCAGTTTTGTTGTATTCTTCCCAAATGGCAACAGCTTGTGCATCGCCTTCTTTAATCATGGCTGCACTATTTTTGATCCAGCTATACAACCATTCTTTGTCGTACTTCGCTGAAACCCCTTTCAAGGCGGGACCTACTGCTTTCTTGTTGAGTTTGTGGCAGGCTGCACAATTTGCATTGAACAATTTCTTTCCTGCGATTGGGTCGGCTTCCTGCGCACTAACCATAAAGGAGAATGACATGGCCAATACCATGAACAAATTCTTTACTCCTGCAACAGTACCAAAGCTACTCTTCCTCATGCGATAAATAAATATTAATGTAGATCATCAAATTGATGGGCTAAAATCCACCACAAAAGTAAGACATAGACCGCTTTTAGGGAAAGGTTCTCTTTTGCTTTTCACTAATTTATAATCAGTCTAAATAATGTGTTAATTATGTTGAAGGATTTTAAATAAACGTGAAATTCCATTTCTTTGTAAAATGAATAAACGTAGTATTTTACATGCATTAGCCGCAAGCACATTTGCTTTTTTTAGTTCAACAGTTCGTGCACAAGAAGCCGCTTCAAAAATCCAAACCTCAACCGAAGTGGAAGCCCTTATAGCACGAAAAATTGACATTAATCAGTCGGTTTTTGAAAACCAATATTACGCCATACAACTGTACTATGGCAATAATACTGCAGCGAATAGAATCCTAAATGAATTTACAGCGCGTTTCCCAGAATGGGAGACAGAATTGAGTTTTGAAACGCCTAATTACAAAGTGCGTGTAGGACGGTTTAAGAACCTGAATACAGCCAACCAAAAACTAGAAGAAATTAGAAAAGTTTATCCTTCTGCATTCTTGCTAGAACCCAATAATTTATAGGGTTTTCTTAACGGCTACTTCTTGGAAGAATTCAATAACGTCTTCAATTTTGATGTCGTTATAGTTCTTAATTTGCAATCCACAATCATAGCCTTTGGCTACTTCTTTCACATCGTCTTTGAAACGTTTTAACGAAGATAAAGTCCCGGTATATACCACAATTCCTTCTCGAATGATTCTAATGCCGCTGTTGCGGTAGATTTTTCCAGAGGTAACCATACATCCTGCAATGGTACCAACTTTTGAAATCTTATAGGTTTCGCGAATCTCTGCAGTTCCAGTGACTTCTTCTTTCATTTCTGGAGAAAGCATTCCTTCCATAGCATCTTTCACGTCGTTAATGGCGTCATAGATAATGGAGTAAGAACGGATGTCAATTTCTTCTTTCTCTGCAATGGCACGTGCATTCCCCATGGGGCGCACATTAAACCCTAATACAATGGCATCAGAGGCAGAGGCTAAAAGGACGTCAGATTCGGTAATTGCTCCTACGCCTTTGTGGATGATATTAACTTGAATTTCTTCGGTAGAAAGTTTCTGTAACGAATCTGTTAATGCTTCAACAGATCCATCTACATCTCCTTTTAGGATAATGTTTAATTCTTGGAAATCGCCTAAAGCAATTCGGCGACCAATTTCGTCTAGTGTAATGTGGCGTTGCGTACGTACATTTTGTTCGCGCAACAGCTGTGTTCTTTTGGCAGCAATTTGCTTCGCTTCTCGCTCGTCCTCTAGCACGTTAAAGTTATCTCCGGCTTGTGGTGCACCATCTAAACCTAAAATAGAAATCGGGGTGGATGGGGGTGCAAATTCAATATCGTTTCCACGCTCATCAAACATGGCCTTAACTTTTCCGCTGTGTTTTCCAGCAAGAATATAGTCACCAATACGCAAAGTACCCGTTTGCACCAAAATGGTAGAAACGTATCCACGTCCTTTGTCGAGGTATGCTTCTACAACGGTTCCTTTTGATTTTCTTTCTGGATTGGCTTTTAACTCGAGCAATTCTGCTTCGAGCAATACCTTTTCTAAAAGCGCTTCAACACCCGTTCCCTTTAAGGCAGAAATATCTTGGGATTGTATTTTACCTCCCCAGTCTTCAACCATTAAATTCATTGCCGCAAGCCCTTCTTTAATCTTGTCGGGGTTAGCGGTTTGTTTATCTACTTTATTAATGGCGAAAATAATTGGAACACCAGCAGCTTGTGCGTGGCTAATCGCTTCTTTTGTTTGCGGCATGATGCTGTCATCTGCTGCAATTACAATAATGGCGATATCGGTTATTTGTGCTCCACGTGCACGCATGGCGGTAAAGGCCTCGTGACCGGGGGTATCTAGAAACGCAATCTTTTGCCCACTTTTAAGGGTAACAGAGTAGGCCCCAATGTGTTGGGTGATTCCTCCAGATTCTCCTGCGATAACATTTTCTTCTCGAATGTAATCTAAAAGGGATGTTTTTCCGTGGTCGACGTGACCCATAACAGTTACAATAGGCGCACGCGGTACCAAAGTTGCTTCATCTTCAACTTCTTCCTCTTCAAAGGTTTCTTCTAGGTCACTTTTTACAAATTCGACTTTATAGCCAAATTCGTCAGCGACAATACTTAAGGTTTCTGCATCTAAGCGTTGGTTCATGGTCACCATGATCCCTAAACTCATACAAGCAGAAATAATTTCTGTTCCACCTATTTCCATTAAGGTAGCAATTTCACCAACAGTAATGAATTCTGTCACTTTAAGTACTTTGCTTTCCGCTGCTTGCTGTGCTAATTCCTCTTCTGTTTTTTGACGGTGTTGAACCCGTTTATCGCGGCGGTATTTTGCTCCTTTGGATTTATTTGTTTTCCCTTGAAGTTTTTCTAGGGTTTCTCTAATTTGTTTTTGTACTTCTTCTTCAGTCGGCTCTACCTTAGCAACTGCAGGGCGAGGACGTTGCTTTTGTCCTGGCTTTCTATTGTTGTTTGCACCACCTCTATTTGCCCCTCCAGGGGTTTCTTTGCTGATGCGCTTACGCTTTTTCTTACGGGCTTCTTCTACGCTCTTTTCTTGTTGTTTAAAGCGATTTAAGTCAATCGTTTGGCCTGTTTTCTTCGGTCCAGATAACTTGGTGTATTGGGTTGTTATTTTTTCCCCTTCTTCTCCTTGGGGTGTATCGGCTTCAGTTGCTTTTGCTTCAGTAACAGCAACAGCTGTTTCTTTTGGCTTAACCTCCGCTGGTTTTTCCTCTTTTTTAGCTGTTTCCGCTGCCTTTGGCGCAACTGCTTTTTCAGCTGCTGCTGTTTTAGGGGCTTCTACGGCTTCAACTGGCTTTTCTTCAACCGGTGTTTTAGCAGTTTCAACCGCTTTTGGTGCGCTTGCTTTTTCAGCTGCTGGCGCAGCTTCTTTTGGCGCAACCTCAACCGCTTTTACCGGTGCTGGTTTTGCTGCAGCAGGTTTAGGATCTAAATCAATTTTACCCACCGCTTTTGGCTTTTGAAGCGCAGCACGTGCTTTAATCACTTCTTGCTGTGCTTTTTCGCGGGCTAATTTCTCCTGTTCAAGCTTTTCTTGCTCTAAACGTAGGGTTTCCTTTTCTTTTCGCTTTTCTTCACTTATTTCTGCGGAAGCGTCTTTTTTGGACTTATCTGTTTGAAATTCATCAGATAGAATCTTATAAACTTCTTGCGAAATCTTAGTGGTAGGACGCGCTTCAATTTCGTGTCCGTGCTGCGAAAGGTGCTCAACTGCCCGGTCTAGTGAGATGTTAAGCTCACGTAAAACTTTGTTTAAGCGCAATGTTGGTTGGTCTGACATAGATGGTTTTATGCGATATCAAAAATAGAAAAATAATTCCTTTCTCTATTCTTCGAACTCTTCTTTCAATATTTTAACGACTTCTTCGATGGTTTCGTCCTCTAAATCGGTGCGTTTAATGAGCTCCTGTACATCAAGCTCAAGTACACTTTTAGCGGTGTCTAACCCTACTTTCTTAAATTCTTCAATGACCCAGCCTTCGATTTCATCAGAGAATTCTGTCAATTCGACATCTTCTTCCATTCCTTCGCGGTAAACATCAATCTCGAAGCCGGTTAATTGCCCAGCAAGGCGAATGTTGTTTCCACCGCGGCCAATGGCTTTTGAGACTTCTTCTGGGTTTAAAAAGACCTGCACGCGCTTGTTCTCTTCGTCTATCTTCAAAGAATTTACTTTGGCCGGAGAAAGCGAACGTGTAATAAAAAGCTGCAGGTTATTGGTGTAATTAATTACATCAATGTTCTCGTTCCCTAATTCACGCACAATACCGTGAATACGCGAACCTTTCATCCCTACACAGGCCCCTACTGGATCGATGCGATCGTCATAAGAGTCTACGGCAACTTTTGCTTTATCGCCAGGAATACGAACGGCTTTTTTAATGTTGATTAAGCCGTCGAATACTTCTGGAATTTCTTGTTCAAATAATTTTTCTAAAAACTTAGGAGAAGTTCTAGAAAAAATAATTCTAGGTTTATTTCCACGAAGCTCAACGGTTTCGATAATTCCGCGAACATTATCTCCTTTGCGGTAAAAGTCAGAACCTATTTGACGGTCTTTTGGCAGAATCAATTCATTCCCCTCATCGTCTAATAAGATCACTTCTCGGCTTCTAATGTGGTGCACTTCTGCTGTGTATAACTCTCCTTCTAGTTCTTTAAATTGCTTAAAGATATTGGTTGAGTCATGTTCGTGGATTTTCGCGACGAGATTTTGACGTAAGGTCAAAATAGAACGTCGTCCAAGATCGATTAATTTTACTTCTTCCGATACATCTTCCCCTACTTCAAAATCAGGCTCGATTTTTTGTGCTTCTTTTAATTCTATTTCTTGGTTATCATCCTCAACTTCTCCATTGGCTACGACAACACGGTTGCGCCAAATTTCTAAATCTCCTTTGTCGGGATTAATGATAATATCGAAGTTGTCATCTGATCCAAATTTGCGTTTTAAGGTATTTCTAAATACTTCTTCCAGAATAACCATTAGGGTAACTCTGTCAATGAGTTTTTCATCTTTAAACTCTGAAAACGAATCAATTAATGCTAAATTCTCCATAATTAATTACTTATATAGATACAATTACTTTGGCGCTTTTGTATTGGCCGTATTTAAATTCTCTTGTCTTTGTTACGGTTACTTTTCCTTTTCCAATGGGCTTTGGCTCTCTGGCTTTCCACTGAAGAATAAAAGAGGTTTCGTTGGCTTCAATAAGGGTACCTTGTACTTGCTTATCTTCGCTATCGGTCACCTCGAGTTTCCGTGATACATTCTTTTTAAATTGCCTTGGAAGGGTTAAGGGCGACCCTACACCGCAAGAACTTACTTCAATCGAAAAATCTGTTTCTTCTCTGTCGAGATTGTGCTCTACTTTTCTGCTGACTTGCATGCAGGCCTCTAGGGTTACCCCCTGGTCGCCGTCTAACAACACGCGTATGCTGTTGTCTCCACCAATGGTGAAGTCAATTAAAAAGAGGCTTGGATTTTCCACCAAGGCTTCTTGGACGAGTTGTTCTACCTTTTCTTTAAAATTCATCTAAAAAAAAAGAAGACCTTAAGTCTCCCAATCAGTTTGTTTAGAATGTGATGCAAATATAGGTTATTTCACTGATTTTTTGATTAGATATTTATTTTTTATCATATTTGTCTAACCTAATCTTATCACTCATGAAAAACCTACCCTGGGCGAAAGCCCTCATCGCATTGGTATTTATACCCGTTTTTTCTTTTGCACAAAACACCTTAACAGGCACCATCATCGACGATGGGAACCAACCCCTTTATGGCGCAACCGTAATTATTAAAGGGACCAACCAAGGCACTGTTACCGATGCGAAAGGACAATTTAGCTTAAACACGCAAAAAGATTTCCCCATTGAATTGGATGTTTCTTTTGTGGGCTTTGACAACCAAAGTTTTACTGTTAACGACAGTGAACCGCAGAATTTTCAGCTGTCTTTTTCCAATCGGTTTGACGAAATCATTATTTCAGCTTCAAGAAAAGCCGAAAAACTACAAGAAGCTCCCGCAGCAGTATCCGTTATTTCGGCCAAACAACTCACCGAATCTGGGGGTGCCATTTCTCCTATTCGCGCGCTCATCAATAGCCCAGGAGTGGAACTACAACAACAAACAGGGCAACGCATAAACATCGCCTTGCGCGGTGCCAATGGGATTTTCTCGACCAATGTCTTCCCTTTGTTGGATTATCGCTCGCTCATTACCCCTGGGCTTGAGTATTTTGATTCCCAAAACTCCCCCATCAATCCCATCGATTTGGAAAGAGTAGAAGTCGTTTTAGGACCAGGCTCAGCCCTTTATGGACCAGATGTAACTACGGGAGTGATTCACTTTATCTCAAAAACACCTTTCAAACATCCTGGGACCACTGCAGAATTAATTTACGGAGAACGCAACACTTTCCGCCTTGGACTTCGCCATGCCGGCGCCAATGAAAAGGAAACCTTTGGCTATAAAATCAATTTGCGCTATAGCAGCGGAAAAGACTTTGTTCTTGATCCAAACAATACAGAAGACAGCCAAATCCTTGACAATTTTAAAACAGCGATTAATCGCGCAGATATTTCAGCGGACGGGACAGTGAACACCGCTTCTCCAGGAACTAAACTTTTTGACATTACCCAAACCCAAAAAGAAGACTATTGGGCTGGCTTAGCCAATGCTTCACTCTATTTTCGCCCCAAAAACGGAATGGAAATCGTAACCGCTGGGGGCTGGAATGCCGGGACAGCAGTCCTTTACAACGACCTCGGTGAAGGACAGGCCTTTGGGAACGAATACTGGGCACAAGCCCGCTTTAGTTACAACGGATGGTTTGCCCAAACCTATTACATCAAAAATGATGGTGGAAATGACGACAACCCCTCCTATCTCAACAGAACCGGCTTTATTACACCACTGGAACGCACCCATTATGAAGCACAATTACAGTATAATTTTGACTGGCCAAGCGTATTCGATTCTGAATGGACAACAGGGGTGGATTATAGAAGCGCTACTGCCGACACCCAAAATCACGTCTACGGTCGCAATGAAGCCGATGATGATTACCGCATCTTAGGCGGCTATTTACAGGGAAAGTTTAAACTTGACCCCAAGCTCGACTTATTTCTAGCTGGCCGTTATGATGGCTATAACTTTACCGATGAAAAGACCTTCTCTCCCCGAGCGGCTTTTGTCTTTAAACCCAATAGTCAACACAATTTTCGCCTTACATATAACCGCGCTGCAAACCCCATTGCTGCTTCTGATATTTATTTTGATTTGCCCACACAATCCTTCGGTATCTTTGATGCCTGGGTGTATGGCGCAAAAACCCCCTATACTTTTGGGCAAAATCCAAATATAACCTGGTTAATTCCTCAAGTTCCCAATACTCCAGTAGCTGCTGGTTTTCCCTTAGCAGCAGCCTTTGCTGCGGTTAATCAAAGTGTAATTAATGGTGTTGTTGCCCAGCTGCAACAAGATCCACAACTCGCTCCTTTGGTTCCTCTAGCAGAAAGTGTTTTAAACAATCCAGCCATTATTCCTAATGGGCAATTCACCCCAGTAGACACCCTTACGACGGACGGACAACCTTTAGCACCAGTTGGTGGGCAAGGTAACTTACTTAGCTTTCTTACCTCTTATGAGTTTGGCTACAAGGGTGTTATAGGTAACCGTTTCTCCTATGGCATAGATGTTTATTATTTTCGCCGTAAAGGAGGAGCAACTTTTAGACAAATCACACCTGTAGTTAACATCAAAGATTTACCCGAAAATTTAGGACAATCCGTTCAAAATAGTGCTGAAGATTTACTTGAGCAAGGACTTGTAAACTTAGGCAATAGTCCTGCTGAAGCAGCTGCAATTGCACAAAGCTTAGGGAGTCAATTGAATACCGCTTATTCGCAAGGGGGAGAAGGCTTTCTTCAATCCCTTTCACAAGCAGGTTTACCCTTCCATGGAATTGTTCAAATAGAAGAAAATACAGCTGCCATTCCTCGTTTGACTTTAGGTTACTTATCCATTGACGAAAATCGGGTTAACGAAGACTATGGTGCAGAATTCAACTTTAAGTTTTTTGCTACAGATCAGGTAGGCTTTCAAGGCAACTATACCTGGTTTGCGATAGACAAAGACAACCCTGGCGACGCTGCCTTTCCCACACACAAGGTGCGCCTGGGGTTGAATTACAACGCTAAAAATATATTTGACGCCAATTTAAATTACCAATGGGATGATGCCTTTACCTCTAACAGTGCTGTTTTTCCGGGCCAGGTACCCGCCAAAAATTTGATTGATCTAAGCCTTGGATTTGATTTGAATGAATCTTTGCGCTTTGAATTGGCCGCCATTAATCTATTAAACAATCGTTTTCGCGCCTTACCTGGCTTTCCCCGATTAGGAAGAACAGTTACTGGACGCCTTGTTCTTAACCTAAATTAATGCCTTCTTTTTAGGTAAAAATCCGTACTTTTAAGGGCTATGAAATATGAAATCACCTCCCTTGGAATACGGTTTACCAAACACCGAGCCAAGGAGCAGACACCCTTTGAGCGCTTGTTTGAGATTTTTAAGGAATTAATCACCCATACTTCTGGGGATTTTGACGAGGCCATTGACTGGTTGCGTGAGTTGGACCGCGAATATCAATTGACCGACGAAGACTATACCATCGATGATTTTGTAGAAGACCTCTTGCAAAAATCCTATATTCAGCCCAAAGGTAATGGGTCAGGAAAAGGCGATGGGATGGCCCTTACGCCCAAAACAGAAAAGCTTTTAAGGGAACACGCCCTAAAGCAAATCTTTGGGAAACTAAAAAAATCCCATTCGGGGAACCACAAAACCAAGAAAACAGGTCAAGGTGAAGACAATACCGGAGAATTTAAGGCCTATCAATTTGGTGATGCCCTGGAGAAAATTGATATGACCCAAAGCATTAAAAATGCTCAAATTCGGTCTGTGGGAAATGATTTTACACTGCAACATGACGATCTAGTCGTAGAAGACAGTTTTTTTAAAACCCAGATGAGTACGGTTTTAATGATCGATATTAGCCACAGCATGATTCTCTATGGAGAAGATCGCATTACGCCGGCAAAAAAAGTGGCCATGGCTTTGGCAGAATTGATCACTACACGATACCCAAAAGACACCCTAGACATCTTGGTTTTTGGAAACGACGCCTGGCCCATTTCCCTAAAAGAAGTTCCCTATCTTGAGGTGGGCCCCTATCATACCAATACGGTTGCTGGACTGGAATTGGCCATGGATATTTTACGCCGTAAAAAGAACAGCAACAAACAAATCTTTATGATTACCGACGGGAAACCCAGTTGCTTAAAACTCCCCGATGGAAGCTATTATAAAAACAGTGTTGGTCTTGACGATAGCATTGTTGAAAAATGCTATAATATGGCGCGACAGGCCAAAAAACTGCACATCCCCATCACCACTTTTATGATTGCTCAAGATCCCTATCTGCAACAGTTTATACGCACTTTTACTGAAGCAAACCGCGGAAAAGCCTTTTTTACAGGACTTAAAGGCTTAGGCGAAATGATCTTTGAAGACTATGAAAAAAACAGAAAAAAACGCTTAGAATAACGAAAATCCCACTATGAGTTCACCCAACATTACTACCCTTGGCGCCCTAAAAAAAACAGATTATACGCCACAAAGTATTCAAGATGAATTGGCCAATAATTTACGCCAGCGCCTACGCGATGGGGTGAAAACATTTGATGGCTTAATCGGCTATGAAAATACGGTTATTCCAGATGTAGAACGCGCACTTCTATCTGGGCATAACATTAATTTACTCGGTTTGCGGGGGCAAGCCAAAACCCGTTTGGCCCGTCAAATGACCCAATTGTTAGACGAATGGATTCCCGTAGTGGCAGGCTCTGAAATTAACGATGATCCTTTGGCTCCAATTAGTCATGAGGCCAAAGCACTCATTGCACAACACGGAGATAAAACCCCCATTAACTGGCTGCATCGCGATGAACGCTTTTTTGAAAAACTGGCGACCCCAGATGTAACCGTAGCCGATTTAATTGGAGATGTTGATCCCATTAAAGCAGCCAACTTAAAACTCTCTTATGCCGATGAACGGGTGATACACTTTGGGATGATCCCGCGTGCGCACCGTTGTATTTTTGTGTTAAACGAATTACCCGACTTACAGGCTAGAATACAGGTCGCTTTATTTTCCATTTTACAAGAAAAAGAAATTCAAATTCGCGGCTTTAAATTGCGCCTGCCCATTGAAACACAAATCATCTTTACCGCTAACCCAGAAGACTACACCAATCGCGGAAGCATCGTTACGCCCCTCAAAGATCGAATAGGCTCACAAATTCTTACCCACTACCCCCACAGTCGAGAAATTGCGAAAGCCATTACGGCCCAAGAAGTAAAAATGGAAGAAGGCACTGCGGCGAAAATTCATATCCCAGAACTCGCCCGAGATATCCTAGAGCAAATAGGCTTTGAGGCCCGTAAAAGCGATTATGTCGATGCAAAAAGTGGCGTAAGTGCGCGAATGAGTATCACCGCTTTTGAAAACCTCATCAGTACTGCTGAACGCAGAATCTTAATCAACGGAGAAGAAAACACTTGCCTTCGTATGTCTGATTTTTTAGGCATCATTCCTGCCATTAACGGGAAAGTAGAATTGGTTTATGAAGGGGAGCAAGAAGGAGCAGAACAAATCTCTTATCACTTGATCTCACAAGCCTGTAAAACACTTTTTCCGGACTATTTTCCAGAGATAAAGAAACTTGAAAAACAAGATGAAGAAGGCCCTTATGACAAGCTATTGGGCTGGTTCTTTAGTGATAATGAACTCTTTTTAGAAGACACCCTAGACGATGGCTTATATAAGGATACACTTGAAAATATTCCTGATATTAAAAATATTCTAGAAACGCATCAAGCAGATTGTTCAAAAGAAGACACGCACTTTATGATGGAATTTTTATTGTGGGGACTTGAAGCCAACAAACGCTTGAATAAATACCGTACTTTAGAAGGCTTTCAATTTAAAGACGCGCTAGGGAGCTATATTAGTGGATTATGAAAAAAGAAAATCGAAAAAAACTATTCATCTTTTCTATCGCTTTTGGGCTAGTTAAGA
>CBFHVC010000039.1:11501-14048 GCA_965659515.1 Candidatus Arcticimaribacter sp. | reverse complement strand
TGTACACTGTCAATAAACAGCTGCCTATTGCAAGTGAGAAAAGGGTCTTAAATAAAGTATACTTCTTTTATTAATGTAAATAAAACTTGACATTTAGAATTCTTTAGTATCTTTGTCAAATAAACTTGACAAAATGAACAAAGAAAGAAAGAAGCGCACCCTACAATTAGCCCTCTGGACCTGGACCTGGGTCGCGACCATGGCCCTTGCGACCTTTGGCCCTCTTTATATATGGGAAGAAAATAAAAACTTAACCCTCCTCGCTATTTTAATTAATCTTATCAATGGAGGCTTAATGGTTGTTGCCAATGTAAAACTGTTTCGTCAGTATGACGAACTAGAACAAAAAATTCACGCCGAAGCTATGGGACTCACCCTGGGGGCAACCGTTGTAGTAGGCTTGAGTTACTCCCTTTTAGACCAAACTAACTTGATCCACAGCGATGCTGAAATAGGGGTTTTAGTCATGTTTGTTGGACTCACCTATTTCATTAGCTTGTTGATCAATAGAAAGAAGTATTTATGAAGAATAAAGTACGCCAATTGCGAAAAGAAAAAGGCTTAACCCAAGAGCAACTGGCAGAAATCATTGGGGTGTCGCGCCAAACAATTAATGCGATTGAAAAAGAAAAATTTGATCCCAGTTTACCCACGGCTTTTAAAATGGGGCAACTTTTTGAACTACCCATTGAAGCTTTTTTTCATTTTGAAACACAGTCAACTTAACTTTTAAAGTGCAATTAATAATCGTTTAAAAAATGATTTTTTATCTTTAGGGATAATCATAAATCAATTTAAAATGAAAAAACTATTATTCCTTAGTTTATTATTCACTGCTGCCTTAGTTTCAGCCCAAGAAGTGTTCAACGCGCATTATCGCCATGTTACCGCAGCAAATGTGGCAGAATTTGAAAAGCTTGAAACGGAGTACTGGCAAAAAATTGCACAGAAAGCAGTCGATGCCGGTGAGATTGAATACTGGGTGTTATTGCGCCGCGTCAATACTATTGGGGTAGCAGAAACAGAGCCCACCCATGTCTTCATTACTGGCTTTGCCTCTCCAGAGAAAGCCTTTGACACCCCATCTAGTTGGTGGGCAAAAGGAGATCAATCAAAAGCGACCATGAATATTTCTAATGCGGTTATTCATCAATTTTGGAAAACAGAAGATCGGATTTCCGGCAATGCAAAATATGTGATTTTCAACTATGCAACGCCAAAGGATCTCGATGGTTTTGTAAAAGAAAACACCGCACTATGGAAGCCCTACTTTAAAAAGAGCATGGCCAGTACAGGCATGACTTCTTGGGGAATGGCCAGTAAAATTGATCCACATGCTAAAGGCTATTCAACTGTCTTAACTTGGGATGGATTCGACAAACGCTCTGATGCCATGAATCACCTTTCCTATGGCGGTAGTATTGATCAAGCGGTCTTAACAAAAACAAAAATGGGCGAAATTAATCCCGATGGATTTAATACCCGTGTAGTAATGGAAATCATTGGTTTTGCCATGAAACAATAAAACAATTATTCTTTTACTTATTCGATAGAAACCCCTCTTGATAGAGGGGTTTTTTGGGGAAAGAAAAAAACAATCGTTATCCCTTTGATTTTGTATCTTGTTTGGCAACAACCTTTAAAGGAAAACACATCAATGCTATTAAAAAATGATGCAAGACTTGATCCTCGACTTGCAGCCGTGTTAAAAAAATTTGGTTTAGATGGAGAAGCCCTAGACCCACTCATTCAAAATACCGATTCAAAGGAAAAAAAACTTGGCTTCATTAAAGCTCGGGAACCTTTATTTCAAGCCCTGTCAAACATTGTGTTTTCTAGTTTGCCTTTGCCAGAAAAAGTAAAAGAACAACAGCAAGTCATCCAAGGAGAAGATGGAAATGACATTGTCCTCCACATTAGTCAACCCACAACAATAACCCAAAAATTACCTGCAATTTTGCATCTTCACGGGGGTGGAATGGCCCTTTTGACTGCCGCCGATCTTAATTATGTACATTGGAGGCAAAGTCTAGCCGCAAAAGGGCTCATCGTTATTGGAGTTGAATTTAGAAATATAGGAGGTGTTTTAGGAAATCACCCTTTCCCAGCTGGACTGAACGATTGCTATGCCAGCTTAAAATGGGTACATCGACAAAAAGAGCAACTTGGCATTTCGAAAATAATTATTTCCGGTGAATCTGGCGGAGGTAATCTAAGTCTTGCCACTGCTTTAAAAGCCCAACAAAACAAAGCACTTGAGCTAATTGATGGTGTTTTTGCACAATGCCCATACATCTCTAATTTATATGGAACAGCCCCCCAAAGTAATCTCCCCTCTTTATTAGAAAACGACAAATACCTGATCAATCTCGCAGCAATGAATATCATGGCTAGCCTCTATGATGGCAACTCAAGCAAAAATCCTTTGGCCTGGCCATATCACGCAAAAAAAGAAAACTTGGCTGGTTTGCCTCCGCATGTCATTTATGTAAATGAACTTGACCCCTTAAGAGATGAGGGCGAGGCCTATCACAACAAACTACAAAA
>CBFHVC010000039.1:10221-11402 GCA_965659515.1 Candidatus Arcticimaribacter sp. | reverse complement strand
GCCTCCGCATGTCATTTATGTAAATGAACTTGACCCCTTAAGAGATGAGGGCGAGGCCTATCACAACAAACTACAAAAGGCTGGCGTAGAAAGCGCACTTACTGTTTTAAAAGGCACAATACACGCCGGAGAAGGGCTTTTCCCTGCTCAACTACCAGAGTTGCATCAGCAAGTACTAGAGCACATCAAGGCCTTCGCAGATGCCCTTTAGCGTAGAGAAATATATTGACGATTTATGCTTAGGCTTTTAAAGAAAAAAACAATCGAATAAGCAAGGAAATACAATAGATCAGCAGGCCATAGATGGTGGTGATTGAACTTACCCTTAAACCACCCGCTAGCATGCTCTGGCTTATTTCACCTCCCATAGAAACAATGCCTTCGTAAAGCTGAAAAATACCTAGTAATTGGCCTAATACTCCCACTGCTAAGGCAAGGATACCAAAAAGCTTAAGGGATTTTTTTTGTTTACTTGCAGCATAAATTACCCCTGCAAAAAGAAGGGTCAAAAGGCCCATAAACAAGATGCCTCCTTCGAAAAATAAATCAATCATAGTATTGTCGTATTAACCTATCGGAAAGATAATTATACTTGGAAAATAATTTCTATGGTTTGGTCAAAAATTGCGGCTCATTTTTCTGTCAAAGACAAGATCACCCTTTTTTGCTCATCTTAAAGAAACATGATGAAAATTTTTTTTACAAAAAAAGAAGGGCATCTTACTGCGCTTACTATTGCTGTTTCTTTTTATTTGGATCGAATTGGGCGCAGGTCTTTTTGGGAGCCCATAGGCAGGGAACTAATTTAATATTGGTGTTTGCCCCTAGTCCAGCCTTTATCCCCTAAAATGGCTTGTGCAGAAGTTGCAGCAGCTTCTTCTAATTGGGTACCCATACTATCGTTCCATCTATTGAGATAACCAAATAATGCGACCACGCCCATTATTTCTACAATTTCTCCCTCATTCCAATACTGACGGGCATTTTCGGCTAAGGTATCGTCAACGGCATTAGGCACTTGAGAAGCCGCAATGGCAAGATCAAAAGCTGCCCTTTCCCCTTCGGTAAAAGCGGGGTAGGTTTTATACTCCCAGATATGATTCATGCGATCTGCAGAAGACCCGTAACGTTCGGCTGCACGAATCGCGTGTGCTTCGCAATAGCGGCAACCCGTAATTCTG
>CBFHVC010000039.1:4901-10122 GCA_965659515.1 Candidatus Arcticimaribacter sp. | reverse complement strand
GCTTGATTCATTTCTAAAAAAGCTTTGGCAATACGCGGGCGATGCATCATGGTAAACAAACTGTTGGGCGTAAAACCCAAGGTTTCTTCATAAAATTGGGCCATTTCTTCGGCTTGTGGCGTGGCATTTCGATCTAAAGGAGAGACGAGCGGTTGTTTCATATTAGGTATTTTTAACTATAGAAAAATGAAAATGGGTTGAAGAAGTGAAAATTTCTCCGGGCCTTAGAATGGTAGTGGGAAAGGCTTTTTGGTTAGGACTGTCTGGATAGCTTTGGGTTTCTAAACACACTGCGCCATGGGGAACAAAAGGGGCGGCTAAATGATTTGCAGTATATAATTGCATCCCTGATGAAGTGGTATACACATCGATTTTTCGCCCACTTTCTGGATGGGAAAGATGCGCTACTGCCGATAACTGTTGTGCTTTATGGGAAAAACAATAACAATGGTCAAATCCTTGCCCAATAAGCAACTGCTCGTCGGCTGATGCAATCGCTGCTTCAATTTTCTTTGAGCGGTTAAAGTCAAAAGGGGTGTTTTGAACCGATCTTTTTTCCCCCGTAGGGATCATCTCATCATTTACCGCTAAAAAATGTGCTGCCTTTATCGATAAATAGTGGTCTAAACAGTTTTGCTGGGGATTCCCAGATAGATTGAAATAACTGTGTTGGGTTAAATTCAAAACAGTAGGACGATCTGTATGGGCTTTATAATCGACGGTAAGCTGGTTTTGGTGGGTTAAACGATAACTAACTTGTGTGGTTAACGTTCCGGGATAACCTTCTTCCATATGTGGGCTAATGTGGGTTAAAATTAAACCCACTCCTTCTTTTGTGATGTCTTCTTGAACTTGCCAAATGGCTTTATCAAAGCCTTTTTCTCCCCCGTGCAAATGGTGATTACCATGATTTTTCGCTAGCCTATATTCTATTCCATCAAGCATAAACTTTCCATGGGCAATACGATTGCCAAATCGACCAACAATCGCCCCAAAATAGGGGCTTCTTTCTTCATAATCTTCAATTTGGTCATAACCCAGAACACAGTTGGCCATTTTACCTTCTCGATCAGGTAATGACAAACGACGGATAATCCCGCCGTAATTGAGAATTTCTACCTCCAAGCCGTGGCTATTGCTTAAAACATAAGCTGTGACTTCTTTTTTGTTCTTAAGCAGGCCAAAAGAGTACCTTTTAATTGCAGGCTTCATCTGTCTAAAATACGGGATATTTTGGCATAAAAAAAGGCGATGATAAACATCGCCTTTTTTTTAGATATCAAATAAGCTTAAGCTTGCGCTTTAAAGGCTTTAAGCTTTTCAATTAACTGAGGTACAACCTCGAAAGCATCCCCAACAATTCCATAGTCTGCTGCTTTAAAGAAAGGGGCTTCTGGATCGTTATTGATCACCACCTTTACTTTAGAGGAGTTGATTCCTGCCAAGTGCTGGATTGCCCCAGAAACACCAATGGCGATATATAAATTAGAAGCAACCGGTTTTCCTGTTTGGCCAACGTGCTCACTATGCGGGCGCCAACCCATGTCAGATACGGGCTTAGAGCAAGCTGTAGCAGCACCAAGGGTGTCGGCTAAATCTTCAATCAAATGCCAGTTTTCTGGTCCTTTTAAACCACGTCCACCAGAGACAACTACCTCAGCATCTGCAATGGTTACTTTATCTGTCGCCTTGTCTACTGCATCTACCGTAATGGTTGATGTGGCAAGACTAGGGGAAAAATCTTCTACGGTGCAAGCTGTTTCGTTTTCTACAAGACCAAAGGCATTACTAGAAACCCCAATTACTTTTACCTCAGAAGTAATTTCTGTTTGGGTAAAAGCCTTGTTGGTAAAAGCGGTACGTTTTACTGTAAAAGGTGCAAGACTAGACGGAGCAGCAACAACATTTGTGGCATATCCGGCTTCAAGACCTACTGCTAATAGTGGCGTAAGATAACGGCTATCGGCACTAGAACTTACGACGACCACTTTGGCCGCATTTGCAGTAGCAGCTTGCTGGATACCACTTGCGTATATTTTTGCATCAAAACTACCTTCAGCATTGATGTTCATTACTTTACTTACCCCGTAATTCCCCAGGGCGCTGGCATCTTCAGCATTGAATGTTAGGGCAATTACTTCTGTTCCCATTTGGTCAGCAACTGCTTTTCCATATGAAGCTACTTCAAAAGCAACTTTTTTTAATTTACCTGCTTCGGTTTCGGCATAGACTAATACAGACATCTTCTCTACTTTTTTATGGTTAAATTACTTTTGCTTCTTTGTGTAATAGATCGATTAATTGATCTACGTCATTTGCATCAACAAGCTTTACTTCTCCCTTTGGAGCGGGTTTTTCAAATTGTGTTATTGCCGATAGGGCAGCTGCACCAGTAGATTCAACGACATTTAACGGCTTTTTTCGCGCCATCATAATACCACGCATATTCGGGATTTTCAAGTCACTTTCTTCTACTAAACCTTTTTGGCCTCCTATCACAAGGGGCAGGTTGGTCGATACTGTTTCTTTTCCACCGTCAATTTCACGCACAGCGGTTGCCTTATCTCCATCAATTTCTAAACCAACACAGTTGTTCACATAGCTAAGGTCTAGCATTGCGGCAATCATTCCAGGAACCATCCCGCCATTGTAGTCTATGGATTCTCTTCCTGCAATGATTAAATCATATTGATCGTTTTGAATCACTGCAACAATTTCTTTGGCCACTTGACTTGCGTCAACCGCAGCGGTATTTACACGTATCGCTTTGTCTGCACCAATGGCTAAAGCTTTGCGAAGGGTTGACTCTGTTTCAGCTCCTCCTACATTCACTACATCTACTTCTGCTCCTGCTTTTTCTTTTAACCACATGGCACGCGTTAAACCAAACTCATCGTTTGGATTAATAATGTACTGTACTCCGGTAGTGTCAAACTTTGTGTCGTTTTCGACAAAATTGATTTTTGACGTGGTGTCGGGTACGTGGCTAATACATACGAGTATTTTCATATCCTTTTTTTTAAGGGTTACTACTTATTATCTTCTTTTCAAAAGTAAACTATTATTCTTGCATAATAAAATTCTCTCCTTAATTTTTTTTCAGTTAAATAAAATATAACACTTTGTGTTTTTTATAACGATTTGATTAGCGGGAAAACCTGTTTTCAAATAAAACGGCGAAAATAATTAGGCTACCGCCAATGTAAACGCCCCAATGTGGAATTTCATTTAAAAAAATAAAGGCAATTAAAATACCATACAAAGGATTTACACTCGACATTAAACTGGCCGTTGTGACAGAAAAATGCTTTAAGCTGTGCAAAAACATGCTGTGCCCTATCACGGTAGTAAAAAGTGCTAGAAAAAGAAGTGCCCACCAAAATGGAATACTCTGCTCCAGTTTTGCTAGCGACATAAAAGGAGAAAAACACAAAGCAATAATGATAACTTGAAATAACATTAATTGAAGACCACTTTGCTTTTGCGCCGCATTTTTAAGCAAAAGGTTACGCAAAGCATAACAAAAAGCAGAAAACACCCCAATGGCTAATGCCCAACCGTGGGTTTGTGCTAGCGCAAAAGAAGGAACTAAAAAATAAATGCCCAAAAGGGTTAAAGCACCTATTAATAAATGCCGCTTTTCAAAAGATGTTGAGAAAAATAAAGGCTCTAAAAAAGCTGTAATTACGGGATACGTAAAAAGCGAAAGCATTCCAATGGCCACATTAGACCACTGTAAGGCATAAAAATAAGTTACCCAGTGCACCCCCATTAATATCCCCGCTAACACCAACTTTGGTTGCCATTGAAAAACATCCCTTAACGATTGTTTACTGAGGCTTAACACCAAGATGAGCAGAGGAATTGCAATACAGCTTCGCAAAAAAATGCTTACCGTTGGCGGAAGGGCTATCCATCTCCCTAAAACCCCTGAGGTACTTATAAATAAGACCGATAGGTTTAATAAGACAAAGTGAGAGGAGTTTCCTTTGATCAAATCAAATCTGGGTTAAAATTTTAGCGGGATGGGCTGTTTAGATTTGTCGCTATAAGCATAGAAACCACGTTTTGTTTTCATGCCTAAGTTTCCTGCAGCAACCATATTGCGCAACAAAGGGCAAGGCGCATATTTGTCTTTTCCAAAACCTTGATGCAAAACCTCTAATACCGAAAGACAAACATCTAGACCGATAAAGTCGGCTAATCGCAAGGGGCCCATTGGGTGACCCATGCCTAGTTTCATCATCTCATCAATCACTTCAACCTCTGCTACGCCTTGAAATAGGGTTTCTATAGCCTCGTTAATCATCGGCAATAAAATACGGTTGGCTACAAAGCCAGGATAGTCGGCAGCGACTAAAGGGACTTTTTCTATTTGAGTGGTTAGCGCTGTAATGGCCGCTACCGTAGCATCATCGGTTTGATGTGCTTTAATAATTTCAACCAAACGCATCACTGGGACTGGATTCATGAAATGCATTCCAATAACTTTGGCTGGGCGCTTGGTAAAAGCAGCAATCTTTGTTATCGAAAGAGAAGAAGTATTGGTGGCCAAAATACAATCGGCCGAAGTTAGTTCGTCTAGCTGCTGAAAGATTTTGGCTTTTACTGCTTGATTTTCTGACACGGCTTCAATCACCAGCTCTGCCCCTTTTACCCCTTCTTCTAAAGAAGTGAAGGTTGTAATTCTTTCAAGGGCAAGGGTTTTCTCCTCCTCAGTTAAAATCGCTTTCTTCAGCTGTCGCGCTAGATTGGATTCGATTTTCACCAACGCTTGCGTTAAAGCCTCTTGTGATAAATCGACAAGATTTACATTAAACCCAAACTGCGCAAAACAATGGGCGATACCACTTCCCATTGTACCGCTTCCAATAACTGTAATATTTTTCATGTTTCTTATACTTGGTTCAAAGATAAACGGATTTCTAAGACCTAGAGAATTTTGTTATTCAGGTTAAACGCACTTTTGAAGAATTTATGCTAACTTGATAAAAATATGAAAAATGAAACGCTAAGCATGTCCTTTTTAGCACAAACAACCGACGTGAATTATCACGGAAATGTGCATGGAGGAAATGTAATGAAATGGATCGATGAAGTCGCCTATGCCTTAGCAGTTCGATATGCTGGAAAGAACTGTGTCACCAAATTTGTTGATGACATTGAGTTTTTAAAAGCCATCCATATTGGGGATTTGGTCTTTTTGACTGCCACTTTGATT
>CBFHVC010000039.1:2553-4802 GCA_965659515.1 Candidatus Arcticimaribacter sp. | reverse complement strand
GGGCAAAACCTCTATGCGCATCCATGTAAAGGTCTCTAGCGAGAATCTAATTGAACAAGTGAAGAAAGATAACTGCGCCTGCGACATCGTTTTTGTAACGATTGATCAAGATGGGAAAAAAACAACCATAAAATAAATACTATAGTATGATTTGGATCTATCGTCTCTTCATTGTCCTTGTTTCTGGGACCATTTTTAATGTATGGCTTTTACGAATGAATCAAGCGACCCCTTATCGCGGGAGTACCGCTGGTTCACTTAAAGAAGAATTTCTTGCGTATGGCTTAAGTGAGCCAATTTTTTACCTCATTGGAGGGATAAAATTACTTGCTGCACTCGCTTTATTTTTTGGCTTAAGGGTAAAACAAACCGTTCTTCCTTCTGTCCAAATTATTATTGTTTTAATGTTAGGCGCCATTGCCATGCATTTAAAAGTCGCAGATCCTTTACTTAAAAGTCTTCCTGCCATAGGAATGCTAAGCATGTGTTTAATTATTATGCGTTTGCACAAGCAAGTATAATTAACCTTTTCTTATTGGTTAAAATAGACTAAGCTGTTCCGTACTATTGTATTTTTGTGCCATGGATAAAGCATTAAAACAACTGGTTGAACAACTTCCCCTAAATGAGCTTACAACAGGGCGCAAAACAGAATTGACGGCATTAATCAATTATATTCAGGCGAAAAAAACACAAAACAAACCGATTCACCTCAACTTTATTTGTACCCATAATTCCAGAAGAAGTCAATTTTCGCAATTGTGGGCAAAAGTCATGGCCAACTTTCATGGCATTGATTGTAATACCTATTCTGGGGGAGTAGAAGTAACCGCTTGTAACGAACGCGTTATCAACACCCTTTTAGCGCAAGGCTTTTCGGTTACTACTGAAAAAACAGCAGAAGACAATCCCCACTACAGCATTGACATGGAAGGCACCCATTTTGGTGTATTTTTCTCAAAACTTTATGATGATCCTTCTAGTCCTTCTAAAGAATTTGCCGCTATAATGACCTGTGCGCATGCAGACGAAAATTGTCCTTTTATCCCCGGCGCAGAAGAACGTATTCCGGTTCGCTATAAAGACCCTAAAGCCTTTGATGGCACGCCAAAAGAACAGGAGGCTTATTTGAATAAGTCTATCGAGATTGCCACAGAAATGCATTATATTTTCGCTTCAATCGCTTAAAGTTTGTACCTTATCCCTATGCGTCCCGTTTTATTTATATTCCTTTTTTCACTCTTTATAAGTAACTGCACAACCCCTGAACGTTGTGGAGAGATTTTCGATAAAGTAGATCGAGATGGGCGCTATTTTTTTATCTTGGATGCAAACTATAGTTTTGATGTTTCCACAGAAAATGACAATGCCTCATTCTTGCCTGATAATCGCTTGAGCGGAGAGGTGACTAAAAGTGTATACGATGCCTTTTCAACTGGAGAAGAATACTGTCAATAAATGAAAAAAGTACTTATTACTGGCGTTTCTGGAATGATTGGTCAGCTGATTTTACAGCACTGTCTCGAAGATACTGCTGTTCAAGAAGTTTTGGGTTTGGTGCGAAAAACAACCAACTTAAATCATCCTAAATACAAAGAAATTGTGGTAGAAGATTTTCTAGATTACAGCAAGCATGACGCCCTATTAAAAGATATTGAAGTGGTGTACTACTGTCTTGGGGTGTATACAGGTACGGTAGCGCGCGATTTATTTCGCACGATTACGGTAGACTACCCTTTGGCATTAGCAAATGTGCTATATCAAAAAAAGCAAGCTTGTCGGTTTGTACTATTAAGTGGTCAAGGAGCCGATCGAAAAGAGAAAAGTAAGTTGATGTTTGCCTTAGATAAAGGAAAGGTTGAAAATCAGCTAGCTGCGCTTTTGGGGGATAAATTTTATGCCTGTCGCCCAAGCTATATTTATCCTGTTCAGCCCAGAAAAGAACCCAATTTTACCTATGTTTTAAGCCGAAAGTTATATCCTCTTTTAAAGCGGCTTGGTAAAAAAATGAGCATTACTTCAGAAGAATTGGCCTTAGCGATGTTTCGCATTGGAAAAGAACAACCTGCTGAACTTCTTTTTGAAAATGATCAACTTAGGACCTATCTAGAGACCGTCTAAAATCCACTCATAGGTGTCACTTAAGAAACCGTAATAATTATCATTAAAGCCTTCTTCTGTTTTAAACGCTTTGATGTAAAATTCGTTCACAGGAACCGGAACTATTATTTGCTTGGATTGGTCTGGGT
>CBFHVC010000039.1:0-2454 GCA_965659515.1 Candidatus Arcticimaribacter sp. | reverse complement strand
GTATAATGGTAAGTTGAATGTAAAAAGTACTTACGAGATAAGGGTTTTGTCGTAATCGAAACAAGGCATAGCGAAGTACTTGTATTGGCCATTTTTGTGCTTCAAAACTTAATTCCAATTGATCCATTTCTTTTTGCGCTGGAGCAAAAGCTGTTGCAGAAATGATGGTCATCTCATAAGGAGATAAGTCGATCTGTGCCCAACTTAATTGGGAAAAGAAAAGGATTCCTAGAACAATGGCTCTCATGCTCGTCAAATTAATTCATGATCAACAAGTTAGTGCTTTTCTAAAAAATCTAAAAACAACAAAGCCATTTCGTCTGTACTCATTTCTAAGTGATACTTTTGTTGCGGATCGGTTAAGAAAGCGCTGAGTTGCACGATCGTTTTTGCATCAATAATTGCCCTATCAACCAACAAAGGTAGTTCTGCATTCACCAATCGACTATAGTTTTCCCAAATATCTGCTTTACATGCAAAACCCCACTGTAAAGTGTAGGCTTCTAGCAGCTCTATTTGTGCGTTTGCAGCCCATTGAATGACTTGCCCAAAGGTGGTTAAGGAACGTCCCATTTTAATAGCTTAAATACAACCAGCCATCTTGGGTTTCCCCATTACCCAGATCAATGCGATAATAATAAGAACCCGCTGGTAATAAGGCCCCAGTTTTTTGGTAAATCCCCGCCCAATCATTCCTGTAATTAAGCATTTCAAAAACCAATTGACCGTTTCGGTTATAAACCTTTACTAAAGCATTTGGATATTGCTCTAGGTTAATGATTTGCCAAGTAGCCTCTGGACCATTTACGCCAGGGGTTAACACTTCAGAAACAAACAATTCTTCGTCGGTAAAGCCATCGCCATTTGCGTCATCATCTTCACTATTTGGAATTCCATCTTGATCATCGTCAAGCGGGCGATCATTGGCATCTAGCGGATCTGTTCCTTCCCTATTTTCTACTTGATCTGCATAGCCATCATTATCATCGTCAGTGTCCTGATTGTTTCCAATGCCATCTGCATCTGAATCTAAACTTTCTGTTGGATCTAACGGAAAAGCATCTTGGCTATCCTTCACCCCATCTCCATCTGTGTCCGGATCAAGCGGGTCGGTGCCTAATGCAACTTCTTCAGTGTCTAAAAGACCGTCATTGTCATCATCAGTATCCCTTCTATCGCCAATGCCGTCTCCATCAGTGTCTGTATTTTCATCTGCATCAAAGGGTAGATCATCCTGCCCATCTAAAGTGCCGTCACCGTCAGAATCAGGATTATTGGGATCGGTACCGCGATCGCGTTCTTCTCCGTCATCGGAGCCGTCGTTGTCTGAATCTGCATCCAAAGGATCAGTGCCTTCGGTGATTTCGTCGGTATCAGAAACACCGTCTCCATCATCGTCTAAATCTGCTTCATCGCCTATCCCATCACCGTCTGTATCGGTGTCTTCATTGGGGTCTAAGGGGAAATCATCTTCGCCATCTGGCGTACCGTCACCATCGGTATCTGGGTTTAACGGATCTGTTCCTGCTTCTTCCTCTTCGCCATCGTTTAACCCATCATCATCAGAATCCGGATCAAGCGGATCGGTTCCATCTGCCCTTTCATCTACATCAGAAACACCATCTCCGTCATCATCTGCGTCGGTATTATCTCCTATGCCATCCCCATCTGTATCAGTATCCTCATTAGGGTCTAAGGGGAAATCATCTTCGCCATCTGGCGTACCGTCACCATCGGTATCTGGGTTTAACGGATCGGTTCCTATGGTATCTTCTTCGCCATCGGTTAAACCATCATCATCAGAATCTGGATCAAGCGGATCAGTACCGTCTTGTGCTTCTTGCCCATCGTCAACGCCATCGTTATCGGTATCAGGATCAAGTGGATCAGTGCCATCGGCGATTTCATCTGTATCTAATATTCCGTCGTTGTCATCGTCTAAATCTGCCTCGTTGCCTATGCCGTCGCCATCAGTATCTGTATTTTCATCTGCATCAAGTGGGAAATCGTCTTCTCCGTCTGGGGTTCCGTCTCCGTCGGTATCAGGATTATTTGGATCGGTCCCAAGGGTGTCTTCTTCCCCGTCATTCAGCCCGTCATCGTCGCTGTCTGGATCAAGCGGATCAGTGCCTTCGGCAATTTCATCTGTATCTAATATTCCGTCACCATCATCATCCGTGTCAGTATTATCCCCTATGCCATCGCCATCGGTGTCAGTGTCTTCATCCGGATCCAGCGGAAAATCATCTTCCCCGTCTGGTGTACCATCGCCATCCGTATCTAGATCAGTAGGATCAGTCCCTAGACTTTCTTCTTCGCTATCACTCAGCCCGTCATCATCACTGTCTGGATCGAGAGGATCTGTCCCTATACTGCGTTCCTCTCCGTCACTTAAGCCATCATCGTCAGAGTCTGGATCATTCGGGTCCGTTCCATCACTTATTTCATCAGCAT
>CBFHVC010000038.1:0-14283 GCA_965659515.1 Candidatus Arcticimaribacter sp. | reverse complement strand
ACTACATTATTTATCATTGCGTTCTTCCCAACTGCCGTATTATCAATTGATGCTTGATATGAAAAATCTCCTAAGGTAGCTGTTACAACGCCTGTCTGATTAGAATAGCGTAAAGCCTGATAACCGATTGCAGTATTTGCTGATCCTAGCATTGTGCGGTTTAAGGCATCTCCTCCTAAGGCTGTGTTTTGGTCTCCTTCTGTAAGTCTTTCTAAAGATCCTGCACCCATGGCAACATTATGTGTCCCTTCTGATAAATCCCTTATTGAGGTAGTACCAATACCAATATTGACCGAACCAGTTACTAGATTCTGCAATGAACCCAAGCCCAAAGCTATATTGTAAACCCCTCCATAGTTAGCTGTGGGAAATGCAACTAATTCTGTTAAAGTATTTGGTCCTATTGCAATATTTCCAGAAGAGCTTGTCACAGAGGCTAAAGATGAATAACCCAATGCAATATTGTCATGGCCTTGCGTTAAACGATATCCACTTCCGTTTCCAATCATAACATTATTAGCACTAAGTCCCGTTTCTTCATTAAATGTAGTAGATGGGTCATCTGTGGGAGATAGAACTAAAGAAGGAGTTTTAGAGGTTTGTTCATTAAAAATGGCATTTGACCTCGTATCAAACATGCTTATTCCTGAAATATTGGTCAACTCCGAACCATCCCCCCTAAATGCAGTAGCCGATACCGTACCGGATATCCTTACTAAACCGTCTGATTCTATTGATAGGCTTTCAGTTGGAGCACCAAACTCAATTGTGAACGGATTAGTCCAAACTCCATTAGATCCTTTTTTCATGCCAATTACAAAAGTGTGTCCATTTGAATCAAAATAACCTGGAGACAGAATTCCAACAGAGGAATTTATAGTTTCACCTGGTTGAATCAAATTATCAAATGTTGGAGACCCTGAAGTCGTAAATCCAATGACATTATTTCTGGAAGAACTTCTAAAAACTTCCATTGATGATGAAGTAGGTCCGTTATCTGTTCCATAAACTTTTAATGGAGGAACAAGTTGATTGTCAGGATTACCTATAATTACTTGTTTGTCATATGTTATTGTCTCTGAATTTGTATTAGACCTAACCCACATGACATCAGAATCTCCTGATTTTAACGAATATTGAGCTACAGGGACTGATAAAATTTTGGAATATCCTGCCACTTGAAAACCCTGACCAGCATCTACTTCTCTTTGAATGTATAGAGGGGAATCACTCCAATCAATAGCATTAAACTGTTTGGATCCAATTACGTTTCCTGTTCCTATAATCAAGTTCACTACGCCATCATTCCCAATGGTTGCACTATGAGACTCTACATAAGCACTTTGTAAGCCTTGGGAAGGCTGTGTTTGATCGGAAATGGTTAGTCGTATAGATACGGTCGTATCTCTTATAATATCTCCATTCGTATCATAAAGAATTGCCTGATAATTAAATCCTTCTTGACTCATTCCCTGGCTGATGGAAAGCATCGTAAATAGAACTAGTAATTTAATTTTCTTCATCTTGTTGGTGTTTGATGTTGTAATATTTTTGTCCCTCTTTTAGGGTAGGTGTAGTGGTTACATTAAATGGTCCTATGAATGTTTCTCCGACATTATCTTTAATAAGTGGACTTAAAAAGATACTGGGTAATAGATGAGGTCGAATTTGTGTGGGAACATTTGGCCTTTCTAGGACTTCAATGGTCCCAGTAACTGTATTTGTGGTAAGGTCTAAAGTAGAGCTTGCGATGACACTAAAGCTGTATACCCCTGAAGCCTGATCTGAAGGTTCGCCATATAGAGTTAGAATATTACCATTAATTAAAGTTGTTATCCCTGGTGGCAGACCCGTAGCTTCAATAATTAGAGCGTCATCGCAAGTATAAGTAAAATCAATGGTTGTAGTAGACAACGACGTGCTTTGAGTTACTGTTTGGCTTATTGAACCTTGGGTAATGGATGAACTAATGATACAATTTGTGTCGCAACTGGATACTGCAACCTTAACCACTTCACTATAAGTCCCTGTACTTACTGCTGTAAAAACTTGTCTTTTAAAATAGGTGGTTTCATTTAAAACTTCTGGCGTATAGTCTTTATCTCGTGCTCCTCTAATTAAGGAGAAATTAATATTGTCAGTGCTTTTTAGCCAACTATAGAATACATCAAAATCAAAAAACTGACCGTCATATCCTGTTATCTCGGAAGGCCGATTACCTGCACAAATATTTTGTTGTGAAGTATCAATCGCATTTCTAATACTCCCAAATGAAGTTTGTATGAGTTCTTCAAGGGCTTCGATATAAAGAGTGTTCGACACAGGCTGAGAAATTAACCCGGTAGGGTTGAATGCTCCTTGAGCCACTTCAATTGTTCCAACAAGTGCTTTTAAAACGTATACCTTCCCTTTGGGTATGAACACCCCTGTGGTGTTACAGTTACAATCAATATATTTAAATGAAAGTCCATCTCCCCCCCCCTCTACAACAATATCTTGGCATGGAGTACTTACACAATCTGCTATTGTGAAATCATTGAAAGTATTTGTGGCATTTTGCGATTGCAATAAACAAAATGGAGAAAATAAAAAAAATAATAAAAGACGAGTAATACTCATATTCAAATTTACACAAAAACATTATACAGAGTTAATCATCCTAGATTAAGTAGGTACTTGATTATTTTTTCTACTTTATAACTTCTAAAAATATGGTTCTTTAGAGGGAGAAGCATTTTAATAAGTTGCTTACTGAACCTTGCTGTGCTTCCCTACTTAATAAACTTTAAACCTCACTTTATTTATATTTTTAAATATACATTTATTTTTGTTTTGAAGAATATGTGTTAGGGTGTTAGGGCTATGTTACTACCTTTAGAATGCTTATTTATTATAGATATGCATGTCTGTTAATACTTCGTTATGTAATCCTCAATATTCTTTCGACTAAACCTAACTGTGGCTCCTAGCTTAATAAACTTTAAGTCTCCACTTTTCATTGCACGGTCCAGCTTTGATAAGGACAAGTTATACTGCTCCATAAACTGCTTTTTTGAGATGTATGTTTCCATTTGATTTCTATTTTAATCGTTCTTACTTATAAATATTTCTTTTTGCCCCAAATTGTGTTCTGTCTTACCTAAATACTCTAACCAATACTCTTGAGCAAATACCCTTGTGAAATAAACTTCTCCTGATTTACCATCAGTAGTTCTAACATAAACCTGATTGATTTTAGGGTGCTCTAACCAACGGCTTTCTACTTGGTAAGCACATACCTCAACGTGAGAAGATAGTGCTTCTATGATGATTATAGGCGCCTTAGTTTGACTACATACTCGTGTATTGAATGGTAATTTAGTTCTGATAAGTATATGACCATGATAATAACTATCAAATTCGTTTTTCTCTGTGATGTATTCACTATCAGTTGGACTTAACCTATCTAACTTGAATGATAGTCTCTTTAAATCTTTACTAAACCTTCTCTTGCCCATTCCTCTGTCGTATCTACTTGCTCTTGTTGGGAGTATTCTATCTTCGTTCTCATCCCACTTCTCTGGTATGATGATCTTTGTTCCTCTTTCGCTTCTCTTAATTGTTACTCCTACATCAAAGGATATTAAAAGCCCCTTTTGGATTTATTCTCTCATAATCATAATCACTAAATATTTGTTGAATAAACCGTTACGATGGATAGTCAGCATTGGTAAAACTCTATTAATAAATATGCTTCCATAACTCAAAACGCCTCTTTATAAATCAAATATTTTTGTAGTTTAAATTAATATGATTCATTCAATAAATTAAATACCTATTGGCATCCATTTATCTAAAAAAAGCCTTAATAACCATGAAAACGGCACTGCTCATAACCTTGGAATTTTAAAATCCTTTAGATTACCGTCACGCCATTTCTCAGGGGGAAATATGAGCTTTGCATCAACTTCAGAGCGTTTCCACACCCAAGAAAGTTGATTAATAAACTGCTTCCTGTCAGGCTTTAAACCCGCCCTGTAAGCCATTTTTTCTGCTGTGTCCTCGTGGACATTCAAATAAGTTTCTAGCTGGGATTTGTCAAGCCATTCTCGTTCAATTTGAAGTTTTGAGATTTGCTCTAGTACAACGGAGAGCAACCGTTCTAATCTGTCGAATCTATTTTTTGATTCCATTAAGTTATGTAATGCAAGAGCTACCTCAGGTATTTTTAACCTAAAGGGTTTGTACTACATAACTTGCCTCTTGAAAGGACTTATTTTTGATAAAACCTGCATATCGAAATGCTAGGACTTATTTTTGAACTGGAGCTGTTGACCAATGTTATTACCTAAGTTAACGGAATTTCCGAGTATTACAAGTTTGCCTTTAAGAAAGTATCCATAAACCCTTTTTGTTCTCCTGTGGCTACTTGTTCTTCATCGGCATAATGCTTATTACTGATTTTTTTGCTATGACCCATTTGCAGCTCATATTGAGTGTCCGTTAAAATTTGTCGGTATCTTATTGAGGCAATGTTTCAACAAACGCTAAAAGCAACGACTTCATGCATTGGAAATTCTCAATTGATTGCAGGGGCCTTACCTCCTCTATTTTTTACCCCCTTAACCATTCGATCAATACTCGCCTCTTTAAAAATTTCCCTAGTGCCTTCATATAGCTCCTGCTTTATGGCATTTACACTCTCTCTATCAGTCCACATGCTGTAGGGAATTAAATTATCATAAAGTGTTTTTGGGCCTTAGCTATTTTTGTGAAATGATATCCTCGAATCCCCTTTCTCCGCAAAAGAAACCCATAACGTAAGTTGTGGGTTTTTATGCTTGTATCTCTCACTATTTTGAGATCACGAAGTAATCCCTCTTTCTCCGCATAAGAAAACACATAACCAATGTTGTAGATTTTTATTAAGGGGTTTGTGCTAATTATAATTCGTAGATTTGAGCTATGACACCACAAAACATCGCCTTTCTTTTCGTTTTAGCTTTCTTTTTGATTGTATTTCTTCAAAGTGGATTGGACAAGATCATTGACTACAAGGGTAACCTTGCTTTTTTGAAGGGCCTGTTTAAAGCCTTTTTTCCACCACCGTTAATTTCAGTAGCATTGATTTCAGTTACAATTTTAGAATTAATTTCAGGCGTATTGTGCCTTGTTGGTATTGTCGATTTTATCTTGAATAATAATCGTTTTATGGGTTTTCTTGGACTTATTGTTGGATCGCTTGCCTTGTTGGTTCTTTTGTTTGGACAGCGGGTCGCTAAAAATTATGATGGAGCCAAAACCATAGCCGTTTATTTTATTTTAGCAATGATTGGCATTGTATTGGCCCAATAAAGGGGAAATCATTCTTTTTTTAGCACCAAAGCCTAATTACGTAAAATTCGATGTATTTTTAACCATATTTTTATCACTGTATTTTACTACTATAAATGGCCAAACTTCCAAAAGAGTATCAATTTTTAGATTTATCTGACTACGGTCGTACACCCGGGCATTGGATCGCTAGTAAGCTACAGTTTACCCCATTAACCGCAATTCATATTACGACTCTTTTTGTCATAACTGGATTTATTGCCATCGGATTCTTGTTAAACGGATACATGGTCACTGCCGCTTTTTTTTTACTCTTAAAATCTATTTTGGATGCCGCCGATGGGGAGTTAGCGCGTTTAAAAAAAACTCCTTCCTATGTTGGACGCTATTATGATTCAATAGCCGATTTATTGCTTAACTTTTGTTTCTTATTGAGCTTTTGGTACGTTACTGAAATTTCCATAATCTATATGCTAATTGCTTTTTTGGGAATTCAACTTCAAGGGACACTCTACAATTACTATTATGTAATTTTACGCAATTCTGTTCAAGGGGATTCAACCAGTCGTATTTTTGAAAACTCAACACCAAAGGCTTTTGCAGGTGAAAGTCAAGCAAGCGTAAAGTTGTTTTATACCATTTACAATGTTTTGTATATCTGTTTTGATAAGTGCATTTATTATATGGACAGAAATGCAAGGTATAGTAAACCCTACCCCAAGTGGTTTATGACACTCATTTCTTTGTATGGACTTGGGTTTCAGCTATTGTTGATGGCGCTGATGCTGGTCTTTAACCTCCAAAGTTTTGTCATTCCCTTCTTTATTGGCTACACGCTTTTAATACTCGTATTTATATGCATTCGTAGACTAGTCCTTTAATCCTACCAATCATCACAAATCCGTTAATTGTGACTGGGATGTAGGATGCTTAGTCGTTTACTTTTGAAGTTTCTTTTAAAACGTCCATCAAATAGGCTAAAGCCTTTGAACCATCTGCATCTAACAGAACACCCCCTTTTGTTAAGTTCGCAATTTCCTGAGTAACGACTAAATTCCGGTTAAGTTGGCCACGCACTAATTCCTTTTTCACCTTTTTAATAATATCTTCTTTGCTGTTGTCTGCGTTTAGAATATCAATTAGGTTATCGAAATGTTCTGCCTCTTTGTCTAGTCGGTTGCAAAGCGCAATTAGTCTTTTTGTCGTTGTGTTCATAGCGCAAAGATATAACCTTTGACTGATTTTATTGTGCGGATAACCTCCTAACAAAGTTTTATACCATTATGCGGGGGACTGATTTCTATGAATGATTTTGTAGGAGCTTTCACCTATATTTTTTATTGTAGGAATAGCTCCTAGCTTAATCCTGTTTCAAATGTCCTTTTGGCAAAGGTCTTCCAACCATCACCTGAAGCTACAAAAATCAGAAAAGATCAACTGTTTGTTTATATTCGTTTGAATAAAACTTAAGCCATGCCAAAGTTATCTAACCGCTACTCTAGGAGGGAATTCGCACAACTATCTGCATTAGGAGTCGCCAGTATTCCGTTGATATCTTTTCAAGACAGTAAGATTAATGCCAATAGAAAAACACCCGAAAAGCTGTCTGTTCATCTGTTTTCAAAACACTTACAGTTTTTAGATTATAACGATATGTCTGCTGCAGCAGCTGCAATGGGTTTTGATGGTCTTGATTTAACGGTTCGACCAAAAGGCCATGTACTTCCCGAAAATGTAGTTGCCGATTTACCCAAAGCGGTAGAAGCCATGCGAAAATATGCCCTTGCGGTAAAAATGATGACCACTAATGTTTGGGATGCAAAGGATTCCGTCCAAAAGAAAGTGTTAGAAACCGCTAGTTCTTTGGGGATTACCCATTATAGAACGGATTGGTTAAAGTATCCAGAGGACACCCCTATTCAAGAAAGTCAAGCATTATATGGCTTTCAAGCCAAAGCATTAGAAGAATTAAATAAAAAATTAGGGCTTATTGGCGGCTATCAAAACCATGCCGGGAAACATGTAGGTGCAGCAGTTTGGGACTTGCTCCCTATTTTTGAAGCCACGCTAGGGAAACATATCGGCTGTCAATACGATATTAGACATGCTGTTGTTGAAGGCGGTAAAAGCTGGGAACTTGGTCTTGAACGCATTCGACCCTATATTAATTCTATAGTAATTAAAGATTTTAAATGGGGCATTGTTAACGGTAAATGGACAATTATAAATGTACCCTTAGGAGAAGGAATGGTGGATTTTAGCCGCTATTTTTCCTTGCTTAAAAAGCATCAAATTAACGTCCCTGTTTCTCTACATGTAGAACATGATCTGGGTGGAGCCGAGACAGGAAGGACGCAACTTAGTTTAAGTAAAAAAGAAGTTTTCAAACGAATAGAAAAAGACCTAAACTACTTAAGAGAGCAGTGGCAGAAACAGTAGGCCATTTTTTAGAAGGCAATAATTTTGCAACACGCATTATTTAAATGCCTTAATTCACTAAATTTCTTCTATGAAAAAAGCACAACTATATTTAGTCCGACTTCCCATTATCGCCTGCACCATATTTTTCTTTTGCTGTATTATTGCGGCATTAATTTACCCAGGTTCTCACAAAGAAATGATCAATTATCAATCTGACTACTATTCATTTACACATAACTTTCTAAGTGATTTAGGAAGCTTAAAAACAAATACAGACGAGACCAATCCAGCGATTATTCAAGAAGACAACACCCCATCAATGCTGCTATTCAATGGAAGTTTGATTTTGATTGGAATCACATTAATGCTTTTTTACTTTCACTTTAAAAAGGTCTTTCCGCTTATGGAAGACACCAGCAAATCAATCTTCTACGCTAGAATCACTATGCCAGTGGGATTGCTTGCAGGATTCTTTTACGCTGGCGTTGGAATTGTACCACATGACCTTCATTTTGAAACGCATGTGTTTTTTGCCAATAATGCTTTTCTAACCCTTTTTTTCCTTTGCATACTTCACAGCATTACCATTTATCATTCCAACATCCTTAGCAATACCTATTCGCTTGGCTATATCGGCTTTTGTGTCGTGCTATTTGTTTACTTAAGGATTATATTTTTTGGACCCCAAATTGGTCCTGGTAAAATATTCAGTGAACAAGATCTAATGTTACAAGTAATTGCGCAAAAATCAATTGTAATAACATTCATGGCCGCTTTTCTGCACCAAGTTTATGGATTTAATATACACTTGCGTAAGAAAAACTAAAACAGCTTTTTCAAATTAGATTTGATCGAGATATTGATGACTTTGCT
Organism: Candidatus Arcticimaribacter sp.; assembly: GCA_965659515.1. Taxonomy (GTDB): domain Bacteria; phylum Bacteroidota; class Bacteroidia; order Flavobacteriales; family Flavobacteriaceae; genus Arcticimaribacter. The sequence goes on along the minus strand of CBFHVC010000038.1, from coordinate 5,676 downwards.
GCAGGGATACCCTAGGTTGCGGCGCAATATCTTGTTCAACATAAAAGTGTTTTACGCCAACTTCCTGTGCGGTTTTAACGATTTCTTTTAGGTTTAAAACCCCCTCTCCACAAGAGGTAATTGCTGGGAACAAACTGAACCATTCACCAGAGTCTTCTCCTTTATTGGCGAATCGCACCGCTTCTTTCATGTCTTTTAAATGCATTAAATGGTAGCGATTAGGATGTTCACGCAAACAAGTCGCAGGATCTACCCCAGCAGCAGCAGTCCAAAAAACATCCATTTGAAAAAAGACGTTAGAGGGGTCTGTTCCGTTAAAAATCAAATCAATTGGGCGCAATCCGTTTTCTGCTAGCCAGCCATAACCATGGTTGTGATACGCAAATCGAACACCTCGTTTTTTTGCCTGCTCTCCTATGGTATTAAAGGTAGCGGCCATGCGTTTATAATCGTCTAAAGACGTTCTTCTTTCCGCGGGGATTGAGGGTAGAATAACATAAGAGGCCCCTAGATCATTCGCGGCATCACAAAGTTCATCTATCTTTTGTTCGAGGGTTTGAAGGTCTGTATGCAAAGAGGATACTTTTAAATTATTCTCTTGAACAAGCTGTTTGAATTCTTTTTGGCTTTGCCCAAAATAACCACTTTGTATTCCGCCATAGGGTCGAGTGACTTCTGCCCAGCGATCTTTGGCCGCTGTAACACTAAAGGGATAAGGCCCAAAAAGTTCAAGCTCATTATAGCCCATAGCGGCAATCATTTCAATTCCTTTTTTTAGATCTTGTTGCAACAACTGTGGTAAAGAAAATAATTGAAGTCCAATCGAAGTCAATTTTCGATCATCGATCAATTCTGTTACCCAATTAACAGGAAGGGTTAGCGCAGGACTTGCTGCAGCAGTATTTCTTAAAAACGTTCTCCTTTTCATATTTAACACAGTTGAATTAGGGTCAATTTAATCAAAAAGAAAAGCCTAGTCAAAAGATTATTTACAATTAAGAGATAACCTTATCAATTGCCCCCTTTTTTATGCAGTTAATTATTTATCTCTTTAATAAAGAAGTGCAAGGTTGTATCTTGTCTTTTTATAATTATATTATTTATTCGAATTATACCACATGGAATTTATCCCCTCAAATGGAATAACCCTCTCTTCTATCCTTAAAGGTTGTATGGGAATTATTGTGCTATTAATCATAGCTTTTGGAGCAAGTAGTAACCGTAAAAACATTCCGTGGAAAACAGTTATTTTGGCTTTAGTTACACAATTATTCATTGGAATTTGCATCCTTAAAGTTCCTTTTATTCAAGCTTTATTTGAGCAATTAGGCGGCTTTTTCATCAAGGTGATTGAATACACCCTTGCGGGTAGCACCTTCCTTTTTGGTGAGATTGTAGATCTTACAAAAACGGCCTATATCTTTGCTTTTCAAGTCCTTCCGGTGATTTTATTCTTCTCTGCTCTTACTTCTGTTTTGTATTATTTAGGGGTCATTCAAAAGATTGTGGGCTTTTTAGCTTTAGCCCTTCGCAAGCTGGTCAATATTAGCGGGGCAGAAAGCCTCTCTTTAAGCGGAAACATCTTTTTAGGACAAACCGAAGCGCCCTTATTGATTAAGGCCTATTTAGATAAAATGGAACGCTCAGAAATCTATCTCGTTATGGTGGGGGGAATGGCTACAGTGGCGGGTAGTGTTCTCGCCGCCTATGTGGGCTTTCTGGGCGGAGATGATCCCGTACAACGCATCATGATTACAAAACACCTAATTGCCGCTTCTGTTATGGCTGCTCCTGGAGCAGTAGCATTTTCGCGTATCCTAGTTCCGCCGGTGGGGGTGGTAGATCATATCAGTGGAACTAAAATCGAAAACCAAGAGTTTGGTAGCAACATTCTTGCCGCCATTACAAATGGAACTACCCAGGGCTTAAAACTTGCTGTGAATGTAGGTGCAATGCTTTTAGTCTTTGTCGCCTTACTCGCTTTAGTTAACGATGCTTTAAGCGGTTTAGGTGGCTGGATGGGCTTGAATGATGTGATCGCAGCAAACACCCCTTATCGTGAGTTGACCATTGAATTTCTCTTAGGCTATCTTTTTGCACCATTAATGTGGTTAATCGGCGTAGCCAAAGAAGATATGACTTTAGTTGGGCAGCTTTTGGGAATCAAACTAGCGGCCAGCGAATTTGTCGCTTATGTGCAATTAGCCGATTTAAAAAATGTAGGCAACAGCATGCACTTGATGTATGAAAAGTCAATCGTGATGTCCACCTTTATCTTGTGTGGCTTTGCGAATTTTTCTTCTATCGGGATTCAAATTGGTGGGATAGGTATCCTTGCTCCTTCTCAACACAAAAACTTATCAGAATTAGGGCTAAAGGCTGTTTTAGGCGGAACTTTAGTCTCTTTAATGTCTGCGACTATGGCAGGGATGATCCTGGGGTAAGAAAACGCTTTTTGGCTTAAAAATAATCCTTTTACAACATAAAAAAACAACGATTTTATCCAAAAATAGATGGTTGCCCATTTAGTAATTCTAATAATTATTGCGACTTATTTAAGCCCATTCTATGCTTAAAAAGCAATTGTTATTAAGGAAAAGTGATGGGAGAATTTTATTTAAAATTATTCTAAATAAGCTTTGCTGTTTGACTTTCAGGATTTATATTTGCAGCGTTATTTAAAACAAGTCTAAATAAGTCTAAATGAAACATCTTTACGTCATTCTTAGCTTTTCACTACTAAATTTTGTTAACCTAACTGCCCAACAAACTACTTTAAATCAAAGTACTACTGCGGCAGACTCTTTGGCGCAAAGCCTCCAAATTAATGGGTATCAAAGAATCCTTAGTAATTTAAGTGGCATCCCTCAAGGGGTAACTATTGGTGGCTATGGAGAAATTCTTTACAATCAACCCAACAACTTAAATGGTGAATTAGATGTACAACGCTTGGTGATGCTGTTTGGGTATAAGTTTGACGATCGAGTACAGTTTGTAACAGAGATAGAATACGAACACGTTAAAGAAGTCTATGTTGAGCAAGCTTTTGTTAACTATTCAATTGCAAATGCCACAAACATAAGAGCGGGTTTAATGCTAGTCCCTATGGGAATCATCAATGAATTCCATGAACCTACCACCTTTAACGGAGTAGAACGTCCCAGTATGGACAATAAAATCGTTCCAACTACCTGGAGAGAAATCGGAATTGGAGTATCAGGGAGATTAGATGGACTTGCCTTGCGTTACCAAGCTTACCTATTCAATGGTTTTATTTCTCATGATGGAACAGAAGGAAAACTAAAAGGGAGCAACGGTCTTCGCGGGGGACGTCAAAAAGGAGCAGAATCTATTGTAGATCAATTCAACCTTTCTGCCAAGATAGATTATTACGGAATTCCTAATCTTCGCATTGGATTATCTGGTTACCAAGGAAGAACCCAAGCAGATGACGCTGTAAATGATGTTTTAGGGAGTGATATTGGGGTTTCGATGATCGGACTAGACGCGCGTTACAAATGGATGAATTTTTCAGCAAGAGGGCAATATGTTCATGCCAAATTAAGCGATACCGAAGCTTATAATAGATTTGCAGGACGTGATTTAGGAAGTCAATTAGAAGGGTATTATATCGAAGCGGCTTATAACGTCCTTCCCATTACAAACAAACAACGCCTAGATGCTTTTGTGCGCTATGAAGCATATGATACCCACAAAGCGGTCGCTGGGAACCTCACTAAAAACCTTGCTTATGACAGACAAGAATGGACCACTGGCTTAAGCTACCATATGTCAATAGGTACTGTGTTTAAAGTGGATTATCAGTCTAAATCTACTGGTTTAGCCGATAGTGAATATGGTCAATTTAATGTGGGTGTAGGGGCTTGGTTTTAATTTATTTAAAATTAATCTAAATAAACTTGGCGGTTTCCGTTTTCTAAAATATCTTTACAAAGAAGAATTTGATTATGTCTAAAATAAGCACTACCCTCTTTCTGTTTTTATCTTTTTTCATCCTTAGTTCTGGGACTACTTTAAACAGTAATGCCATGGCAAAAAGAATCCAAAAGAAAGTTAGAAAAGAAGTAAAAGCTATTTTTGCTGTTGAAGCATTTGAATTAATCGATTCTTCCATCACAATTCCTTCTAGCCCTTTCCTCGTAGGGCAGCAAATGAATGAAATTAAAGTAAACAATGAATTACTCGGTTATGCCTTCCTAGGCACTGCCCCTAGTAAAACCGATACTTTTGAATACCTCATTTTATTTGATCCTAGCTTCACCATTAAAAAAGCGACTGTTTTAATTTACCGTGAAGACTACGGCGGGGAAATCGCCAGTAAGCGTTGGCTTTCTCAATTTGTAAAAAAACAACAAAGCGATGCTTTCGTTTTTGGAAATAATATTAGCGCGATTTCTGGTGCAACCATTTCGGTCCAATCAATGACTGCCTCTGTCAATCATGTGTTTTCTTCTCTAAAGAATCATGAAACGGCATTTGGACAATAATGAAGCCTGCCTTTTTACTTCGCAACTTTTCTAAACCTTTCAAGTCTTTTCTTTTTGCTTTTTTATGCATCCTATCTGTAGGCTATTTCACCGGCCTCTTGTTTGTCGCTCAAACAGATAGCACTTCACCCAGTGGCATGATTGAAAACTACAACGGTAATGAAGAAGTAGAAGACGCAGCTGTCCTTAAGTTTAAAAAAGGAGAACGAGAAATGCTAACCATTCTGCATACCCACATTCTTTCGATTGGATTTATTTTTGCCTTTTTAGGGCTGTTGGTTTGGGGAACAGAACTTCCCCTTTTTTGGAAGAAATTTCTTACAATCGAACCCTTTTGTTCTATCATTGTGACCTTTGGCGGGATCTATTTTCTATGGTTGGGATATAGCGCTTTGGCCTACCTCGTAATGCTATCAGGGCTACTCATGACATTGAGTTATTGCGGCGGTGTTATCGCCGTTTTAATGGCATTAAACAAAAAACCCTTACAAGAATAATCCAGTAAGGGCGCAATCAAATTTATCTTTTTGCTTAAGAAGATGTCAATACTTCTTTCACTAAGTTTCTTCCCAGTTGATACATATGAACTTCATCTGGCCCATCGGCAATGCGAATGGTACGCCCATAAATCCAAAATTCAGCTAGAGGAGTATCTTGACATACCCCCATTCCCCCATGGGCTTGAATTGCTCGATCGACCACTTTAGTCGTCATTTCTGGAACAGCAATCTTGATCATGGCAATTAAATTTTTTGCGCCTGCAGCGCCAAATTTGTCAATCTTATCTGCACAAGCCAAAGTCAAAAGTCGCGCTTGCTCAATCTCAGCAGCAGACTTGGCAATGTCTTGTCTTATACTACTAAAGTCTTTTATTTTTCTTCCGAAAGCTTCGCGCGTAGCAACCCGCTCACACATCATTTCAAGCGAGCGTTGTGCCGCCCCAATTAAACGCATACAGTGGTGAATTCGCCCAGGACCTAAACGCCCTTGTGCGATTTCAAAACCACGCCCCTCGCCTAGTAACATATTCGCAACCGGTACCCGCACATTTGTCAACTTAATCTCTGCATGACCCTCTGGAGAGTCTATCGATCCAAATACACGCAATGGACGGACAATTTCTACCCCTGGAGTATTGCGCGGAACAATGATCATGCTTTGCTGGGCA
>CBFHVC010000037.1:0-14773 GCA_965659515.1 Candidatus Arcticimaribacter sp. | reverse complement strand
ATAAATGTTCCGCCGCCTGGCGCTAAAGATGATAAATCTAGCGTCTGGGTGTTCCCATCGCTAATCGCGATCGTTAACGTATTCGTATTTAATAATGTCGTTATTGTCTGCTGGTCACGGTCATCTACCCATCGGGTTGTTGTGCCTGTTGTACTCAGCACCTGACCTGTTGTTCCTGCATTCCCGTCGCCATCAACCAAACTGCCCTCTAGGGTTGCTGTTCTATTAACGGTAATAAAATCGGTAAAGTGATTTTTCGTGGTTACACTATCTGTCAAAGAAATGGCGCGCCATGTTCTTGAATTGGTTCCTGAAAAAACATTTCCAGAAGCGGTGGCAACATAGATACTCCCTGGGGTAGCCGCAATGGTTGGCGGATCTGCTGTTCCCGTAACAACTCCAGTACCAGGGATCCCTGCAATTCCTTGTGGCCCAGCGGGACCTGTATTTCCTTGTTGGCCCTGTGGGCCTTGTGGGCCTGTTGTGGTATCACTAATCGTTTCCGATACAGCTCTGCTAATTAAAGGAGAAAGGTCAACACTGTTCCCTTCACTAATGCTTAAGCTGGTCCCTGCCAAAACAAGCGATTGGGTTGCCGTTCCAGTTCTGCTTTCCCATCTATTGGTGTCTGCATTAAATACAGAAAGGATCCCAGTTGCTTCATCAAAATGGATTTGACCTCCCTCAGGATTATCAGGCAATGCCCCAGTAAGGGCTTTGGCTGGACCATCGCCACCAGAAGCCGCCTGCCAAACCTTGATCATTCGCCCTGAATTATCTGCTTCAAAGCGAAGGTATTCTACCCTGTTGGTATCCGTATTGAAAATCACCAAGCCTGCGTTTACTTCGGCGCCAATAGCACCTGGAACACCGAAAGCAGCATCTCGTTGTGCAGTAGACATACGGGGAAATAAAACTCCGCGATTCTCACTCTCTAATTCTAACAAAGCATATGGACTAATGGTCTCTACATTGTCGCCAATTTTAACTTGGGCAAAGAGCTCATAAGTGCTAAAGAGCAGGCCGAAGCCTAGCAATACAATTTTTACGTACAGATTTTTCATAGGTTAATCGTTTAAAAGCGAAGGGCGCCACGGACTCCTCTATTCTTGGTTCCGACCCTGCGTTCTTTTCGTTTATCATTATTTGTTAGGGTAATATTTTCTTGAATTACGCGCCCCAAGCGAATGCGCAGTAAGATTTCATGGGTGCCGCGTGAAAAATAATTTTCTCGATCCCCCAACTGAGTGGTGTAGGCATAGCCCAATTGAAAATCATCGGCAATATTTAAGTTCATGGTCCCTCCTATTCCGCCGCGTTGGATGAATTGTATCCCAAAGTCAAATTTCTTGTCATAGGAAAAAGTAGCATCGACAACAAATTGTGACGGCGCTGCATTGACATAACTAAACAAAAAGGAAGGGGTAAATTCTAAACGATCAATAACATTAAACCTCACCCCGGTCGCGGCGTAGTAATGCGGTCGATCGGTTGGGCGTGTTTCTTGACCATTTTCTTCTCTAAAGCGCGCAGTACTTAAAAGGCGGGGGATAGATAAGGAGACAAAAAAGCCTGGACTGTGGTAAACTGCACCTACACCTATATTTGGCACAAAGCTCGAAGTATTCAATAGGTTAACATCGGCCAAGTTGCTCTGTAGGGTTCGTAAATCTGCCGCTTGTAAGCGAAAACTTGTACCCCCAGCTTTAAGGCCTAAAAAAACATTCTTTTCGTCACCGAACGGCAAGCGATAAGAAAAATCAGCAAAAAGCTGGGTTTGTTGCTCCACAAAGGTTTTATCACTTAAAACGCTAAAGCCAAGGCCAACCCGCTCGTTTTTATGTGGACTGCTATAAGACAGCGTAAAAGATCGCGGGGCATCGTCTACGCCTAACCATTGATTGCGAAAACCAATATTGGCAAAAGGCGCGCCTTGCGTTCCCGCCATGGCAGGATTAATCAAGTTCATGTGGTAGCGGTAAAGGGTGTAATTAACCTCTTGCTGCGCCAATACACGAACACCAAAACTCAAAAAAAACAGAAGAAAAAACAAAGGGTAGAACGCCTTCATATGATTTGCTAATAATTAATATATATCCAACCTTCCCGATCAATCTCTCCATCAGCATCTAAATCGATGCGATAGAAATAAGGTGCAGGAGGTAAGGGTTTACTATTGTTGTTAAAGGTGCCCTTCCAGTCATTGTTATAATTCCCTGACTGTTGAAAGACACGTGCTCCCCAGCGATTATAAACGTTGATGATAGCAGCGGGAAAGCGGTTGATGTCTTTGATGTACCAAATGTCATTTATACCATCGCCGTTAGGCGTAATGGCTTGCGATATTTCTATATCACGCACAATTGATAGAGCGGCCAAGGTAACTGCGCTGTATTGGGAAAAGTCAACAATTTCAGTGGTGCTAATGGCGCCTTCGTTTAGGGTTGTGGGAATATTATTCCCGTCAAAACTAAAAGGTTCCAATCTGGCTGGAATCACTTCCCACCTTGTCCCGTTAAGGCCCACCACCAACAAGTCGGCTACTTCTTCGGTAAGCTGAGATAAATTGGAATCAGCGTTCCAGCTTAAGCTTAAACGCGCTCTTTTATTGCCTTCTACTGACCAGTAAAATTGATTGCTTAATTCGTTAATGGGGGGAGACACTTCTCTTATACTATGGCCTAATAATTTAAAATGCACCAAAAGATCCCCGTCGGAACCCTCTGTGATTTGCAAGGGTTGATAAACACCCGTATCGCCCACTGGGAAAATAAAACTTGTATGATCGTGGCTTAATACATCTGTCTCTACATAGGAATCGTTGTGTGGATTTACCCCATGGGCGTTGGCCACAAAAGAAACCCTACCTGGGTTATTTTCAGACTGCTCTATAATTCCGGAAAAGAAATGGGTCTCTGGGCTATAAATTGCCAAAGTTGCTTTGCTATCTACGAAAACATCTCCGTGAATGCCTACTTGTTGCGCTTTAACACCCAATATACTTGCTGAAAATAAGAGCAAAAATAAGGGGCTAAAAAACCTGTGATGCGCGCATAAATTAATGTAGTGTAAGTAAATTGAATTTTTAGTATTCATCAAATATCCTTAAGTTCTCTTAGTTGGGATTTAATCTTACCTACAAAGGTGATGAGTCCGAGAAGAGAGAACAAAGCCGCCTAGTAAAGACGGCTACTTAAAGGTATAAGTGGTGTGTATCATGTAATAAGTGGTAGAAAAGCAGGAATGTGAAATAGCCACATATTTCAGTTAGTCAATGAATTAAGAAGAAGACATTTCAACTTAGGCTTATAAAAACAATCGAAACAATAGCATTCATTCTAGGCCCTTTCATTGCAAAAAGATTCAAACGATTGCATAAGGGCGTAAATCAATAATCGTAAAAAAAACAGAAAGCGATTAACCCTTATTTGTTTCTTCTTGTTCTGGTTGATCACTTGCTTTTGATGGTGCAAATAATGTATTGTGGGTATCGCTTAGAGCACTTTCTATTGTATTGAAATTAAGCCTTAAAACAATTTCATGAGTCCCCCTTGAGAAACGATTAGGTTTGCTTCCACGATGTCCAGTATAGGCATAGGCAATCTGAATACGTCCCTTTATTTTAATCCCTAAACTTCCGCCAATCCCATTATTGCTATTGAACAAAGCCCCTAGTTCTAGGAGGTTGTTATAATTTAATAAGAAATCATATTGACTTGTACTAGGTGCTCCTTCAACTGTGGTCCATAAAAGGGTGGGGATAAAATCCCAATCCGCAGAAAGAGAAAAGCGGTAGGCCGAATTGATATAAAAATGAGGGCGATCTGTTGCTAGTGACACCCGTTCATTTTCTAGAGAAAAGCGTTCTGTATTGAGTAAATGAGGTACAGCAGCCGCGAGGTAAAAATTTTTACTTTGATAGTGAAATCCAACCCCAATATTGGGAACTAATCCAGACCGATTTTGCAATAAGGGATCTGCTTCGGCATTTCCAAAGGTGCGCAAATCTGCTGCTTTTAATAAGAATGAACTCGCCCCAGCTTTTAAGCCTAAATAAATTTTATTGGTATCTCCTAGGGGTAAAGAATAGGCAAAATCAATAGCCAACTGTGTTTGGCGTTCCACAAAAGTTTTGTCGTTCAAGATGGAATAACCCATATGCAGTCGGGTTTTCTCGTTTGGTCTTGCATAAGTAGCGGCTTGCGTCTCAGGAGCATCGGCTACACCGACCCATTGAGAGCGTAAACTCAGTATTGTTTGTGTGCGTTGTGCAAGCCCTACTGCAGCAGGATTGTGTATATTAAGGTGGTGGCGATACAAAGAAAAAATGGTCTCTTGTTGTGCAGATACAAGGGTGGTCATCATACTGAAAAGCATTCCTAGGCTTACTTGAAGAAGGGTTGTTTGGTTAATCATCTCTATTCGTTTAGTTATTGGGTGATGTATACCCAGCCCTCAACATCGATATTTCCATCATTGTCTTGGTCAATACGATAAAAATAGGGGGCTTCAGGTAGGGTTTTGGTTTTGTTATTATAGCGAGCGTTCCAATTGTTTTGATAGTTTGCAGTACTGTGAAAAACGGTATCACCCCAACGATTGTAAACCCAAATTTGTGCGTTGGGATAATGATCTATATTGCCGATATACCAAACATCATTGATGCCATCCCCATTAGGTGTAATGGCTTGGGAAATATTTAAATCAACCGTATTTGAGCGACGCCCCAAGGCAAAGGCTACATATTGAGCAAGCGCTATGCTTCCTTTAGATTGAATGGCCCCTTCTGTTAAAGAAGTAGGGATTTGTGTTGTAAGTGCGTATGGGGTGGGAAGCGCAGGAATTATTTCCCAAACCTCACCAGTATAGCCCACCAAGCACAATGAAGTAAGGGAGGTCAAACTTTGATCTAGCCCTGCTGTACTATTCCAACTTAGCTTTACTCTAGCCCTTTTTTCGCCTTGAACAGTCCAGTAAAAAGGAGCGATAATTTTATCAATTTCGCGCGAAAAATTAAGGGAAGGAGGAAGAGAATAATGTGCCTGAATCGTTGCTGAAGAACCGTCTCCATCTAATAACTCAAGCGGCATATAGACCGAATAAACGCCACTGGGGAAAATAAAATTGGCCTGTGAACTAACTTTCACTTTAACTTCACTATGGGAAAGATCACTGGCGTTAAAAGCATTTGTATTGTTATAAAATTCGACTTGAGCGCGATCAAAATCTGACGCAATTACGCCTTGGTAAAAGTGAAGAGATTCGTGAAGTGCAAGGGGCGTATTTTCTCCTAAGCTTACATCGCCATGCAGCCCTACTTGAGCAGATGATAACAGTATTCCCAAGAAAAAGAAAACAGCTGAAGGTCGTATCAAATCATAAAAAATAGTACATAAATATATTAAATATATATTTTAGTATACATATCTTGATAGATATAATATTTTCAAAAAGGGTAAAAAAAAATCCGTGCATAGCACGGATTTTAATCAATTAGTAAGCGTAACGCCTAGTATAAGTAGCTTAAACTAAGGCTAAGCGTGCAAATTCAGTTACGCTTAAATCTGCATTTACAGATTGAACATATTGTGTAACTGTTTGCTTGTTGTCTTTAATAAAGGCTTGGTTCACTAAGGTATTGTCCTTAAAGAAACGCTTGATTTTCCCTTTAGCAATGTTTTCTAACATCGCTTCTGGTTTTCCTTCCTGGCGCAACTGATCTTTGGCAATCTCGATTTCCTTTTCGATCACAGAAGCGTCTACTCCCTCTTCGTTTAAGGCGATAGGATTCATTGCAGCAGCTTGCATAGCAACATTTTTCGCTGCCTCAGCTCCTCCTTCTACATTGGCAGAAAGCCCCACGATTGTGGCAATTTTATTCCCAGCGTGGATATAGTGACCAACAAAAGGTCCTTCGATGCGATTGAAACCACCGATTTCAATTTTCTCTCCAATTACCCCAGTTTGTTCTGTTAATTTATCTGCAACGGACATTCCACCAAAATCAGCAGCAAGTAATTCTTCCAAAGATTTTGCTTCTAATGCCAAATCTAAAATTTGGTTGGCCAATGCAAGGTAGCTATCATTTTTAGCTACAAAGTCTGTTTCACAGTTAACTGACACAACAACACCAGCGGTATTGTCTGCGTTAACTTTGGCTAAAACAGCGCCTTCTGCTGAATCGCGATCGGCACGATTTGCGGCAACTTTTTGGCCTTTTTTACGTAAGTTCTCTACCGCTTTGTCAAAGTCTCCTTCCGCTTCGACTAAAGCTTTTTTACAATCCATCATTCCCGCCCCTGTGGCTTGACGTAATTTATTTACTTCTGATGCAGTAATTTTCATAGTTTATTTGAATTTAAAAACGAAGAAGCTATTCCAAAGAGTAGCTTCATTCGCTGTGGGTAATTTACTTCGTTTATCGGGTAATGCTTAGGCTTCTGCAGCTGTGTCAGTAGACGCTGTTGCAGGTGCTTCTGGTGCTTCTGGTGCTGTTTCTTCCGCTGGAGCAGCTGCTGCGGCTGGAGCAGCATCTTTTGCTTCTTCTTGCCCTTTGTTCGCAGCATCTTTTTCAGATTGACGGGTCGTTAAACCTTCGCTTACCGCTCCGGTAACAATTCCTAAAATCTTTTCAATAGATTTAGAAGCATCATCATTCGCTGGGATAACAAAATCTACATCACGTGGATCAGAGTTGGTATCAACCATCGCAAAAATTGGAATCTTTAATTTTTGTGCTTCTTTAATCGCGATGTGCTCACGCTTAATGTCAACCACAAATAAAGCTCCTGGTAAACGTGTCATGTCTGTGATAGACCCTAAGTTTTTTTCCAACTTAGCACGTTGACGATCTACTTGTAATTTTTCTTTCTTTGAAAGTGTTTCAAAGGTGCCATCTTTCTTCATGCGATCGATCGCGGCCATTTTCTTCACTGCTTTACGAATGGTAACAAAGTTGGTTAACATTCCACCGGGCCAACGCTCAGTAATGTAAGGCATTTTAGCATCAGAAGCTTTTGCCGCTACGATGTCTTTGGCTTGTTTCTTTGTTGCAACAAAAAGGATTTTACGTCCAGAAGCAGCGATTTTCTTCATTGCTTCTGCCGCTTCGTCTACTTTAGCTGCAGTTTTGTAAAGGTTGATAATGTGGATTCCGTTACGCTCCATATAGATATAGGGCGCCATGTTAGGATTCCATTTTCTGGTCAAGTGACCAAAGTGTACGCCTGCATTAAGCAGGTCTTTAACGTCTGTGTTTGCCATTTTTGGTTAGTTTACGTTCCGTAGTTAGCAATAATAAAGTGGCCAAAATTGGGCCTTTACTATTTAGATGCTAAACTAAGTCTCAGCGAGCTGAGTGGGCAACGGGTTGAAAAATATATGAACAACTCCTTTTTTGAAAAGGAGTAAAAAATATTAACGCTTAGAGAACTGAAATTTCTTACGGGCTTTTTTCTGACCGAATTTCTTACGTTCTACCATTCTAGGATCACGTGTCAAAAGACCTTCTGGCTTTAAAACCAAACGGTGTTCTTCGTTGATTTGACACAAAGCACGAGAAATCGCAAGGCGAACTGCTTCTGCTTGTCCATTTGTTCCTCCACCTACAACAGTAATTTTCAAGTCATAGTTTCCTTCTGTTCCAGTAAGGGCAAAAGGTTGTTGAATCTTGTACTGTAAAGTTGGTGTTGGAAAATATTCAGTGTAGTCTTTTTTGTTGACCGTGATCGTTCCTTTTCCTTCTCCAAGAAAGATACGTGCAACAGAGGTCTTACGACGACCGATAGTGTGAATTACATCCATTAGTTAAATTTATTTAATTGAATGGTGGTAGGGTTTAAACCGGCATGGGTATGTTCTGCACCATTAAATACTTTAAGATTTCTAAACAATGCAGCACCTAGTTTATTTTTAGGTAGCATCCCACGAACAGCATTCTCTACTAAACGTGATGGGCTTTTGGCATAAAGTTGCTCTGCGCTTAAGGCACGTTGTCCACCTGGGTAGCCTGTGTGACGCAAATAAATCTTTTGCTTCCATTTTTCGCCGCTCAACTGAACTTTTTCAGCATTGAGAACAATAACATTATCGCCACAGTCAACGTGAGGCGTGTAATTAGGTTTATGCTTTCCGCGAATTAATTTAGCCACTTCTGAGGCCATTCTTCCTAAAGGCATTCCCGCTACATCTACTACAACCCATTGTTTATCAACGGTATTGGCATTAGCCGAAATGGTTTTATAACTTAGTGTATCCACAATAAATTGTTTTATCTATTAGCTTTTCCCTTTGCTAAGGGGCTGCAAATGTACTACATTAATTTTTGATTGACAACTGAAATAATTATGAATTAAGAATTTAGCCTTCAAAAAACGTTTAGCTTCAGGTGTTGTCTGCGTGTTCTATACCGAGACGAAAAACAGGGCCTTTTAAAAAGGTAAATCGTCTTCTACTTCGTTGTCTTTTTCTGGTGCAGCTTCAAAAGCAGATGCTGGAGGCATTGGCGGCATGCCCTGCGGAGCAGCAGCAGAAGCGTCCATGGCCTCTATGCGCCATCCTTGTACTGAATTAAAATACTTGGTTTCGCCTTGTGGGTTAACCCATTCGCGCCCGCGCAAATTGATGCCAATCTTAACATTTTGCCCCAACTGATAGCTGTTGAGTAAATCGCATTTGTCTTGCACAAACTCGACTAAAATATGTTGTGGGTATTGTTCTTCTGTTGTAACAACAACTTCGCGTTTGCGAAAACCATTGTTGCCGTAGGTTTTGGTTTCGTCTAACCACTTGATTTTACCAGATACTTCCATTTTATTCTTAATTAAGCAACAAAAATAAGTATTCCCAAGAGAACTATCCCTTTCCTGAAACGAAAAATAGCGCAACTGCCGGGATAGATCAAGGGTGTCGATAATATTCGGTAATTTAGTGCGTTAAGGAATTCGTGGTGTTACAATCATTTAAACATTTGTGGAAAAGTTGGGGGCTCTATGGCGCATTTGCCATAGTGTTGTTGATTATGTGGAATACAAATGTGCTTTTTCAAATTGTTAAAAAAGAAGAGCGAATTAAAATGGAACTATGGGCAACAGCCCAGCAAGAAATTGCCGAAAGTTCAGATTTAAGCATCAGTTATGGGAACCTTGCCTTTGATGTACTTCAAAAAATAGGGGTTACCCCTATGATTCAAGTAGACGAACAAGGGAAAATTGTCGATTATAAAAACATTGACTGGCGGGTGGCAGAAGATCCTGACTCAATCGAATTGTATGCCCAACTGCAAAGCCTAAAAAAACAAAATGCTCCTTTACCCATTGTTTATAAAGATTTGATTAATCAAACCCTTTACTATGGCGATTCTCCGCTATTGGTTAAGTTGCAGTATTATCCATTGGCATTGCTCTTGATTTTATTTCTTTTTGGAGGTTTACTGTATTTTTTCTTTCAAACCAATAAAGCTTCAGAACAAAATCGCTTGTGGGCTGGGATGGCGAAAGAAACAGCGCATCAAATTGGAACTCCCCTTAGTTCATTAATGGGTTGGATTGCTTTACTTAAAGAACAACAAATTGCGCCAGCTTCTTTAGCAGAAATGGAAAAAGACATTACGCGTTTAGAGGTGATTACAGAGCGTTTCTCTAAAGTGGGCTCTTTGCCTGAATTAATTCCAGCAGATATTGTGGCGGTGAGTAAAGACACCATTCAATACCTTCAAAATAGAACGGGCAAACAGATAGAATGGCAATTGGATTTTCCCGAGCAAGCCATTGTTCTTCCTTTAAATCCTGCTCTTTTAAGTTGGACTTTAGAAAACTTGGTCAAAAATGGCTTAGACGCCATGAAAGGGATAGGACAACTAACCGTTAGTATTCAAGATAAAAAAACAGCGGTTCAAATCTTAGTTCGCGACCAAGGCTGTGGCATTGCCCCTAAAGCCTTAAAGAAAATTTTTCGGCCCGGTTTCACCACAAAAAGCCGTGGCTGGGGATTAGGCCTTTCTTTGGCCAAAAGAATTATACACGACTACCACCAGGGATTTATTCAAGTAAAAGAAAGTAAATTGGGCGCAGGAACAACTTTTGAAATTAGCTTACCCAAAAAATAAGTTAAACGTTTAAACTTCGATTTTTTCTGCAATGTCAGCCGCTAAAGCCTGCATTGTTTCGGAAGAAAATTGCGCTTTTTTCCCAAAAGTAGCATCTTCCATCGCTTGCAAAGGAATTAAATGCACATGAACATGAGGAACTTCTAGGCCAATAACGGTCATCCCGATGCGTTTGCAGGGAACCGCTTTTTCTAAACCAATGGCCACTTTACGGGAAAAATGCATTAGGGCCGTGTACTCTTCTTCTGAAAGATCAAAAAGTTTATTCGTTTCCTTTTTAGGAATACAAAGGGTATGCCCTTTTGCATTTGGATTGATGTCTAAAAAAGCGAGATGCTGCTCGTCTTCTGCCACCTTATAAGCGGGTAACGTTCCAGCAATAATTTTAGCGAAAATGCTCATTAGGAACGACTAATTGATAAGATTTCAAATTCAATGGTGCCATTTGGGACTTGGATTGCAGCTGCTTCTCCTACCTTTTTCCCCAATAAGCCTTTACCAATAGGAGAATCAACAGAGATTTTCCCAGAGGCTAAATCGGCTTCGCTTTGTGCAACAAGGGTGTAGGTCATTTGCATGCCATTGGATTTGTTTTTTACTTCGACAGTAGACAACACAAGCACTTTAGAGTTATCAAGTTCTGATTCGTTAATGATACGGGCGTTTGATAAAGTTTCCTCCATTTTAGCAATACGCATTTCAAGCATTCCTTGTGCTTCTTTGGCCGCATCATATTCCGCATTTTCACTTAAATCACCTTTATCTCTCGCTTCTGCAATTGCTTCCGAAGCTTTAGGGCGCTCTACGTCTTTTAGTTGATTGAGTTCGTCGCGCAACTTTTTTAAGCCTTTTTCGGTATAATAAGATACTTTACTCATGATCTTTTCGTTTAAATAACATAAAAAACCCTTCAATTTAAAGAAGGGTGTCTTACAAAGATATAAAAATGCTAAAGAATCTATCTATTGCCTTAAAGAAGAAGTGCCTAAAGGGAATACTGCTGTTTTTTCTCATAGGCTGTAGCACAGAACCCCTTGAGCGCAATCCTTTTCTGCCTGCAATGCGTTTTTCAATTCCCATCAATCTGAGCCTTCCGCAATATGACAACCTGCGCTTTGCTGGTGGGTCAATGCTTTTACCCAACTATGGCCATAAAGGAATCATCGTTTTTAACCTCAACGGGAATAGCTACCTCGCTTGGGAAGCCAGCTGTCCCAATCATTTGCCCAGTAGCTGTTCTCAAACCCAAATTGTAGGTGTTTTAGCCCAATGTACTTGCGAGGACTTTCAATACAGCCTAGCCACAGGGCAATTAATCAATCCAGCAGAAGGGCAGAATACAGACTATTCTATGCTAATGTATCAGGCTATTTTAAGGGGAAATACCTTAGAAATATCAAATTAAACCCGCCCAGTTTCCCAGACGGGTCTGCTTTTTATAATTTGATGGTTGCCCCTAGCAAGAAGTTTGTCCCTGCCTGAGGATAATAACGCACCTCTTCAATGGTGGTAACTTGGGTTGGACTAGACCAGGTGTCATTATAGGTATAGAAATACCCGTTGGATTCAAATTGAACATTGAAAAGATTATTGACCAACAGGTAAAGATCAATCCCTTTGGCCCAGCTTGTGGGGCCAACATTGTATTGCACACTTAAATCGTTGATGAAGTAAGCAGAGAGTTGAGATAATTCAGCATCGATATTCCCCATGTATTGTTCACCAACAAATTTTGACAAGAGGCCAATTTGAAATTGGGTAGACGGAACAAAAACCACATTACTTCCCGCAACGACATTAGGAGAATACGAAATATTGGTGTCGCCTAGGTGGACTAGTTGCCCGTCGCGTTCAAAGTTAAAGTCCTTATTTTTGTTTTGACTCAGGGTTAAATTAGGCTGCCAAAGCCATTGATCATTTAACGCAATCTTAGCGTCTAGTTCAATCCCTAATCGATAACTATCTCCGACGTTTTCACGAATGGGTGCACCCACATCGTCTATTCCGCCGGTTAAGACCAATTGATCTTTATAACGCATATAATATAGGTTTGCACTCCATTGTGCACGAGCCGATTTTTTACGCAATCCCGCTTCAAAATCATTTAAAACTTCTGGGCGTGGGCTACCGTTTTCATAGTCAGTGCGATTAGGCTCCCTTTGCGCTTTAGCATAAGAAACATACCACTGTGCATTTTCGCTGGCAGCATAGGTCAACCCAAACTTTGGATTGAAGAAATTGAAACTGTCATCAATGTCAATCGTGCCTAAACGATTTACCGTACCAGCGGCGGTATAGTCGACATTACGGAATTGTAAATCGACATAGGCCGAGAATTTATCGTTGAGCTTTTGGGTGAGCTTCCCAAAAAAGGAGACTTCTTTTTTCTCTCCTTTATTGCGATAAAACTCGTGATTCGGCTGTGCATTACTGGCAAAACGCGCCCAGATAAGTTTCCCAAAATGATCGCCATCATAGGTGCTGTACAAGCCCCCTAAAACCAAATTTGTTTCCGCGACATTGTATTGCGCATTTGCCGTCAAAACATAAAAATAATTGTCTAGCCATTTACGGGTAATATCGTCTGTTGTACTTTGCGTAGCACCTCCTAAAACAACGTCATCGAGGCGAAGATTCGCTAAACTATCCGCATTGTTATATTCTTCATAATATCCACGACCATAAGTGTAGTTCAAGCCAACGGAAGAAGACCAGTTATTCGCATAAGACTGGTTCCAGTGCAATTGATAATGATCCTGACGATAGTTGTCCACTTGGTTGTCATAATAGCCCGTTAAGTCTCCATTATCATTGTAAATCTCTCCTGCAAAATTATACGTACGATCATTCTCTAAGGTGTAAGGATCTACGCCAAACCAAGATTGATAGGTCACTTCATGCCCTCCAAAGGTCAAGGCCTTGATTAAGGTGTTTTCGTCTTTGTAAAGCCCTTGTAGGAAGTAAGATTTTAAATCAGAAGACGCGCGATCGATATACCCATCTGAAGCGATTTGCGCTAAACGTCCTGAGAATTCAACGTGGTTGTTCAATAAACCTGTAGAGAATTTTAAGGTATTGCGCAGGGTTCCAAAACTTCCCACTGCATTGGTGATTTCTGCATAAGCCGCAGGTGCAGCAGCATCGGTTAGAATATTAAGGCTAGCGCCGAAGGCACTCGAACCATTGGTTGAAGTTCCTACCCCTCTTTGCAATTGAATGCTCTCAACAGAAGAGGCAAAATCGGGTAAATTCACCCAAAAAGTCCCTTGCGATTCTGCATCGTTATAGGGAATCCCATTGATGGTTACATTCACCCGGGTGGCATCACTCCCTCGCACACGAATGCCCGTGTAGCCAATTCCCGCTCCAGCGTCTGAAGTCGTTACGACTGAAGGTAAAAAGTTAAGTAAAATAGGTAAGTCTTGCCCTAGATTACGGCTTTTTAAATCGGCTTTAGTCACTTCAGAAAAAGGGACCGGTTGTTTGTCATTGGCCCTTAGACCGGCAACACTTACTTCTTCTAGAGAAATAAGAGATGCATTAAGCGAATCTTTCGCTTGTTCTTCTTGTGCACTTAAAACTGATAAGCCTAAGGCACAAACACAGAAAAAAACAGTTGTTTTCATTCGAAAAAATTTTACGAATAAAAGGGGTAACTATTCTGGTTACAATTAATTTATATTTAAATCTATTTCCCTTGGCAGCATTACCCGCCCAGGTTCATAGGGTCTGATCTCAGCTCTTGATTTAGAGCACCCCTTTGAGCATGTGCAAAAGTACTTCTTTTTAAGGAGTCACCTTATCGTTTACTTGAATTTAATTGCGCAATTGTTCAATTGCAGCTACGGCTTTTTCTAAGCGCTGTTCTGGATTTCCTTCAAGCAATAAATAGGGGAAATTATACGCCTCTAATTGTGCCTTAAAATAAGTAAACATGGCTTCGCGATCGTTAGGACGATCTCTCAAATCGTCTTTTTCCCATGGGACATCTATGGACGTGAGCAAATATAAATCATAATGGGTGTGCGCTAAAATCGCTTCAAGTTCTGGCGCACAATAGCCATCAAAATGGGTTTCAGACCAAACTTTGGTGACCAGTATATTCGTGTCACAAATAATCAATCCATTCGCCTGTGCAATGGCCGCATTTTCGGCCTCCAGTTGTCCTTGGGCTATAATGGGTAAATCTGCTAAGCTGCAAACCGTCTTTTCCCTATCCCATTTTTCTTGTAAATAGGGACGCGCAAACTCTTCCACCCAAGGGGTTTGATAATGTGCTGCTAAGGCTTTCGCCAAAGTTGTCTTGCCGGTACTTTCTGGGCCATACAATACCACCCTTAGGCAGCGAGACGACTTTTGAGCTCTTGTTTCCATGCGCGATAGCCATAAATGGCGATAAAGGTGAAAATAATATATTGAAGACTAGTAATGGTCAAGCCTTTGTAAAAATAAAGCGGTACAGAAATAACATCTCCAATGATCCAAAAAATCCAGTGCTCTATTTTTCTTCTCGCCATCAACCACATCCCTACAAAAAAGATGGCAGTAGTGAAAGTGTCAATATAAGCGGTCCAGGAGGTCCACATATCAAAATACTGGTAAACTTGATATACTCCTATAATCGAAAATAAAAATAAGCCAATACTGATGACGGTTTCTTGTTGGCTA
>CBFHVC010000036.1:0-16635 GCA_965659515.1 Candidatus Arcticimaribacter sp. | reverse complement strand
TGCACTTCCTTTTCTCGTATTAATAACAATAACCCCATTGGCTCCTCTAGACCCATAAATGGCTGTTGCAGAGGCATCTTTAAGGGCAGTTGAAGAAGCAATATCTTGTGGGTTAATTGCATTTAAGCTCCCTTCATAAGGCACCCCATCCAAGATGATTAGTGGGCTAGTGTTTCCATTAACAGATCCTGTACCACGAATCGAAATGCTTGAAGTAGTTCCTGGTTGCCCAGAAGAATTGACTACTTGAACCCCAGCAACCTCTCCCGCTAATGCTTGGGTGATGTTGGTTACGTTCTTTGTAGCAATGTTTTCTGCAGTTACAATCTTTGCACTACCAGTAAATGATTTTTTTCGAATTGTACTATACCCAGTGGTAACAATTACTTCATCGAGTTCGTTGCCCGGTAAAAGGGTTACGTTAAAATCATCACTGTTTGCATTTAGCTCTACATTGGAATACCCAATAAAGCTAAATTCAAGGATAGCATCTTCTGCTACTTCGATAGAGAAATTCCCATCAAAATCTGTCGATACACCATTGCTTGTTCCTTTTTCAATAACAGTTGCACCTGGAAGGGGTAAACCACCTTCGTCAAGCACTACACCTGCTACTGTTTTTTGTGCCCATCCGCTGAATGCCAAAAGCATAAAAACAGATGATAAGAGTAATAGTTTTTTCATTTTATATATATAGTTAATAGCCCGCTAAAATAAATAAAATAATGTTGAAAAAAAATATATTTATCAGCGATTCAATAAAAAAGGGAGACCGTTGTTGGTCTCCCTTTAAAAAGGCTATCATTGTATGATTAATTTCTGTTTTCCAGTGCTTTAAAAAAGTTGATCAGATCAAAATCAGATTTCATTTTGCGGTATTCTTTTTTCAAATCACTTCCTTTCTTACGGTCTTGATTGCGCAAAAATTTAGCGATCTTAGTCACTTTAGCTTCAATGGGTACAGCCGTTGATTGTGCTACACTGAGGTAGTAGTTTACTTTGGGCACAAAACGGGGCGGAAAAGAACGCTCATAAGAAGTGCGTGCTGTTGTTGCCTCTCTAAACTCTTTTATTTTTCGGGTGTAAAGGGTGTAATTTTGGCCTTCAAAAAGAACAATTAGATAGCCCAGTTGGTTCGATACAAGAACTTTCCCTTTAAAGGGGGGGGTAGACAAATTTTTCATTGTTAAAGGCATTGTATCTGAAGTAACTATCTTCTTTTACATTTCGCCCAAAATAATCCAAGCGGCCTTTTTGAAACTGATCTTCAAAAAAGGGCGATCCTTTTAAGGAGCTAGTCAACACCATTTTGTTGCTAATATTGCTGGTGAACTCTTGCATGGCATCTAGCAATCGACTGTCTGACAGTACAGCACCTTCACTAAAACAACCGATATGAGTATTTTGTGAAAACCGTTATAACTGAGCAGTAAAAAACTAAGCTAATTTTTTTTTATTGTTCAATTTTGAGTTAAATGAATGAACAATAATTAACCTTAATTTATGCAAAAAAAAACCACCTCGAAAGGTGGTTTTTTCATTTAAAATAAAAAAGTTTAGTTATGTATTGGAGTAGCAACAAACTGATCTACATAACCTGGGAAATTCGAATTAGAAGATTCTTCCGTAGACGGGTAAATAAAACGTTGGGGAATTTTAGTTGTCTCCGAACTTTTAATTGGAACACCAATAAAGTTATTTGTACGTAATACATCTTGATATGTTGGTAATCCAATAACAGAACAATATTTCTCTAATAAGATTTCCATTTTCATGGCATCTGCAGTAGAAAGTCCTCTATTAGCCATACCTCCAGCTTCAAAGTCAGCGGCAACATATGCATCATATGTTGAACTAAATTTAGTTGCATTGTGGGCACGTACTTTATTCAATGCAGTCAATTTATCCGCATTAGCTGTCGCTGTCTCAGCGATGATTAGTTGAACCTCTACAAAAGATATTACAGGGAAAGAAGCTGATACTGAAGCAAATCCACCAGCTGAAGTATTAATACTTAAACCGTTTGACGCAACATAGTAGTTATATCTTGCAGTTTCTTCTGTCTTTGCATTTCCTTTATAAGAATCATCAGTAGTATTCAATAATTGAGACATGTAGCTGTTCTCTATTTTTAAATAGTCTGCTCTTTGCTCAACTTCAAACTGCCAAAATAAGTTTTCACCATAGTTTGCAGTTGAATGTTTGATATTCCAATCATTAGAGGCGCTTGTGAAATTCGCAGCAATCGCTGAAGAATTTGCATTTGCTATGTCACCAAGTGCAAGATAATATCTAGCGTTAAGTGCATTTCCAACTTGAGCCCAAGTAGAAGAAGTGGCTAATACGTTATTAGCAGCGCTAGAATTCCCAACTTTAGAGATTCCTTGGTTAATTTTATCAATTGCTGCTAAGATAACAGATCTTTGACCTTCATAATTGGGATTAGAAATTTCCGGATTGTTTACCTCACTAAAAGGAATATCACCAAATACTAAAGCAGCTTCAGCAAAGTAATAACCTTCTAAAATTAAGGTTTGTCCTTCTGTTACACTATTGCCTCCAGCAATTGCCTTCTCTTTTGCAATTTGAACTTGAGACACACCTCTTTGGTAAATATCTTCCCAAAAAGCTTCATATGTAGTTGATAAAGTAGAGTAACCATTTAAGGTTCCATATTGTCTGTCTACACCAGTAAATTGATCTGTGAAGATTCCTGAAATACGTGCAGGTTCAGCTTCTGCTACAGATGCTAAGTTTAATAACGAGTGATTCAGTATTAGACCTATGGGTGCGTCAGTGTAAGCATTTGGATTGTCATTCAATCCTTCTACTGGCTTTTCACATGAAAGTAAAAAGAGACCTGTGGCTATAAATAATGTTATTTTTTTCATTTTTTTCATTTTTGGGATTAGAAATTGACTTTCAAATTAAGTAGAAAACTCTTCGTTCCAGGGTTAGTAAAGTAATCTAATCCTCTACCTTTTGAAGAACCAGTCAAGTTAACCTCAGGATCTACTCCTGCAAAATCTGTAATTAAAAATAAGTTTCTTCCTGAAACTCCAATTTGTGCAGATGTAGCATTGATAGCACCAAGAAATGATTCAGGTAAGGAGTAGTTTAAGCTAATCTCACGAAGTTTAATCCATGAAGCGTCTTTTACAAACTGTTCGTCCAAGTCACCAAATCCACCACCGTTAGAACGATACCATGACTCTTCTAGTGCTACTTGACCGTTACCGAAGTCTTTAATATTTCCTCTAAAAGTTGTTCCTGCTGGAATTATTTCAGAGCTATTATAAATGGGAAGATCTACAGGTGCAACTGACTCATTAGCTGTGTCAGGGTGTATACCGAAGTAGTATAGTACACCTTGCGTTCCTCCCCACATTTGATTTCCTTGAGAAGTCTCAAACTGGAAAGATAAGTTAAACTGCTTGTAGTCGATATTTGCTCCTAAACCAGCTCTGTAATCTGGGTTTGGATCACCAATCACTTGTTGCTCATCGTCAATTAATGGGAATCCATTACTATCTGTCTGAATGTTTCCACTAGCATCTCTTAAGTAAGCTCCTCCAAAAATGGCGGCAAATGATTCCCCTTCTTTAACAACAGATCCTGTACTTGTAAATCCATTTAAAAGAACACGGCTTACCTCAGGAAGTTTTTCAACAATATTCTTATATGCAGTGAAGTTACCAAATAAATTCACAGATAAATCTGAGCTAGAAATCAGGTTGTAGTTGAAGTCTAATTCGATACCTTTATTAGAGATTTCTGCTGCATTAGCATATCTTTCTGTAAATCCAGTTGATGGAGGTGTTTCTAACTGAAGAATTCCATCAGTAGTTAAACGATTGTAATAAGTAGCGCCAATTGATAATTTATTATCGAAAAAGCGTGCATCAAAACCAAATTCTGTTTCAGTAACACGTTCTACTTTTAGATCTGGATTACCTTGCACTGCACTTCTTCGAACTGTTCCACCGTAGTTAGCACCATCAATGTAATCACCCCATCCTTCTGAACCAGCAGTTGATGTGATAAAGTTACTCTCGTTAATGTACAGAGAAGGAGAAATACCTACTTGACCATAAGTCGCTCTAAGTTTTAAGAAGGATAAAAATCCTGTGTTACTTGCTTGTTTTACGATATAACCAGCACTTGCAGATGGATAGAAGTTTAAATCACTTAGCGTAGTGTTTCTTTCTAAACGTCCAGTAGTTTCAAACAAGAAGTTTTCAAATAAGTTGAAAGATAGAGAGTAATAACCAGAGTTTTTCTTATCTCTGCTTTTATATTCTGATGCCAAAATATCTCCGTTTACTGCGTTACCTACTAACTGCTTAGAAGGATCTGCGTTTAAGAAATTGTTAGTTGAAGAGCTGAATCGGTAATACTCGTTATCTTCAAGAACATATCCTGCAACCCATGTTAGGTTTATATTTGAACCTATATCATTTTGACCATTTACAAACAAGTTCAAGTTTTGGATTTTTTCGCTATAATCATTTTTATAGAATCCACCACCATTCCAGTCACCAGCAGATTTTACTGGATAATAGTTTTCACGACGGTCAACATAAAAATCTAGTCCATAACGGGCAGTGAATTTTAAGTTGTCTTTAATGGCAACTTCAATTTTAGGTGCGACGGTAAAACGAATAACCTCATTTGGGTTGTTAATTTCGTTGATTGTCCATCCTGGGTTATTGTAAATACCAGGAGCCTGTCCAATTTGTCTAGCTCTATATGACCTGTGACTGTTTGGTACCCCTACTGCATCTGAAGGGCTTGAGTAATAAGTCCCTTTGTAATCCTCGTTACTGAAATCTGGTGCAGTTCTTAAATAACCTAAGTAAAGACCATTTAAGTTGGATCCAGTTTGAATACGATTCGATTTAATATCAATAAAAGAAGTATTGATTCTAGTCGTTATACGATCGGTTAATTTGTTGGTAGTGTTTACTCTAAAAGTATTTCTAACATAATCAGACAAACCATTAATAACCCCCTTTTGATCAAGTCTAGAATAGCTTACAAAAGTATCACTATTTTCTCCGGAGTAGTTAACCCCAAGACTATAGTTTTGCGTAATACCTGTTCTAAAAATCATCTCACGGTTTGCATCATTGTAAACTTCACGAGAGTTTTTAGAAGTTACAGGGTAATAAGATTGACCTGTAATGTCACCAACAAAATAAGCTCCTGTTTGGTCAAGTGTATCAGCTCCGCCAGAACGGTCTGCAATTTTGTCACCCCAAGATAATCCAGAAGCATTTGAATCCCAAACACCTCCACGGCCTTGTCCAAATACCCCTTGTTTTTCGTGCTCACGATTAACTTCATCAAAACTTACAGAGCTTGAGAAATTAACATTAAGGTTACCACCATTTGCAACACCTCTTTTGGTTTGAATGATAATAGCTCCATTTGCAGCACCAGATCCCCATACAGCAGCAGCAGCAGCACCTTTAAGTACAGTCATGCTTTCAATATCAGAGGCAGGAATATCATTTAAACGAGATTGTTGAACAACCCCTGCAGTAGATGAGCCAAAGTTACCATTTGAAATTGGAACACCGTCGACAATAATTAACGGGGAACTACTCCCTAAAATTGTATTTTGTCCACGAATCTGAATGTACGCTCCAGCTCCTGGATCCCCAGCACTTTGCGTAATTAACAGTCCAGAGGTTTTACCAGCAATACCTTGCAATAGACCAGTTTCTCCTGATCGAACGATTTGTTCACTTTTAACTAAAGTTCCTGAACTGATGTCTTCATCTTTTTTTCGTTCAAAACCTAAAGCAGTTACAACAATTTCATCTAACTCATTTGAGGCAGATAAATTAATGTTGTAGGAATCCGCTGCTCCTACTTCAACTGAAGTTGTTTCATATCCAACAAAACTGAACTCAAGTGTTGACCCTTCAATCACTTCGATTGAATAATTTCCGTCAAAATCAGTGCTAACTCCATTAGATGTGTTTTTCTCAACAACTGTGGCGCCTGGTAACGGGGTTCCGCTATCATCCAATACAGTTCCTGTCACTGTTTTTTGTGCTTGTCCGCTAAATGCTAATAGCATAAGTGACAAACTAAGAAGTAACATTTTTTTCATAGTTAATATATATAGTTAATAATTTAAAAAATAAAATTAAGATATTTTTATTACCTGTTAAAGAAATCTTAAAGAAATCTTAACAAAAGTCAAAAAAAAATACCAAACAAAACAAAATCTCTTTTTAATTGGCCTCGTTTCTCCCTGTAACATTATCATTTTTAAAATTTCAAATCCTAAAGCTTGTTGATTTTAAAAATGATTCATAAGCTCTAATTTACCTTTTGTTTTTGACTATTTAGTTTGATTGTAAATTTAGTTAAACAGAACGGGTTGACTTTGGGATTTATTTTTGAGGAATATTCTTCGAAAATAAACTCAGCTGAAGAATATTTATTTCTAATCATTTGATTTTGTCGTTATCAAATAAATACGTTTTGCATTTTGTGAATTATAATTAGGTTTTCAAGCACTCAATTTCACTATTGCTTTTTATTCCCCTAATAGCTAATAATTTTAAAAATCTGCATGCATAGTAATTTTTTTAGCGGATACGTATTTAAATTTTTTCTCAAAAATCAAAAAACTTTGGTCTATTTTTGGGTAAATTATGGTCTTATGAAAAAGTACGCCTTGGGTTTATTGTTGCTTATTTTGGGGGGTTGTTCTCCTGCAAAGCTGCGTTTTGCCCGCCCAGTAGATACCCGCAGTCGTCCTATCGCTTTCCAAGAAAAAAGAGAATACGCTTTTCCTGCTGGTAAAATAAGTTTCAATAATAATTTTGATGGGGCAAGACTCAACGGTGTCTCCCAAGCAAACGACAGCACTTATATTGTGCGCATTACGCCAGAAAACACCCCCATTAACAACAGCGCTTACTATGCTTTTGAAATCAACAGCACTGTTACCCAAACCCTTTATCTTCAATTTGATTATCCCGCTCCCTATACCCATCGCTACATCCCAAAAATAAAGCGCGGGGCAGTATGGCAAATGGCCCAGGCCCATCAAATAGACACCCTCGCAGGGCGCACCCAATTAAAGCTTTCACAATTGAAAGGGAAAGTACGGGTGGCGGCCCAAGAGCTGCAAAACAGTGGGCATGTTGCCCAATGGGCAAAACAGCTGGTGGCCCAGCGTCCTCTTATAGAATTCAAAACCATTGGAGCAAGTAA
Organism: Candidatus Arcticimaribacter sp.; assembly: GCA_965659515.1. Lineage (GTDB taxonomy): Bacteria > Bacteroidota > Bacteroidia > Flavobacteriales > Flavobacteriaceae > Arcticimaribacter. Next base: position 9,399 of record CBFHVC010000036.1, on the reverse strand, counting down.
TCTGGGAAGGCCAATTTGGGTTATGGATATCCAGCAAGGGGAGGCAAAAGAAAAGCCGGTCATTGTTTTTTTAACAAGACAGCACCCCCCAGAAGTCACCGGCTATTTGGCCTTTAAGGCTTTTATGGAAGAAGTGTTAAAGGACACCGCCCTGTCGCGAGACTTTTTTGATAAATACCACATTTTGGCCTTCCCTTTGGTCAATCCAGATGGGGTTGATTTAGGGCACTGGCGCCACAATGCGGGCGGTGTAGACACCAATCGCGACTGGGGGAAATACCGCCAGCCTGAAATAAAGGCCATTGTGAAATACATCGATAAAACACTTAGAAAAGAAAAGGCTGACCTGGTTTTGGGGCTCGATTTTCACTCCACCTGGTTTGATGTTTTTTACACCAACAAAGAACGTGTTTCAACGCCCTATCCCGCTTTTCTATCCCAATGGTTTACTGCCTTGGAAAAGCGTATTCCCAACTATAAAGTGAACGAAAAAGCCAGTAATTCAACCCAACCAGTATCTAAAGGTTGGTTGCTTTATGGGCACAAAGCCGTGGGGGTAACCTATGAAATTGGCGATGAAACAGTACGCGATTCCATTCGCTTAATTGGGCAAACTTCGGCCAAAGCCATGATGGAGATCTTAGTTGCAGAGTAGGCGGGAAGAACCTACCCATCGAATGGCTTTTTTTAATTCAAAGGGAAAGCTGGGATTCCTTTATTTTCAATTAAATTTGAGGGATTTTTTACTTTAAATAATGCATCAAGCCAACTTTATCGATCGTGTTAATGCGCTAGCCGTTCAAAAATCCCCTTTCTTTTTCCTCATTGACTTTGAAAAGAAAAAACCCTTGGTGCTTTCTCCACAAGAAGCAAAAGCACAAGGCCTGCTTTTTGATGTAAATGGCAACAAGAATTTTGATGCAGCTCCAAACGCTATTATTAATCCTAAAGTGAATATACATTCCCTTGATTTTGAAAAATACAAAAAGGCTTTTGATCGTGTTCTAGAAGAGCTCAAACAGGGGAATAGTTACTTGGTTAATCTTACTTTTCCCACTAAAATTGAACTAGAAGCTAGCCTAGAAGAATTGTTTCATGCGGCAAAAGCGCCTTATCGTTTATGGGTGAAAAATAAATTGTTGAGCTATTCCCCAGAGTGTTTTATTAAAATTAAGGTGGGACAAATGTTTTCTTATCCCATGAAAGGAACACTTGATGCAAGCCAACCCAACGCAAAGGAAATTTTACTAGGTAACCCAAAAGAACTTTGGGAACACAGCACCATAGTTGATTTAATTAGAAATGATTTATCGCAATATGCCAGGGGAGTAAAAGTCAATAAATTTAGGTACCTCGAAACCATTCACCACCAAGCGAAAGAATTGCTACAAGTAAGTTCTGAGATTGAAGGGAAACTAAACCCAGATTGGCGCACTTATTTAGGCGAAATCATCTGGCATTTATTGCCCGCTGGGTCTATTTCTGGAGCACCAAAAACAAAAACAATCGATATTATTCAGGCGGTAGAAGAACGCGAACGCGGCTATTATACCGGGATTTATGGTTATTTTGACGGTGAAAACTTGGACTCTGCCGTAGCCATTCGGTATATTGAGCAACAAGACAAGGCTTTTTATTATTGGAGTGGTGGGGGAATTACCGCCTACAGCAAGATTGAAGAAGAGTACCAAGAATTAAAGGACAAGATCTATGTTCCCACTAGTTGAATCGATTAAAGTAGAAAACGGGCAGTTTTTTCTCTTGGACTACCATCAAGATCGCATGGAGCGAACCTTTCAAGCGCTCTATCAGCGTGCTTGTCCGTGGGCGATCAAAACAATGCTGCCTGCGGCGCCAGCTGCTGGTTTGTTTAAAGTGCGCTTGTTGTACAGTGCAACCGATTATTTTATCGAAGTACAGCCTTATCAAAGACAAAAACAGCAAAGCTTAAAACTAGTCGAAATAGGGGAGTACCGCTATCCCCACAAATGGACCGATCGCGCTTTTATCAACAACGCCTTTGCACAAAGAGAAGATTGTGATGATGTTTTAATGTTACGCAATGGACGACTTACAGACACCTCTTACGCAAACATTGTTTTAGATACTGGTACTGCCTGGGTTACCCCAGCTGTTCCGCTATTTGAAGGGGTGCAGCGCGCTTTTTTATTGGATGCTAAAACCATTCAAACCGCGACCATCTACGCCGAGGATTTAACCCGCTATAAAGGCTTTCAGGCCATCAATGCCATGAAGCCGTTTGACCCTAAACGCTTCATTTCGGTTAAAGGGATAATGAAATAAAAAAACCACCCTGAGGGTGGTTTTGTAGTTGTTAAAAAAGAAGTTTAATTACACATATAAATCGTAAAAGGAGTATTTGCTTTTGGGGAAGGTCCATCACGATAAGCAATATCGCCATTCGGTGCAATAATTCTTAACTGTATTTCATCATCCTTATCGCCATTATTTGCCCCTTTTTTGAATTCCAAATTTAAATTTGATGTCCCTTCGGGAACGATAAATTCGGCTTCACCACTTCTACCATCTTCAAGTGTAAACTCACTTGTATTACCATCAATAGTCAGTTCTATTTTTGCTCCATTCCAACCATCACCAAATTTTGAAAGATCGATCATTTCAATTTTGTAAGTTCCTGCGACTGGCTGAAGTGGGATACATTTGATGGTAGATTTGTATTGATAGGGTGAGTTAAAGAAACTACCTTGCAAACTTCCTGTTCTCTGATCTAAAGAGAAAGAACGTCCGTCATTTAGGAAAAGCGCTAGTCTAACTTCTATAGCGTCACCACCGATTGCGTCACCTGCAATAAATTCACTATCTAGAAGGTTTAAGCTTTCGATGGCTTCCTGAAAGGTTACCCGTACAGTAGTTCTTGGAAATCCAAACTCTCCCTCAGTAAATTCTGAAGCAGGGATTGTTTTAAATAGCATTTCTGCCTTTTTCGTTGTGTCATTTTCTTCTGTATTATCCTCAAAGTCGAGATAAACTTCGACCCTGTCTACTAACCCTCCATTTTCTTCGTCTTGTGCTTCAATCTCTATTTCCAAAAAAGTTGAGCGATCAAAGGTGTTCACTTCATTTGAATTTACTCGAATAGTTCGGAGAATGGCTCCTGTAGAAAAGTCGTCTAGAACATCATAAATGGTATTCTCGGGTTCTTTACAACTGAAACTGAATCCAATCATGATTGCAGATAAGATTATATATTGTTTTTTCATTGTTAAATTTTTTAGTTTGATGATGGAAATGTGGGTGAATCTGGATTGGTGTCCCAAAATACTTTGACCCCAACATTCTCTTTTTGGCTTACGGAGTTATTCGCTTCAACAAAAACAGCGGGATAGGGTAAAGAGCGTACAAAACTTCCTGGATTGGGTTCTAGATTGGGTTGTAATGTTGTAGGATAACCCGTTCTTCGATACGCATTATAGGCATCTATTCCATTGCCATAAAGCGCGATCCAGTATTGCTCAAAAACAATATTCCAACGATCTTCATTTGAGGTAGCTTCACTAAAGCTATTTATAATGCGATTACGATGACTTTCTACTTGCGCAGACGTTGGCTCAGAGGGATCGCTTATAAATCCTTGCACTTTAGCCACAGATTTTGTCATTCCACTTTCGAGTAAAGTTTGCGCAGCAGAAAAATCTCCTGCCATTAATTTTGTTTCAGCCACCATGAAGTCGACCCAGCTGGATAGCATGATAGGTGTGATTCCATCACCACCATTTCCTCCGCCAATACCTGTGCCTTCAAAACTATCATCATCAAAACGTCCTGCTGCAGGATAAACACCGTTCAAGGTTCTTAGAAATCCATCTGGTGGAATTCCAAAATCATTTCCATGATCCCTTCCCCAATAGCCGCTTGCTAAACCGCAAAAAGTAAATCCATTATAGTGAGCGGGAGCAGTTTGCAGTCCACATTCAAGGGTTTCTTCATTGGGTGGTGCGCCAAAACCAGGTGTATTAGGTACTTGACGATAGAAGTAATAAACCATACGTGGATCTTTTCCGCCTGAACCATTCAACATGGTATTCATTAACCAATTCGAGGTATATCTTTGTCCGCCTGTAGAGGTATAGCTGTCCTCATACCACGGGTGACGATTGTCGGGTTGTACTTCATTGGTTCCCCATTGAAATTGAAAATCATCTTCTTCAGTTTGAATAAAGTCACCACTATTTACAATAGCATCAAAACGGCTCATCGCATTATTGTCTGTCAACCTTGTATTGAGGTAAATTCTCATTTTTAAAGTATTGGCAGCCTTAATCCAATTGTCATAATTTCTATTATAGAATAAATCATTTTCAGGATTAAAATTACTATCGCGGCCAAAGTTTGCTATGGCATCGTCAAGAAGTTGGAGTGCAGCAGCATAAACTTCATTCCCGGGGTCAACACTAGGGTTTGTGTTTTCCCTTCCTTGAAGTATGGAAGAATAGGGGATATCTCCATAAAAATCAACAAAGGTTGTAAGAATGTAGGATTGAAGTACTTGACCAATAGCGATATGGTTAAATTGTTCCGCTTCAGTAGCCAAAACATTCATTAGTTTGATGTTTTGAAAAATTCTTTGGTATGCCAGTTGCCAAGGGGAGAAATTTCTTCTTGGACTGGTTACAATCTCATTAGGTGTATATACATCTTGATAGGTGCGGCCGCTCATATAGTCAATTCGCGTAAGCTCTGCTCCGTCATTTCCAAGGGCTTGGATAAGAAAAGCAAAATCAACTTGAATGCCATTTAGGAAAAAGTCGGCTGTAGCTTGATCTGGGGTTAAGAAATTGGGGTTATCTGTAATTTCTAATTCTGTGGTTTCACAACCAACGAGAAAGAAAAAGCCCGTAACAAACCAGGTGATATTTTTTAAGGATATGTTTTTCATGGGTTTTTGATTAAAAGGTTATTTTAAGACTTAATCCATAGCGTTTAGAGCTAGGTCCATTGAGAAAATCAAAGCCACGACCATTGCCAACACCTACTCCTGCTATATTGGGATCGAAATTTGTTCCTTTTGGAATGTTAGGGGTATAGAACCACAGATTATAGCCAGAAGCAGTAATGGAAACAGAACCAAAGGGTGTTTTTTCTAATAAGCGATCAGAAAATCGATAGGCTAACGAAATTTCTTGAAGGCGAATAGCGGTTGCGTCATATACTTGTAATTCATTTGGGCCAAAAAGAATATTATTGAAATAAAAGGTCGAATTGTTGATTTGCCTTGTATTGGGATTGCCATCTGGATCAACCCCAGGAAGAATAAAGCTGTTTTCTCGATCGAGGGTGTCAGTGGTTAAACCTCTACCTAAAAGTGTTGCAACAGTTCTACTATAGATATCTCCTCCTTGCGTCCAATTAAACAATGCGTTAAAGCGAAGATTACGGTACTTAAAAGTATTGTTGATGTTCAATAACCAATCTGGATTTGCATCGCCAATGATGTTGAGACTTGTATCTGTAATGAAGCTTCCAGCAGAATCAATTTGAAAACGGCCTTCTTCGTCTCTTGCTATTCGCGTTCCAATTATGGTGCCTAATGATTCTCCTGGAATAGCGGCATTAGCAACACCACTTCGAAAGCCGCCAAAAACCACACGGTCAGTAGCTTGCCCCAAATCACTTACAATTGCTTCATTGATTGACCAATTGAATCCAATATTCCAGTCAAATTGATCTTGACTTTGAATTAAATTTCCGTTTAGGTCGATTTCAATCCCTTTGTTTTTTATTTTTCCAATGTTTGTTTGTGTCCTTAAATAACCAGTTGACGGATCAAGCGGTTGGGTAACGATTAAGTCTAGGGTGTTTCTTTGGAATAATGAAAAATCTAATCCTATGCGATTGTTCCAAAAGCTTCCTTCAATCCCAAGTTCAATTTCATCCACCCTTTCTGGTTTTAAGTTGGGGTTTTCCAATTGCTCACCAGAGGTGTTGGCTACAATGTCATTCCCTGTATTATTTTGGAAAAATTGGGTATTGAATTCCAGGTTAGGTGCCACAGGATAGCTTTGTTCGGAACTAATGGATTGTGCACCGGGAAAGTTTGCGGATGTTCCATATCCAGCACGCACCTTTATATAGTTGATTGCATCACTTCTCAATCCATCCCAAAGTTTGGTTGGAATAAAAGAAACACTGGCCGAAGGATACGTAATGGAATTATTTTCACTAGATAAATTAGATACCCAATCTTTTCTTGCCGCTAGGGTCAAATAAACCAAACGCTGCCAGTCCCATTCTGCTTGTGCATAAATACCGAGAATATTTTGCTCAATAAATCGTTCAATTTCATTGTTGTTGGCAAAATTAAAATGCCGTAAAACATTAAAGATTTGTTGTCCAGTTGACGACACACCTGTTCTGTTGTAAACATCGCGACGTGACGTTGCTCCAGCCACAAAGGTGACCCCAATATCATCGGAAACATTATAATTCCCAATAATGCGAAAATTGTGATCGTGCAGGGTTTTTACATTGGTCCATGTTTCATAACGGCCAGAACGTGTGGCAACATCACCAGAGACCCCTCCTCGGTTGGAGAAATTAACATTGCTTTCACTGTAAACATCTAACCCAAAGGTATAGGCCAGATTTAAGTTGTCATTAATCTCATAGGAAATGGTTGTTCCTCCAAAAATCCTATGGGTATCTTGGGAATTTCCAGTGTTATTGATGGTCCAGAGCGGATGTTGAATACTGTTGTTTTGTCGATAATAAACTGAACCCCCTGTGATTGGATTTTGAAAAGGAATACCCAGCAGGTCAATTGATCGAGGGGTATAAAATAAATTAGCAAAAACGGAAGGGTTTACCCCAAAAACACTGTTTCCTGTTGATGCAGCTACCGGGGGTGATTTAAAAAAGGTATTTGAATAATTTAGGGTTCCATTCAGACTGAAGTTATTCGATAGCTGAGTTGACCCCCCTAGGCTAACAGATGTTCTTCTAAGATTATTTTCTGGCGTAAAGCCTTCATCGTCTAGATGGCCTACGTTAATGTTGTAATTGGTGTTTCCATTATCTGAAGTTCCTTTTATATTAATGCTATTGTTGACTATTACTCCAGTTTTAAAGAAGTTCTCAACGCTATTATAGGGTCTCCATTCATAGACTGCATTGGCAAATTCTGGAAAAGCAGCAGGGATACCTGTTGCAGAAGAAGCTGTGGCAAAAGGATGTCGTAAAAATCCCGGTTGTCCTGAAGTTGTTCCATTAATGGAATTTTGTCTTCCCCATCCGGCAACACCGCCTTCTTCAAAAGAGGGGCCCCAATTAGAAAAAAACCATCCAAACGATTGATCAAAGCCATTGCCATATTGATCTTGATAGTCTGGTAAAGAAGCTATCTTATTAAAGAAAAGCGAAGAATTAATGGTGATTTCATTCTTTTTAGTTCCGCCTTGCGCATTCCCAGATTTGGTTGTAATTAAAATCACCCCATTTCGCCCTTGTGTTCCATAAAGGGTTGCAGCTGCCAGGCCTTTTAGAACATTGACACTCTCAATATTGTTGGGGTCTAGGTCCAAGAAGCGGGACGATCCATTGTTGCCATCTCTAAAACCTTCTTGATCGTCATCCTGCGCATTTGTCTCGCTACTAAATGGCACACCATCCACGATAAAAAGCGGTTGATTTCCTTGACTAAAGGTGTTAAAACCACGAATAATAATAGAGGTTCCAGAACCAGAAACCCCACTTTGATTGGTGATTTGAACCCCAGAAGCTTTACCTGCCAGGACTCTTCCAATGTCACCTTCCGCTCGTTGTTCAATCGATTCATTGTCCACTTCAGAAATTGCATAGCCAAGTGCCTGCTTATCCCGCTTTATACCCAAAGAGGTCACGACCACTTCGTCCAGTTCATTGTCTGGAGCAAGTCCAATGGTATAATTGTCTTGATTTCCAACGGTAATCCGCTGTTCAGCATAACCCACATAGGTAATCAAGAGGGATTCTCCTGGGGCAGCTTCGATGCTAAAATTCCCATCAAAGTCGGTGGCGACGCCTCGGCTGGTGCCGTCTACCACTACGGTTGCTCCAGGCAGGGGAGCGCCCGTTTCGTCGTTTACGGTGCCGGTAATTGTTTTTTGTTGCGCCCAGCCTATTTGCAACATAAGTAGTCCCAACAGGGACGCTAAGAAGTAGATTTTCTTCATGTTTACTTGGTTTGATTAATGGGGGAAAATTCTTAATTAAACGTTAAAAGCGGGGAGGTTAAGGGGGAGTAATTTTGTTAAAATTGCACTTTAGGCGCTTTTTTTTGGGAAAAAGGGCCCATAATTATCGACTATATTGATTTGGGCAAAATGGGTCATTTAAAAACGACTATTGATAAGTAGAAAAAGGGAGGAGTAAGTTGCCTAAAACCAATGCGCTAAAAAAAAGAGAGGCTGGTGGATATTTTGTAAAAAAACGGTTGGAAAAGAAGAATAAAGTTGCTACATTTGCAGCCCTTAAAAATGGGAATTTAAACAATTTGTATGCCAACTATTGCACAATTAGTACGAAAAGGAAGAGCCACACTCGCCAAGAAGAGTAAATCGGCTGCTTTGGATTCGTGTCCTCAACGCCGTGGGGTTTGTACCCGTGTGTACACTACCACGCCAAAAAAACCGAACTCAGCAATGCGTAAAGTAGCGCGTGTTCGATTAACCAACGGGAAGGAAGTAAATGCTTACATCCCTGGAGAAGGACATAACCTCCAAGAGCACTCGATAGTATTGGTACGTGGCGGAAGAGTAAAAGATTTACCAGGAGTTCGTTACCACATCGTAAGGGGCGCATTAGACACCGCAGGTGTTGAAGGCCGCTTACAACGTCGTTCAAAATACGGCGCAAAACGACCAAAAAAGTAAATCACAGCCTCTAAAAACAGTAAACAATGAGAAAAAGACAAGCCAAAAAACGTCCGTTACTCCCAGATCCAAAGTTTAACGACCAGCTCGTTACGCGCTTTGTGAACATGGTGATGTGGGACGGAAAAAAATCGGTTGCCTTCAAAATTTTCTACGATGCAATGGACATCGTTGAAGAGCGCAACCAGGACGAAGAGAAAACCGCTTTAGAATTATGGAAAGACGCCCTTTCGAATGTTATGCCCCACGTTGAGGTGCGTAGCCGTCGTGTAGGGGGAGCAACCTTCCAGATTCCTATGCAGATTCGCCCAGATAGAAAAGTATCACTCGCCATGAAATGGTTGATTAGTTTTGCGCGCAAGCGCAACGAGAAATCGATGGCCCTTCGCCTTGCAAACGAGGTTTTAGCTGCCGCTAAAGAAGAAGGTGCTGCTGTGAAAAAACGTGTTGATACACACAAGATGGCAGAAGCCAACAAAGCATTTTCACACTTTAGATTTTAATCATTAGA
>CBFHVC010000035.1:0-18924 GCA_965659515.1 Candidatus Arcticimaribacter sp. | reverse complement strand
TTCCCTTATGCTTAATCAACGGCACTGCAGATCCCATCTCCGGCCAGCATATGGCCGACCGCTATAAAGTTTTAATCCCCAGGCCTCAAGTGGTCGAACTCCACGGGATCGGACATTTCCCCTTGATTGAAGCGCCAGAGGCAGTATTAAAACACTTTTTAGCGTTTGTGGGGGAGGAGTAGCTACCGCGCGTCTGTGACACGTGACCCATCTTCGCAAAAATTTGAATAGGCTTTGCTTTTGTGCTTTACAAGTAGATTTTTGGAGATTATAGGATGCCATTTTTTAAAATAAGCACGCGTCACAGACGCGCGCTAGAGGGGAAGCGAATTATCTAAATTTCATCCACAAAAAAAGGGAGCGAACTCCCTTTTCTATACTTGTATTGTAGTGTGTTTAGGTAAAGATAAAATAAGTGCTTACAACGATTAAAATCACAATAGCGCCCATCGTTTTCACATGTTTCCATGGGGTGATATCAACCTGTTCTGTATAGGCTTGTTCATAAGCGATTTCACGTGGGATAAGCTTTCCAATCAACAGCATAATCCCAATATTAAAGAGGAATAAAAGCGCCATCACGTGTAAAAAGTGGGGATAGGTACCTCCATTTTCAATAATGTAGCCTTTTAAGAAGAATTGACTAATGGAGTACAGGATTACACCTGAACCCATGGCGATTTTGGCCGCGATAGCAGGCACATATTTGGTGAGATATCCCACTAAAATAATGGTTAAAATAGGAATACTGTAACAGCCATTGATTTCTTGCAAGTAGCCAAATAGCCCTTCTGGGGCATTGGCGATGGTTGGCGCGATAAACATAGACAAAAGCGCTAGAACAATTCCAAAAGCTTTACCTGCTTTTACCACTTGGCGTTCATCAGCGTCTTTCTTGATGTATTGTTTGTAGATGTCTAAACCAAAAAGGGTTACAGAGCTGTTTAAAGCCGAGTTAAACGAGCTTAATATTGCCCCAAAGAGTACAGCGGCAAAAAAGCCCAAAAGCACTGGAGGAAGTACTTTATTAACCAACAAACCATAGGATTGATCGGCCTGACTAGCGTCTAGGGTATCGCCGAAAATATAAAAAGCGATAATCCCCGGTAGAACAACAATTAGGGGCCCAAGAATTTTAACAAAAGCAGCCAAAATCAAACCTTTTTGTCCCTCGACCAAGTTTTTTGCCGCCAATGCACGTTGAATGATGGCTTGATTGGTTCCCCAATAAAAAAGCTGCACCAGCATCATCCCCGTAAAAAGGGTGCTAAAGGGAATAGCAGAATCATTGGCTCCCATGGCTTTAAACTTACTAGGATCGTAATTGTAAAGGGTTTCTATTCCAGCCCAAAGGCTTCCATCGCCAACATAGATCAAGCCAAAAACAGGAATCATTAAGCCCCCTAATAGGAGTCCAATGGCATTCACGGTGTCAGATACGGCAACCGCTTTCAATCCACCAAAAATGGCATAGACTGATCCAATTAAGCCAATGGACCAAACCGTTACGACTAAGGTGCTGCTTTGGTCCATACCAAAGACAGTGGTAAGGTCAAACATCCCAATTAGTGCAACTGCTCCTGAGTAGAGGACGATGGGCAACAAAACCACAACATAACCACTGAGGAAAAGCCCAGAGGTGATGGATTTTGTAGCCGTATCATAGCGGCGCTCTAAAAATTGGGGTACAGTGGTCAAGCCTCCTTTTAAATAGCGGGGCAATAAGAGGGTAGCGGTCACCACCATGGCAATAGCAGCAAGGGTTTCCCAGGCCATGACCAGTATCCCTTCGTTAAAGGCAGAGCCATTTAGTCCTACTAATTGTTCTGTCGATAAATTGGTAAGCAATAAAGAGGCAGCAATCACGGGAGCTGTTAGGCTTCTTCCGCCCAAAAAATAACCGTCTTCTGTGTTTTCGTCTGTTTTTCTCGTGGCCATATAAGCCACAATACCCACTAATAGGGTAAAGGCAATAAATATAATAAATTGCATAGTTTGGTTTAGTTCAATTGTTTCCTCTAAAAATAAGAAAACTTAATTAAAACTGCTGCCTTTTGAGAAAATGTACAATAGTGAATTTTATTTGTCGCTTCGCGAAAGGAGGGATGGTCTAAATATAAGTTGAAAGCCTAAACAAAAAGTTGCTTTAAAATGGATTTTGCCTTGTCATATTCGTCTTGATGTACAAAAACGCGTTGCATCATTGGAGCGGTTTGACCAAAGCCTGCTAGACGGGCAGATTCTGCTTCGTCTTTCACCACAGGCGTGATGTTTTCTTCGGCTAAGGCATTGCGCAAGGCAAGCACATCGATAGAAGAACCAGAAAAGAGATGTAGGTAAGAAGGAGAGGAGGGCATGATTAAGCTTTATTGTATTTACTATTCCAAATGGCAGGATTAAAATTCTTTCCCAAGGCAAAACCGTAAAAAAGAACAACAGAAGCAATGGCTTTAAACATAAAGAAATAAATCATCCAATAGGTAGACCATGAAGTGGTTTTGCTAAAGATAGCCATAGGGGTTAACGCAGTGGCAATCCAGCTAATGCCTAAAATAAGTACCAATAGATTCCAAATGTTTTTAAAAGGCCACATCAACGCTTTTCGGAAAGGGTGTAAATCATCTCCCCACTGATGAATCAAATAAAAATAATCATTGCCAATGGGCACGAACAATAAAGGATCATCGGTGTTTTTAAGGCGGAATAATTTAGAAGGGGCCATGATTTTAAACCCAGCAAGCTTGGTGTTATGCTGTACTTCCAATGCAGCAATTTTATCAAAAGCTTCCTGGGGCAAATCATTTTTAAAGAATTTTAAATCTAAAAAGCGCAAGCGATAATCGATGCAGATAGATTTAATGGTATCGAGATGATAGATGTTTTTGGTTTCAAACGCCTCAAGGTCGAATGAATTAATAGAATTAGGACGTGCAACAAATGCATTGACTGCGTCTATCAGCGCGGTGTCGGTTGCCTTTTCCTGTTGTAATTTCTCGGCAATGTTGGTCGGGGGAAATAACTTCATCTTCATATTCATTCACATAATCAAAGTAAAATTACGGAAAATCTCCCATATTTTACAGTTAAAACCACATTATTAAATCATTAGCATTAGCGCAAAGTGGCGCCAAATTCTTTTTCAAAGGTATTTTGGAGTTTTTGCATTACTTTATCAATGTATTTATCCGTTAGGGTTTTATGCGGATCTGAGAATAAAAAACTCAGTCCGTAAGATTTTTTACCCGCCGGAAGGTTTTTGCCTTCATAGACATCAAACAAGTTGATATCTGTCAAGATTTTTCTTTCTACTTTTTGCGCTACTTCTCTTAAAGCAGCAAAGCTGACACTTTCATCGACTAAAAGTGCGAAATCTCTTCTTGAGGAAGGGAATTTAGGAATCGGTGCGACAATGATGTCTTTTTGGAAAGCGAGCTGATAAAGGCTTTCAAAATCAAATTCTGCATAAACCACTTCTTGGTCGATTGAAAATGCTTTGAGCAAGTTAGGCGCAACAATTCCCAGTTGAACCACAGGCTTTTTTCGCGACGAAATACAAAGCCCTTGTTTGAAAATATCCATATTGCTAGGCGCTTCAGAAAAGGCAGTTAAGCCTAAACTTTCTAGGAGTGCATAAACATTTCCTTTTAATCGGAATATATCATTGGCTGCTGTATCAGTATTCCAAGCTTCTTTATGGGGTTTTCCACAAAGGGCAAGGGTGATTTTCTTTTCTTCTTTATGGCCATCTGCTAAGGCACTATAAACTTTTCCTACTTCATAAATGCTTAAATCTCTGCGCTGTCTGTTTTGGTTATAAGCAATGACTTCTAGGGCTGAAAAGAGCAAGGAAACGCGCAATTGGGAAAGTTCTTGCCCCAAAGGATTAAGTAAATTTACCTTGGCAATTTGATCCAATTGTTTTGAAAAGGAAGCGTATTTGGGCGAAGTGATGGAATTATTCATAACCTCTTGAAAACCTAGCCCCACCAATTTTTTGGCGATATTTTGTTCTAAAACATAATGGGTTTTAAGGTTGAAATCTGGATAAAATGTTTTCATACTATTGACACTGTCAATGTTGTTGTAGCCATAAATACGCAAGATTTCTTCAATCACATCTGCTTCTCGAGTAACGTCTACACGGTAACGTGGAATGGTCATGGAAAAGCCCTCCTCAGTTGCGTTAATAATTTCAATTTCAAGGGCATTAAAAATGGTAAACAATTCATCTTTGGGAATTTCTTGTCCTAGAACTTTTGTAATTCTATCGAATTGAATGAACAAAGAAACTTTGTCTTCAAGGGGCTGTTTTACGGTAATTATATCGCTGGTAATTTCTCCTCCAGCGATTTCTTGTATTAACATTGCGGCACGCTTTAAAGCAAATTCTCCAATTTCCGGGTCGATTCCTCTTTCATAACGGAAAGAAGCATCGGTATTTAAACCGTGTCTTTTAGCGGTTTTACGCACACTAACGGCGTCAAAATAGGCACATTCTAAAAAGAGACGTTTTGTGTCTTTGGACACGCCTGAATTTAATCCGCCAAAAACACCTGCAATACACAAGGGTTTTTCTTCATCGCAAATCATCAAATCTTCAGCGCTTAATTTACGCTCAACACCATCTAGGGTTGTAAAAGGGGTGTCTTGTGCTAAGGTTTTCACCACTACTTTTCCTTTGATTTTGTCTGCGTCAAAGGCGTGCAAGGGCTGCCCTAATTCATGCAAAATATAATTGGTGGCGTCTACAATATTGTTGATGGGATTTAACCCAATGGCCTTTAAACGGTTTTTTAACCAGGCGGGAGAATCTTTTACTTCAAGTCCAGAAAGGGTAATTCCGCTATAGTTGGGCGCCATTTTGGGTGCTTCTACGATAACATCTATAGGAAGCGAAGTATTGTCTACTTTAAAGGCATTGGTATTGGGGAAATTCCAAGTGTAGGGGATGTTGCGTTGAATACAACCGGCTTTTAAATCTCTGGCAACGCCCATATGACTCATAGCGTCACAGCGATTCGGTGTAAGGCCAATTTCAATACTGCGGTCTTTTTCAATGGGGAAAATATCTGCACAAGGGGTTCCGGGCGTTAAATCTTCCGCTAAAACCATAATGCCATCGTGATTATTGCCCAGTCCTAATTCATCTTCGGCACAGATCATACCAAAACTGGCTTCTCCTCTAATTTTACTTTTTTTGATTTCCCATGCTTTTCCATCGGCATCATATAATGTTGTTCCCACGGTGGCTACTGGGACTTTTTGTCCGGCGGCTACATTGGGTGCTCCACAAACAATTTGAACGGGCGTTTCTTGACCAATATTTACTTGGGTTACTCTAAGTCGATCTGCATTGGGGTGCTGCTCACAAGCCAATACCTCTCCTACAACCACACCAGCTAAACTTCCAGGAATAGATTCAAATAAGCTGTTGCCTTCTACTTCAAGACCTAAATCAGTCAATAAGTCCAATTGCTCTTCCAGGGGTAAGTCTGCTTGGATAAACTGTTGCATCCAATTATAGGAAATCTTCATAAATCAAGTTTAGCTGCAAATATAAGTAACCAAAAGGCAAAATAATAGTGCTAGCTAATGTAATTCCAGATGTTTTTGTGGGCGCTGATCTTCGCATAGGTTTGTCGAACCCTTTGGTGTTTTTCGGCGCTAAGTTCAGGATCATTTTCCACGATTTTTCGGGCGTAAAAACGAGCGGTTTTTAGAATGTCTTGGTCTTTTAATAGATCGGCGATTTTAAGCTGTAAAACACCACTTTGTTGGGTCCCCATAAGGTTTCCTGGCCCTCTAAGGCCCAAGTCGACTTCGGCAATTTGAAAACCGTCATTGGTTTGCACCATGGTTTGCAAGCGGGTTTGGGCTTCTTGCGAACGTTTGTTACCTGCCATTAAGATGCAATAACTCTGGTCTGCACCTCTACCGACGCGTCCCCTTAATTGGTGCAATTGTGAAAGGCCAAAGCGTTCGGCACTTTCAATAATCATAACAGAAGCATTGGGGACATTTACCCCAACTTCAATCACGGTGGTGGCAACCATAATTTGGGTTTCTCCCGACACAAAACGTTGCATTTCATAGTCTTTATCGGCAGCTTTCATTTGCCCGTGAACAATGCTAATGCGATAGTCTGGAAGCGGGAAGGAGCGCGCCAAACTCTCATAACCATCCATCAAGTCTTTGTAATCCATTTTTTCAGATTCTTGAATCAAAGGATATACCACATAAATTTGCCTGCCCTTTGCGATTTCATCTTGAATAAAACGAAAAACATTGAGGCGGTTAGCATCGGAGCGCAAAACAGTTTTGATGTCTTTTCTCCCTGGCGGAAGTTCGTCAATTACCGAAATGTCTAAATCGCCATATACACTCATGGCAAGCGTTCTGGGGATTGGGGTTGCCGTCATAACCAAGACATGCGGTGGCAAGGTGTTTTTTCGCCACAGCTTTGCTCTTTGTGCGACACCAAAGCGGTGTTGCTCGTCAATAATAGCAAGGCCAAGATTTTTGAACTGCACCTTGTCTTCAATCAAGGCATGCGTCCCGATTAAACAATCGATTTTTCCTTCGGCCAAGGCAGAATAAATATTTTTTCGTTCGACGCCTTTTACTGAGCCGGTCAACAGGGCCACGCTAATTGACATTTGTCCAAGCGCTTCTTTGATGGAATGATAGTGCTGAATGGCCAAAATTTCGGTGGGCGCCATCAAGCAACTTTGAAAGGCATTGTCTTTGGCCAAAAGCATGCTTAAAAGGGCAACAATGGTTTTGCCAGAACCTACATCGCCCTGCAACAAACGATTCATTTGTTTGCCTGTTCCCATATCCTGGCGAATTTCTTTAACCACCCTTTGTTGTGCTCCGGTTAATTGAAAGGGGAGGTAATCTTTAAAATAGGTATTAAAAGCATCGCCCACTTGATGAAATACATACCCTTTAATTTTTTGCTTTTGCAAGCGATTTTTTTGCAGCAGTTGCAATTGTATGTAAAAGAGCTCTTCAAATTTGAGTCTGCGTTGGGCTTGGGTTAAAGCAGCAGTGTCAGTGGGGAAATGTGCGTTGATAATGGCTTCTTTTCTAGAGATCAGCTTGAGTTCTTCCAGCATATAGTCTGACAGATTCTCTTTGAATTGATTTCCCACTAAACCAAAAAGGTTAATCATCATTTGCTTCATGATGCGCTGGGTAACCCCTTTGTTGATCAGTTTTTCTGTAGAGGGGTATACGGGATGAAGCGCCCCTATAGCGCTAGCTTCAAATTCTGTTTCAAGGCTGAGCTCCGGATGGGGCATATTGGCTTTACTACCATACCATGAAAGGCGACCAAAAGCAACATATGGAGTGTTGAGTTTTAATTGTTCTTGTATCCATTTATGTCCCCTAAACCAAACGAGCTCCATTTGGGATTGTCCGTCACTAAAAACAGCAACGAGGCGTTTTCCCCTTTTTTGGGCTACTGTTTTAATTTGGGTAATTTCTCCTTTGATTTGCACTTCAGCATTGTTTTGCGGCAATTGTCTAATGGCATAAAATTGCGATCGATCGATATAGCGATTGGGGAAAAAATGCAGGAGATCTTGATAGGTGCGAATCCCCAATTCTTCTCTTAATAAGGCTGCCCGATTGGGGCCAATTCCTTTTAGATATTCGATAGAAGTTTGCAATAGATCCATAAAAAAGAGGAGAAATAATCTTTTGTGCTAAATTCGGCTTTTTATTTCTATAAAAATCGAGTAACTTTCTATTAAATCCAAGTTGAAACGAATGAAAAAAGCCCTGGTAATATCTGGTGGAGGAAGTAAAGGCGCCTTTGCTGGTGGTTTAGCCCAGTATCTTATTGAAGAACAGGGGCAAGCCTATGATTTGTTTATGGGGACTTCTACCGGCAGTTTGCTGGTGTCGCATTTGGCCGCAAATGAAATCAGTGCCATTAAACACGCCTTTACCCACGTTACCCAAGAAAGTATTTTTTCAAATAATCCTTTTGTTGTAAAACGGAGCGGGAAAATCGCTAAAATCAAAATCAATCACTTCAATGTGGTCAAGAATTTTTTTCGTGGAAGTAAAACCTTTGGGGAAAGTAAAAATTTGCGGAAGCTCTTAGATAAAAATATTTCTCCCACAATTTTTGCTAAAATCAAGGCTTCAAACAAAGAAGTGGTGGTTTGTGTATCCAATTTCACCTTAAATGAAATAGAGTACAAGTCCCTTTCTGATTGCAATTACAAAGACTTTTTGGACTGGATTTGGATTTCGTGCAACTACTTACCATTTATGAGTTTGGTGATAAAAAACCGCCATGAATATGCAGATGGTGGCTTTGGATGTATAATTGCGATAGAAGAAGCGATTAAACGCGGCGCCACAGAGATAGACGCCATTATGCTAAATACTGAAGTGCAGCAACTCAATCGTATGCGCTCGCGAAACGCTTTTGATTTATTGCTATCGACATTAGACTTTATGGGAGATCAAATCGTTAAGGACAACCTAAAAGTTGGCCAATTATTGGCCAAAGAGAAGGGCGTTAAATTACGGGTATTTCACACCCCAAAAATACTTACCACCAATTCCCTTGTCTTTGATCAAGACGAAATGGAGAAGTGGTGGCAAGAAGGCTGGAAGCACGCCCAGCAGTGTTTAGTTTAAGTAATCTAAACTTAGCTGTACCATTGCTTTTACCCCATGAATAAGCCCTGCGTCATCTACCATAAACTCAGGTGTATGATGTGAAGGGGCGTCTTTGGGTGCATTTCCTTGTATTAAACCGCCCAAGAAGAAGTAAAAGCCAGGAACTTTTTCTTGAAAAGCCGAGAAGTCTTCTGCTCCCGTTACGGCTTGCATAACTTGAACATTTTCTTTCCCTAGGGCTTTTTCTAAACTTTTAACCGCTGTCGCTGTTAAAGCGGGATCGTTGTAGGTTAAAGCTGCAGATTCTTTTATGGTCACTTTAGCTGTTCCGCCATAGGCTTCAGCAATTTGTGGAACCATTTCATGCATGCGCTTAATAATGTTTTGTTTCATTCCCTCATCAAGGGTGCGGATCGTCCCAATCATTTGTGCGCTTTCTGGAATGATATTGAAGCGAATTCCAGCATGAATCGATCCTACGGAAATTACGGCACCTTCTTTGGTTAATTCTGCATTGCGGCTAATGATGGACTGTATGCCATTGATGATTTGAGCGCTAATTAAGATCGGATCAACACTCATCCAAGGAGCTGAGCCATGTGCCTGTTTTCCTTTAACGTCAATTACAAAGCGTTGTGCAGCAGCCATAATTCCTTTAGACTTATAGCGCACCATGCCCACTGGCGTAGCAGAGTTGATGTGCAGCCCGTAGATCGCATCTACCTTTGGGTTGTCAAGAACACCTTCTTCTACCATAAGACGGGCCCCACCTTTTTCTCCTGGTGGTGGGCCTTCTTCTGCTGGTTGAAAGACAAATTTAACGCTACCTGCAAAGTCATTGTTTTGGGCTAGGTATTCTGCTACCCCCATTAAAATGGCAACATGGGTATCGTGACCACAGGCATGCATAACCCCTGTTTTTTGCCCACCAAATTCTCCCATAACCGTTGATTTATAGGGGAGGTTGTTGTCTTCCATAACCGGAAGCGCATCCATATCTGCTCTTAAAGCCAGTACTTTTCCAGGACGTTTCCCTTTTAAAAGCCCAACAACACCGGTGTGCGCTACCCCGGTTTGTACTTCAATCCCTAGGGCGCGTAGATGCTTAGCCACTTTTTCGGCAGTTTTAAATTCGCGGTTAGACAATTCTGGATTTTGATGAATTTCATGTCTCCACTGAATAACTTTCTCTTCTAGAGAAGTAGAAATATTTTGTGCAAAAGTGAAGGCACAAAACAGCAAGAGGGGGAAAAGGAAAAGTTTTTTCATATTATTGATTTTGATTTAAATAGTCTTTTGTTAGGGTGGTAATAACATTTACGCCATGCATTAGTGCACGATCATCAACTGAAAAAGCAGGAGTATGATGGGTAGAAAGAGGTTTGGTTTCTGCTTGAGAAGGGGAAGCACCTCCTAAGAAAAAATAGAGTCCTGGAATTTCTTGTTGGAAATAAGAAAAGTCTTCGGCGCCAGTTACGGGGTTTACTTCAATTACATTTTCTGGACCTAAAACATTTTGAATGGAAGGCAACAGTTGTGCTGTTAGGGCAGGATCATTATAGGTTACTGGAGCGCCATCTTTAATGTGAACAACAGCGTCTCCTCCATAAGCTTGTGCTATTTTGGGAACAAGCTTCTTCATGCGTTCCCGAATGATTTCTTTCGTCGCTTTGTCAAGGGTTCGAATGGTCCCAATCATTTGCGCTTTTTCTGGGATAATATTAAAGCGAATCCCAGCGTGAATAGCGCCCACTGAAATTACAGCAGCTTCCTTGGTTAAATCTATATTTCTACTAATAATACTTTGGAGTCCTTCCATAACTTTCCCCGCAATCATAATGGGGTCAACACTCGACCATGGGGCTGAACCATGGGCCTGTTTGCCTTGAATGTCAATTTCAAATCGTTGAGAGGAAGCCATTATTCCTCTGGCTCGGTAACTTACTTTTCCCACATGAAGTCCAGAATCGATGTGTAAACCAACAATGGCATCCACCTTTGGATTTTCTAAAACCCCTTCTTCAATCATCATGCTGGCACCGCCGTCTTCGCCTTGCGGAGGGCTTTCTTCTGCAGGTTGAAATATAAATTTAACAGTTCCTGGGAAAGTATTGTTTTTGGCCAGTTTTTCTGCTACTCCCATTAAAATGGCCACATGCATATCGTGGCCACAGGCATGCATAACGCCGGTTTCTTGTCCATTATAGGTCGTCCTTACGACCGATTTATAGGGCAAATTATTGCTTTCTGTTACGGGTAAGGCGTCCATGTCTGCCCTTAAGGCAATGACTTTTCCAGCTTTTTTTCCTTTTAAAATTCCCACCACGCCGGTATGGGCAATCCCAGTTTGAACTTCAATCCCCAAAGCACGCATATGCTGGGCAACCTTCTCAGCGGTTTTGAATTCTCGGTTGGAAAGTTCCGGATTTTGGTGAATTTCATGTCGCCATTGAATGACTTTTTTCTCTAAAGGGGTGTCTTCTTGAGCATTTATAATGCCGATTAACCCAAAAAAAAGAGCGGTTGTCATTAAAAGCGATTTCTTCATGTCTTAAATGTAGACAATAATTTCTTCTCAATAAAAGCCAACAAAATTTTAATGTTAAATAAGGTATTATTCAAGCGACTTCCTCATTTCAGCTAAACCCTTTCGATCTAGACATGAAATGCGTTTTCCCTGTTTACTTCGATTAAAATGGGGGATTTCCCCCAACGCCTCATTCAGTTTTGTATTGACCTGGTTCCGCAGTGCTCTATAAGGGGTAAAGGTCGCATAGTTTTTGATGAAATTTATTTTTTGCAATGCGCCACTACTGCTGGCATTGGCCACAGGGATATCGTCTTGTGTTATATAATAGGCAAAAGACTCTGCGATATCTTCCGCATTATTTTTTCTCGCATAATCTGTTACAAAAGCAGGCGTATTGAGGGCTGAAATGGGAGAATTAGTGTGTTCATTTTCTCTATTGATGTTGTAGAACCGAAGCATAAATTGATACAATGCGGCATCACTATTTAAACAGCCTTCGTCTTCGAAATAGGTAATACACTCCGCTTGAACGGTGGTTTTGTTGAGTTGTGTGTCTCTGTTTAATGTTTCAATATGTCCCCATTCATGGAAAAGGAAAAAGCCAAATCGCCCATTTTCATTATAGGCATTATTTCCCATAGCTAATTCAGGGTAAGCTATTCCTGCATCAATCATCATGACCCATGCGTCAGTTGTTCTTTCTGATCCATAAATTTGTTGCGTTGGTAAAACATATGCGCCAGCTTCATCTCCACGTTGATATTCAAAAATATAATGGGTGATGGGTGTGGTTGAACGTCTAAAAACCGTTTGTAAATCAGTTAACATTGCCGCTGGGATAACCCCTGCATCGATAAAAGCTTTTTGTTCGGGAAATTCAATTGTGGGATTAATGGATACTAGGGTGGGATTATATTCATCATCAAAAGCAAAAACCATGATGCCGCCATCGTCTTTATAATTGTGTTGTATGGCTGGGGTTTCGTTGTCGCGAACAGTCATTCTCATTTGAAAAGGGGTTGTGTTTTCCAAGGTAATTTGACTGGAAGCAGTGGCTTTTTCAATCGTCAAATTAACGACTTCTGTAACTTCCAATTTGTCATCATCTATGGTTTGTAAACGAAAGCGGGCAGCACTTGAATTGGCAGGAAATAAAACGCGATCATGTGGAAAAGCCCGCCAAGAGCTTGTGCCCTCTGTTTGCATTTCAATATTGCTAGAATAGTCTTCCTTGTTGATATAGTTATTAATATCTACTACAGAAAAATTAAAGTTTAAAAATAAATCTTCACTGAGTTTTTCACTCAGATTCATTTCAAAAGTTACTTCTTCGCCTTCTGTCACATTGAGTTGACTGGCGGTTATAGACAGCATAGAACTGAGATTGACACCAACGTTTTCTTCTTTTCTGCATTGAACGAACAAAAGGAGTCCTAGGGCGATTAAGGTGCATGCGGTAAATTGTTTTCTTTTCATGGGTAGGTTATTTGTAATGAAGTAAAATTTAATGGAGGATTAGGGCGTTAATTTCGTGTAAGATTTTTTTTAAAGGGGGTGGAGCAGCATTATAGCCGTGAATGCTAGTTTTTTGTTTTTTTGTCAGAAGGTGTATTTCCGTTACTGGAACATCGCGCACATTTTCGCGCCCATAGCTTGCTTTGGTTGAAGAAAGATCAATCGACAAGAGTAAGGCTTTAAGTTGTTTTTTTTCCTTTGGATCCAATTGAATTTCCTCTTCTGGAAAAAGATATCGGCGAAGCTGCAAAGCATTGTCTTTGGCAGAATAGACCACAGTATAGCCTTTGGTTATAATAGAAGGACTTTTCGAAAGGTGGATTATGTCATCGCTCGGTGTTAAGCTGGCACAAGATCCAAAAAGTAAAGTAATAACAATGAGGTGTTTAAGCATGGTGAAATAAGTTTTGGGTATTTCGAAAGTAAACATTTTTTTTTTGCAATTAACATGTTTATAAATTTTTTAAGGCTTGCAAAAACCAGCGCAGTGAAATATGTATTTTAGTGATTGCTTATGAAAGACCAACTAACAGCCAATTTAAACGCTTTAAATGAAGCGCAACGCGGGCCTACCTTACACAAAGACGGCCCATTAATTGTTATTGCCGGCGCGGGTTCTGGTAAAACACGTGTGCTCACCTATAGAATTGCCTATTTAATGAGCCAGGGAGTGGATCCTTTTTCCATTTTGGCCTTAACCTTTACCAACAAAGCCGCCCGTGAAATGAAAGGGAGAATCGCTGAGTTGGTTGGTGAGAGTGAAGCAAAGAACTTATGGATGGGCACTTTCCATTCAATCTTTGCGCGTATTTTACGCGCTGAAGCTGACAAATTGGGCTATCCGTCTAATTTTACGATTTATGATACCCAAGACAGTGATCGTTTGCTAAGTGCGATTATCAAAGAAATGGGTTTGAATAAAGACCAATACAAAACCAAACAAATTCGCAGTAGAATATCGTCTTTTAAAAATAGCTTAATCACGGTTAGGGCCTATTATAATGATTCTGATTTGCAAGAGGCAGATGCCATGGCGCATCGCCCTAAAATGGGGGAAATCTATAAAGAGTATGTCGACCGCTGTTTTAAAGCAGGGGCCATGGATTTTGATGATTTATTGTTAAGAACCAATGAGTTGTTAAATCGCTTTCCCGATGTTTTGGCCAAATACCAAAACCGCTTCCGTTATATTTTGGTAGACGAGTACCAAGATACCAACCATTCGCAATACCTTATTGTTCGTGCACTTTCTGATAAGTTTCAAAACATCTGTGTTGTAGGGGATGACGCACAAAGTATTTATGCCTTCCGCGGAGCGAATATTAACAATATTCTCAATTTTCAAAAAGATTATGACAACGTGGCCATGTATCGCCTAGAGCAAAACTATCGCTCTACGCAAAATATTGTCAATGCAGCCAATTCAATTATCAATCACAACAAAACCAAACTAGACAAAAAGGTTTGGACCGCAAACGATTCTGGCGCTTTAATAAAAGTACAGCGTTGCCCTACAGATGCAGATGAAGGGCGTCATGTAGCCGGGAGTATTTATGATTTTAACCTAAGGGAGCAGTTAAAATACAGTGAATTTGCCATTTTATACCGTACCAATGCACAATCCCGTGCCATGGAAGACGCCTTGCGTAAACGCAATATCCCTTATCGGATTTACGGGGGTTTATCTTTTTATCAACGCAAAGAAATAAAAGATGTGTTGGCTTACTTGCGCGTGTTGGTTAACCCGAAGGATGAAGAAAGTTTAAAACGTGTCATTAATTACCCCGCACGCGGAATAGGACAAACAACAATTGACAAATTGGTCGTTGGAGCAAAGCAACACCAGCTGTCTATTTTTGAAGTAGCAGAACGCGCTTTGGAACTCAAAATAGGCGTCAATGCTGGTACGGCTCAAAAGTTAGCAGATTTTGTTACGTTAATTAAAAGTTTACAGGTGTTTAACGAAAATGCCAATGCCTTTGAGGTGGCAGATGAAGTGACCAAAAGAACCCGAATTGTGGTTGATCTTAAAAAGGATGGTACGCCAGAGGGCATCAGTAAAATCGATAATATTGAAGAACTTTTAAACGGAATCAAAGACTTCACCGAAGGACAAGAAGAATTGGCTGACGCTACGGGTTCCTTAACCGAATTTCTAGAAGACGTTGCCCTTGCTACTGATTTTGATAACGAGAAGGCAAATGATGACACCCCACGGGTTTCCTTGATGACCATCCATTTGGCGAAAGGCTTGGAATTCCCCTATGTTTATATTGTGGGGATGGAAGAGGACTTGTTTCCCTCTGCCATGAACCTTGATTCTAGAAGTGGCCTTGAAGAAGAGCGTCGCTTGTTTTACGTTGCCTTAACCCGTGCAGAAAAGCGCGCTTTCTTGTCTTATACACAATCGCGTTATCGCTGGGGAAAACTAAACGATGCTGAACCCAGTCGTTTTATAGAAGAAATTGACGAACAGTTTTTGGATTACCAAATTCCAACCTCCAATTATGAATACAAACCGCTTGTGAATACCTCTATTTTTGGCGATCATAAACCCACCAAAATAGCCTCGCAAGTACCAAAATCATGGGATGGAAAACCCAATACAGCTCCCAATTCAGCGCAATTAAAAAAGCTGCGTAAAATGCAAAGCGCGCCAGAAGAAGTAAGTTCAAAAGAAGCATTGATTGAATTGCCTTCAGGCACCAAAGTAGCCCACCAGCGATTTGGAAAAGGTGTGGTTGTGCAAGTGGAAGGGGCAGGAAATGACAAAAAAGCGACCATTAAATTTTCGGGGGTGGGAGAGAAGAAGCTGTTGCTTCGGTTTGCGAAGCTTAAAATTCTTTCATGAAAACAGCAGTATTCACCCTTTTTCCTTCTTCTCCTAATGAGCGCGATTTAGTGCAAATAGCAGCTGCCCTAAAAAAAGGAGCCTTAATGATTTATCCTACCGATACTGTTTATGCCCTTGGTTGTTTAAGCAATAATACCGTCGCGCTTGAAAAATTAGCGCGTTTAAAAGCGATAAAGCTAGAAAAAGCGCCCTTGAGTTTTGTTTTTCAAAACATTAGCGAATTGTCTTCCTTTGTGAAACCCTTTGATGCAAGTGTTTTTAGGTTATTGAAAAACACCTTGCCGGGGCCTTATGCATTTATTATGGAAGCGGTCAATAAGCTTCCTAAACCCTTTCAAAAAAGAAAGACAATAGGTGTGCGTATTTCTGATCACCCGATTGTAAAAGCCCTTTTGCCGCACTTAGAAGGCCCTTTATTGACCTCCTCGCTTCACGATAAAGACGCCATTAAGGTTTATACTACTAATCCAGATGAGATTTTGTCTGAATGGGATGGAAAAATCGATCTTTTTGTCGACGGAGGTGCCTGTGGTAATGTTCCCTCGACTGTGGTTGATTTAACGACAGTTCCTTTTGATGTTATTAGAGAAGGCAAAGGCCCCATTGATTTTATTTAGCCAAAAAAAAACGCCTCCCAAAGGGAAGCGCTTTCTATGCTCTTAAGTATATTTTAGTTAGAAGCAGCCTGTTCCATGCCTTTGTTAATTAGATCATAGAATTGGTCTAATTTTGGCAATACAACGATACGCGTTCTTCTATTTTTCGCTCTTCCAGCAGCAGTATCATTATCCGCTAAAGGAACATATTCTGCACGTCCTGCAGCTGTCATACGTTCTGGCGCAACAGCAAAGTCTTTTTGAAGAATACGCACAATTGCAGTTGCTCTTCTAACAGAAAGATCCCAGTTGTCTTGCGTTCCTTCAACTTTAATAGGAACACTATCGGTATGACCTTCTACCATGAACTCAAGTTCTGGTTTGTCGTTAATTACTTTAGCGACTTTACCTAAAACAGTTTTGGCGGCTTTATTTACAGTAAAGCTTCCGCTTCTGAATAATAATTTATCAGAAATAGAAACATAAACCACGCCTTTCTCAACATTGATTTCGATGTCTTCATCGGCGATATTTCCTAACACTCCTTTAAGACTGGTCACTAAAGCAAGTGTGACAGAATCTTTGCGGGTTACAGCATCGCGTAAACTTTTAATTCTGCTGTCTTTTTCTTTTAAACTTTCTAGTGACTTCTCTAGATTTTCAGCTCCTTTTTGCGATAGGGTGGTTAAGTTCCCTAAATTGTTAATCAAGCCTTGGTTGTTGGCTTTTAGGAAATTAATCTGTTCCTCTAGCGAAGCAACGTCAGCTAAAGCAGCTGCTTTATCCTCATCACAAGTATTCAGTTTTACAGTTGCTGCATTGAGTAAATCGTTGGTGCTTTTTTGTAAAGCTTCTAATTCACTGTATTTTTTTGAGGAAACACAAGAAACTAGAAAAGTGCCACAAAGGGCCATTAAGAAGGCTGTTTTTTTCATTGTATGGTATTGTTTAGACCCTAAAATTAAAAGATTTTCAAAAGATAATCGCTACAAATCTGAAAATTTGTTTTTTCTTAAGATAAAATAGCGCAAAGGAAGGCTGTTGTGAAGGTAATAATCCTTTTTTGGGTTATTTGAACTTCTCTTATTTAAGGTAGTTTTCAATGTTGCATACACAGCGAAATGCGCTTTAATTACCATTAAAAAAGAAGCGACTTGTCCAAGACTCAAATAGCGCATGGCGGCAAAACCATCTAGTACAAGTCGACCAAAAAAGACCTTGAACAATTGCGCTTTTGGAAGATTTTTTAATAGCATCCAAAGGGAATTTCTGTGGTTGTAAAAGGTTTTTTGGGGAGAGGCTTGTAAAGAAGCCGCACCCAAATGATACACTTTTGAGCTGGCGATACAAGCAGTGCTGTAACCAGCGTTAAATGCCCGCCAACACAAATCGATTTCTTCTTGATGCATGAAAAAGGCTTCATCAAAGCCTTGAAGTTCTTCCCACACAGCGCGGCGAATAAAAAAACAAGCCCCTGAAGCCCAAAAACAAGCAGCAGTATCGTATTGCCCCTTATTTTCTTCAAGTTGATCAAATAGTCGCCCACGACAATAAGGAAAACCGTAACGGTCAATATGACCACCAGCTGCCCCAGCATATTCAAAATATTGGGGTTGTTTGTGTTGTAATAAAAGGGGTTGCGCTATGGCAAGGTCAGATGTTTTGAAAGCCTGCTGAATAGGCGTCAACCAGTTTTCGCTTACCAGTACATCGTTATTAAGTAAGCAGAATAGTTCTGCGTCTATTGATTTTAGCCCAAGATTATAGCCTTTGGCGAAGCCATAATTATCTGCTAAAACAATTTGATTGATTTGTGGATAGTGCTGGCTTAAAAAGGCACAAGAATCATCGGTAGAGGCATTGTCAATCACATAAAGATCTGCATTATGGGTGAATTGTACCAAAGCGGGGAGAAACCTTTCTAACAAGGAACGACCATTCCAGTTTAAAAGAACAATTGCTGTTTTCATGGGGTGGGAGTATAAGCAGGAAGATCAGACAAAAAATGATAGGTTTTCGCCTGGTAGTCCATTTGACAAAAAACATGGGTAAGGCCATTGGTCATCATAAGGTATTGACTCTTGGCACTCAAGTTATAGCGGGCAATTTGATCAAAGACAGTTTGGTTTATCGCAACACTTGGAGCCTTGCATTCGACCAGTAAGCTTACTTCCCCTTGGGGGGTGTAAACAATAATATCATAGCGCTTATCGCGATTGTACACCCTGAGTTTTTTTTCGACATTAATTAAACTTATGGGGATGTTTTTTTCTTGAAGCAAATATTGAATGCAGTGCTGTCTAACCCATTCTTCTGGGGTAAGTAAAATGTCTTTTTTGCGAACAACATCAAATATGTATCGCTTATTTTCTCTATTTTTGAGGGTAAAGGGATAGCCGTTGAAATTGAGTTGTTCCATACTGCAAATGTGACAAAATTTTCTCATTGAAAGAAACACAACAGATACTCTCTTCTATCGCACAGAAAAATTTTGCGCCGGTTTATTTATTAATGGGCACAGAACCCTTTTTTATTGATGAAATTACCGAGGCGCTCAACAAACAGGTTGTAGAAGAAAGCGCACGCGATTTTGACCTTACTGTTTTGTATGGAAAAGAAACAAGTGTCGATCATATTGTAGAAGCGGCAAAACGTTTTCCGATGCTTGGACAACAGCAATTAATTTTGGTAAAAGAAGCACAATATCTCGACCGAACTTTTGATCAATTAGCCACTTATTGTGCAGCACCCCAACCACAAACTGTTTTGGTTTTATGTTATAAACA
>CBFHVC010000034.1:0-21043 GCA_965659515.1 Candidatus Arcticimaribacter sp. | reverse complement strand
TATCATCTGGGGTGTCATAAGGGAAATTCCATGTTTTCCCATAAACTCGGTGTTGATGTATTGAACTTGACTCAGGTGCTCCATCCTCGTCAATTACACCTTCTACCACTTCATCGTGATATCCCCATGCAGTATCATTATTAATAAACCCAGTATCTCCTGAGTTGCTATAAAGATAAGCCACGTGCTTATGCTTTCCATCAGGGACCTTTTGTGCTTGAGAGGCATAAGCATCGGATGAAGTATCCCCAGTAATCCAATCATCTTTAATACGATTAAGAAAATAAGGAAAACGCAACCCTCCCGGGCTAATTCTTTTATCTCCTTCCCAGTTTGCAGTGTCTTGATCATCAGCTGGACTACCGGTAAGCATATTGATAATATGCTGGTGACCTTTTAATCGGTCGATATGAAAGGTGTTGACCGTCCCCCCGTTGTATTCTTTTCCATCTGTACCAAAGTTACTGTTGCCATTTGATCCTAAAGTAGGGATCGTTTGACTCCCAGCTCCACGAAGGAAGACCCCGTTTAAATTTGGCGTATTTGCGCCGATCAATCCTCTTAAATCTGCCGTGTAATCGTCTGTTGGAATTGCAGACCCGTCACATAATAACCACCCTTCTGGTACATCACTGTTCCCGCCTACAAAGGACATGATTGCGCCTGTGGGAACACCGTTATGCGCTTTTACCGCATGGATGGCATAAGGAACTGACTGTAACTTTTCATTGACAAAAACTACTCCACTACTCGATAATTCAATATAAGCATCAAAGTTTCCAATAGAAGCAAAAGTAGATTCTGGTACATCTAACACATAAGAAAACACCCCAAAATCATCTGTTCTAACAGAGGCATTTCTTGTCAAGACATTACTCTGTGTATTGTTTTGAACATTTGTGATTTTATAAATACGTATGCTCACGGCAACATTGTTTGCTAAGGCGATAGCAGAGTTGTTTGCGTCCCTTGCGATTCCCTGGATTGAAATCCCCGCACTAGTAACACGTGTAGATTGTGCAATAACAACTAAAGAAAAAAGTAAAAAGCAAGTGGAAAGAATTTTGCTCAAATGATTCATACAATAAATAATTAAATAGTATTTTGTAATACTCTACTAAATTATTAATAATAATTCATTTACATGTTTTTTCTCTTCATAAGTTTAACTTTAGATATCATTATTTGAATGAAACTAGCGTATTTCTAACTGAAAGAATTAGCCATATAAATGCGCTTTTTTATGTTTAATATTTTTCATTGTTTTTTTAAGTCAAAAAATTCAGTTAAGTGTATATCAATAAGAATACTTTAGGAATAGATAAAAAGAATTACCTGAAATTATTTACTAAAAAATAGAGGGCCTTTGACTATAAGCCAGGCTTAACGCCAAGCCTTATTCCAAAATCGGGCAACTGACTAGAATAAGGATTTTGCTTAAATGAAGAAGAAAGCGGGCTTCGCCAAATCATATCTACCCGAAAAAAACGCATATTCCCATAACCGATATTCTCAAACCCAAAACCATACTCATAGTAGAGCGCATCAGCTGGGGTGTTGTATTGAATATTGGATGCATTAATCGCGATATTTTGAGCACTAATATCTCCGTAAGCGAACCTAAATGTAGCCAATGATCTCAATTTAAGCTTTTTCATCAGCGGTATTTTATTTAGGACAAAACCATTAAAATGATGCTCAAAATGCCCCATCAGATAGCGGTCTGTTATCATGTCATAGTAGTTCAACAGGGCAAAGGTTTTTGGCTTAAGGGAATACCCTTGATTTGAAGGAATAGCACTTAAAATAGGAAGTGGAACTGCCCCATAGGTTCTTCCTATTTCTAAATTAGCCTCTAAATTTCCCATAAAATTCAAAAGCAAAGTTTGGTTGTAAGAGAACTGAATCTTACTGTAGTCCAATGTACTTCCAAAAATCCCTTTAAAGCCCTGGGTATATTTGAAGATAAAAGCAGGATGTAGGTTTACGCCAAATTTTTGTTCAACACCATAGCCAAAAACATTTCTTCTTGGGGTATAATGAACATATGTATTAAGCACTACATTTTTGTATTTAGACACGATTTGGTTGTCTATTCTAGAAGAGATATCAAAGAAAGCTGGAGCTGCAGAAGAAATGTCTTCAGAAATAAAGTTTAAGCCCACATGAAAATTATTGGTAAAACCAATATCAAAATTAAGCCCTAAACGTTCAATATTGGAAAGGTAGTAGTTCAAACCTCTAGCCAAAAAAGAATTTGTTCCGCCAGAACCAAAGTCAATTAAGTTCTGTGTTTTTAGCAAACGCGTCCCCAATTGTTCAAAATCTTTGGAATATACTGTCCCAAGGGTTATTCTGGGGGATTGTTTTATTAAGTACTTAAAATCAAAAGCATATTTAAGCTTTTTATCTTCAAACCCGAAAGCGATATAGGCATTCGTTCGAAAACGATCTTCCATGGATTTAAAGGTTCTAAATCCAAAGCGAAGGCGATTCCCCTCAACATCATTGTTGTTAAGAGTATTCCACCATTTTCCCATCTGCAACCCCGGTAACAAACTTGCATAGCCTCCAGTAGCAAAGTCGGTAAAACGAACAATGCGGGTCATTTTTTTATTGCTATTGACCTCCTCTAAAATTCCACGGGTATAAGATGAATAATTTTCATCATCTTCTATTTTTGCCCAAAAAGCTTCCTTTTGTTCAAACTGCTTTGTGCCTACTTTTACTTGTTTATCGCTAAAGAAGGCTTTGCTTTTTGGTTGATTAAACACATATTGATCGAAGAATTCACTTTTTAAAACGGCGATTGTCTTTCCGTTTTCTGTTTTTTTGAGGGTAGAAAATTCTCCTGCATATCGATTGCTCTTGGGGAGATAAGTGCTGTCATTAACCACCTGAAAAGTTTTTTCAATGGTCAAACCACTCACTAAATTCAAATTGATTTTTGGATCAATGCGCATATTGATTTTTGTAATCGCATAGCTGGGTGCTGACACAGTAAAGTTTCCTGTAAAGGCCAAGTCTCCAGCTCTTCTTGGGAAAAAATAAAGGATGTAGTGCTTTTCCTTTTCTACTTGTAAACTATCCAGCAATACATAATCGTAGGTCGCAAAACCATTTCTAGAAAGCGGACTTTCAAAAACCTTATCTGCAAAAAGGATTCTGTTTTTATACACATCAATGTCTTGAAAGACGCGTTGCATTCGATCAAAGAAAAAACCTTTCGGTTGCAATCCAGTTGAGCGTTCTGCCAGTATCAGCGCTTTTTTCATCTTAAGGCTGTCACTGATAAATATTTGCTGAACTTGCTCTTTTAAGTTTAAAGGCATATAGGCCTTACTGCTATTGTTTTGTTTGAGGGAGGCCCGAATTGAATCAAAATCTTTGCGAAGCACTGTTTTCAAAAAGGCACTGTCTAGGTTTTTAATCCCCGTTTCAAATGCCGTTATTTTTTGAAATGCTAAGGAGGGAAATGCGTTTAAGCCATTGTTGCGTTTCTTGGCCCATATTTTTTTTAAAATCGGATAGGCGGGATTTTCCTTTTTTCGCAATCGCTTCTTTGGCTTTTGCACCACCACAATTTCATCGAGCACCTCGCCCTCTTTTAATACAATTGAAAGCTTGTTGTTGTTCCTTTTTTGCAGTTTTATTTGCTGGTCTACATAACCCAATAGGCTTATGGTCAGTGCCGTTTGGGTAAGCTCTGACGACAAGACAAAAGCGCCATCTTCATCAGTTATAACACCTATCGCTGTTCCTGTAAAAAACACATTAGCAAAAGAAATCGGTTCGCCAGAAATATTCTTTACAACCCCTGAAACGTTGGTTTGCGCGAACACAAAACCTAGATTAAAACCGAGTAATAAAAGGCTTAGTTTTATTTTGGGATGCAAAAAAAAATTGAGGTGATGCATTTTATCAGCAGTGAAACATTAAAAGAAATAATTTAATTGATTAGAAGCTTTAATTTTCATAGCCAAAATTAAAGAAAATTTATTTGTAAATGCTCCTCTAATGTAGGACTCTGTTTTGACTTACGAACAATTCTCAACTATTTTTATTTGAATACTTCAACTAGAAATAAATCCAAAATTATTTGAAAACGGGTAGCGAAAAAGTACTTTGCTCTACTAAATGAAGTTTTTTCATTCTACTCATTTTTTTAATGGCATATTCTCTTTTAGTGGCCTGTGAACGATCGGGCTGATGTTCGGCATAAACCAATTGAACGGGGCGTTTGGCGCTGGTATATTTTGCCCCTTTTTTTGACCCATTATGCTCTGCTATTCTTCTTTGAAGATCCGTCGTTATTCCGGTATACAATGATTCGTCTGAACAGCGAACCATGTAAACCCACCAAGCTGTCCTTATTTCATTCATGCAAAATGCGCTAGTGTTTCTATAAGCGATCTTCCCCCTTACGTAAAAGGGTTTTACCCAAGGGGTAATTTAGTCTTTTTATCCTTCCCACTAAAGTAATTATTGCGGTGATTTGCTCTATAATTGAAGGTGTAAAAAAGCCCTCCCCAAACAACCCCATTATTTCTGCTCTAGAAACTTGACACTCAAGATTAACCCCCCAATGAATATTTCGCTATTTTTACAGCCAGCTTTCAATTGAAAAATGAACCAACTGTAAGTTAAGCTCAAGTGTTAACGCATTTTTAGAGCTGGTTAAAACACTATTTTTGGAAGATAAAAAAACGCATTGGACAACTTGCCCGAAATGCATGGGACGCGGAAAAACGAAACAACGGCCGCGCAAAAGCATTCGAACCAAATACAAATGGGAACGCATACAATTTGAACAATCCAATCAACAAGGCCCACCACCTTCACCACCAAAAGCCCCTTTAATCCAATGCAGCAATTGTCGCGGATCTGGCCTAATTAGCTCCCCCAAAAAGCCTGTTCCAAAAAAAGCGCAATATCCCCATGTGGCTATTGTTGGGGGTGGAATTGGAGGGGTTGCCCTCGCTGTGGCCTGCTTGCATCGACAAATTCCCTTTAGCCTTTTTGAACGCGATAAAAATTTTGATGCTCGATCGCAGGGGTATGGCCTCACGCTACAGCAAGCAAGCCCAATCATAAAAGCCTTTGGCCTTTTTTCTCTTGAAAAAGGCGTCGTATCTACCAAACATATCGTACACACCCCAGAAGGAAAAGTTGTGGGAGAATGGGGAATGCGAAAATGGCTTAAAGCCAACAGCGGAAAGCTGCTTAAACGATCGAATATCCATATTGCACGCCAAGCCCTTCGCCTGGCCCTCTTAAATCAACTTGGCGATAAAAGTGCGGTTCATTGGGGACACCAATTTCATAATTATACAAGCGACAACGATGGTCGTTTGTCCTTAAATTTCACTTTAAATGGTATATCAAAAACAATAAAAACAGACCTTTTGGTTGGTGCAGATGGAATTCACAGTTCAGTGAGAAAACAATTCACCTTAAGCCAAAAACACCCGCTACAATATTTGGGATGCATCGTCATTTTAGGAATATGCCCTTTAAGCAACCTGGCGATAAAAAAGCATCCTTTGCTGGATTCGGCTACTGTATTTCAAACGGCCAATGGAAAAGAGCGCATGTATATGATGCCTTATGACACAAATAGCATTATGTGGCAGTTCAGTTTTCCTTTAGCAGAAAAAGAAGCAAAAACCCTTAGCAAGCAGGGCGCAAAAGCGCTAAAAGAAGCAAGCCTTCGCCGGGCGCAATGGCATGAGCCAATTCCGCAAATCTTAATGGCTACAGAAGAGCAGTTGGTTTCGGGCTATCCCGTTTATGATCGCCCTATCTTAACAGCAGATATATTCAAAGATGCTTCTCAAGTCACCTTAATTGGTGATGCTGCGCATCCAATGAGTCCCTTTAAAGGGCAAGGGGCAAATCAAGCCTTGCTAGATGCCCTGGCATTGGCACGCCAAATTGCCAAAGGCTGCAACCCGATGTCTTCTTGGCGAGAAACTGGTATTAGAAAAGCCGTCTTATCCCCTTTTGAAAAAGAAATGATCGAACGCACAGCAACAAAGGTAAAAGAATCAGCCGCCGCAGCAGACTTCCTTCACTCAGAAAAAGTATTGCTTGAACGCGATCAACCAAGAGGGCAATTTCTTAAAGACCTTTAAAGGCAGTGAAATAGTACCTTTTCTTAGTTTTTTTACCATAACTAAAACACCTTTCCCCTTGCTTTTTTTCTGGAAATAAGGCCATGTAAATAAGCAGGAATAAGTATTTTTAATTTTCAAATAAAACCCCTCCTAAAAAGCACTTTTAAAACCCTAATTAAACAGTCAGATGAATCACAACAAACTCAAAAATAAAAACGTCCTTATTACCGCTGGGGCACAAGGAATTGGAGAAGCAATAAGTCAACATTTTATCGATAGCGGAGCGCATGTCGCCATACATTATTTTTCAAGTGCAGAACGCGCAACATCATTAATGGAATACGCCCACAATAAAGGCCAAAAAGCGGTTATTATTAAAGGAGATTTAACCCAAGAAAAGGACGCCAATAGC
Organism: Candidatus Arcticimaribacter sp.; assembly: GCA_965659515.1. Taxonomy (GTDB): domain Bacteria; phylum Bacteroidota; class Bacteroidia; order Flavobacteriales; family Flavobacteriaceae; genus Arcticimaribacter. Next base: position 14,515 of record CBFHVC010000034.1, on the reverse strand, counting down.
GTAGTAGAAAAAACAGTGGAAGCCCTTGGTGGAATAGATATTTTAATCAACAATGCAGGTTCTTTAGTAGCGCGAAAAATGCTAGATGAGATGGAAACCGAATTTTGGCATAAAGTTATGGACGTAAACCTTACTTCTATGTTATTTATAACACGTGCAGCAGCACCGCACCTTGCTAAAAACGACAACAGCAGCATTGTCAACTTGGCCTCACTTGCAGGAAGAAAAGGGGGACATCCAGGTTCTTTGGTGTATTCTACCAGCAAGGGAGCTATCCTCACTTTTACCAGAGCCTTGTCCGCCGAATTAGGTCCCAAAGGAATTCGTGTCAATGCAGTAGCGCCCGGACTTATTCTAGGTACCTCTTTTCACAATACACACACAACAAAAGAATCTGCCGCTGAAACTACCGCTGGAATTCCCATTCAACGCGCAGGAGAAGCAAATGACGTCGCTAGAGCCGTGCTCTATTTAGCCTCTGAATACGATGGATTTATCAGCGGGGCAACACTAGACATCAATGGTGGTGTTTACAATATGTAATCAAGACAAAAAAGATGAAGCTAAAAACAAATACAATCAAATTTGCCCTTGCCTTTTTATGCCTTGCTTTGGGGTATAGCAGTTGTTCTACAACGACCAAAAAAGCCGCAAAGAAAGCTGCTGAAACCAACAACTATCCCAGTGATGTAATTCCCGTTTTTGATCATTGGAACTTGATCTTAGGAGATGGTTCTAATGCAGGAATCGCTAACGCATTTGAGCAGAAGGATTACTTTTACACGCAAAAAGACAGCCTGGGGGATTGGGTAGTATTTAAAGCGCCGAATGCTGGAGATACGCATGGAACGTCAAACAACTGCAGAACAGAATTGGCACAGCTTAAGAAATGGTCAGCTAAAACCCCAGCCAAATTATCGGCACAATTAAAAGTAATGAATGTGTCTACCACAGGAGATGCCCGTGTTGCAGCCTCCTATTCGGTTGTTGTAGGTCAAATTCACAGTGCTGATGGCCACGAAAATGAACCCTTAAAAATTTTCTATAAAAAATTCCCCGGACAAACCAAAGGATCTGTCTTTTGGCATTATGAGATCAATACCGATGGGGAAGATAATACAGGAAGATGGGACTATTCAACTGCCGTCTGGGGGCACGATTTTTCTGTTGTTGGCAACAGCGAAAACACTTACCCAGCCCCCCCAAAAGAAGGAATTGCTCTAGGAGAAGAATTTAGTTATGAAATTGAGATAAAAGAGGATGGCATTATGTATTTAACTTTTAAAAGTGAAGGTCACGAAACCAAAACCTTTACAAAAAACCTCCTGCAATCTACCTATACAACCAAAGCGGATATTCCTGCACAAACACAAGAATTGTTTGTCCCCCTTGGACAAGATGGCCTAGAACGCGCCAATGCTTATGCGGAAGAAGGCTTGTTTTTTAAATTAGGGGCTTACAACCAAACCAACGGAAAATCCCCAGAAATCAATAAAAATTGGTGTTCCGCTGCAGAAACATTTGGCGGCAATCTCGCTCAGCAATATGCTAGCGGTAATTATGCTGAAGTTTGGTTCAAGAAAGTGGCAATAACGGTAAGTGATCAAGCCTTTTCTAACCAAGGGTATTTCACGAAAAATGACTGACAAATGATCGCTTAAAAACAGCTATCTGAAAATAAAAGCGCCAATCATAATGCTATTTGTCCACACTTTCTTGGAGGGCAAAGCAGTTATTTTTCGATTCCATAGCAATAGAAAACTCAACACTACTAAAGGCAACGCAAATACATTAAATACCTGTGTGATAATTTACCCTAGTTATTTGCCTTATTTACCCCATCATCAAATCCTGCCTTCTTGAATTTCTGTAATGATATTATTCTAAGAAAAATTGACTATAAATCAACTAATTTAGCATCCTAACCAAGTTGAAGTTAACTCCTTCTAACTAATGTCATAGGCTTATTTAGGTGTTATGGGTAGCACCTTCTGTTTTTTTTTGCTAATAATGTCGAGACTTAAAAAAAACACCTATATTTCAAACATGTCTATTTTTATAAAAAAAACACTTTTTATTTTTTGCTTAATCATAATTTCAGCTTGTTTTAGAGATGAGTACATAAATAATGAAAGTTCAGGGGTCCCCGCTAATTACTCCTATTTTTTTACCGTAATAGTTGGAGAAGGTGGTATTGTATCATGTTTACCTACAGGATTATCTAATTCATCATGTAAGTCTATTATAGAAAGAATGGATGGGATACCTTTTAAGGTGAATAGAGGAAGTTCTGCGATTCTTAAAGCAATACCTAATGATGGATATTTTTTTTCAGGATGGTCAAATGGTTCCGAAGAATTAACGACTATTGTACACTTTGATTCTGATGTCACCCTTACTGTTTCTTTTTCCCTTATAGAAGCAATAGATTAAATGTACAGTTCGGAATAAATACTTTCATTAGAAGATCGTCTATATCGACAAACCCCTTTATTTAAAACTGAATTACACCTCATCACATAAATCCTTTTTAAATTAATCGTCAGATTTTTTTTCTTCAATGTAGATATTTCGATTGTTAATTTTGGGAAATGTAAAACACATCAATTCTTTTTCAAATGATTTTATTGGATAAGCTGCGGTTTTTTACAGGAATAAATTTGGTTTCGATACCAGACCAGTTCGGTGGTTTACTCTAAAAAAAAACTTGAATATTTATTTTTATCGAAGTTGTGGAGGTTGTGCGTCCCAGTTTTATTTCCTGTAGGGGCTTATAACCAAACCAATGGAAAATCTCCAGAAATCAATAAAAATTGGTGTTCCGCTGCAGAAACATTTGGCGGCAATCTCGCTCAGCAATATGCCAGCGGTAATTATGCTGAAGTTTGGTTCAAAAAAGTAGCAATAACAGTAAGTGATCAAGCCATTTCTAACCAAGGGTATTTTACGAAGAATGACTGACAAATAATCGCTTAAACACAGTTATCGGAAAATAAAACCCACAAGGACAGCAGTAGTGATTTCGTAGGTTTTTTATATTAACTAAAAATATCCTTCAGCCCATTGGCCATAATAATAATGGAGAAAATAAAAGCGCCAATCATAATGCTATTTGTCCATACTTTCTTGGAAGGCAAAGCAGTTATTTTTCGATTCCATAGCAATAGAAAACTCAACACTACTAAAGGCAACGCAAATACATTAAATACCTGAGTGATAATTTGACCTTGAATTGGATTAAAACCAAAAACAGGAATACTTAATGCTAGTACACTCGCCACCCCAGTAATTAATTTAAAACGATTGGTTTGAACATCTAATTTCCCTGTGTTGTAATCGCCTAACATCAAAGGGACAATCATTAAACATGGAAAAATAGAGGACAAGCCAGCACTTAAGGTTCCAGCAAAGAAAACACTTACGGCAAATTTCCCTACAGAAGGTTCAAGTGCCTTTGACATTTGCAGCACATGGGTAATCTCAAGGGCTTTTCCAAATAAACTCCCACTGGCTACAGCCATAATAGCGCCACTTATGGTAAAAATCAAAAGGGTTGCAATTAGGGCATCATTTCTGTGGGTTTTAAAATCGTTTAATGTCCATCCTTTACCTTGAATAAATAAGGGCCTAGACAAAAAAGTAGCTGCCGCCATGGTGGTCCCTACAAAGGCAGCGATTAAGATACCTGCGCCCTCTACCTCTGGAATAGTAGGGATTAGGCCCTTGATAACTTGTGCAGGCATGGGATATACAAAAAAGAGAGTGAAGATAAACGACAAGCCCATCATGGAGACAAACAAAGCCAATATTTTCTCAAAAAGCGAATAATTTCCTTTCACCAACAAAAAGTAAAAAACACCAATAATTAAAATGGCTAAGGCCAAAACAACAGCATATTTACTGCCTGCTAGTACAGGGAAATTAAGTACTAATATTTCAAAAATAACATTTGATGTGATGCCTAAAATTCCAATCAAGGAATTCCACTGCCCTATTCCGACAGTAACAATAATGGCAATGGCAATTAGCCGCCCAAAAGGCAAATGTTTGCGCATGGCATAGAGGGCGGTTTCTCCTGTAAATAAATAATAACTCCCAGAAACATAAATGAGAACACCCGAAAAAAGGCAACTAAAAAACAGCACCCACAATAATTGCATTCCAAAGCTATTTCCTGCGACAATCATGGAGGTAACGCTTCCGGTACCAATGGTATAGCCAATGGCAAATATTCCTGGGCCAAAGGACAATAAAAATTGTAAGGCTTTTTTTAATGCACCCATAATCTATTTGTTTAAGGGGAGGTAAGCCGTTAAAGCAACTTCTCCCCCATTGATTTATTGTTTAATACAAAAGCTCTAAAGCTTGCTGCTCTTGTACTTCTATTTTCCCTGATTGGGTAACTGTATTGTTGCGGTGATGGTTGTTCTTTGCACCCCACAAGACCGCTACACGTCTTACTTTATTGTTCAAGAAAGTATTGCCTTCTAGTAAAACATTGATGATGCCACGGGTTTTAATTAAAATACCACTTGACTCTTTTTGACCACTTTTTTCAAAAGTATTGTTCAATAATGTCAACACCCCACCAATGGTCGATTCGTCATAGCCACCACGGTAAAAATGAATTACATTTTGATCAATATTTTCAAAGTTTGAATTGGTGATCGTAAACATTTCTACATTGTAATCTCCTTTTTGGTCTGCCGCCAAAACGAAACCATTTTTTGCTTTGCTAAAGGTGGTTTTGTCAATCCCTATAGAATCTGCAAAAGAACCTCTACTGGCCAAAAGAAGGTGATCAAAATTTTGAACTTTACTGTTATTGACAAACAGCTTGTAAGAAGAAGACATCTTCTCTTTTAAAGGAGCAAAAGCCATTTGAGTGCCTTTGCCTGTAAGGGTAATGCCATCTAATTCTAAACGACTTAAAGGATGTAGTTCAAAGGCAGGTGTTCCTGCTTCTCCAGTGTAATTTAAACGAACATTTGCCTCTGCTGCGGCTTTAATTAAAAGGGCTTTATTTATGGACAAAGGAGTTGCAAAGGAATACACTCCTGCTGCAAGCTCAATTGTATCGTCTTCTCCTGCCTCTGCTATGGCAGCTTCGAGTGCGCCTTCTTCTGCGCTGACTTGATGAAGCGTAGTTGCTTGTTTTTCTCCCGCTGGGTTAAACCAAGATGGACCGTATTTTGATTGATCTAACTGAAAGTTTTTTGCACTCGTTGCATTGGCCATCGCTCCAATACGATTGACTTTATTTCGGTCATTCCCAAAAACATCTTTACTGATGCGGTCAAAACCAAAACCTTGATAAGTGTCTGCTAACAATTGATTGGCTTCATCTGTTGGAACAAATAACCAGTCGTTGATTTGATTCATTACAACATTCCCCTCGGCAAAAGCATTGAATTCATCTGCTGTATCACCGGCATTGGAAAGTACATTATTTTCAAATTGAATGCCACTAATATCGTCGTGATTTACGACTGGTGCGGGGTCCACTTCAGTATTGTAAATAATATTATTGGCCAAAATGGTTCTGATGGGAGGCGCTGATCGAATTTCACTTTTGGGTAAAACATCTTTACTTGCCTTGTTTTGTCCAACCCCTATTTGAATTGGAGAAGCACAATCTACCCAAGTATTATAGGCAACAACCGCGTCAGTAACTTGCTTGTATCGGTTTAAAGAAGATTTTGGAATACCATTCATGACTGCCAAGGGACTTCTAAACTCTTCACCATTAATCTTGTAGAAATAATTGTTTGCAATCCAATGCCCACTATTCACCACACGAATTCCGCCATAAAAATCAGAATCGTCATCGCCAATAAACATGTTTCCGTCTACGGTGGTGTAGTCACTATGACGCATCACCAAAGAACCTTCACATTTGTAAAAAATATTGTTGATGAAGCTGTTAAAATTGGTTTTGTCTGAAATGATTTCTACTTCACCATTACAACGGTCAAAAAAGTTATTAGAAATGGTTGCTTTCCCGGGTGTCATAGAGGTTTCACTTCCTCCTAAACGCATGGTTTCTCCTCTTGGCCCTCCTTTTCTAGGTCGGGGACCAAAATGATTGTATTCGATTTTATGGTAATTGTTGGTGTGTTGATTTCCTTTGTGATAAACCATAAAAGTGGCACCATCATTTCCTTTTCCGGCGAGGTAATTATGGTCAAATTGATTGTGTTGCCCGTAAAGCTCAACCCAACGATCGTTTTCCCAACGATTAGGACGGGTAAAGCCATCGATCACGGTGTTGGTTACTCTAGAATAAAAGGCGGTCGTATCTTTGCTTATTTGATAGCTAATCACTCCTTTCCCTGGAGAATAGCCATTGCGGAAATACAAGCCCTCAACCACCAAATACTCTCCCCCAAGGTGAACAAAAGACTGTCCTTCTAAAAAAACACTTCCCGGGGTTTCTGCGCTAAGCTTGATGGCTGCTGTTGGTGTTCCTTTACCATAAAAATTAATTTGGGCATCAGTCCAAGTTCCGTTAGCCAGCACAATATTATCTCCTGGAGCAGCACTATTAATTGCGGCCGTTAGTTCTTCCATTGTATTGACAAGTACCTTGTTGCCTGTATCTGTAGTTGTACAAGATAGCGTTAAGGCAAAAAGGCAAAAAATTAAAAAGTGTCGTCTCATTTTAGTGGTTTTATTATTTCGGTTTTATTTTTTTACTCTTTTAAAATTCGTGTTTATCTGGCCATCCAACCGCCATCTACTGTCATAATGCTTCCGTTCATATAGCTTGAGGCCGCGGAACATAAGAAAACAATTGGTCCTGCAAAATCTTCTGGGGTACCCCATCTTTGGGCGGGGATGCGCTTAATAATCGCTTCCGCTCTTTGAGGATCGTCTTGTAAAGCTTGGGTATTATCGGTGAGAACATAGCCTGGTGCAATTGCATTAACATTAATGCCTTTTCCAGCCCATTCATTGGCAAAGGCTTTTGTCATTTGTGCGATAGCGCCTTTGCTAGCAGCATAACTAGGTACATTAATCCCTCCTTGAAAACTCAGTAAAGAGGCGATAAAAACAATTTTCCCATGTGCTTTTTGCAGCATTCCTTTTCCTAATTCTCGGCTAAGGATGAATTGAGCAGTTTGATTGACTTCAATCACCTCTTCCCAAAGGGAATCGCTGTGTTCTTCAGCTGGAGCACGTTGAATGGTTCCTGCATTATTGACCAAAATATCGATGGAATGGTGTGCTGTTTTTAATTTTTCAATTAAAGCATAGAGGGCTTTTCGGTCCCGAAAATCACACTGATAGGCTGTGAATTTACCGCCTAACTGTTGGATTTCTTGTGCTACTGCACTCCCTTCTTTTTCTAAAGATGCACTTACACCAATCACATCAGCTCCGGCTTTTGCCAGGGCAATGGCCATGGCTTTTCCTATCCCTCTTTTACAGCCAGTAACTAAGGCAAGTTGATCGTTTAAATTAAATTGGTTTTGCATGAATAGGGAGAAAGCGTGTTGGCAATATCTTCTTTCTAAAAGTATAGAATTATAATTGGTTGACCAATTTTTACTCCTGATAATTCTCAACAGCCTTTACCGAGATTTTATTACCTTCCTTGAATGAAACACCTTTTCTATTGCTTTTGGGTGGGTTATTTTCTAATGACACTTGTACTGCAAGCGCAGCTTCCAAAAGAATTCGGTTTGATCAAAACACACATCCCTAGCATTGTTTTAGACATTCGATATGCTGGAAATGATAACTTTATAGGACGTGTGGTGAAAGGCTATCGTTCGCCAAAAGTTGTACTGACAAAACCTGCCTTATACGCGCTAGAAAAAGCGCAAAACGATTTTAATCAATTGGGGCTGGGCATAAAAGTATTTGATGCATATCGCCCCCAAAGGGCTGTAGATGATTTTATGCAGTGGGTCAAAGTAGCACAAGACACTTTAATGAAACAACAGTATTACCCTAAGCGCGCTAAGACAGACTTGGTCCCACAAGGGTATATTGCCGAAAAATCTGGTCATTCCAGGGGGAGTACCCTAGACATTACCCTGGTTTATGTTGAAGGTGAACTCAAAGGAAAGGAACTCGATATGGGAGGGGCTTGGGATTATTTTGGTCTAAAATCTCATTATGCCTATCCCCATTTAAGTCCACAACAAAAAGAAAATCGGGCATTGCTTAAACGCATTCTAGTCAAACATGGCTTTACGCCCTATGCACTAGAATGGTGGCACTTTAGTCTTGCTGAAGAGCCTTTTCCCGATCAGTATTTTAATTTTTGATATTCCGCCTAACGCGCTATCCCTAAATAGAATCAAATCGCCTCCTCCTTTTGTTGTTTTTGTGGTAGGAAGAATCACCTTGAATACTTAACTTACAAATTCTCTTTTTTTATGATCAAACAACTTTCTTTTTTAAGTCTCCTTTTCTTGAGCCTGGCTTGTGGGAAAGAAAATAATTCTGTACCCGAAAAGCAATATGAGGTAGTGCTCAGCGCTGCTGAAGGGGGAACTGTTAACAGTAACGGCGGAACCTATACCGCTGGAACAAGCATCAGGATTCAAGCTGTTCCCGGTCTTGCCTACCGTTTTACAGCTTGGTCAAACGGAGAGACTTCAAATCCTTTAACCCTAACCGTTAATAGCGATCTAAGGCTACAAGCGCTATTTACGCAAAAAACCTTCCCCCTAAATTTAATTCCCAATGGAGCGGGACGGATAGAAAAAGAAATCCTTTCTTCGGGCAAAGCCGAAACGGAGTATACTATGGGAACCGTTGTTCGATTAAATGCTATCGCAGAAGACAACTGGACCTTCACCACTTGGTCTGGGTCGATCTCTTCAACCAGCAATCCAGTAGAACTGACCATCAATAGTGCTTTAAGTATTTTCGCCCATTTTGAAGCCGTCCAAACACCTTTAACGTCTAGCGCTCCTCGCTTGGCAGCGGACGGTCCAGGAGACACCTATGCTTTAATTACTTCAGTCCTAGCCCCAGGTTATGACCCGATTGAAACGCCCGATTGTAACCATACAGATTTTGGCAATCATATCGATGAAATTTACGACGAGGTACTTGCTGCTAATGTTTTTCGTTTTCATATTCATGTAAGTCCAGACAACGATCGTTGCCTAAAATTTGACCGACAACGAAATGAAATAAAAACCTATGATAAGTCCCCAGAAAATCTCCTTGGAAGAGAAAATGAAAGGGTCACTTATCAATGGAAATTCAAACTAGCTGAAGGCTTCCAATCCTCGCCAAAATTCACCCACATTCATCAACTTAAATCTGTAGGGGGAGCATACAACAGCATGCCAATGTATACCCTCACCACCCGTAAATCCTCACCAGATAGATTGGAATTACGCTATGCAGCGGTTGACGAACAAATCACCCTTAAACAAGTTGATTTGGCGCCTTTTATTGGTCGTTGGATTACGGTTAATGAAACTGTTTTATATAAAACAGACGGAAGCTACCAGCTTGAACTAAGCGATACTGGTACAGAAGAAGTCTTGTTTAATTACACCAATGAAAATATTGTTAACTGGCGAGAGGGAGGCGAATTTGTTCGTCCAAAGTGGGGAATTTACCGCAGCCTAGTTTACCCCGAAGACCTCAGAGACGAAACCCTCTTATTCGCTGACTTTAATATTATAGAAGAATAAGTTTGCCTTTACTCACAAAGGGTATTGGTAATAAATTCTATTTTCCTGAACACTGTTGGATCAGTCACTTTAAAGCCTTTGGTGTAATTTTTCAATGGTATCCTTTTACTTTTAACCACTTTGGATTTTTTAACTTCTCCATTTGTTTGCGTTTTCTACGTTCTTTTTTGGAAGAAATTTTCACCTCTTTAAGCTGTATTTCTTGTTCGAGATCTAGGGGTGTTTCTTGCGCAATTAGGGAGAAATTGACACAAAGAGTAAAAAACAAATCAGTTTATAGTGGATTGGATTCATTTGATAAAAATACAAAATTACCCCAACTAAGCTATTTTAGGGCAGTGCAATACGTCCTATCACTTTATCCGTAGGCTTTCAATCAAAGCTAAAGTCGATGCTACCTCTTTTTCAAGTTTCGCATAGTCTTTCTTTTCAAGGATCTCTTTCGAGATCAGTTTAGAGCCCATTCCTACGCAGGTAACTCCTGCGTCGAACCAGCCCCTAAGGTTGGCTTCTTCGGTTGAAACACCTCCCGTTGGCATAATCGAAGTCCATGGTTGTGGGCCTTTTATCGCCTTAACAAACCCTGGCCCATAGGTGCTCCCTGGGAATAACTTCACCAGCTCGCAGCCCATTTCTTCTGCCGTGGCAATCTCGGTTAACGAACCACAGCCTGGAGACCAAAGTACCTTACGGCGATTACACACTTTCGCGATGTCTTCTCTAAACACTGGTGTTACAACAAAGTTGGCTCCCGCTAACATGTATTGTGATGCCGCTGCTGCATCCGTCACAGATCCTACACCAAGTATCATCCCGGGAAGTTCTGCTATTGCATATTTAATTAAGTCGGTAAAGATCTCTATGGCAAAGTCACCTCGACTGGTGAATTCCATCAAGCGTGCTCCACCATCATAACAAGCTTTTAATACTGCCTTTGCTACGGTGATATCTGAATGAAAAAACAATGGAACCATACCCGATTGCTTCATCTGTTCTACCACCTCTATTCTTGTGTATTGTGCCATAACTTTTGCTTAGCGAGCAACACGCCCAGAGGCGTCTCCACTCATTAATTTTTCGATTTCTGGAATGGTCACTAGGTTCGCATCACCTTTGATTGTGTGCTTTAAACAAGATGCCGCTACTGCATAGTCTAACGCGCGTTGATCATCTTCTGGATAATGGATTAAGCCATAGATTAATGCTCCCATAAATGAATCTCCTCCTCCTACTCTATCGACAATATGCGTAATTTGATATTGTGCGCTTTCATACATCGTTGCTCCGTCATATAAAACCCCTGCCCAAGTATTATGTGAAGCCGAAATTGATCCGCGAAGGGTCGTGATAATCTTCTTGGCTCTTGGGAACTTTGCTTGCATTTGTTCGCAAACCGAACGGAAGGCTTCTGCCTTTACATGCTCTCCTTGGGTGGTGATGTCTAATCCTTCTGGCTTGATCCCAAAGTGCATCTCTGCATCTTCTTCGTTCCCTAAGATAATGTCACAATAAGAGGTTAACTCTGTCATGATCTTTTCGCGATCGCCGTCATACTTCCAAAGCTTTGCGCGATAGTTCAAATCAGTAGAGATGGTAATCCCCATTGAGCTGGCTACGCGAACCGCTTCTAAACATGCATCGGCTGCAGATTGAGAAATTGCCGGTGTAATCCCTGTCCAGTGGAACCACTGGGCGTCTTTAAACACCTCGCTCCAATCAACCATTCCTGGTTCGATCTCTGACATGGCAGAATGCGCACGGTCGTAAACAACTTTACTCCCTCGGCTTACTGCACCAGTCTCTAAGAAGTAAATCCCTAATCGGTCTCCTCCTTCTACAACATATTGGGTCCCTACATTGCGCTTGCGCATTTCCATTAAGGCACATTGACCGATATCTGATTTTGGTAAACGGGTAACAAATTCTACCGGTAAACCATAGTTGGCTAGCGATACCGCTACATTGGACTCTCCTCCACCGTAAACAACATCAAAGTTATTGGCTTGTGAAAAGCGTAAAAATCCTGGAGGTGCTAAACGCAACATAATCTCTCCAAAAGTGACTACTTTTTTCATAATTTAATTTAGTTTATTATTTTTCAAAAATTAGATTCCCAGTGCTTGCCCACCTCCGATTTGGATGGTTTCTGCTGTGATAAATGAAGCGTTTGCGCTCGCCAAGAAAGAAACCACATTGGCGACTTCTTCTGGTTGCCCTAAACGGCCTAACATAATATTGTTCTTCCATGATGCAAATACCTCTGGCTTGGTCGATTTAATCTGCGCGTGAAAGGGCGTGTCAATCGTTCCTGGAGATACCGCATTAACACGGATACCATACTCGGCCAAGTCTTTTGCTAAAGCACGGGTGATGGCGTGTACTCCTGCTTTTGAAGTGCCATAAATCCCTGCTCCTGGGCCTCCTGCATTCCATCCTGCATTAGAGGTATAGTTGATGATGGTCGGATGATCCCCTTTTTTCAAAAATGGAATCGCTGCTCGGGAAGCAAAAAACGTAGAATCTAGGTTTAACGCCATTACCTTGCGGTAGAAATCTGTCGTCATTTCTTCAAAACGTTGACGCCCGCCTAAACCACCGGCATTGTTCACCAAAACATCGATCTTGCCATACTTCTGGCCAATCGCTTGAATGTTGCTCGTTACAGCGGCTTCATCTGTTACATCAAAACCTACATACTCCGAAGTGATCCCTGCTGCTGTTAGCTCTGTTACCTTTGCCGCTCCAGCTTCGTCTTCTATCCCGTTTAAGATTACCGTAAAGCCATCTTGGCCTAAACGTTTGGCGACTTCAAATCCAATTCCACTGGTCGCACCAGTGACAATCGCTACTTTATTTTCTGTACTCATATTGTTATCTTCTTTATTGTATTTTCTTAATTGTTATTGTTGGTATCAATCACTAGTTTCACCTTGTTGATTAATATAAAAATGGCCAATACCGCTAGTACTACCGATACTGTAATGGCGATAAAGGCTGGTGTATAAGACCCGCCTGCGGTAATCTTACCGATAAACCAGTTCATGATTATTGGTGAAAAGGCAGCAACGGTTCCTGCCAAACCTGCCAGCGTCCCTACTGAGGGACCTCTGAATAAATCACTAGATAGGGTTTGAATATTTCCAATGGCAAACTGGAAGCCAAATAGCGCCATCCCTGCCAAGTAAATAAAGGTCATGTAATTCGAATCGTCAACCATGGTTATTATTCCTACAAAGCCCATGATGATTAACAGACTCCCTAAAACGATACTCGCTTTTCGTCCTACATCTACTGAGGTTCTTTTGATGATTGCTTCTGTAAATAAACCGCCTAATATCCCCCCTGCAGCTGCCATCAAATAGGAAATCCACATGGTGTTTCCTATCTCTTCGATGCTTAGGTTGAATTTAGAGTTTAAATAAATCGGCATCCAGCCAGCAAAAAACCACCAAATTGGTTCAATGAAAAAACGGCATAATAATACGCCCCAAGGTTGTTTATAGCTCAATATCGTTTGGATACTTAAGCTCTTTGCGTTGCTATCTTCAACACTGTTATTTTCTATGCAATCGTCTAAAATCAACTTGCGCTCTTCGTCTGTGATCCATGGATGATCTTCTGGTTTAGCCTTATTGACAATATACCATGGAATAACCCATAGCAATCCTACTACCCCTAAAATGATATAAGTAGACTTCCAGCCAAATTGGGCATAGAGGTAAACTATAATTACGGGCGCAATGACATTGCCAATAGAAGCACCTGAGTTAAAAATACCCTGGGCTAAAGCGCGTTGCTTTACCGGAAACCACTCTCCATTGCTCTTAACTGCGCCTGGCCATAATCCCGCTTCGCCAAGACCTAACAATCCTCTTACTATAGAAAGACTTACAACCCCTCTGGCAACTGCATGAAGCGCAGCTGCAGCTGACCATACTACGATCGAGGCTATAAAACCAATGCGCGTGCCTATCTTGTCGTATAAACGCCCAGATAAAAACTTACTCGCTGCATAGGTGATCATAAAGATGTTTAGCATTAAAGCATAATCTGAATTATCCATCCCTAAATCTTCACCCATCTGTGGCCATAGCAATGCAAAGGCTGTCCTATCAATATAATTGATTACTGTAGCGACGAATATCAAACCGATTATCCACCATCTTAATCCGTTAACTTTCATAGTTTAATTCTTTTTGAGTACACGTCAGTTTGAATCGTGTAAAATTTTGGTTCCTTTAAGGAGTAAAGGAATCCAATGCTATTTTAAATATTGTAACAATATTGATACAGATCCCTAAAATGCTTTTTCATAGCATTCTTGGCCATATCTGGATCTTGATCGCGTATTGCATCCACAATCGCTTTGTGCTCTTCAATCCCTTTGAAAGCAGTATCCTTATCACAAACGTGATGCTGTTCAAAATTGGTAATGATTTCAGGAGTAATTTTTAACATGAAGGTATTCAAAGTAGAATTAGCACTTGCTTTAGCGATCGCTAAATGGAATAATAAATCCTCCTGAACGGCATCTTCTCCTCTTATTACTTTATCCGAATAATCAGCTAAAGTATTTTCAAGATGAATAAGATCGTCTGTTGTTCTTCTTAGAGCCGCTAATTTGACCCCTTTAAGCTCTAGAAAGATACGGGCTTCTACTAAATCTTTAAAAGAAGGAACCGAAAGACCAAGAATATCGTCAATCATTCCATTCATGGCGGTAATTCCAATGTCAGCAACAAAGGTTCCGCTTTGCGGAATTGATTTTACTAAACCATAAAATTCAAGGGTTTGCAATGACTCGCGTAAATTTGAACGAGAGACACCAAACTTTTCAGCTAACATCCGTT
>CBFHVC010000033.1:14974-21604 GCA_965659515.1 Candidatus Arcticimaribacter sp. | reverse complement strand
AAAGCATAGCATTGCTATAATATTTGTATATTTAAATAAACAGCTATATTTAATTCTTTGTTATTAATGAATTCATTTGAAACGCTTTTTACACGCAAAAGAGAATGGATAAATAGCACCCTTACCCCTCTATTATGCGCTTAAAAAACACCATATTATCGATCTTAGGAACCTTCTTTTTTTTCAGTGCTTATGGGCAACACAGCATGGGGACTACTCAACCCAATCCCAGTGCCGTTTTGGATTTAACCGCGTCCAACAAAGGTTTTTTACCCCCACGCATTAGCTTAACTGCCAGCAATACGCTTTCGCCTGTTTTGGGAACGGCAAGTACCACCCACAATGGCATGATAGTCTTTAATACCAGTAGTAGTACCCTGAACGGCCTAGCCGGTTCTGGCTATTATTATTGGGACGGTGGCAGTGCGGGCCAGTGGAATAAATTAAGTGTTTCGCCCACAGGCACCGTTTCTAATAGCATACTCCGCTTTACAGGGACCAATTGGCAGGAAACCAATAGCGTGCTAGTAGGCACTGCGGCTGTTAGCATTACCCAAGATTTGACCATTACCGCTAGCCAAACCACCCTTATTGGCAGTACCACTTTGGCCACCACAACCCTAAGTGCGGCCCTATTAGACAGTAGTGGGGAAGCAGGAACGGAAGGGCAAGTATTGTCCTCTACGCCTTCGGGAACAGCCTGGAGAAACAACGTCTCCTTTGCTCCAATAATCAATGCCGCTGGTCAAATCAATGATTCGCCTGTATTGCAGCTTAATGGATCCAATAACGTTTTTATTCAAGAAAGCAATGCTTTCGTAAGTAGTACAGAAGGGATGCAGATAATTGATATTTCTAATCCCACTCAGCCCATAGCAAAAGGACGATATGAAAGAGACATTGGTGTAGGTGCATTTAGTGTTTTTGTTCAAGGCGATTATGCTTATTTAGCAGAAGGAGGAGACCAAAATCCTGTGCTAAGAATACTTGATATTAGCGACACAAACAGTCCAACTAATGTTGGGGGGATTGCCGTTCCCAATATTGCTTTTGTTGTTGTAGAAGGTCATTTTGCTTATGTTGTTAGGGGGGCTAGAACGGCTACTGCCGCAAATCAAGCGGCGGGTTTAACCATTATTGATATCAGCGACCCAAACAACCCAATACAAGTTGGGCAACTAAACGATACTACGGCCTTGTCCTTGCGAAATGCCTATCACATTCAGATACAAGGAAAGTATGCCTATGTAGCGAGCTTTACGGAAGGAGTACAGGTGGTTGATATTAGTAACCCTACTAATCCAACGCCAGTATCGCGGGTGGCTCCATCCGACTTATCCCAAATAGCGGGGTCCTATTATCTCGCTGTACAAGGCAAATACCTTTATGTAACGAGTTATGACAATAATCGTTTGATGATTTTTGATACTTCCAATCCGCAAGCCTTGACACTTGTTGGGGAACTGGTAAATGACAGTACAATTGCTTTAGGGGGTGCTTCTGGGGTTGTTGTAAAAGGGGATTATGCCTATGTAGTAAGTTATAATGATGACAGTTTTCAACTAATTGACATCAGCAATTCCGCCAGTCCTACAGCGATAGGACAATTATTGGATAGCGAGGGCAGTAATTTGCGCTTAAATGGAGCAAATAATCTTTTTGTTCAAGGAAATCATACCTATGTCGCAAGTCTGCTTGACCACGGAATACAAATTGTTGCGTTGGGCGTGAATACTCCTTATGGCATGGAGGTCGGTGCTTTAAATGCCTCCTCTTTACAGGTAGATAATTATGCTCAATTTAACAATGCGCTTGATATAAAAGGGGGATTGTCAGTTGCATCGACTGCTAAAATCGATAAAGGACTTAGCGTCGCAGGGGCTACTTTAGTGGTAAACAAGTCCAACAATCGGGTTGGAATTGGCACTGCATCACCCACACAAACCTTTGAGGTGGAAGGAACTGCTCGGATTGTGAATAATCTATTGGTTGGAACTGATTCGGCACTTCAAGAAGGAACTGCACGTCTTGTAGCAACAGAAGCAGTTCCTAGTTTGGAAAATTTTTTTCCCACAAATTTTTATCTTATCAATTCGACCAGTGCTCTGCAGGAGCCATCAAGGTTATTTGATGGGGTTATATCTCCACCTTTTATTAGCTTTCTTTTAAGTAGAATTAATACAGGTGAAGATTGGGGGTTAGGCTACCGTTTTAATCGACCCTTTGAAATTGGTAGGATTACTTTTACAGAGGTAATGAATTCAAGTGTAAGTATAACGGGAAGAATCTATGGCGGGGTATTTCGCTTATTGTTAAATGGAACCCTCGTTTATGAAAGTTCACCTCTGCAGGATATAGCAGGAACTACTAGCAGTAAGACCATTCCGAATATCGTGGCAGATGAAGTGCAATATGTTTTTCCGAATGGAATTAATAATATTGCTGGTCGTGGTAATTTTTATCTTGGAGACTTTAATATTCAAGGAACTACACCACAAGAAGGCCGATTGGGAATTGCGACCGCAAATCCCACCCAAGCCCTGGATGTTCATGGGAATGCAAGACTAACAGGCCAATTGTTTGACGCCAACAATACCCCTGGAATAGCAGGACAAATTTTGAGTGCAACTGCCAGTGGAACCAACTGGATAGATGCCCCAGCTTCTGCAATAACCCTTTTTAGCGACGATGGCACCATAAGTAGTGCGCGAACCCTCACCCAAAGCAACAACAACCTCACCTTTAATACAGGAACAGGAGATTTTCAGGTGGGAAACGCAACCCCCACCCTTTTTATTGACGGTTCTGCCAACCGGGTTGGTATTGGAACAAATGCTCCCACCCAAGACTTATCAGTAAATGGAACAGCAGGAAAATCAGGGGGGGGCGCCTGGAGTACCTTTTCTGACCGACGCATTAAAAAAGACATCAGGGACTACCGTAAGGGTTTAAAAGAAATCCTACAAATTCGCCCTGTTCTTTACGACTACAACGACAAAAGTCCCTTTAAAAATGACAGCGACCAACCCATGGTGGGGATCATCGCACAAGAAATACAGCAGGTGCTGCCCAGTACCGTTCAAGAAATAGCGACAGCTGTCTTTGACGATTTGTTGGTCTATGACAGCAGTGAATTAACCTACACCCAAATCAATGCACTTAAAGAGCTATATGCCCTTATTGAAGCACTGCAGGAACAAAATAAAGCTTTGGAAGAACGCCTAAAAAGGCTTGAAAAGAAAAAATAGCCTTAACAACATGAACGGGTTATCTTAAGTCTTTTTTTTAAAACAAATCTTCTTTAAGCAGTTTCCATCCGCATTTTTGTGCCCAAAAAAGAATCCTATTGAAACGCGTCCTTTTTTAAACCAAAATATTCCACCCTATTAAACAGCCTAAAAGCTAGAGCGCGAGAGAAATTATCTCGTTCAACTTTGAAATGCAGTGAAAAAGGCTTTACTTTGTATACTTAAATAAATATATATAAATAAATAAAAGTATATTGGTTTAGACATTCAAACGGTAACAGTGATAGAAATTAAAAGGAATACAACGCCCGATTTTAATGCAACGGTAGGCAAAGCATTATTGCTTTTTCTGCTGCTACATTTATATAGTCCAGTCCTTTTTGCCCAAGTTAAAATCGGCGATTTTCCTGCTTTAATTTCGCCTTATTCGCTTCTTGAATTAGAATCGAATAGCCAAGGTTTGCTGTTGCCGCGGATGTCTACTATAGAACGCGATGATGCCTTTGATAATGACGCCCCAGCCGGGATGCTTATTTTCAATACCGACATGCAACAACTTCAGTTTTTAACCGCCGTGGAAATCAAACTGAGGGGCAAACGTTATATCAACAAAGAGTGGAGGAATACCACAACCCCCATTCGACAAAGCGGCAGCTTACCCGAAATGGGTACAACGGGCGAAATGTTTTACAACCCAGAAACCCAAAACCTTTACGGCTGGGAAGAGAGCACCCAAAGCTGGCAAATCATCAATGCTGCAACAGGGGGCAATCGCATCTTGATTGGCGATGGTGCCCCGGAAATAAATCATCCCTTAGCTACCCAAGTAACAGGACAACTTTACCTCAATGCTGCGCAAGCAGAACTCTTTGTTGCTGTAGACAATACCAACGACGGAGCGCCAGATCAATGGCTTTCTGCCGGCGCACCAGTTCCTTTGGTTGCCGTCAATGGCCTAAGCATTAATCAAGATGGTGCAATCACTTTGGGTGGTGCCCTTCAAACCCATACCACCTTAACAACCAACCCCAGCGCGACTTTGGCCATCAGTGGGTTGCAAGAAAACCCCGACCTGAGTAGGCCTGTGAAAATGCTGCTGGTAGAGGACGCAACAGGAGTATTGCGCAAGACCGATGTCCCCAGCTTTGATTTTCAAGAACTGGTGGTGGTGCATGTCGCTTTAAACCGAGGAGCGCGTTTGTTTAGCACCCCAGCCCCCATTAGCGATCAAAACAAAATCAATGTGTATCGCAATGGGGTTTTAATCGATTTTGTCCCCGTGGGGAATCAAACCATAGAACTAGAACCCGAGGCAGAATGTTATACAAATGACGTGATCCGAATTATCCAAAGAAATTAATTTACCTAAATTATATTTAACATGAAAACAATGCAACAATTCAAAATCAAGCTTTTGCTTGTCATCGGTTTTTTTGCCCTTAGCTATGCAAGTGCGCAACAAACCACTGATTTTGCCCAACAGGGCGACAACCTTGCGCCTTCTGCGGCAGCAACGGGAACCTCGGTACGGGTGATAGACAACCGCGGTACCATCAAATACCTGCAGGTGGGCAACGGATTAACCGCTTTTACCAACCAAACATCCAATACCACCATGACGACTTGGCAATTGGGGGGAACCTTGAGTGACGACACCTATATTGATGTTGATGGGAATATCCTTGCCTTTGAATCGATTGGTTTGGTGAGTACTACCCTTATCGAAGCCTCTACCAATGCCGTAAGTGGCACCAATAGTGCCAATTCCACTTCAACTGGGTTTACCCTTTTGGTGCGAAATGAAGCCAATGGCGAATTGCTTAAATTAAAACCCACCGACTTGATTCAAAGCGGACAAGAAAGTTTTACAGCCACCTCTGGGCAAACCACTTTTACCTTAACGGGAGCTCCTACCTTGCCTACTTTTGCCCAAGTAAGCGTTTACCGAAACGGTGCAAAGTTGATCGCTAATATCGATTATATCGTGAGTGGCGCTGATGTGGCTTTGGTGCCCAGTTCGGCCCCGCCCAACAACTGGTCGGTCTATGCGGGGGATATGATTGAAGTTCATTTCTTTAAATAATCATTTAACCTAACGAACGACAGAATCGTTTGATTGTACATGCAAAATATCCTTTGCCTTTTAAGGGGCAAAAAATTCATATTCTTGGTCCTAGGGGTAGTTTTTTGGGGAAAAATAAGCGCCCAAACGGTGCAGGTAATTGACCACAAAGGCACAAAAATAACCCTGACCAATACCGACAGTCAAACCCTAACGGCCAGTTTAAACACCAATACCCTAACCCTTGCCATAAGTGGGGGCAACACCCAAACGGTGAGTTTAGCCACCATCAATACCGATGCGCAAAATATCAGTGCCCTGTCCTTTAACAGCAGCACCAATTCGCTCACAGTGGGGATTAGCGGGGGGGCAAGCCAAAGCATCTCTTTAAAAGGCGGGCAAGCGGGCTTTTTGTCGGATGATGACGGCGACACCCAACTGCAAACAGAAGAAGGAGCCGACGACGACACCCTGCGTTTTGATACCAACGGGATCGAGCGATTAACCCTAGAAGCAGATGGACGGATGTTAATGGGCAATCCCGGAAACTTCCTTGCGCCCGGCGGCCTTTCTGCCCTCTTGGGCATGGCCAGTCCAACCTATGGTCGTTTGCGGATTAGTGCAGGCGCTCAAGACACCTTTGACGACACCCAAGGGGCGAGTATCGATTTACATGGCAATACTGCGACGGCCAATGCAGGCCAACTTGACTTGGTAGCTGGCGCCACCGCCCTGGGGAGCAATGCTGCCCTGCGGTTTTGGACCAACCCCAGCGGCACAAATCAACAGCTCAGTGCGGTCTTATTGGGCAATGGGAATTTTGGGTTGGGGACCCCCAGTCCTGGCAGTACCTTAACGGTTTCCGGGACCTCCAGTCTGCAAGCCACCCTTACGTTAGGCGGTCATTTGGTAGATGCCGCGGGGAGTAAAGGAATTGAAAAACAACTCTTGTCTAGCACCGCCACCGGAACCGCCTGGGTTGACCCCCCTTTGCGAGAGGTCTCCAACGAATTGATTTTTTCCGACAGCAGCCCCATCACGGGCTATATTTATGTCTCCCTAATGATCAATGGCAATTGGCAGGTGGTCCGCTATAAAAAGGACGACCCCAATGAAGAAGCGACCACCACCCAAACGGCTAACCCTTCCCAAAGTGCACAACCAAACACCCTTGCCTTATGTGCAGGATTAACCTATTAGAAATGAAAAAGCTTTTTTTATGCTATTTGCTTTTGTGTTGCACTGCTCCTGCTTGGGCCTTTATGCAGGCAAGTATTTCAGTAAGTGGCAATACAAGAACAGTTTCTGGTGGAAGCAGTT
>CBFHVC010000033.1:13290-14877 GCA_965659515.1 Candidatus Arcticimaribacter sp. | reverse complement strand
CACTGCTCCTGCTTGGGCCTTTATGCAGGCAAGTATTTCAGTAAGTGGCAATACAAGAACAGTTTCTGGTGGAAGCAGTTACACACGAATTACATTGACAGACATCGCTGCTGCGACCAATAGTCCTTACACCCTTTTGTACAATAATTATGCAACGCAAACCACCGCGGGAGAAATCATTACCCAATTGGATACGGGTTCTTTTAGTGACCTTACTGGGGGGGTCCTGTTCCACGATAACTCCGCCAACAATCAAGAAATGACGTTTCGTTTAGCAGGCGATGTAATGATTGGCCGAGCGAGGGATTTAAGTCAACGCGGTTTTAGGCTATACATGGGGAGTAACGATATTCATAACACCCATTTATCAGGGCCCGAATACCTAGACTATAACGCTAAAATTGTGATGGACAGCACCCCCAATCGCTTTTATTTATACCATGCACTCAATCAAAGTGGCTCTGCATTTACGGCAGAACCAGCAGCCAGAAACCCAGTTCGGTTTAGGAACAACAATGCCGATTCTAAAATAAGGGTTACCCTTGTGGGCAGCCCTCAAGCCAGTGATGCCAACTACACCCTTCCTTCTCCAAATGGATTTAAACCCAATGGCACCTTTATTTTACAATATGAATTGACCAATAATGTCGCCGTAAGGGATTTTGAAATTTATGATGGCTATATCGATTGGCGGCCAGAAGGCAGTTGGGCGCCGTTTACGCGAGGGATCCTAAAATCCTCTACCTGGATCAAATTTTTAGGCTTAACAACCATCGATAATAATACGGGCCTTGTTTTTGGTAATCAACAAGATGCCTTTCAATTGGAAATTGGTATAGGGACGAATGCAACGGCCTATTTCTTGCATGGGCTTTATCAAAACAACGACAACACCAGCCGCAGGATTGTCTACAACAACTTTTCAGGTATTTCGTGGAACACACAAATGGCTGTCTATACAAATACGACAACGCGAAAAATAGGGATTGAAAACCATCTTTCCATTGATTATTTAGCGGTTGATCAATTGGCAAGTCCGCTAGCAGGGGTGAAAGTGATTTTGTATAAAAAAGATCCCGTCTATGATTTTAGTACCACCAAGCCTTCCATTAGTTTCCCAACAGAAACGACCATAGAAAGCAACAGCAATGCGCAAGGGGAAGGCACATTGGGGACCGCCAGTGGGATTCATTCAGAAAATATCGTTGTAGAATGCTTTGCTAGCCACAACGGTTCCGCTGGAAATGTAGACAATGCTTATGCCAATGCAAGTCACGGAAGAGCGGCTTATAGTTACAATAATCGATTTTCCTATTCCGCCTATGCCTTTGGCAAGCAAATTCTGTACAAGCAAACCTTTACAGCTAAATTGGCCGGACAAACGGGAGAAGGGAAACAAAGTCTAGGTACCCTGCAAATAAACGATGACACCTATTTAACCGCCACTACCTCCAGTACAGTAGCCACCAGCATTGTGAGTTTAAATGATTTTTATGATGTTGCTTATAATTATGCTTTTGAACAAGAAATGGATTATTTGGTTGAAGCGAGTGCAGCTACTTTAAAATTGGGAACCACCAATTTAGT
>CBFHVC010000033.1:0-13191 GCA_965659515.1 Candidatus Arcticimaribacter sp. | reverse complement strand
CATTGATGCAACTGCGACAGATTTAATTCAGTATACAACAGCCTCTGGGGTAAGTACCATCACCATTCGGTCCAGCAATATAGGGGTAGGCACTTCCTTGTTGAGTATAACCAGTTCGGGGACCATATCAACCCTTAACGGTGCCTGTACTGAATTTGGCTATATCGATGCCAATGGCGAAAACAAATACATCGAAATTAACGGAATTACCAACTCCGATATTGCAGTAATCAACCGTGCGCTTTCTCCAGAGCAGAATATTTATTCCGTGATTGGTGTCACGGGCAGCTCCAAAGGTGTTTTTGTTGCCCCCAGCAATTCCAGTAGCCTGGTGGTGCAGGTGCGCCGCGACAATTATGCGACCTATGAAGAAGATTATCCCGAAGCGGATTTGGCCTTTATTCGAAAAATCAACCAAGTGCCTTTAGACCGGGCGACCCTGAACAAGCAGCATGAAATGATGAATATGTCGCTAAAGCTCCTCCAAAAAACAGAGGCCCTCAAAAGTATTTTGCAAGACAGTGGCTCAACCACCTTGTCGGTGACTTTAAACCAAGTGAGTAGCACCACCGAAGCCTCTGTTGAAAATCAAATCAGTATTATTGCCCTCTTGCGGCGCATGCTGGCCAAGGTTGCGGCCAACCGAGAAGCCCTTCAATGACCCCCCTTGCAAGCACAAGGCAAGGGTATTTTCCCTGCAGCATGCAATTCAGCGAATTATTGTTACACATCTACCAATTATTGAAAAAACACTACCACTTATTACTTTAAAGCAAAGAGAATCAAAGGATAAACGCATTTTTGCCTTATCAAAAAGCCATATTTCTTTCTATTATAGAACAGTAAGTAAACCCTAAATTTCTTATGTACAGCCCTTTTCACCCAAAGCCCCACAATCGTCCTTCCTTTTCATTCCCCTTTTTTTTCCTCTTCGTCTTGACTTTTTTTGTTGCTCAAGGACAATATACCGGGGGCACTAACAATCCCAACTCCAGTGCAGTATTAGACCTGACTTCTTCAGACAAGGGTTTTTTAGCGCCACGGATATCCTTGACCAGCAGTAGCACGCTAGCCCCCATTATAGGGACCGCCAGCAGCACCCACAACGGCCTTTTGGTCTTTAATATCAACCCCAGCGCCACCAATGGCCTGGAAGGCACAGGCTATTACTATTGGGGGGGCGGCAGTACAGGGAATTGGCACTTATTGGCCAATACCGCCGATAATAACTCCAGCAATCTCTTTACTGCCGACGGCAGCTTAACCGGCGCAAGAACCCTTAGCCAAAGCAACAACAATTTAACCTTCAATACCGGCATAGGCGACTTCCAAATGGGCAACAACAACCCCACTCTTTTTGTAGACGGCACGACCAATCGCGTTGGTATTGGAACAGCCAGCCCTACCCAAAGTTTACACATTTCCGGGAATGCCCGTATTACAGGGGCCCTCCGCGATGCAAACAATGCAGTAGGCACCGCTGGGCAGGTCTTAATTAGCACCGCCACGGGAACCCGCTGGGTAAACCGCGTTAATTTTGTCACTCAAGCCCAGTTTAATGGCTTAGTGACCAATACCTTGATTAGTGGAGATCGTTATGTGATTACAGATGGGGACAACGCAGGTCGTCTCAATATTTTTGAGCGCCTTTCTGCAACCGCTACACGATGGTATACTTATGCACCACTTCCTCCTTTTCAGGGAGGGCTTTTTAATGGAAGAACCTATCAAATAATAAACAGCCCTATGACAGGGCGCCAATGGCTGGACCGCAACCTTGGGGCCGAACGTGTAGCGATTTCTACCACAGATACCCAAGCCCAAGGGGATACTTACCAATGGGGAAGAAATACCGATGGGCATGAGATAAGCACCAGTGCAACAACGCTAGGTCCAGTCGCCAGCGGGAACGAAGGCGCCAATTTTATTACGACTTCGTCGAGTCCTCATGATTGGGTAAATCCCAGTGATCCTAGTCGTTGGAATGGCACAAGTAAAGGGGCGCATGACCCCTGCCCAAGAGGGTTTCGGGTACCTACAATAACCGAGTGGCAAGCAGAACTTACCGCCTTGGGGATTACAAATGAGACGACTGCATTTAATTCCATTTTAAGACTCCCAAGGACTGCCTTCCGCAGATCAACGAGCTCAGTCCTTAATGTTAATGGTTTAAACTATTGGACGAGTACTGTTTCATCAGGAAATAACAGTAGGCTGTTTTTTGTAAGTGGAAGTACAGTGAGTTCAAATATAAATCTTAGTCGAGCTTCTGGGGCTACCGTTCGCTGTATCAATGAGCAATAATGGGCTTATAAAAACTATTTAGATTTTCAATTTTTGTTTATGTTTTTAAAAAAGAAATATTTCTCCCCTTTTTGTTTAAAGCAATTGTTTTTCTTGCTGGTCGCTGGTTTGTGTTTTTTTTCTGCCCAGGGCCAAAGGGGCATTGGCACCAACCAACCCAACCCCAGTGCGGTTTTAGAATTGGTATCTTCTAACAGAGGTTTTTTGGCCCCCAAAATTATCTTGACCAACAGCAGCAGCCTTGCGCCCATAGCAGGTACCGCCAGCAGCACCCACAACGGCCTCTTGGTGTATAATACCAACCCCAGCACCGCCAACGGCCTGGAAGGCACTGGCTATTACTTTTGGGATGGCGGCAGCACAGGCAACTGGCACAAACTGGCCAATACCGCCAACCTGAATACCGACAGCCTTTTTACCGCCAATGGGGCGCTTATTGGCGCAAGAACCCTCAGCCAAAGCGACAACAATTTAACCTTTAATACCGGCACAGGCGATTTCCAAGTAGGCAACAACAACGCCACCCTTTTTGTAGATGGCGCAGAAAGTAGGCTGGGCATGGGTACCAACATCCCTGCGGAAAGCTTGCACGTCTCGGGTACTGCCCGCCTAACAGGGGCTTTGTTTGACGCCACCAATACTGCCGGCACCGTCAATCAAATGTTGAGCACCACCACCACAGGTACTCGCTGGATAGACGCCACCGAATTTGTGACCCAAACAACTGCTTTGCCCACCGCCGCCGTTGCTGGGGCCAGTTATGTGGTTTCCCAAACGGGCTTTCTCAATCTTTTTAATGGCAGCACCCGCTTTGTGTTTGGCGCACTTGCTGCTACTCCTGCCAACCTAGGGGTTACCTCAGCAGCATTTAGCCCAAGTAGCTATACCCTTACCAGTGGAACTAACATCACGGGGGGGACCTATACCGTTAACCTCACCAACAGCGGGGGTACGGCTGGAAACCTTAATTTAACGACCAATGATCTAAGCCTTTCTGGTGCTGCACAAGGAACAGCAAGAAGTATCACAGCAGTAAGCCCTAGCAGCCTTAGCCTAGCGGCCAACGGAGGCACAGGCACAGCTACCTATACCTTTAATGTAAACAGTCCCAGTTCAGGAGCCTTAACAGGGGCTTGGAGCAATAACGGCCTTTCAGCCACCGCCAATGCGAATGTCACGGTGAATACTCCTGCCAACCTAGGGGTAACAGCAGCGTTTAGTCAAAACACCTATACCGCTAATCCAAATATAACAGGGGGTACCTATACCGTTAACCTCACCAACAGCGGGGGTACGGCTGGAACGCTTAACTTAACGACCAATGATCTAAGTCTTTCTGGTGCTGCACAAGGAACAGCAAGAAGTATCACCGCAGTAAGCCCTAGCAGTCTTAGCCTAGCTGCCAACGGAGGCACAGGAACAGCCATCTACACCTTTAATGTAACCAACCCTAATACAGGGAATCTGGAAGGTATTTGGCGTAATAACGGGCTTGGTGTTACGGCAAATGCACAAGTGAATTCTACAACTCCACAGCCCGTTAGAGGAGCTGCAGGTAGAATGTGGTTAGACCGCAATTTAGGGGCTACAAGAGTAGCAATTAGTATGATAGACAGCGAATCGTATGGGTATATGTACCAATGGGGTAGAGGCAATGATGGGCACCAACTAAGAAACAGTCCTGCTTCTAGGTTTATACAAGACGGTTTTTTTAGAACCTTGTCTGGAGCTGATTGGTTAAACACAAGAAATGATACACGTTGGGGGGGCACAAATGGAACGACCAAAACAGTAAATGACCCCTGTCCAACAGGATTTAGAGTTCCTACTGTAGGTGAATGGGAAACTGAAATAGCAGCATGGGCTTCTGTAGGTTCTGTTGGTGCATTCAATAGTCCTTTGAAAATACCAGCAGCAACTTGGCGTGATTCTGGTTTTAGCGAAGGTCGTATTCAAGATGACAATAATTCACGATATTGGACAAGTACTTCAGTACCATTAGATCCCAGATTCCCAAATATATTATCACTTAGCATAAGTAATGTGAGCAACGTTCACTCAACAAGAACTAATGCTTTGAGAAGTCATGGTTATCCAGTCCGTTGCATTCAACAATAGAATTATTTACTCTTTCTGGCGGCTGTATGCTATCAGAAAGGTTTGTAATGCGTGTCTTTCCGCCACTCTTGCCATCTTTCCTACACAAGCAGGCCTCCACAGCATTGGCGCAGTGGGTTGGGGGTAAAAAATGGAGTAACCTGCAAGTCACGCCAGGCGTGTTATTTTTGTATTGAAAAGAAGAAAGTATGAAACTTTTATTTTTACGTTGGGGGGCCATTTTAGCCCTGTGGAGTACGGCAGTTGCGCTTCCAGCACAGTCAAGCCCTTATCAGGTTGTGGTGGTGGGCCAGCACAGCTGTCCTGCCTGCCAGGCAGCTTTGCCCAGTTTGGCCTACTTTGCACCCAAATGGGCAGCAAAAGGCCATGCGGTAGTTTACTACAGCCTAGATGCTCAGCCGCAAGATTATAGCGCCTATCCCGTGGCGGTTACACGCCCGCCGCAAGGCTGGGAAGATCCATTTATTCAACAGCTCAACACCTATGCCACCCCCACCTATTATCTGCTGGATGCAGCAGGCGAGGTGGTCGCAGAAACGGAAACCGCCGCTGCCCTGCAGTTAAAAATCATTGCCTTAAAAACAGCAGAATGACCCTTTTCCTTTAGGTCCTTCCTGCGCAAACACCCTCCATTCAACCACAAAAAAAACCCACGCAACAGGCGTGGGTTTTTGGTTAAAAACCGTTTTTAGATTTAGCGAATCACCGTCCCAATGGGGTTGGTGTTGGTGGCGTTGTTGCTCATGCTATATCGGCTGCGGTCTGTTGCCGCTGCGGGGACCATCCCAACCAGGGGTTTTAAAAGAAATGGCCCTGCGGCATTGTCAGGGTCGGGCTCTACAGAAACAACAATGGTCTTACTGCTGAGGTCGGTGGGGAAAGTCAGGCCCATAGGGGCATTCATCAGAAAGTCTTCTCCCGGATAGTTGGGGCCTGGGGCGGCCGTGCCGCTATACGGCGCTGCATCGTCCTTGCCTGTGGTGCTGGTAAAGGTTCCGGTGGTTACGGGGGTGCCGTCAATCACCGCCCAGCCCTCATACTTCCAGCCTGGCGGAAGAACGGGAAGCGCCAAGGTGGCCGTTGCGGTTGCGGGATCAAACCACCATACGCCACTGGTTTCGTGGGTAATGCT
This sequence comes from Candidatus Arcticimaribacter sp., assembly GCA_965659515.1. Taxonomy (GTDB): domain Bacteria; phylum Bacteroidota; class Bacteroidia; order Flavobacteriales; family Flavobacteriaceae; genus Arcticimaribacter. The sequence continues at coordinate 7,637 of CBFHVC010000033.1, read as the reverse complement.
GCTGCCATCGGTGGGGGTTGCCAAGATAAAATCGCCGCTTGCGGTTGTGAAATTGTCTCCTAAGGCGGCCATGTGTTCTAGCCTTAGGTTGGCCGTGTTACCGCTAAAATCCCCTGCCAACAGGTGGGTGTCGGTGGGTTGCGGATCTGTATCCGGTTTGGGTTCAATGGTCAAGACATAGGCTGTTGCACTGGCTGCATCCGAAATATTCACCACAAAGGTGTTGGTCGATAAGCTGCCATCTGCAGCAACATCAAAAACCCCAGCAGATACGGGAGCACCGTTGACCAATAGCCAGCCTTCATAGGCAAAGTTGTCGCCCAGTGCTTCCAGGCCACTAATGTCAACCGTGATGTTTTGGGTGGTAACAGCAGGTGGATCAGGTTCTGGTGGCGTCGGGGTTGGGGTTGGTGTGGGCGTGTCGTCTTTCTTACAGGCGGCCAAAAGTAGGAGGCCCACAAGGAATAGTGTTGGGTTAAAAAATTTGTTCATTGTAATCAATTAAAATGAGGCTTACTTCAATTTAAAGTCTTTTCAGCTTATTCCGACTGATTGATTTTGGTTGACTTTTGGTTTCTGTGTGGCTTGTTTTGTTAAAACAGCAGAATGCGCTTTTCAAGCATAAAGCGATTATTCGTGCAGATGAGCTTGCCGAAGCAAATCATTCTCCCCAAAAAAAGGCTACGTTAAGTATTTTGTAAACAGTAGGTTGTAGAATAGATTTGGGGACCATTCTTTCTCAAATGTACTCTTTTTTTTTAAAATGCTGTTGGCTGCTTGTTTTGCAACCCAGTAAATTGCTATACAAAAGCCCCAAAAGTAGTTTTTGACGCACAGTTTATTCTTGGGTACTGTTTTGCATTAACTGCTGGTAAAACTGTACTGCTTTATTAAAATCCTTCACTGCAATGCGCTCATTAAGGCCATGAAAGGATTTGATGTTTGCCGGGTTAATAATCATGGGCGAAAAGCGGTAAATGTCAGCTGCAATGGGTTCAAAGTGTTTGGCATCTGTTCCGCCAATCACCAAAAATGGCGCTACCAAAGCCTTGGGATAGACTGCTGTAATTGTTTTACGCAGGGTCTTAAAACCCTCCGATTGGGTCCTGGATACCTTGGATGGTTCAGACAGCATTCTCCCTTTGGTGATTTGAATTCGAGGGTCTTGCAGCAATGCTTTTACACGGGCCACAACCGAAGCAGCAGTTTCGCCCGGCATGATTCTAAAATTCACGGTTGCCTTTGCATTTTGCGGAATAACATTGTCTTTTATTCCCGCATTAAAAAGCGTTGGGGCAGTGGTGGTGCGCACCAGGGCGTTGCCTGAACCCGTTTTTTCATAGACCCCCGTAATGACAGAAGCAAACAGCCAGCGGTTGGCAAAAATAAAGCGGTTAAGCAGCCCCATTTCTGGGCCTAAATTCTCGATAAAACTGTTGATGGGACCAGCTAATTTTGCCGGAAAAGGATTTTTTTTCAATTGTACAATGGCCGCGGATAGAATGTCAATGGCCGATTCTTTCTCGGGCATAGAAGAATGGCCTCCTTCTTTTTTAACCGAAAGTTCTAGCGAGACATAGCCCTTTTCTGCAATCCCAATCAAGGCAACGTCTTTGTCGATCCCCGGGATAATGTTTTGGGAAATGGTGCCGCCTTCGTCTAAAACAAATTCAGCTTCAACCCCCTGTGCCTTTAGGTGTTCAACAATTACTTTTGCGCCCCTTAGGCCGCCAATTTCTTCATCGTGTCCCAAAGAGAGGTAAAGGCTTCGCTTTGGCTGAAAACCACTGGCTAGCAAGGCTTCGGTGGCTTCTAGTAATCCAATTACCCCAATTTTGTTGTCAATGCTGCCCCTTCCCCAAAGGGTGTCATTCACGATTTTGCCGTCAAATGGTGCTTGTTTCCAGTCGGGTAAATTTTCTTCAATTACGGGCACTACATCCAGATGCGCCATCAAGATCACCGGCTTTAAAGTTGCATCACTCCCTTCCCATTGATACAAATGGCTAAAGTGGTTAAAGCTTTTCCTTTTTAAAAGCGAATCGGTTAAAGGATAGCTTGCTTTAAGAAAGGCGTTGAACTGAAAAAAAGCGAGGGAATCAAACGCAGTTTCTTTTTCTGGCGATATGGTGGGCAGTTTTAAGGCCTGCGCAAAACGCTGTATCGCTTGTGGATCTACTTCTTTTAGTGCTACAGCAGTCCCTTGTATTTGTTTCGAAGTAAAACGCAGGGTTTTATACCCCATAAAAAACAGCAACAACAATGTGGCTGCAAAGAAGATTTGAATGCTTTTTTTCATGTTTTTATTGTCTTAAATAACGGTAACGCCTGCGCAACAAACTTGCCGTTTGATCAAATAGCGGGCGGGTAAAGGAGTAAAATAATTCCTGTGGAGGTGGGGGGAGTAATTCTTTTTCTTTTGTCAGGGCAAGTTCGTCTTTGGTTAAAGCCCTTTTGTCGCCTTGATAGGTCGCCCAGTCGTTTTCCCAAACGCTGGTGCTGGGTATTTTCTGTTGGAAAAGAATGCTTTTGCTGTTTGGGTCAACAATGGCGATGTTTAATAAGCCACCGCTTTCTACGGTTTTTTCAAAGCGTTGCAAATCAGCAGTTACCTGCCCATAGACTGCTTGTTTTTTGCCAAGACTATCGGTAACATGCCCTACTTTAACACTGTCGCGCACCAAAGATTCGCGTACTTCCTTAACATAGGTTTGGCCCATATAGTAATCGTCAAAAGAAAGATCGACCACTTGGTCTGGGACTTGTTGCTGGGCAACCAATTCTTCTATTGGCGCAAAAACGGCAAAGAAATAATTCATTTCGTTCATGGCTTGGGTGAGCTGCTGCAGGAAGAAAGCCGAATTAATTTCAAGACCTTTGCTGTTGACAGGGATTTTTGACACCCCAATGAGTTCTGTGCCTTCCAAGCGTGCTTTTTGCAATAATTGATCGATGGTATTATCGTTGTTTTGATAGCCCTTCGCTTTAGCAAAAAGGCGATAAGCTGTGCGTGCCCCTTCTTTCTGTTGGGTGGCAAGGGCTTTTTGTCCTTCTGCGACATAAACTTGGGCTCCAGCAATCAAAGCTTGCTTTAAGTCCGTTTGATAATCTACCGGACTAACCACAGCCAAACATCCTGGGCACTGCAAAAGATTGTTATAGAGCTCTTGCATCTTGCGGTGTTGGTCAATTATACGATCCCACTTAAAGCGATCACCACTTTGTTGCTGTTGGGTAACTTTTTGTTCCGCCACTTGCACCGCATAGCCATAGGCTGCTTTTAGGATGCTTCTTTGTTTGCTGTTATCGGGTTTTTTCCGCAGCTTTTTAATGCTTAAGCGAACGGCTTTTTCATAGTTTCCTTTTTCAAATTGTTGCTTAGAAGAAGTGCAAGCTGCAAAGAAAAAAAGGCTACTGAATAAAAGGGCAAAAGTTTTGTGTGACATGAATTAAGACTAGTTTGTGCCGAATTTACAAATATCTTCCTACATTTAATTAAAAACTAGCGCGAATGGAAGCTTTAGATCAAATCATGGAAGCCCTTTTTAGGCCCTACAGAAAACGTGTTCCCGATGTGGGGAAAATTGTAACGGCCATGCAAGCCAGCGGGATGATTGCAGCAGAAAGCGCTATTGAAAATGACCATGTCGCTTTTAGAACCTTAGGGGTGCCCCATTTGGGTTTGGCTTCTTTTGAGAAGATTTTTTTGCATTATGGTTACACCAAAATGACGCCTTACTTTTTTGCTAAGAAAAAGTTAGATGCCTATTGGTATGCGCCGCCGCATCCTAAATATCCCCGTATTTTCATTAGTGAACTCAGGGTGCAAGATTTGTCTGAGGCAAGCCAAAAAAGCATTGGAAAGTTCACCGAGGCCATTACAAGTGATCCCGTCGATGCCTTAGATCTAGACAATGCCGAACAGGTGGGGGAATTTTTCCATCGGCCGTTGTGGAATTTGCCTTCGGCCAAAGAATACGAAGCGCTTGCCAGCGAAAGTGAATATGCCGCCTGGGTGATTTACAACCGCTATTATCTCAACCACTACACCATTAGCGTTCACGCTTTATCAAAATACAATACCTTAGAAAAGTTCAATGCTTTCTTAGAAGAAATTGGGATTGTTTTAAATACCGCAGGGGGAAAAATAAAGGTAAGTCCAGACGGCTTGTTGCGCCAGTCCAGCTCTGTGGCTAAAATGATTCAAGCGACTTTTGCCTGTGGTACTACTCAGGCCATTCCGGGGAGTTATGTCGAATTTGCCGAGCGTCTTCCGCTCCCAGAATTCAAGCATTTGCCTGCTGATCAATTAAAACGCGAACACCGCCGAGAAGGCTTTGAAGCGGGGAATGCCGATAAGATTTTTGAAAGCACCTTTCGCGAACAGACCCAGAAAAACGCTTAATTATTCTTCTACCACGGGGTGCATTTCAACAGTGATGTTTTTGCGCAACATTTCTGCCAAGGTAAACGCGGCTGTACCAATGATTTGATGCATATTCTCCACCTCCATCTTTTCTGCTTCGTCTCCCGCCTTGTGATAGAAGTCATAGTTTTGGAAATCAAAGGTAGACAGGGTTTGTGCCGGAACTTGAAAGGCCTTATAAAAGGCGTAATTGTCTGAGCGTTTAAAAAGGTTGAGTTCTTTTGCCTGTGGCAGAAAGCGCACAAAATCAGCTGAAATTTGATTCATCTCTTTTTCTAGATTAGACAGTTTAAAGCCAGTCATATAGACTTGGTTCGCTCCAGTGGTCAAAGTAATGCCCAGCATTTCAAAGTTAACCATATAGGCCAGCTGTACTTTTTCTGCTTTTAGCCGCTCTGCTAAATGATAGGCGCCTTTCAGTCCTTTTTCTTCGTCTGCAAAAAGCGCTACTAAAATATTTTGTTCCCATTGGTGTTGGGCCAAAAAAGCGGCAATTTGCAAAACGGCTGTTACGCCAGTTGCGTTATCATTTGCACCGTTGAAGATGCTGTCTCCTTCGGTTTCTTTTATTCCAATATGATCTAAATGTGCGCCCAGTAAGATGGTTTTCTTCTCTGGAACATATTTGCCGATGCTTCCCACAACATTATAAGACACTAAACTGTCTGTTGTCAAAGAATCGCGGTAAGCGGGGTAAAAAGGCTGGATGTTGTGTTGTTTGAAATAAGTTGCGCCAAAATCTGCCGCTTGATAATAGCCCCCACTCTTGGTGTCTCTTCCTTTCATTTCGTCACTAGCAAGGGTAAATAAAATCGCTTTGGTTTCTTCCTGGCTAATTTGTTCGCGCACTTTCGCTTGGTCAAATTGATGCTGGGCAGTAAGTTGTACTGTTACAAAACAGCTTAAAAGAAGGAGTGCGTTTTTCATGGGTGCTTTTTTAATTTTGGTGCTCAATATAATACAAATCTGCGATGACCTCTTGAAAAAGGACCCGCTTTTCTTTTTTCATCCCCAGGCGCTTAGCCACCGCAATTGATGGGGTATTGGTGGGGGCTATTAGTGCGACTAACTTTTGGCAATAGCCTGCTTCAAAGGCGACTGCTTTACATTTTAAAGCCGCTTCTGTCGCATAGCCTTTTTGCCAGTAGTCGGGTAGGAGTGAGTAGGCTACTTCCAGTTCAATCTTGTTCTCAATTTTTTGGGTGAGTAGACCCGCATGGCCAATTAGGGTTTGGCTGTCTTTAAGGATAAGCGCGTTCATCCCGCCCCAATTATACTTATAACGGTACCATTGCTTGTCATACCACTGCCGCGCGTATTCTTCAGCCGTAAGTTCCCCCATGGGCCAGTGTTGCATGGCGGCTTTACTTTTAAAAAAGGGAAGCCAAGCCTCAAAATCGGTTTCAACAATGGGTCTAAAAAGCAATCGGTCACTTTCTTGATGGGAGAGCAAATAACGCATGGCTAATTTAGTCGATTGAGCGAATGCTGTTTTCGTCTATGCTCAAAACACTCCAGCCATTTTGGAAGTTAACAGCTCCGCTAATCTCTACTTCTTTGGCAACATGGTCGAGAATCGCTGTTTTGCCCTTGGCTGTTGTTGCTGATAAAAGATAAAATGCATTCCCACTTTCACTCTTTACCTTTAAGAGCGGGGGGATGCCTTTTTCGATACAACTTTTTGAGCAGCGTTGGTGAAAATAGCCAGCGCTGTTTTGCTTTGCACTGAGCCAGCATTTTGCATTGACAATTTCGCCCACTATTGTAAGTGCTTTTTTGTTGGTTCTTTGAATGGGATAGGTGTAACTTCGCTCAATGGCCAAAAGGGCATCAGCGCCCTCAGATAGTTCAATTAAGCTTCTCTCATCGGTGGTGTATATAGTGCCGCTTAAACGGATGCTCTTTCCGTTTAATGCGCCATGCTTTTTTTCTAATTCCTGAAAAATGCTTTGTGCGCCTGTTTTTCCCGGTCCAACAATCAAGGCGTTTTTTACGGCTCCTTTTGGGATATAAAAGTCATCGAAAACGAGCATGGGAAAAGGTTGTTCAAAATACATTCCCTCAAACTCGGTTAAATTTCCCGCTATAAAAGTATGTGTGTTCAGCCGGTGTTTGACTTCGTGTGTTATCAAGGCAATCACTGCAAAAAGGAGCAGAACAAACCCCAGGATTTTTTTGTTGTTGAAAAAGAAAGTGGATGTTTTTGACACGGCAATAAAATTAGTTGGCTTTAGGGTTCTAAAGTAAAAATTTTCGCTGCAATTGTTTCTTCGAAGCGAAAGAAATTATTGTAGTTTTCCAGCCACATAACCGCTGCTCCAGGCTGCCTGAAAGTTATATCCTCCCGTTATGGCGTCAATATCCAATACTTCTCCCGCAAAATAAAGGCTTTTGGCTTTTTTGCTTTCCATGGTTTTCATATTAATGTCTTTAAGGCTAATGCCGCCACAGGTCACAAATTCTTCTTTAAAGGTTGTTTTGCCTTCTACGGCATAGTTGTCATTGGTCAAGAGATCAATCAAGCGATGGAAATTTTTTTGGCCTACTTCGTTCCATCTTCGGTCTTGGGGGAGTTTAATTTTTTGCAAGAGGTAAACCCAAAGGCGGTTAGGGACATCAAAAGGGTTGTGTTTTCCAATCTGTTTTTGCGGGCTAGCTTGCGCCACTTGCTTTAAGCGATGCAATAATTCTTGCGGAGATGCTTCTAGCCATTGCACCCTTATGCTGAAACGATAATCGCATTCTGCTAATGTTCTAGCTCCCATAGAAGAAGCTTTTAGGATAGCGGGGCCGCTCATGCCCCAATGGGTGATTAATAAAGGGCCTTCGGTTTTAATCTTGCTTCCGGCGATGTGTACTTTAGTTTTTTTGGCGACCACGCCCATCAGTTGGGTAATGTCTTCCTTTGGCATATTAAAGGTGAATAAAGAGGGGACAGGCGGGATGATGCTGTGGTCTAAATTTGCTAACCAATTAAAGCCTTTCGCTTTTGGGCTACCTCCAGTGGTTACAATCACTGCATCGCATTGTGTGCTGCCATTTTTAAACTGTAGTGTCCATTGTTCTTCTTCAAAGCTAATTTTTTCCACCCCCGAATTGAGTTGGCGTTCGATCCCCATTTTATCGCAAGCAGATTCTAAACAATCAATGATGGTCTGGGAGTTATCTGTAATGGGAAACATACGCCCGTCTTCTTCGGTTTTTAAAGTAA
>CBFHVC010000032.1:0-22376 GCA_965659515.1 Candidatus Arcticimaribacter sp. | reverse complement strand
TTAATCACCCCGCCAATTGTAGCTGAGCGCGGAAAATCAATCTCTTTGATCAGCATGCCATTGACTTTAGATTCTGCTTTAACAATAAACTCAAGGATTTCAGCATTTAAACTATTTAGAGTGGTTAAATCTACGACCTCTCCCCTTCTGATATAACGGAAAATTGTATTGGCGGTTAAGAGCTTTTTGTTGATTAAAGTATCAATTCCTATCGATTGGGATAATTGAAAATAATCCATGTTCTCTACCAGTGCAATGGTTTTCTTTACGCTTTTTGACTTTGCCATTAAGCAAGACATTATATTGGTTTCAGAATTTTCGGTCACACAAATAAAAGCATCCATGGCAGTAAGGCCTTCTTCTTCAAGCAATTCAACATTCCTTCCATCGCCGTTAATGATCATCGCTTCAGGAAGTTTATCGGCAAGTTCAAAAGCTTTGTTTTTCTTTTCTTCAACCAGAACGACATTGAATTTTTTGTCCAAAAGGGATTTCGCTGTGCTAAAGCCAATTTTTCCACCACCAAGAATCATCACGTTTTTGATGACTTCTTTATTTCTACCCGTGAGCTTGTACAATTCTTCTACCCCTTCTTTTAAGGTGATAAAATAAACCAAGTCATGGGCTTCAAAAGGCGTGTCTCCTCTTGGGATAATGGTATATTGAGTGCCTTTACGCTGTAAAGCAATTGGCATAAAGTGTACGTCTGGAAAAATCTGAGCCGCCTCTTTAACGGTTTTTCCAACAAAAGGAACACTCTCCTCTAGGGTGGTTCCAACGAGGGTTAAAGCCCCCTCTTCAAATTCATAACTATCGCTAAAAGCTGATTGATCTAGCAACTGTTGTATCTCTGTTGAAGCTAGCTCTTCTGGAGAGATTAACTCATCTACACCTAATTTCTCAAAACTAATTTCCCCGTGATTGTGAATGAATTCTTTGTTAGAGATTCGCGCAATTGTTTTTACACAGCCCAATTGTTTTGCAAGCGCACAGATGGTGATATTGGTAGTTTCTTGCTCTGTAACAGCAATAAAGAGGTCTGAAGTAGCCACATTGGCTTGCTTCATTAAGGCCAATGAAGTAGCGTCCCCTTTCATGGCTTTGATATCCAAATGATTTTCAGCGTAATTTAAACGCTCCTTATGGGTATCGATTAAGGTAATGTCTTGCGATTCGAAGGAAAGTAATTTGGCTAAATGAAATCCTACTTCTCCGGCGCCAGCAATAATAATTTTCATCTTATTTTGTTCGAAAACTGAAACAAATATAGTGAAGTTTAAAGCGAAACAAGCGGGATAATTCCCGATAAATTATTGCAAAGGAAGTATCTTTGTGCTCTATGAAAAAGTCAGTTACCCCTTATAAAGGTTCTGTTTCTAGTAAAAAGGAACAGGTTACAAATATGTTTGATGGAATTTCAAAACAATACGATTTACTTAATCGTGTAATTTCTTTAGGCATTGATCAATCTTGGCGCAGAAAGGTCGTGCGCCTTGCCAGTGAAAATAAACCACAGCGAATTATCGATATTGCAACGGGTACAGGAGATTTAGCGATCGCACTAAAAGCAACCGCTGCAAAAGAGATTATTGGGCTAGATATTTCCCCAGGGATGCTTTCCATAGGGGCACAAAAAGTGAAGAAACTTCAACTTGACGAACAAATCGATATGGTTTTAGGCGATGGAGAAAAACTGCCTTATCCTGATGGTCATTTTGATGTTGCTACCGTTGCTTTCGGGGTGCGTAATTTTGAAGATCTCGAACAGGGCCTTTCTGAAATTTTTCGCGTTTTACGTTCAAAGGGAACCCTTGTGGTTTTAGAAACAGCTGTTCCTACGCGTTTTCCCTTTAAACAGGGCTATCAATTTTATAGCGGCTGGATCGTTCCCTTAGTGGGAAGACTCTTTAGCAGAGATAAAAAAGCCTATCAGTACTTAACAGATTCTGCAGCAGTATTTCCACATGGAGCCGCTTTCAACAATATTTTAGAGAAAATTGGGTTTATAGAGGTAAGAGATAACCCGCAAACCTTAGGGGTTGCCTCTATATATTGTGCAACAAAGCCCTAAAAAAACCTATTTACTGCTGTTTTGTTGTCTCCTTTTTTTAGGGAGTACACACTGCTTTGGTCAATACTACAGAGTACGTGAACGGGTGCAGCACCTGCAAAATTTCGATAGCAAGACTTTACATTACGGTTACTTTTTTGGCTTTAACGATTTTGGCTACCACTTTGAATATGTGAAAGATTACAGTGCCAGAGTAAATGGCCTGGGGTTTCCCAACATTGAACTGGCAAAAAATATTGGGTTTAATGTTGGCCTTGTGGGAGATTTACGAATAAATCGCTATCTCAATTTACGCATTGAACCTGGATTGTATTATTCGCAAAGAGACTTGCTTTACCCTTATGAATCTGCAGCTTGGCAGCGTGATTTCAGGAGCTACTCTTCTGAAAATGATGGCCTAAGAGAAGTGAAATCCACTTATATTCACTTACCGCTTTTACTCAAATTTAGTGCAGAACGCATCAATAACTGGAAACCCTATATTGTGGGAGGAATGTCAACCTCATTTAACCTTTCCAGCAACCAAAAAAACAACGATGATAATTTTAGCAATGTTTTTCGGGTTAGTGCACAAACCTTTAATTATGAAATTGGTTTCGGAATTGACTTTTATTTGGTTTATTTCAAATTCTCTCCCTCTATACGCGGAATTTTCTCCCTTCAAAATGAATTGATTCCAGATGATCCTTCTAATGGTATTAGCCCCTGGACATCAAATATTGTCAATCTGATTTCGCGCGGTGTTGTAATCAATTTCACTTTTGAGTAATCAACGGTTCATCTCTGCCAGAACCAAGGCGGTAGCAATAGCAACATTTAAGCTTTCAGGTCCTTTTGCTGCTTTTTTCGGAATCGTAATTTTGTGCTGAATCATTGCCGTTATTGCTTTGGATATACCATTAGCTTCGCTACCCATTACCAAGAGAGCGTCTTCGGGAAAAGTCGTTTGATAAACAGAACCCCCTGTTAAATAGGTGCCATAAATGGGGCGCTGAGTAGCCGATAAAAAATTCGGTAAATCTAGGTAATGACAATTTACGCGGGCCAAAGATCCCATACTCGCTTGAACAACTTTAGGGTTATAACAATCTACCGTATCCAAGGACCCAATAATATGTTGGATGCCAAACCAATCACAAATGCGTAAAATAGTGCCCAAATTTCCTGGATCTGCCAGCTGATCTAGAACCAGCAGTCTTCCATCTTTGGGAACCGATTGTTCTTCTGGAATAGCAAAAACAGCTAAATAGGGAGAAGCATTCTTTAAAAAACTTATTTTTTGCATTTCATTTTCAGCAATCAAAACGGCCCCTTCCAAAGAAGTATCTTGGCACACATAAAGGGCTTTTTGGTCAAATCCAGCGGCAATAAATTCCTCTACTGATTTTTTTCCTTCTACAACAAAACGCTTTTGGATTTTGCGCCCTTTTTTGGTCCCAAGCAAATTGATTTCTTTGCGCTCCTTTTTGGTAATCATAAATGATGTATTTTTGTTTTCAAAGTGTTCCCACCTTGAATTTGGCCAATACAAACATAGTGATTCTCCTTTTGGTATGTATAATTTTACATAGCTGTAGCAGTACAAAAAAATTAGCCGATGGGGACCGCCTAATTGTCAAACAAAATTTTGCTCTCAACGACACAGCCCTCAGTCAAGACCCTGTCCTTGTTTTATCGCAAACCCCAGAGAACAGCAAGCTTTTTGGAATTCCTTATAAACTTCATTTATACAACCTCAGTGCTTCCAATCCTGAAGAACGTTTTCAAAAGTGGATCGCTAAAAAACCACAACGGGAACAAAGGCTGAATAAGCTACTTTCTGCAAAGCAAGTAGAACAATTAAAACGCTATAAAGTGGGCTTTGCTAAATGGCTAAAAAAAACAGGCGAAGCCCCCAGTCTAGTTAAAGAAGACAAAATAGCGCTAACCAATGCTCTTTTTACCCAGTACTATAATAACCTTGGCTATTTCAATGCAACTTCTTCGGCTACCATAGAACAACTAGGGCCGCAAAAATACAGTGTAGAATACAAAATAACCACCGGTGAGCGCTTTACGCTAGACAGCATAACAGTTGTAGCAGCATCGAAAGAGATTGATTCTATCTATACTGCCCACCAGATAACAAATCTATTGCAACAAGGAGACCCCTTTAAAGTAGAAAGCATTAACGCAGAAAGAGCGCGTTTAATTGATGTATTTAGAAACAATGGAATCTTTAACTTTCAGCAGCGATCAATTCGCTTTAAGGCCTTTAAAGACAGTTTAGGGATTGATACAAAAATCCCTGTGGTGGTCGAAATCAAAAATGCCCAAAAACGCCAACAAGACACCCTGGTTGAAATTCCCTACAGGGTACAAAAAATAAACTCACTTTCGATTTATGTTGAAAACCCAGAACAAGATTTTGCGGTCTATACAGATTCAATCAGCTATAAAGACATTAAAATATTTTCTGTTGGAGCATTAAAATACAAGCCCAATGTTCTGACTAAAGGAATAAAAATCGCCCAGAAAAAACCCTATAGCTATCAAGACCGAACAGCTACTTATCGCTATTTTAATGAGCTACAGAATTTCAAATACCCTACCATTACCTACAGTGAGGTAAAAAATGAACCTGCCTTGTTAGATGCGAACGTTTATTTAAGTCCTAAGGAGAAATTCTCCTTGGGTTTTGACTTTGATGTTTCGCATTCAAATATTCAAGATATCGGAGTTACCCTAGGGTCTGCTGTTATTAGCCGTAATTTCTTTAGGGGAGCAGAAATTCTAGAATTTGGGATTAAAAGCACGGTGGGTTCTTCTAGAGATGTCGCGGAACAAAAAAGCACTTTTTTCAATCTCTTTGAAGTGGGCGGAAATCTACTTTTACGGGTGCCCCGTTTATTGGCTCCAGAAAAAATAAAGACCGCATTTTTTAATAACGTTAATGTGAAAACTAACATCGCTTTGGGAATTGCCTTTCAAGAAAATATTGGCCTAGATCGACAAAGCTTTACCGGGAATTTTGAATACCAATGGAAAACAAAACGCACCAATACCTTTACCTTAAAACTAGCCGATATTGAATATGTCGATAACAGAGCCATTAACAATTATTTTAATGTTTACCGCAACTCTTATGATCGATTAAACGATATTGCTAAGTCCCTTCCCTTTAACAACCCTTATCTCGACGAGGGCGGCAACTTACCCATTCCTGCTGGGGCAGACCGCTTTATACAAGCTGTCCTAGAAGAGCAAACCATTATATCTTCACAGGACCAACGTTTCACCAACGTGTCTAATATAAATGAAAGAAAAAATCGTTTAACAGCAAATAATTTCATCGTAGGATCATCCTTTACTTTTTTAAAGAATAATCAGGAAAGTATTGTCGATGAAAGCTTTTCTCAATTTAGGGTGAAATTTGAATCGGTTGGCAACCTTTTAAATGGCCTTTTAAGCTTAACGGGAAAAACAAAAAATAGCGCGGGAGAGCATTTTATATTCAACCTTGCACCAACCCAATATGTCAAATCTGAGGTGAGTTATATCAAACACTGGGAAGTGGGTCGAGAAAGAATTCTCGCTTTTCGAGGATTCACAGGGATTGCCCTCCCTTATGGCAACTCTAAAAGCATTCCCTTTACCCGTTCTTATTATGCCGGAGGATCTAATGACAACAGAGCATGGAAAGCGTATAAACTGGGGCCAGGAACAAGCGATGGCATCAATGAGTTTAACGAAGCGAACTTTAAGGTCGCCCTAAATCTTGAATACCGCTACCCTATTATTGGGGCCATAAAAGGAGCCTTGTTTATCGATGCTGGAAATATCTGGAACATCAACAACAATGTCCCTGATGCCCAACAAAGCATCAATAGTTTCCGGGATTTAAATCAGCTTGCAGTAGGAAGCGGTTTTGGCCTTCGCTATGATTTTGACTATTTTATATTTCGCTTAGATACTGCCTTTAAAACATTTGACCCTTCTTTGGCCCCTGCAGATAGATGGGGATCGCAAATTGCTTTAGACAAAGCTGTCTTTAATGTGGGGATAAATTACCCCTTTTAAGGCATTTTTGTTACTTTTGACGCTTAAAACCAAATAATGAAAACAACTTTCCCTAAAGGTGTAGCTACAGGCCGCCAAGTACAAGAAATTTTCCAATTTGCTAAAGCCAAGAAATTTGCGCTTCCAGCGGTAAATGTCATTGGAAACAATTCCATTAATACCGTTTTAGAAACAGCAGCAGAATTAAACAGTCCTGTTATTATTCAATTCTCTAACGGAGGAGCACAGTTTAACGCAGGAAAAGGCTTGAGTAACGAAAATCAACAAGCGGCGATCGCTGGGGCTATTGCAGGCGCAAAACACATTCATGAATTAGCCGAATTATATGGAGCTACCGTTATTCTTAATACAGACCACTGCGCAAAAAATCTTTTGCCTTGGATTGATGGCTTATTAGATGCAGGAGAAAAGTTCTTTAAAGAAACGGGAAAGCCTTTATATAGCTCTCATATGATTGATTTATCTGAAGAGCCTTTAGAAGAAAATATTCAGCTTTGTAAAACGTATCTTGCTCGTATGGCAAAGATGGAAATGACCCTAGAAATCGAATTGGGTATTACCGGAGGAGAAGAAGATGGGGTTGATAATTCTGATGTTGACGTGTCTAAACTTTACACCCAGCCAGAAGAAGTGGCCTATGCTTATGAAGAATTGATGAAAGTAAGCGACCAATTTACAGTAGCTGCTGCCTTTGGAAATGTGCACGGAGTTTACAAGCCAGGAAATGTGAAGCTTACGCCAAAAATCTTAAAGAATTCGCAAACTTATATTACAGAAAAATACAGCGTAGCAGAAAATACAGTAGATTTTGTTTTCCACGGAGGCTCTGGTTCAACGGTAGAAGAAATTCGCGAAGCCATTGGATATGGTGTGATTAAAATGAATATTGACACGGATCTACAATATGCCTTTACAGAAGGAATTCGGGATTATATGAACGATAAAGTAGACTACCTAAGTGCCCAAATCGGGAACCCTGATGGAGCAGATCAACCCAATAAAAAACACTACGATCCACGTAAATGGTTACGCCTTGGGGAGGTGACTTTTAAACAAAGATTGATTAAAGCATTTGAAGATTTAAACAATATAAATACCTTAGCTTAAGGTAAACATTGTCCTATGAGTTGGTTTAAACGAAGTGAAAAGGGAATTCAGACCCGAACGGAAGAAAAGAAAGACATCCCTAAAGGCCTGTGGTACAAAACCCCAACCGGTAAAATTATCGAGACGCAAGAACTCGCTGAAAACTTTTATGTAAGTCCAGAGGACGAATATCACGTTAGAATTGGCAGTAAAGAATATTTTGAGATTTTATTTGATGAAAATCACTTTAAAGAGATCAATACTGATGTCACCTCAAAAGACTTTTTAAAATTCACTGACACCAAAAAATACAGCGATAGATTAAAAACCGTGAGCAAAAAAACGGGGCTTAACGACGCTATTCGAACGGCTGTTGGAAAATCCAAAGGAAAAGAACTCGTTATCGCTTGTATGGATTTTGGATTTATTGGTGGTTCAATGGGATCTGTTGTTGGGGAAAAAATTGCCCGTGCTGCTGATTATGCCATCGATCATAATCTACCGCTGGTGATTATTTCAAAATCAGGAGGAGCCCGCATGATGGAAGGCGCGTTTTCTTTAATGCAACTCGCAAAAACATCTGCCAAGTTGAATAAACTTTCTGCAGCAAAGCTGCCTTATATCTCGCTTTGTACCGATCCAACTACAGGAGGAACAACCGCTTCCTTTGCCATGTTAGGCGACATTAACATTGCCGAACCCGGTGCATTGATCGCCTTTGCTGGACCAAGGGTAGTTAAAGATACCACAGGTAAAGATTTACCAGAAGGTTTTCAAACCAGTGAATTCTTATTAGAAAAAGGTTTCCTTGATTTTATAACCCACCGCAAAGGGCTAAAAGATAAAATCAATTTATATATCGATCTTATTCTAAATCAACCCATAAGAAATTAGGCATAGGGTATTCACCTTTCATAAATTGGTGTATATTTGCACCGCTTTAATTAGCCATTACATAACAATCATTGAAATAATATTAGCATGTATTTATCAAAAGAAACAAAAGAAACTATTTTTGCCGAGCACGGAACTTCTAAAACAGACACTGGTTCTGCAGAAGGTCAAATCGCTTTATTCTCTTTCCGCATCAACCACTTATCTGAGCACTTAAAAAGCAATCGTAAAGATTACAATACAGAGCGTTCATTGGTTAAATTGGTAGGAAAGCGTAGAAGCTTACTAGATTACCTTAAGGCAAAAGACATTGAGCGTTACCGCGCAATTGTTAAGAAATTAGGTTTACGTAAATAAACCTTTACTTCTTTTATCGGATTTTTGAAAAAAGCTGAATCAATGCTTTTCATTGGCTGACCTACAGACACAACACAACAACATTTAGGTTTAATTAAAATGAAAAAAAATGATTCCAAAAGTTTTTAAAGAGGTTATCGACCTCGGCGATGGAAGAGAAATCTCTATTGAAACAGGCAAGCTCGCAAAGCAAGCCCACGGATCAGTTGTCGTGCAAATGGGAAAAGCCATGTTGCTTTGTACAGTGGTCTCTAATTACAAACAATCTGACGTAGATTTCTTACCCCTTACGGTAGATTACCGCGAAAAGTTTGCTGCAGCAGGACGCTATCCTGGTGGCTTTTTCAAAAGAGAAGCACGCCCTAGTGATGGTGAAGTCTTAACCATGCGTCTTGTTGACCGTGTACTGCGCCCACTTTTCCCAAAAGATTATCACGCAGAAACACAGGTGATGATCCAACTAATGTCGCATGACGAAGACGTTATGCCAGACGCCTTAGCTGGACTTGCCGCCTCTGCTGCCATTCAATTAAGTGATTTCCCTTTTGAGTGTGCTATCTCAGAAGCCCGTGTTGCCCGTATCGACGGTGAATTCGTTATCAACCCTAGCCGCGAACAGTTAGCAGCATCCGACATCGACATGATGATTGGAGCATCTGCAGATTCTGTAATGATGGTAGAAGGTGAGATGGATGAAATTTCTGAAGAAGAAATGGCAGATGCAATCAAATTTGCACACGAAGCCATCAAAGTGCAAATTGCTGCGCAATTGCGTTTAGCAGAAGCCTTTGGAAAGAAAGAAGTTCGCGAATATGAAACTGCTGAAGAAAATGAAGCATTGGCCAAACGCATTCACGATATGGCTTACGACAAATGTTATGCCATTGCCAAACAAGGAACTTCAAAAGCAGAGCGCGGAAACGCCTTTGCTGAAGTAAAAGAAGAAGTAAAAGCTTCTTTCACAGAAGAAGAACTAGAAGAATTTGGTCACCTTATCGGCGGATACTACAGAAAGGCAGAAAAAGAAGCTGTACGCGAACTAACCCTTAGCGAAGGAATTCGTCTTGACGGTCGTAAAACAGATGAAATTAGACCTATTTGGTGTGAAGTAGACTACCTACCTTCTACCCATGGTTCTTCTATCTTTACACGTGGAGAAACCCAAGCGCTTGCGACAGTAACCCTTGGAACCTCTAGAGATGCCAATAAAATTGACATGCCTTCTTATGAAGGAGAAGAAAACTTCTATCTGCACTATAATTTTCCACCTTTTTGTACTGGTGAAGCACGTCCACTAAGAGGAACTTCTCGTCGTGAGGTAGGACATGGTAACCTCGCACAACGCGGTTTAAAAGGAATGATTCCGGAAGACTGCCCTTATACTGTTCGTTTGGTTTCAGAAGTATTAGAATCCAACGGATCTTCTTCTATGGCAACGGTATGTGCTGGAACAATGGCCTTAATGGATGCCGGAATAAAAATTGCTCGTCCCGTTTCAGGAATTGCCATGGGATTGATCTCTGACGGAGATCGTTATGCTGTTTTATCGGATATCTTAGGAGATGAAGATCACCTTGGGGATATGGACTTTAAAGTAACCGGAACTTCTGAAGGAATTACGGCTTGCCAAATGGACATTAAAATCAAGGGATTATCTTATGAAATCCTGGTAAAAGCACTTCAACAAGCAAGAGCAGGACGTTTGCACATCTTAGACAAGCTAGTGGAAACAATTGCTGCTCCAGAACAAGAAGTAAAAGCGCATGCGCCTAAGATGATCAATCGCATTATTGCGAATGAATTTATTGGTGCCCTTATTGGTCCAGGTGGAAAAGTAATTCAAGAATTACAAAAAGAATCTGGATGTACCATTGTAATCAATGAAGATCCTGTTACAGAAGAAGGAATCGTTGAAATTTTAGGAACTTCACCTGAAGGCATTGCTATGGTAGAAGCCAAAATAGACTCGATTACCTTTAAGCCAGTTGTAGGAAACATCTATGAGGTTAAAGTAATTAAAATGCTTGACTTTGGCGCTGTAGTAGAGTACACAGAAGCACCTGGAAACGAAGTATTACTTCACGTAAGTGAATTGGCATGGGAACGCACAGAAGATGTGAGTGACGTTGTTAATATGGGAGATGTCCTAGAAGTAAAATACTTCGGGATTGATTCTAGAACACGCAAAGAGAAAGTATCGCGTAAAGCCTTACTTCCACGCCCAGAAAGAAAAGAACGTCCACAAAAAGACTAATTTTCAATCAAAACAAAAAAACCACTCATTTGAGTGGTTTTTTTTTGCCCTAAATGTAACAATTTGAGATTTTGAACGTATAAAGAAGTACAACAAACGATTCAATGAGACAACTTAAAATTACCAAGCAGGTAACCAACAGAGAAACCGCTTCGCTAGACAAGTATTTACAAGAAATAGGAAAGGTAGATTTAATTACCGCCGAAGAAGAAGTTGAACTAGCACAACGCATTAAAGCAGGCGATCAAATTGCCCTTGAAAAATTAACCAAGGCCAATCTCCGTTTTGTGGTTTCTGTTGCAAAACAATACCAAAATCAAGGTTTAACCCTTCCCGATTTAATTAATGAAGGGAATTTAGGATTGATTAAAGCGGCAAAACGTTTTGATGAAACCCGTGGATTTAAGTTCATCTCTTATGCAGTATGGTGGATTCGTCAATCCATCTTGCAGGCTTTAGCAGAACAATCGCGTATTGTACGTCTTCCTTTAAATAAAATTGGGTCGATTAACAAGATCAATAAGACCTATGCTTTTTTAGAACAAGCACATGAACGTGCTCCTTCAGCAGAAGAAATTGCAAAGGAATTAGACATGACTGTAAATGACGTAAAAGAATCCTTGAAAAATTCAGGGCGTCACGTATCAATGGATGCACCTTTGGTTGAAGGAGAAGACTCTAACCTTTACGACGTATTGAATAGTGGAGAGTCGCCCAATCCAGACCGCACTTTACTCCACGAATCACTAAAAACAGAAATTGAACGCGCACTAGAAACCCTTACCCCACGTGAGGCAGATGTGGTTCGCCTCTATTTCGGTCTTGGAGATCAACACGCGATGACCCTTGAAGAAATTGGAGAAACTTTTGATTTAACCCGTGAACGTGTACGTCAGATTAAAGAAAAAGCCATTCGCCGATTAAAACACACTTCTAGAAGTAAAATTTTAAAAACCTATTTAGGATAATCGTTCAAGCAAGCCCCTGGCTTGCTTTTTTTATATGGAAAAAAAAATAGCTCCCTCTGTATTGGCTGCCGATTTTGCCAATCTACAACGCGACAGTGAAATGCTCAATCAAAGTGAAGCCGATTGGTTTCATATCGACATTATGGACGGCGTCTTTGTACCCAATATTTCTTTTGGAATGCCAGTGCTTAAAGCCATTGCTGAACACGCAAAGAAACCCTTAGACGTTCATTTAATGATTGTAGACCCAGATCGCTATATTGAAACTTTTGCGGCCTTAAACGCGGCGGTTTTAACCGTGCATTACGAAGCCTGTACGCATTTACACAGAAGCTTGCAAAAAATAAAATCTTGTGGCATGAAAGCTGGAGTTGCTTTAAATCCGCACACCCCTGTTCACTTACTAACAGATATTATCCAAGACATTGATTTGGTTTGTATAATGAGTGTAAATCCAGGATTTGGCGGACAATCTTTTATTGAAAACACTTATGCGAAAGTAAAAGAGCTCAAACAACTTATTTTAGATAAAGGAGCTGCAACTTTAATCGAAATTGATGGAGGTGTAACAGATCAAAATGCAAGGGCACTTACAACAGCTGGAGCAGATGTTCTTGTCGCTGGAAGTTTTGTCTTTAAATCTGACAATCCAACCGAAACAATCGCTGCTTTAAAAGCACTTTAAAGCTAGTACCGTTTAGCAACAAAAAAGGCCGAGCAATGCTCGGCCTTTTTTTGTTAAAGTCAAGAAAAACTTACTTCTTGTAAAACTCTACTCTTCTGTTATTTGATCTGTCTGTCTCATCACCATTCAATGGTTTAGAAGATCCCATAGCTACTACTTCAAGACGAGAAGCATCAACTCCTAACCCTACTAATTCATCACGAACAGACTCTGCACGTTGTAGGGATAATTTTTGATTGTAATCCTCATTTCCGTCAGAGGAAGCATGTCCTTGAATTACAATTCCACCCATTGGATTTTCGTCCAAAATTTGCTTTATTTCAGCAACAGCATCAAGTGACTTTTTCCCTAATATTTTTGCACTATTGGCTGGGAATAAAATGCTATTACCAACTTGATTAATGGTTGACATGATTTCATCTGTAAGCTCTGGACATCCACTTCCAGCTGTTCCAGCTTCTTCTGGACAATCATCGTCTTTGTCTGGCACCCCGTCATTGTCTGTGTCGGGCCAAGGACAACCTTTATTTTCTTCTGGGCCAGCTTCTTCAGGACATTCGTCATCACCATCGGCAATCCCATCTTCATCTGCATCTGGGCAACCGTTTAACTCAACTAATCCTGCTACTTCTGGACAAAGATCATCTTTGTCTAAGACAGTATCTCCATCGGTGTCTGGGCAACCTTTATTTTCTGCTGGGCCAGCTACTTCTGGGCAATCGTCTTCCGGATCTGGCAAGCCATCCTCATCTGTGTCGGGACAACCCTCAAATTCTTTTAATCCAGGAACATCTGGACATTTGTCTTTTTTGTCGTTTACACCATCTTTATCTCTATCACCCACCCCAAAGTCAAAACTTAAACCAACAGAGGCTAGTCCGTAATCTACTTCTGGATTTTCATTGATTTTCCCTAGGGAATATTCAGCATAAAGCCCTAATCTTTCTCCTAAAGAAATATCAAAACCTACTGTTCCAAAGTTTGAATAGTCTGTTAAAATAGAACCATTATCTGTACCATCTAATGATGTAGATCCATAAACACCTGCTTTAACATAAGGGCTGAATTTTCCGTTACTGTTGAACCCGTATTTCACTGCACCGTGCATACTAAAGAATTCATAATCTGCAGCAGTAATTTCATTATTTACCTTTCCTAAGGCAACTTGCCCACCTATAGATAAGCCTTTGAAAATTTTACGATAAAGCGATGCTTGCGCTACCCCAATTGAACCACTTAGATTCTCAGCAGCTACGGTTTCGTTTGCATTGACAATATCGCTATTGACCATAGGCATGGTTCCACCAACGGCAATCTGCCATGGGTTTGCAGCATTTTGTGCAAAGATGGCCCCTGAAGTTAGTAAACAAACCACTAATAGTAGTCTTAAAGATTTCATAATAAAATAGTTTTTATGTTATAAGATTGCAAAATTAAGAAAAATACATTTAGAATAAAGCCCTTTCACGAAAAATAAGCTGGTCTTAAAATAAATCTAGCTCAATATTAGTGAGTTATGTTTTTAAGAAGAAACCAAGCTGCGTTGGCTTCTAATATTTAAGACAAAAAAAAGGCTGAGCATAGCTCAGCCTTTTTTACCTAATTAAGCCTGGGCTATTGCTTTGCACGAAAAACAACGCGTCTGCTTTTAACCCTTGAGCGATAAACGTTTTTATCTTCAACAGGCATAGAGGCGCCAAAAGCTTGCACTTCTAAACGTTCAGATAAAATTCCCATTTCAATCAGTTTTGCTTTAACCGCTTCTGCTCGTTTTTTAGAAAGCGCTTGATTGTAGTCCTTAGGGCCCTCTATAGAAGCATGTCCTTGAACTAATACAATGCCTTGGGGGTTTTCTTCTAATATGGTTTTAACCATGGTTAATGCCGCCAATGCTTCAGGACCCTCTAGTTCAAAACTATCAATGGGGAATAATATTTTAATTCCAGCCTCGTTCAAGGCGACGATAATTGTATTGTCAACTACAGGACATCCAGTAGCAGAAGTACCGGCTTCCTCTGGACAAGCATCGTCTTTGTCTAAAACACCATCTCCGTCGCTATCTGGCCATGGACAGCCGTTGTTATCTTCTGGACCAGCAGTCGAAATGCAGTTATCCTCTTGATCGATAACCCCGTCTTCATCTTGATCTGGGCACCCATTTAACGCTTCAAGTCCCGCTATTTCTGGACATGCATCGTCTTTGTCTAAAACCCCATCACCGTCTTGATCTGGGCAGCCCTTATTTTCAATTGGGCCTTCCATTTCTGGACAAGCGTCTTGATTATCAGGCAAACCATCTCCATCGGTATCAGGGCAGCCTTCAAACTCTTTTAAGCCAGGAACATCTGGGCATTTGTCTTTCTTGTCAGACACTCCATCCTTATCTGCATCTTTACTGCCTAATCCCAAAGCGATTCCAACAGTATGTTGCAAGTAATTTACCGTTGGTCGATCTTGCGTAGCGCGATAACTTGTTTCAATAAATGCACTAAAACGATCGCTTAACTTAAAATTTAAACCAAAACTTCCAAAATAGGTGTTGGTTAATCGAAGGGAGCGATTAAGCCCATCGCTATTTTCAACGGCATCAAAGGAAGAGAACCCCCAACCTCCTTTAAGATAGGGGCTTACATTTCCATCGCGATTAAATCCGTACTTTAAGAGTGCATCGATATTGAAAAACTTAATCTCCTCTGAACCAGATTCTTCTTTTAAATTATTCAAAGAAAATTGTCCTCCTATGGCTAAACCGCCGATGATGGAACGAAAAACACCAAGCGAAGGAACGCCTACATTAAGTCCTTTAATGCCATCTTTTGTATAAATTTGATTGTTGTTCAAGGATTCTTCAAAATCACTTTGAAGCGAGACACCATTAATTCCCACTGAAATTAACCAGGGATTATCTGTTGTTTGTGCATTTAAGCCAGTAGCCATAAGTAGTAAAAGGCTAAGTTGTCTAATCAGTTTCATGTTTTTGTATTTATTTTAGGTTATTATTGAGGCATTGTATTTTATTCTATTTATGAGGCAATGAATTGTGAAGTCTATTTTTATTGCTTTTGGGGTTTAAAAGCAACGCGTCTATTGCGTGCGCGTCCTTCTTCTGTTGCGTTGGAATCTACTGGTTGCGATTTTCCATAACCAACCGATTGCAGTCTATTGTGGTCGACGCCCAAGGCCATTAATTTCATTCGAATGCTCAAAGCGCGTTCTGCAGATAGGCGTAAATTATAACTTTCAGTACCCTCACTAGAAGTATGCCCCTCTATGATTAAACGGATAGTTGGATCTGCTTCTAGCAAGGATAAGATTTCATAGATTGCAGAATTGTTTTTGGCCCCCAGTAATTGGGCACTGTTGGCAGGAAATAGAATATTTGACCCAAGCGTAGCTGTATTATTGTTATTGAAATTCTTATTGTTATTGACGGCTTGACTATTTGCGCTACCACTGAAGGGACATCCATTATCGGTATCTAGACCGGGTTCCTCTGGACATTCATCGTCTTTGTCAGCGACACCATCTCCATCTAGATCTGGCCATGGACAACCGTTGTTTTCTGCTGGGCCAGCTTCTTCCGGACAAAGGTCTTCTTTATCGGCTATTTCGTCTCCATCTTGATCTGGCCATGGGCAACCAGCATTATCTTCTGGTCCAGCCGCTTCGGGGCAGTTGTCTTCTCGATCGAGTATTCCGTCACCATCGCTATCTGGACAACCGTTTAATGCCACTGGGCCTGGGACATCAATACATTCGTCTTTAGAATCAGGGACGCCATCTTTATCTTTATCTCGCGTTCCTAAACCAAAACTAAACCCAAGACTGTGATTAAAATGAGAAATAGCATCGTCGCCAAAAGCTTTTTTAAAGTTGCTTTCTACATAAAAGCCAAACCTTTTTGAAAGCCTTAAATCAAAACCGATAGTACCGACCAAATGATCTGATAATCGATTTTGTGCACTGAGGTTATTTGCCAAAGATGCGTCGTTGTTAAATGCAGACACCCCAGCTCCTGCACGGAGATATGGGCGTAAATTCCGCCCTCTAAAAAAGGCATATTTAAATTGAAGATCGCTCGAGTAATACTTTAAATTAAGGGCTTCTTGCCCTTGAATTTTTGTAATGCCAGCATAGGCAAAGTTTACACCAAGCGATAAATCTTTAACCAATGTGTAATAGATTCCAATCGATGGAACACCAACATTCCAATGGTCTGTATTGGCAAAGTCTTCAAAAAATGCTCCTTGATTAGGGAAAAATTGATTCTCTTCTCCCGTAGGAAAAACGTCGATAATATTGACTCCAGCATTAATCTGCCAGGGAACGTCTACACGTTGTGCAAACAATGTGGTGCTTACCACCAATAAAAGGAGGGGGATATACGTAGGTTTCATTAAGATAGTTCGGTTAGATTTTGGGTTCAAATAACTTACTTCCGCTAATATACAAATTCATGTTAAATTACCACAAAACATTACCGTATATCCTAAAATATCCTTTGATTTAAAGATTTATAAAACGATATATTCCTATTTTTGTGTATTGATATGGTACAGCTAAGTGCCTTTATCAACTTAAATTAAGGGAATGATTAAAAGTGCCAATACGCAGAAAATAGATTTTGCTCAAGAAATCGAACGGCTAAAAAAAGAAAAAAATGCGGTAATATTAGCGCATTACTACCAAGAAGAAGCCATACAAGATTGTGCAGACTTTTTAGGAGACAGCCTTTTCTTGGCCAAGAAAGCAGCGGAGATTGACGCCAGTATTATTGTTTTTGCCGGTGTTCATTTTATGGCTGAAACCGCAAAAATCATTAACCCAAGTAAAAAAGTTTTACTTCCCGATTTAAAAGCAGGCTGTTCTTTGGCCGATGCTTGTCCCCCTGAGGACTTTGCCGCCTTTAAAGCAAAACACCCAAATGCAGTCGTAGTGACCTACATAAATTGTTCAGCTGAAATTAAAGCCTTGAGTGATATTGTTTGTACTTCTAGTAATGCCGAAAATGTCATCAATAGCATCCCTGAAGATCGAGAAATTATTTTTGCGCCTGATAAAAATTTAGGGCGTTATTTAATAAAACAAACGGGTAGAAAAATGATTTTGTGGGACGGTGCCTGTATTGTTCACGAAGCCTTTTCCTTTGAGAAAATTGTTGCTTTAGCCAAACAATACCCACAAGCAAAATTCATTGCACACCCTGAAAGTGAAAGTCAAGTACTTGATATTGCCCACTACATTGGCAGTACTTCTGGCCTTTTAAATTTTGTTCAAGAAGACCAAAGCGACACTTATATCATTGCCACTGAAGCAGGTATTTTACATGAAATGCAAAAGCGTTGTCCAACAAAAAAATTCATTCCTGCTCCTGTTGAAGACGACACCTGTGCCTGTAGTGAATGTGCCTTTATGAAGCTCAACACCATCGAAAAGCTCTATCGATGCTTAAAAGACGAGACGCCTGAAATTCATCTTGCGCCCTCTTTAATCGAAAAAGCGAATATTCCCATTAAACGCATGCTTTCCCTAAAATAAATGCATACAGACATTCTTGTTATCGGTACTGGTATTTCTGGTTTAACCTATGCGATTAAAGTAGCAGAGGAAGCGCCAACGGCAAAAATCACCCTAATTAGTAAAGAATATTTAGACGAAGGCAATACGCGTTATGCGCAAGGCGGTATCGCAGTGGTTTCTAATTTCAAAAAAGACACCTTCGACAAACACATTGAAGACACCTACCGTGCTGGACACGGAATGGGAGATAAAACGGTCATTGATTTTGTTGTTCGAGAAGGAAAAGATCGTTTAGCAGAATTAATTCAATGGGGGACTCAATTTGACCAAGGAGAAGACAAAACTTTATCCTTGACAAAAGAAGGGGGACACTCGGAAAAAAGAATCGTACACTACAAAGATCATTCTGGAGAAGAAATACAACGTGCACTGATCAAAAAGATCAAAGAACATCCAAATATTCAGTACTTTGAAAATCATATTTTAGTTGATTTGATTACTGATCACCACAGTGAAAAACAACACCAACGCTGCTATGGTGCCTATATCATTTCCACCTTAGCGGAAGAAATCATCAAAGTTACTGCTAAAATAACCGTTCTTTCAACAGGTGGTTTAGGAGATCTGTTTGCCTTTTCTACCAATCCTAGTGTAGCTACTGGAGATGGCCTTGGTGCTGCTTATCGGGCAAAGGTTCAACTAAAAGATTTACCGTTTATACAGTTTCATCCTACTGCACTCTATCCAAAGGTCAACGGTGAAACTTATTTAATCACTGAAGCCCTCAGAGGAGAAGGAGCAGAACTCGTTGATCAAAACGGGGCCGCTTTTATGGCGCGATATCATCCTTTAAAAGAGCTCGCCCCAAGGGATATTGTTTCTAGAGCAATAGCGGAAGAAATGCTGGTTTCTCAACTTGACCATGTATATCTCAGCACAGCTAAGGTCCCTAAGGCGATCTTAGGGGAACATTTTCCAACCATAATTGAGAATTGTAAAGCGGTTGGAATTGATGCCTTTACTGCAGACATCCCTGTCGTACCTGCTGCACATTACAGCTGCGGCGGGATACAAGTAGATCATCATTCAAGAACTTTTTTGGATGGCCTTTATGCCATTGGAGAATGCAGTAGCACAGGCTTACATGGAGCCAATAGACTTGCCTCTAACTCCTTACTAGAATCAATTGTCTTTTCACATCGTGCTGCATTAAAAAGTATAGAAGAATTAAAACAAGTTCAACTTAATTCAGCTTTTTTCTCAAGTATTCCTGCATGGAAAGGACAAGATTACAGCAAAGAAAAACCCCTAAAAGTGATTCATATTTACAAAGCGCAGTTAAGGGACATCATGAGTAATCAAGTGGGGATTTTCAAAACAACTAAGGGACTAAAAAAAGCCCAACAAGAAATAAAAAAACTGTATTTCGATGTGGTTTCAATTTACAATAACAACAAATTATCACCACAGTTATGCGAGTTGCGCAATATGGTCAGTGTTGCCTATGTAATGGTCAATCAATCTTTGGCCATGAAAGAAAACAGAGGTGTATTTTATAATCACGATTATGCAGAAAAGTCCATTTTATAAAGAGCATCAATTAAGTATAGATCAATTTATCGCATCGGCGATAAAAGAAGATATTGGCAGTGGCGACCACAGCAGTAGGTCTTGTTTAGACAATACTGTTGATAGTAAGGCACAAATAATCGCGAAAGAAGAAGGGATAATTGCCGGTGTTGAACTCGCCCAAATTATCTTTCAAGCATTAAATCCAAAGTTTAAGTGTGTTGCATTATTTCAGGACGGCGATCACATCACCTCAGGGGAAATCGTCATGGAAATCCAAGGCCCGCAATACGACCTGCTTGCAGGAGAGCGTTTGGTACTTAATTGCATGCAACGCATGAGCGGAATTGCAACCCTTACGCATTGTTTAAACGAAAAAATATCCCACACCAATTGTCGATTATTAGACACCCGAAAAACAACCCCTAATTTTCGGTTTCCAGAAAAATGGGCCGTGAAAATTGGAGGAGGCTATAATCACAGAATGGGCCTTTATGACGTTTTGATGATCAAAGACAATCACATTGATTTTAACGGAACAATCACAAAAACCCTAGAAAAAACAGCGCATTATTTAACAAAAAATAATTTATCGCTAAAAACAATTGTTGAGGTGCGCAACCTTGCGGAAATTAAAGAGTGTCTAAATTTTCCGTGGATTCACAGACTCCTACTCGATAATATGACACCCAGAGAATTAAAAGAGGCTGTTGGTTTTATCAACCATCAATTTCCCACAGAAGCTTCTGGCAACATCAATGAAAACACCTTAGTAGAAGTGGCTGAAACAGGGGTTGATTACGCCTCCTTAGGAGCATTAACCCACTCGGCTAAAAACATCGATTTAAGCCTTAAATCAATCTAAGACTATAGTTCTGGTGTGAACCCAGCAAAGTTAAAATCAAACCACTCAAAAGTAGTATTTTGGTTGTTGCGCGATACTGGAATGCGCATACGAACTTTACTTTGACTGCTCGCAAGCTCGTTAATCACCAAATCTTCAATATCCATTCTGAAAACGTTGGGTCTAGAATAAGCGGTTTTTGCGGTGCTTACACTTCCGTCTGCATTGATGATTTCTAAAGAAACAGGACAAATACTCAAACAACGTGGAAATTTAAATAAGTTTTCATCTGTGGCGGTAGACTCTAAATAGGCCGACACAACTTTGTTCTTATTCTCTCCTGTTTTGTCTAATACAAAATAAAGTGTAATGCCCATTTCGGAAGGAGGGTTCGTAAAAGAATTAGACAAAACATTGGTTGATAAAGTCCCTATAGTATAAAATGGAATCACATTCTTTCCCGAGGGTAATTCTTTCATATCATAAATCCAACCTTCTTTTTGATATACGCCTTCGGCCAATTTTTTCACCCCTTCTTTGTTCTTGTCTCCAGCGCAAGAACTAAATAAAACAAGGGAAAACATTAAAGAAAATACACTTAATTTTTTCATGTTTAAATCTTTTGATTCTATTGTGAAAATACAATTTTATCTCATAAAACAACAACAAGCAAAAAAAAGGAATTAACAAGTTTTAAACTTTTTTAAATAATTTAAATCACTCTATTTCAATTAATTAAAAAAAATAAGGCTGCTTTATATTGGGTATTTAAGCCTTTTATGGGAGGCGCAAAACAAGCAAGCGTTAACGAATTCTCTTCTTTAAACAATTGCCCTAGTTGGGTAGCGAGTTACGCTAACACACCAAAGGATTGGGAAACTTTATTGCTTCTGTCTTATGACAAGGCGAATTTAACAAGCGATTAAACTGACCGATGACTTGATCAATATCCTTTACAGCGATTCCAATAGGCACTAGGCGTTTGGCGTGCAATGATGTAAAGAAAGGTAGTCTAAATAAAATCAAAAAGAACCCTAACAAAAAAGCAAGCTTAACCGCTTGCTTTTGATGCCCTTGTGACCCAGAGAGGATTCGAACCCCTAACCCTCAGAGCCGAAATCTGATATTCTATCCAGTTGAACTACTGGGCCATTTGTGCAACAAAACTAAAGCTATCTCAAATGGAAACAAAATAATGAAATGTAATTTCTGCTAAAACTGTAAAACTAGTCCCAACTCAAAGATAAATTGAAATCAAATCCTTAGCTTAGTGCAGCTACAAAACACCCACCAAACTACTCTCCATATGAGTAAATTATATTTTTTTCGTCATGGTCAAGCCTCTTTAGGTGCAGAGAACTATGATGTATTATCCAAAAAAGGCATCCAACAATCCCTTTTATTAGGCGATTATCTTTTAACCGAACATATATCCTTCGACAAAATTTTCGTTGGACCGCTTGAACGACAAAAAAACACTTTTAAAGCAGTAAAGGAAAAATACCTTGAACAAGGAATTCAATTGCCTGAACCAATCGTTATTGACGGCCTTAAAGAACACAATGGGATAGACACCATGAAAAAGGTACTTCCCAATTTGATCCAAACAGACCCTTATTTAATTGCTTTGCAAAAGGAAACCCAAGCAGATCCCACTAAAATGATGCGCAATACAATGATCGGCTTTCGCTATTTTCTAACCGAATGGGCTGAAGGGAATATTGTGGTAGAGGATATGCCTACTTGGAAAACATTTCGAAAAGAGGTAAAAGAAGGCTTAAATCAAATTTTAGCCGCAACTGCAAAAGGAGAGACCATAGGAATCTTTAGTTCTGGCGGGACCATTAGCGCCATTACAGGAGAATGTCTTGGGCTAACCCAAGAAAAAGCAGTGGCAGAATTGAATTTTTCTGTTAGAAACACCTCTTTTTCTACGTTTCTATATACTGAAAATAGATTCAATCTGCTGTCTTTTAATGAATTGCCGCATTTACAAAAGGACATGATCACCTTTGTATAACTTTAAAAGCATGGCTGAAAAAGAAAAAACACCCCTTCGAAAAGACCTG
>CBFHVC010000031.1:0-23372 GCA_965659515.1 Candidatus Arcticimaribacter sp. | reverse complement strand
ATGGATCCATTGCATATCTTCGGTAGCTTCAGCGAAGCTATTGATGCGCTCTTGTTCCATGGTCATCCATTCGGTCAGACCTAATTCTTTTCCGACATAATCTTTTAACTCCTCAAGCTCCTTGAGGTGAGTAGCATAGGGGGTAGTGGTTTGTTCCATTGCACTATTTTAGGTTAACATATGTCCTCCATCTGCGTTTAAAACGGCTCCTGTGGTGTAAGAAGAAGCTTCAGACGCCAGGTAGACAGCTAGCCCAGAAAGCTCGTTTGTTTCTGCAGCACGGCGAAGCGGAAGGTGGTTATTGACCTGTTGCATAAGGGCGTCGTTTGTCCAAAGCGCTTGACTGAATTTTGTCTTAATTAACCCAGGGCAAATGGCATTTGAACGAATACCGTATTTTCCCCATTCGCTCGCTTGTGATTGGGTTAACATAATCAGTGCTGATTTACTCACGCTATAAATACTTAAGCCATTACTGGGTTTCATTCCTTCTACCGAAGCGATATTGATTATGCTTCCACCTTTGCGTTCTTTCATGGAGGGAAAACAAAGTTTTGCCAAATCAAAACAGGCTTTTACATTCACATTCATCACCTTGTCAAAAATATCATTTTCAATACTTTCAACTGGGGCAAAGACAGGATTGGTAGCAGCGTTATTGACGAGAATATCAACGCCGCCATAAGCCGCAATTGTTTTTTCTACCAATGCTTTACGTTGGTCTTCACGCCCAACATGGCACGCAATCCCAATGGCCTCAAAACCTTTATCGGTGATTTCTTTGGCAACTTCGTCTACCGCTTCTTGTGCGCGACTACTTACCACTACTTTGGCGCCATATTCTGCAAGTGCTTCTGCAATGGCTTTACCAATTCCTTTACTCGCCCCTGTAACGATGGCGACTTTTCCGTCTAGTTCAAATAATTTTCTTGTACTCATTTTTTTGTTATGTTGGGAAGGCACCACCGTTGGCATGCAAAGTGGTTCCATTAATAAATCCGGCTTCTTTTGAGGCTAAATACAGATAGGCATACCCCATGTCTTCTGGGGTGCCAATGCGCCCCACTGGGATCATGGCAATTCCTGCTTTTACCACTTCTGGTGGCATAGAGGCGGTCATTTCTGAGGCAATAAAGCCAGGCGCAACAGCATTGGCTGTAATGCCAAAACGACCAACTTCCCTTGCCAGTGCTCTTGTAAATCCAGCGACGCCAGCTTTAGTTGCGGCGTAATTTGTTTGGCCAAAGGCACCTGTGAATCCATTGACAGAAGAAGCTGAAATAATGCGACCATAGCCTGCCGCACGCATATGGGGTAATACGGCGCGGGTCGTGGTAAATAATGAACTCAGGTTTACATTGATAACCGTATCCCATTCTTCTTGGGTCATTTTTAAAAAGGAACGATCGCGAAGAACGCCTGCGTTATTGATTAAAATATCAATTTTGCTGTAGCCTTCGATAATTTCGGCAACGGCTCCTTCAACAGCTTCTTTGTTGGTGATATCTACTTTTTGAAAAAAAACATTCCCCCCTTCTGTTTTGATTTTTTCTGCTGTGGCTGCACCAGAGTCACGAACATCCCATAAGGCCACAGTGGCACCAGCCTTACAAAAGACTTGGCAGATGCCTTCTCCTATTCCTTGTGCGCCTCCAGTAATGATGGCGACTTGTCCTTCTAAATTGAGCATTTATTTTTTTGTATTATTAATTATAATCGAATTTAATATTCCTTACAATATAAAGTTTGTTTTGAATTTAGACTAGTCATAAACAGAGAAATAAGATGAATTAAATAAGGCGAAAAACGGATTTTCGCTTTACTGGTTCAATGGGTAAATCCCTAGAGTGGGTTCTTTTAAACTCCCAATATAAAGGGTGTTTTCAACATTGAGAACACTAGTGATGTAATCGTATTTTCCATTGGGATCTTGCAGGTTGTAGATTACTTTTCCCGCTTCATTAAATCCTAAAAGCATGGCATAGCGTTTTGGGAGAACGGCATTGCGAACGCTTTCGGGTAATCGCAAAAGGATAGAACGCAAAAAAGGACGCTCAAAAAGCGGTTCAATACCTACCACCCTTTGGGTGGGAATCGCAACCCAAAAAATGCCCTTATTATAGGTTACATTGTCAGGGAAACCGGGCAATTGGTCATTGAATAATTCAGTTGTACCTTTTTTTGGTCCTTTAAGCCAAAATTTACTTAGCGTAAGGCCAAAGGTTTCACTAAAGACAAAGTAATCTTCCGAATGATGCAGTGCAACACCATTGGCGAAGAATAAGTCTTTTTTTAAAAGGCGCAATTCTGTTGTATTTAGGTCATAGGCAAATAAAGCGCCAGAAGCTCTTTGTTCCCAAGCTTCATTTTCAACTACGATTGGATTGCGTTGGGTGGCATTACTAAAGTAAACCACACCAGCTGCACTAATGTCAAGGTCATCAATAAACTTTAGGTCTTCTCCTTCGTATTGTTTTACCAAAACTTTTATTTGTAGTGTGCTGTCCAGTTGAAGTAGGCCTTTTATTTGATCTGCAATAATAAGGTCCCCATTGGGAGCAATCTTCATTCCCAGGGGACGCCCGCCTGTATTGGCAATGATTTTTTGGTCTTTCCCGGTTGAATTAAATTGAAGGATATCTCCATTTGCGAGACCTGCAAAAAAATGTCCCGCTGGATGTCGGACTATTGACTCTGGGCCAGGCGAGGGTACTTTGACTAAATCGATTTTCGCAAGTTTAGTGTTGACTTCATATTGGCCTGATAAACCGGGGTAGGGGGGTGTTTTTCGGGCAACAGGCTCAAGCGCAATAGGATAATAGCACAAATAAATGAGGCTAGAAAAAAGGGAGAAGACGAGGACGGTTTTTATCAATTTCATTTACGACATTTTTTATTGCATCAGTTTCATTAGCGCATGGTACATTTCCATGCGATCACCAGCGAGATGTTCTAGGCCATCTACGGCTAGGGTTACGCCGCTGATATAGCTGGCGAGCGGACTGGCAAGAAAAAGGACAGCATTGGCAACATCTTCTGCTTTTCCAAAGCGTTTCATGAGATTCTTGTTTTCACTTTTTCGAAAAAAAGCTTGCATAAAAGGGGGGTAATTATCCAGCCCAGAGGTGTCTATTGTTCCTGGTGCAACCGCATTGATTCTTATTCCAAATCCTGCCCATTCTTGAGCAAGGCTCTTGGTTAAATTTTCGACTCCAGCGCGTGCAGCTCCAGTGTGGGCCATTCCGGGAAAACCGCGCAAAACATTGGCGGTTATATTAATGATATTTCCTTGGTTTTGCGGAATAAAAAAAGTGTTGGCCATTTTTTGGCACATATAAAAAGTGCCATTGAGATTATTGTTGATAACAGCATTCCAGCCTTTTTCAGCCATGATGTGTGAAGGGGCGGGAAATTGCCCCCCAGCATTGTTAATGAGGATATCTAAGCGTCCTGCGTTTGCCTTAATCTCATTGGCTAGGGCATTAATGTCGTCTGTAGAACGAATATCACAAACTACTGCGCGGCAACGTTCATTGTTGGCCAAAGAAATGGCGGCTTTTTCAAGTTCAACTTTATTGCGCGATGCGATATATACTTGTGCGCCATATGCGAGGAAGGATTGGGCAATACAATAACCAATACCACTTCTGCCCCCAGTTACGAGAACGACTTTATCTTGGAATAGTGCAGGTGCAAACATATGCTTTCAATATAAGAAAAAAGGCAATAGTATTTACAGCCAATAAAGCTGTAAAGGATTAAAAATTAGAAAGTTTCTAGAGGATTAACCTACGTTCATTCCACCGTCCATTACCAAAGAATGACCGTTGACGAAAGAGGATTGATCTGAAAGTAACCAGAGAATGCTAGCTGCGGCTTCTTCTGCTTTTCCGTGCCGCTTTAAAGGGACCCTGTAATTCTTCACGAAATCAAGAATTTGGTCGGGTACAGTTGCAATAATATCGGTTTCAAGAAAAGAAGGACATAGTGCATTTACGCGAATATTCTGCGCTCCATATTCTAGGGCGGCAGATTTTGTTAAGCCTAAAACAGCGTGTTTTGCGCTGGAATAATGTGCGCCAGAAATCATGCCTTTTTTACCGGCGAGTGAAGATACATTTACAATATTTCCGCCACCTTGTGGCAAAAGAATATTGATTTGTTCTTTTAAACAATAGAAAACACTGTTTAAATCTACATCGATAACCCTGTGCCAGTCATCAAGTGACATTAAATGAATGGGTGCTTGTTTGCCCCCTATTCCTGCGTTATTGACAAAATAGTCAATGCGCTTATGGTCTTTTAAGGCTTGTTGATGAACAGTGCTAACTTGTTCTTGTTTTGCAACATCGAGTAGGTAGGTAGTGGCTTTTCCGCCATTTTCTTCTATTTCATTTTTGGCTTGATCGAGGGCAGTTTGATCAATGTCTGTGAGGATAACATGGCAACCAGAGGCCGAAAGAGCAACGGCTGTTGCTCTTCCGATTCCTTTGGCAGCACCAGTAATGAATGCTGTTTTGTCTTTCATACTAGCTGATCCAGTAATGGATTATAGATCAAATGTTAATTTTGCAATTACACGTCTTCCAATAACAGGCATACTTGCGAAAGCACGGTATTTTCTGTCAAATAGGTTAGACGCTGTAAGATCGAATCGCACTCCGTTTATTAAAGTATAACCGATGTTTGCATCGACTAAGTTTTTCTCTTGAACTTGACCTGCAAATTGTCCTACATTAGCATAGAATGCTTCATCATATTGATAAGAAACAGACCATCTAAGTTGATCGTCAGAATAACGAACTCCTGCTCTCATTTTCTTCTGAGGTGCATTTAAGTAAGAAGAGAATGGTAAATCATCATCATTGTCTTCTCCTGGAATCCATTCTGTTTGACTAAGGTAGGAACCATTGGCGAAGATGGAGTATTTTTCATTAGCAAAGTATTCCATGTCTACATCGATACCATAGTGACTTCTTTTGGCATCATCGAAACGACGGTAACCCGCTGGAATGTGAACGATTCCATCATTTTGTGGAACACGGTCGGTTTCAATTGCACCAATCACTGCAAAAGCAGCGGGGTCTTGAGAAGCTAAGAATTGTCCTGCAGCACCACCAAAAGTATTTGCAATTACGCCAGCAATAGCTGTTGCACCCGCTTGTCCTAATAATGCGATAGAGGTTGGACTTGTAGCAAAGTCTGTTCCAATAGTGCTTCCAAATTGTGCAGGAATACCTTCAACGCCTGTTAAAGCTACTGTTGGACCAATTGCAGTAAACTGCGTAAATCCTTCTACTTCATATGTATAAACATCTACACCTACTTTT
The DNA here is from genome assembly GCA_965659515.1 of Candidatus Arcticimaribacter sp. Taxonomy (GTDB): domain Bacteria; phylum Bacteroidota; class Bacteroidia; order Flavobacteriales; family Flavobacteriaceae; genus Arcticimaribacter. The sequence continues at coordinate 18,042 of CBFHVC010000031.1, read as the reverse complement.
AATTTATCAAAAAGCAAACCGCTGTATCCAACTTCGAATGAGTTCGTGAATCCTGGTTTAGAACCGGGAGTGTCAACCAATTCATTCATTGGCTCTTGATTAAATAAGTTATATTTGTAGAATTGTCCTAAGAATCCACCTGGGACATATTGTGTTCCCCCTTGTCCTCCTGTTTGGAAAAAGGCACCCAAAGCTTGTTGCTGAGGAGAACCTGCAGGGAAAGCTGAGATTAAACCACCGATAACTTGTCCGGCCATTGGTCCATATAAATAAGCACTCGGTAAACCTGGTGTATTTGCAGGAACATTAACATCTTCGAAATCGGTTAAAGCGATATCGATATATGGGTTTGAAGAAAATTGGTGAGGGTCTGCTTGACCGCCCAACCAAACATCTAATACCCCTGGCTGTAAGATAGCCAATGGAAAATCGATGAATTGTTGAAGTGCAACAGGACCACTTGAAGCTCTGTTGTAAGAAGCTCTAATTGTGTGCTTGTCGTTTAATTTGTAGACGATAGCCGCACGAGGTGCGATTAATCCTTTGTCAAAAATGTTGAAATCATCATAACGCAAAGCGTAGGTTAATTCCAATTGTTCACTTAAACGTGATGTACCTTGTACATAAGCCCCAGCAATGATGTAATCATCGTTGTCGTCATAGCGACCGTATAGGGTATTCGCAGAGTCAGAGAAGATATCTCTGTAGTCTCCACCAATTGTAAAGCTAGTATCTAGGAAATTTGGTAAATCAAAGTTGTATTGTAATTGCGCTTCAAAAGCACCACGACGGGCAACTTGTCTAAAACCTGAAGCATACAAGAAAGTTGGGTTGTCTTCTAAACCACCATCGTTGTAGTTGTAAGAAAGTGCTCCAAAGAATCCACCTGAAGAAACACGTCCTTGTACCCAGTAGTCTGTTCCTTGGGTCATACCGGCACCTTGGTCATTGAAGAATAAACCATTTCCTTTGGCTAAACCTCCAGAAAGGAATGCTTCAGTATCATCGTTTGGACGATATTGTAAATGTGCATTTACAGAATAGTTTCTGTATTCTGTAGAAAGAGGGTTACCGTCATAGTCATTATCTAGATCTGCTTCATTTAACAATGTAGTTCCAGGTGAGGTTACATCAACATAACCGGCTGCAGTGATATCTGGTTGTGAAATTGTTCTTGAAAAAGAAGCAATTTGCTCAGCATCTTCTTCTGCGTCAAGCCCAAAGTCATTTCCTTCTACATAACGCGCGTTGATTTTATACCCAAATTTTTTGTCCTCTGTTGCATAAGCATGACGAACAGAAGCGCCTAAAGTATTCAAAGATCCGCCAAGTAATTCTACTGTAGTTCCAGGATAGTCAATAGGACTTTTACTCATGAAGTGGATTACCCCAGAAGTTACCCCAGGACCGTAAAGTGCAGATGCAGCTCCACGAACCACCTCTACCTTAGCGATATCGATGTTTGAAAGACCTGTTTGGAAACTGTTAAATTGCCCTCCAGAAGGAGTTACTAAATAACGGTAATCTAAGATAGGAAAAGCAGATGTTCCAAAGATTCCAGAACCTGCACGCATTTCAATATTGATTTTGTTGGCAGATTGTTGTTGTAATTGAACCCCAGGTATATTTTGTAAGTGACGCACTGGATCAACAGCTACAGCAGAGTTTTCGATATCCTTAGCCGAAATAATACTCACAGAAGCTGGAGCGTCTTGTACCTTTTGCGCTCTTCTTGAAGCCGATACAACAATTTCATCTAAGTTTTCTCCTGCCTCTAGGGATACATTGATCACCTGGTCTGCAGAAGTTACTTCCACAGTTTGAGAACCAAATCCAATTGAACTAATTTGAAGGGTAAAGGGCACCGCTTGATCAGAACTTAAGCTAAAGTTTCCGTCAAAATCAGTGTTTGCTCCCTCTGTGGTTCCTTGAATCAGGATATTTACCCCAGGAATAGGATCGTTAGTCTCTGCGTCTTTCACAGTACCACTGATGGTGGCTTGTGCCAAAAGCAGATTTACACAAAACAGTCCTAAGACTGTAAGTGCAGTAGTCAACTTGTTTTTTTTCATAATTGTTTGATTTATAATTGTTACTGGTTAACACAGAAAAAAATAAATCAAGAACAGCGTAAGATTTTATGGGGTAAAGTTGCTTACTATAATATAGTATATCTCGGAAAGATAACAAGATTTTAGCTTTCTAAGTGCAATCATGGCTTTTTTTTTAGCTGTAAATGCTGTTTTACAAAAGCACAAAATGCTTTATTCAAAAATAATATTATTGGTGTCGTTGTGCCAATCTAGGTAGTTTTCTTGGTACTTTTTATCGACTTGATTTCGTTTAATTTTCAAGGTGGGGGTTGTCAGTCCATTTTCAACCGTCCAAGCATCTTTTACGACTATAATACTAGCGATTTTCTTGTAGCCGGAAAGCTGTGCATTGACTTGCTCTAAACGAGCAGATAGCATTTTGTTTAACGCAGCATGATCTTTAGCAATCCCAATTTCAGACAATACCCCTAAAAGTATTGGCTGGGGGAGTCCTAACCCAGCAACACAAATCTGTTCAAATTCAACGATATCGGCAAAATAAGCTTCTATTACAAGGGGTTCAATGTATTTTCCTTTGGAGGTTTTAAACATGTCTTTTACCCGTCCGGTAATGAATAAAAAGCCCTCCTTGTCTATGTGGCCTTGGTCTCCCGTTCGCAACCAACCATCTCTCATTACTTCAGCGGTTAACTCGGGTTGTTTGTAATATTCTTTCATCACAAAAGGGCCACGCATCAATATTTCAGCGGTATCGGGATCAGTTTTGATGTCTACTTCAGGTTGGGGAAGTCCCACAGAACCTGGCTTGTTGATTATTCTCGCATCTAATTGGGTGGTGATGGCGCAGTTTTCAGTCATTCCATAACCATTGGTAATAAAAATGCCAATTTGTCTAAACCAAGCGCGTTGTGTTTCTAGCATGGGAGCAGCACCAGATACGATTGCCCTTGCTTTACTAAGTCCCAAAGCTTTTTTGAACTTGCGTTTAAGGATGCCTGAAAGCAGGGGGATTTTTAAAAGTTTATTTAATTTTTCTTGGGGGAGTTTCGCAAGTATACCCGTTTGAAATTTGGTCCATATTCTAGGTACAGCAAAGAATACGGTGGGTTGGGTGTCTTGTAGATTTTGCGCAAAGGTGTCTAAGCTTTCTGCAAAAGAAACCGTTCCTCCAAATCTAAATACAGCAAATTCAACGACGATTCTTTCTGCGATATGGTTTAAAGGAAGGTAGGAGAAAAAGTCATTTTTCCCATTAAAATCTACCTTTAATGGATTTGATTCTAGTGTAAGTACAGCAGTTTTTGAATTTGCTAGAAAGTCTAGAACCACCCCTTTGGGTTGTCCCGTAGTGCCCGAGGTAAAAATGATGGTCCAAGTATCACTCATTTTAGGCTGATGCGGATTTTGTAGAGGGGAGTGCTGGTTAATAAAGTCATGCCATTGGTAGGTATCGGTTATTTTAGAATGCCCTTTATAGGCGGGGAAAGCAATTACAGGCATATCTTTAGGCACCCCATTTTTCTGCTCCTCCCAGTCTTCTACCTTTCCTGCAAATAGCATGTCAACATCCCCAAATTCTAAAAGGGTATTCAACTCTTTTGAAGTTAAATTGGGAAAGAAGGGAACACTGATGTAGCCCGCCATCATGATGGCTAAGTCCGCGATAAACCACTCCCGGCAATTTTTTGAAATCAATCCAATGTGGGCATTCTCTCTCAAGCCTAGGGATTTTAAACCGGTGGCTAATTTTCGTGCGTATTCGCCTACTTCTCCCCAGCTGTATTCTTCCCATTGGTCGCCAAAAGGTTGTCTCAAGAAAGGCTTGTCCTTGAAACGTTTTTCCCATTCATAAAATTTAAAATCAAAAAGGGCGTCGTTTGTCGTGTTACTCATAGTTTCGTTAATTTAGTTTTACAAACCCAAAAAACAGCCTTGAAATGAGGTGATTTCTAGCGTGGTATTTCGTTTTGCATTTACTAAATATACAAATCTATTTTTTCCTGCAAAGATTTTGTATTCCTGGTTTTATTCGTGCAGTCAATCAAGCAAAAAGGATTTGGTGGTTTTGATATTGAAATATTTCACTTAAATTGTGGACCACGCAATAAATACAATAGAAATAAAAAAACATGAGAGAAGCACTAATCGTATCTACCGCTAGAACTCCCATAGGGAAAGCCTATCGCGGGGCATATAACAACACCACTGCACCTACATTAGCTGGGCTAGCCGTAAAAGAAGCAGTACTTCGCTCTGGGGTAGACCCCAGTCAAGTAGACGATGTCATTATGGGGGCTGCATTACAGCAAGGTACTACAGGAGGGAATATAGGAAGAATGGCTGCCTTAGCAGGTGGTTTACCTGCCACGGTAAGTGGAATGAGTATAGATCGGCAGTGTTCTTCTGGGATGATGGCCATTGCCACAGCCGCAAAACAAATTCAAAGTGACGGCATGGATGTTGTTGTTGGTGGTGGAGTTGAATCGATAAGTTTGGTTCAAAACGAACATATGAATACCCATCGCATGGTAGACAAAGCCTTGGTGGCAGCGCATAAACACATCTATATGCCCATGTTGCAAACAGCAGAAGTAGTGGCCAAACGCTATAATATTTCACGCGAGGCGCAAGATGAATATGCCTTGCAAAGTCAACAACGCACCGCTGCAGCACAAGAAGCAGGAAGGTTTGATGCTGAAATTATTTCCACAACAACCCATATGGGCGTAATGGATCGCGAAACCAAAGAAATTAGTTTCCATGATTTCACCCTAGAAAAAGATCAGGGAAATCGTCCCAGCACGCAATTAACAGGTTTAGCAGGCTTAAATCCAGTGATAGAAAACGGCTGTATTACTGCAGGAAATGCAAGTCAGCTATCAGACGGCGCCTCAGCGAGTGTTCTAATGGAAGCTAGTGTTGCTGCAAAGCATAATGTAACTCCGCTTGGGATTTATCGCGGCATGGCTGTGGCAGGTTGTGCCCCTGATGAAATGGGGATTGGACCTATTTATGCTATCCCAAAATTATTAAAGGCCAATGGCCTTAAAATGGATGATATTGGCCTGTGGGAGTTAAATGAAGCTTTTGCTGTTCAGGTGATTTATTGTAGAGATCATTTAGGGATTCCCAATGAATTGATGAATGTTAACGGAGGGGCTATTTCCATAGGGCATCCTTATGGGATGTCTGGAGCACGAATGGTCGCGCATGCATTGATAGAAGGGAAACGCCGCGGAGCTAAATACGTTGTTTCTACCATGTGTGTGGGCGGTGGTATGGGAGCTGCAGGTCTTTTTGAAGTAATTTAAACCGCGCCTAAATAGGTGTAAATAATCACTTAATAAAACTTTTTGGCGTAAAGCGGGTCTTAAATACATGGAAATTGCTTTATCCACTTTTGGGCAACAAAACACTGTGAACGAAAAGCTAACAATAGATTTTAATCTTTTGCTTGAAACGCACCACGATCGTCTCTATTGGATGATTCGTAAAATTGTTGTGGTGCACGACGATGCGCAAGATGTCTTGCAAAACACTTGGTTGAAAATTCATAAAGGATTGCCGGGTTTTAAAGGAAAAAGTAAAATAGATACCTGGATGTTCCGCATTGCTTACAACGAATGCATGCGTTTTTTACAACAAAAAAAACAACATTACCGCCTAGACGATATAGACAGCAGTTATCTTCAAAGCCTTAGAGCAGATAGCTATTTTGATGGAGAAGGTAGCGCAAACCGCCTGCACCAGGCGATTGCTTTACTTCGAGAAAGAGAACGTCATATTTTTAATTTAAAATATTACGATGAATTAAAGTTTTCGCAAATAGCCATTTTAATCGAAATGAATGAAAATTCGGTTAAAACACTTTATTACAAAGCAGAAAAAAAAGTAAAACAGCAGTTAGAAAAGACCGATTAAATGGAATCAAATAAAAACAGATTGAACGACTTAGGCTTTAAACGACCAAAAAAGCACACAGAAGAGAGTAAAAAAACAATTTTGCAAGTGATCGAAAATCAAGCAATTTCGGCCAATAGAAAAAGGGCAAATATTCGTTGGGCAGCCCTTAGTGGAATAGCGGCATCCCTGTTTTTGTTTTTCTCCTTAACGCAATCAAATAATTCAATATCGGTTGAGTCGCAAGCCATTGTTAAAGAAGATGTTTTTGTTACTTCTTTATTGATGGATACCCTTTTGCTAGAAGAAACAGAACTTGATCAAGCGATTCAAGAAGCGCTCTTGGATAATTTTGAAAACGATCTTGCCTTGAAATAAAACTTTACCTGCTTTTTGCGGTCTAAAAGCAAAGTCTTCTAAATGAAAACAATTCAACTTCCTTTCTTATTTTTATTTCTCTTTTCTTTGAGCAGTATAGCCCAGGAAACAGAAATTGTTAAAAATCCCAAAATAGAAAGACTTCAAAGTCTTTCGCAAGAGCAGAAAGCTTTGTTGGAAGAACGCCGCGAGATCATTAAGGGTTTAAGGGCTGATTTTAAAGCCTCTTTAACCGAAACACAAAGCGCGCTGCTTAAGAATGACTCGATGGATAAACGGGAACGCAGAAAGCAATTTGTGAAATCGCTCTCAGCAGAACAATGTATTTTATACCGTGCAATGCGCGAGGGAGTTCATCGATCTCGGGGAGAATTCCACAAAAGCCTATCGCATGATCAAAAGAAAAAAATAAAAAAGCGGCATAAGCATAAAAAAGGGCGTCGTGCTCCTGGGGATATTCCACCACCGGTGCATCCTGATTCAATCAGGAAAGGAGATAAAAGATACAATTAAGTCACCGTTGGGCGATCTTGATTGTACTGCAGGTATTCTTTCTCTACGACAATCTCTTTTAGTCTTTCTATGGTAATGAACAAGGCTTCATGTCCAATATACAGCGGTGCGACTCCAAAGCGAATATACTGTGGAGGTCTAAAATCAGGAATAATTTTCGGTCTGTTTTCTTTTCCGTTTAGTAAGCATTGGCATATACGCCACGATTCTTGATGCGAAATCGTAACATGAGACCCTCTTTCAGAACTGTTTATAGGGCTTTCTAAAACATAGCCTAAGGGGTAAAGTTCTGTTTCCATTAAGGCAATAAACGCTTGCGTCAAAGCGATACTCTTTTGATGAATGTTTTTAATCCCCGCCTTCAGGCTAATATCAATTCCCGCTTCCATTGCGGCTAAAGATAAAATAGTGGGTGTACCTGCGTCAAAGCGATCAATGCCTTTAGCTGGGCGGTAATCTTGCGCAAAATCAAAAGGTCTTGCATGTCCAAACCATCCTTGAATAGGGGTGGAAAGATGGGGGACAAGTTCTTCCTTTAGATAGAGAAATGCCGGAGAACCTGGTCCACCGTTAAGGTATTTATAGCTGCAACCAATAGCCGCCAAGGTCTCGGTTGCTTCAAGGTCAATTTCAATAGCCCCCACTGCGTGACTTAAGTCCCATATAATGATGCTGTTGTGCTCTCTGGCAAAAGCATTTAGCATTTTCATAGGGTAGCAATAAGCGCTTTTATAGCTCACTAAACTCAGGCAAATAATTCCAGGGTGATTTTGAATAGTTGCTTTCAGCAGGGCTAAATCGGCTTTCAAGTCGTGGGTATAATTAATGCAAATGGGGCTTGCTAAATCATTTTGCTCACAAATACCACCCAAGATATAATGGTCTGTTGGAAAATTAAGCGAGTCGGTGAGGAGTTGTTTTGGGTATCGGCCAGAATGTACTAAGGCATGGGCGATCTTATACAAATTAACCGAGGTAGATTCTCCCACCAATATTTCACTTGCTTCTGCATTTAATAGCGCTGCTAGCTTTTTAGCAAGGCGTTTGGGTAAATCTAGCCAATGGTCATTCCAGCTTCTTATTAAGTTATTTCCCCATTGTTCTGTGATCACTTCTGACACCGCTTTTTTTGCTTTAAGGGGAAGCTTTCCCAATGAATTTCCATCGAGGTAAATTTCATTGTCGGAATGATGAAATTCCGCTCGAAAAATGGCCAAAGGATCTTTTCGGTCCTTGTCTTGTGCGCTTGCTCGTTTAGTCATGGGTCACTGAATTAAAAAACGGGAGTACTTCCTTTACCCATTGGGTATACATTTCTCCGCTGGGGTGTAAACCGTCTTTTGCGATTAACTGTGGTGCTGTTTTTGCTTTTCGTGAAATGGGCGTAATATTAAAATAGGCAATTTTATATTGTTGACAGATTTGCGCTATCACCGTATTATAAGCATCGATCTCTTTTGCTATCTGTTCTCGATTTCTGTCTTTGGCAAAAGGCATTACGCCCCAATCAGGAATAGACAAAACAAAGACATTAGCGTTGTTTCCCCCAGAAAGGGAAAGGGCGCTTTGCAGTAATTCCTTGAATTCTAGTGCAAAATTGGCAACACTTCTTCCTCTATATTGATTATTTACGCCGATCAATAAGGATACATAATCGTAATGTTCAGCTAAATTTAGATCATCCATCCCTTTTGATAGTTCGTCTGTGGTCCATCCTGTTTTTGCGATTATTTTTGCTGGCCTAAAATGGCCTCCTTTTTTATTAAGGCTAGCAACAAGTTGATTGGGCCAACGCAGGCTTTCCGTTACACTTTCGCCTATGGTATAGCTATCTCCCAAAGCGAGATAGGAGCGAGAAGTAGGGGGCGATGCTTGTTTTGCCTGTCCGGCACATAACGAACAAGCCAACATCATCCATAAATAAAGTGTTTTCCATTTCATATGATGCAAGATACCATTTTAGAAGGGCTTTTTTTAAGCGGAACAGGAGGAGTTTGAATTGATTTTCCTATATTGGTTGACCAATTTGGTGATCCAATAATGTACAACAAGCTTTGCCGCTTTTTTGGTGCGACGATTTACTTAGATTACACCATTTTTAAGAAGGTGTTATAGGTGTTCATATTAAAGTTCCAATAGAGTGAAAAAGAGCAGTCATTGTGAATGCTTTACATAGCTAGTTAAAACCAGTTGGATTATTGCAAAATCAAACCCATTGCCTTAGGGCATTAAACCATTAATATTGCTGCATGAAAAAAATTATTTTTTGCCTAACAATACTCCTGACAAACCTAAGCTTAGGCCAAGAACATCCCGGACTCATCTTGACCCAAAAAGGGGTTGAGGAAATCCGGCAAAACCTGGGGAAGGTTCCCCTGTTTGACAAATATTTAGCCGAAGTAAAAACAGCGGTTGATGCAGCGATTGAAAAAGGGGTTGATGTGCCTATTCCAAAAGACATGGCAGGAGGTTATACCCATGAGCAACACAAACGCAATTTCTTTATTTTACAAAAGGCAGGGGCTTTGTATCAAATCTTAGACGATGCGGTTTATGCCAATTATGTGAAAGCGGTTTTATGGGAATATGCCCGTATTTACAAGAGTTTACCCATTCACCCACAACCGCGTTCTTATGCGCGTGGAAAATTATTTTGGCAGTGTTTAAACGACTCAAATTGGTTGGTCTATGTAAGTCAAGCCTATGATTGCATTTATAATTTCTTGTCTAAAAAGGAGCGTAAGTATCTTGAAGAATCCCTTTTTAGACCCTATGCAGATTATATTTCAATAGACAATCCGCAATTTTTTAATCGCATTCACAATCACAGTACTTGGGGGAATGCCGCCGTAGGGATGATTGGTTTAGTGATGAATGATGAAGAACTCATTCAGCGTGCCTTGTATGGGATTAAACTCGACACAATTGATACAAAAGCCAAAGATAATGATGGTGGATTTATAATGGATCAAGAGGGAAAAGCAGGTTTTTTAGCCAATATTGAAGCACCCTTTTCTCCGGAGGGCTATTATACCGAAGCCCCCTATTATCAACGGTATGCCATGTATCCCTATTTGCTTTTTGCCGTAGGCTTAAACAACATGCGTCCTGAGCAAGAAATTCTGCGCTACAAAGATGGGGTAATGCTTAATGCGGTAGATGCTTTATTGAATCTTACCGATACCGATGGAGAATTTTATGCCTTAAACGATGCCCAAAAAGGGATGTCTTATTTTTCGCGTGAGCTCGTTGCTGCTGTTGACATCGCTTATCATTATGGTAATGCTAATCCTGGATTATTATCTATCGCTAAAAAGCAGGGGCAATTAACCCTAGATGACGCTGGTTTTGCGGTGGCTAAAGCAATACAAGACGGAAAGGCGAAACCCTTCGTAAAAAAGTCTACTGAGTTAACAGATGGCCCAGAAGGAAAACAAGGGGGGATTACTATTCTACGCCATGGTGCAGTGGAAGAAGAATTGAACCTCGTCGCAAAATATACGGCACATGGCAATAGTCACGGGCATTATGATAAATTATCCTACTTGCTCTTTTTTAAGGGTGAAGAAGTATTGCAAGATTATGGGCTTGCGCGATTTGTTAACATAGATCAAAAAAACGGAGGAGGTTATCTAAAAGAAAACACCACTTGGGCCAAGCAAACCGTCGCCCATAATACTTTGGTATTGAATGAACGCTCTCATTTCGAAGGTGACTTTGAAACAGGAAGTAAATACCATGCAGAAAAACATTTTAGTCATTTAGATTCACAAGGGAATCAAGTCATCAGTATGAAAGACAGCAACGCCTACCCAGGAGTTGAAATGCTTCGAACTCTTGTGATGTTAAATGATGAGCGGCTAGACCATCCTTTAATTCTTGACGTGTTTAAAGTAAATACTGAGAAAGAAAATCAATATGACTTGCCCTTCCATTATTTTGGACAAATAATGTCTACAAGTTATCCTATTACGGCAAAGAAAACTTTAACGCCTCTAGGTAAAGCGCATGGATACCAGCATCTTTGGCATCGCGCGACTGGAAGCCTGGCGCAAAGCTTTAATCAAAGCAGCTGGCTGAATAAAGGGGTCTTTTATACCCTTTCAACAGTAAACAACACAAATGATCAAATCTTATTTACCCAATTAGGGGCGAATGATCCTTTGTTTAACTTACGGGACGATACAGCACTCATTCTCCGCAGAAAAGCCATAGGGAGTACCACTTTTGTAAATGCCCTAGAAACACACGGAAGTTACAGTCCTGTAACAGAGAACGCGCTTAACGCTACTTCAAGTATTAAAAAAATAAGTCTTGTTTTTGATAGCGAGGATTATACAGTTGTAGAAGTAACCTTTTCCGCGGGAGCCGCGGTAGAAATTATTATCGCCAACAAAGAAAGCATTGCAAGTAAAACACACCAACTTCAGTTAAACAAGGAAACAAAAAGCTGGGTTGGACCATTTTTAATAACCACTAAACAATAAATAATATGAAAAGTTTTGGCATGAGTAAACCCTTTTTGTTAACCAAAGACATTGAATGGGAAACAGTAGGAGAGGGTGTTAAAAGAAAAATAATGGGCTATGACGACAAGATTATGCTGGTTCATGTTGCCTTCGATAAAGGGGGGATTGGTCCTATGCATCAACATCCGCATTCTCAAGTGACTTACGTTGTTTCTGGGAGCTTTGATGTAACCATAGATGGAGAGACGCAAACACTTGTGGGTGGCGATAGTTTCTATATTCCTACCAATGCACTCCACGGCGCAATTTGTACAGAAGCAGGAGAATTGATTGATGTCTTTAGTCCAATCCGTGAGGATTTTATGGAATAAGCGACTTTATTAAAATAAAGTTGGGAAAGTAATATTATTCATTATATTTATTAAAATAATTTGGTTGACCACATTGGAACACCAAATTGGTTTCCCAAATCGCATAATATAAAGCAGGAGGCCTTGCCCTCCTGCTTAAACTTACTTCTTCTTAGGAGGGAGTATACAACGATACCGCCAAGACAATACATTGCGCTGTTGATAATTATTTCAACAAAAGTATTGCCTTGTGCGATTGTCTCATTTGAGACAAATTTTATTTAAACAATACATAAACAAACAAACAACTAATGAAAATTAAATCGCAACTAACGCTCTTTTTTGTGTTCTGTGGTATGCTCTTGACTTACGCACAAACACAATTAAGCGGAACTATTGTTGGTTCAGATGGGCAACCAATCCCTGGAGCTACAGTGCTTGTTGAAGGCACAAACAATGGAACAACCTCTGACTTTGATGGGAATTTCTCTATCGAGGTTGAGAATGGCCAAAATGTAGAAATCTCCTACATTGGGTACAAAACACAAGTCATTCCTTTTACAGGACAAGACAGCATTAATGCCACTTTAGAACAAGATCTTCAAGAATTAGACGAGATTGTTGTAACAGGTTATGGTACACAAAGAAAATCTAACCTTACGGGTTCGATTTCAAAAGTAACCAACGAAAAATTAGATCAGATTGCAGTATCTCGTGTAGATGACGCTTTAGTAGGTCAAGTTTCTGGGGTAAACATCGCCGCTACGGAAGGAGAAGCAGGTTCTGCTCCTACGATTCGTATTCGTGGTACAGGTTCGATTACTGGGGTTTCTGATCCAGCAATCGTCGTCGATGGTCTTTTGGTTGATAACGATTACTTAGGAAATCTTGATATGAACGATGTCGCTTCTTTCGAGATCTTAAAAGATGCTGCCTCTGCGGCAATCTATGGTTCTCGTGGGGCAAACGGAGTTATCTTAATCACAACCAAAGAAGGTGAAGAAGGGAAAACAAAATTCTCTTACAACACCTATACTGGTTTTAAAGAAGCACGTCAAAGTGATGCTTACTATTTTTCTGTTGCAGAATCTGCAGCGAGAGAAAGAGCGTCAAGCCATCCATCAACAGGAGGAGAAGGAAACATCTCTAATAGAACTTTACGCAAATTGCAAATTGGCGTTGACCGCGATTGGCAAGATGTTATTTTTGATGGAGGGGTAATTACTTCTCACTCTTTTGCTGTTCGTGGCGGAAACAAAAAAACAAAATACAGTACAGCCTTAAACTATGTACATGATGAAGGGGTACTTTTAACAGATGATTTTAAGAAGTATAACCTTAAACTTAAAATTGACACCAAATTGAACGACAAGTTCTCTATGGGGGTTAACTTAAGTCCTTCTTATTCTAACAGAAGACGTTTTGATGGTTCTACCCATGATATTTTACGTCAAACACCATGGTTACCTACTTATTTAGACGAAAACTCGATTCAACACATCAACACGATTCGCGATGGTGGAAAGTATGCATATGCACAAGTAGGCGACTATGCAATCCAGCGTATGTTTGATGACTGGGATTTAACCAATGACGTTGCAGTAGCAAGTGGACAGGATATTTCAAATACTTCAAACACTAACCCTGCAGCAAAAGTAATTGAGCGTGATCGTAACGATTACAAATTCAAATTATACGGAAGCGTTTATGCGAAATATAAAATCGCTAAAGGTTTAAACTTTAAGACCACACTTTTAGGAGACTTCCAACACACAAAACGCGATCGTTGGCAAGGTGTTGAAGCACACAGAAATGGGGCTTCTAATGCGCAATATGATATTTCTAACCAAACGAGAATTCACTTTGTATCTGATAACTTCTTCTCTTATCATTTTGAAAACAATGGGCATGAGTTAGACGCTATCTTAGGTTTCTCGGCTGAAAAGTGGGATACTGAATTTGAATCCGCTTCTGGTCAAGGATATACTTCTGACTTATTACAAAACATTGGTGCAGCAGATCCTACAACAGTTACGGCAAATTCTTATGACTATGCACAACGTTTGATTTCTTATATCTCTCGTGTGAACTATGTGTATGAAAACAAGTACTTGGCTTCTATTAGCTTCCGTCGTGATGGGTACTCTGCTTTTGGACCTGATTCTAAATATGGAGATTTCCCTGCAGCATCTGTTGGTTGGATTGTTTCTAACGAAGATTTCTTAAGTGGAAACAGTGTTGTTAACCAATTAAAACTGCGTTTTAGTTATGGTGTTTCTGGAAACCCATTCTTTAATGTAGGAGATGTATTGGTGAATAACTTCCCTTATTTATCCTTATTACAATCTTCTACAGCTGTAGTAGATGGAGCTTTAGCAACAGCTTTCAACCCAATCAATATTGCTAACACTGGCTTACAGTGGGAGCGTTCTGTTGAGATGAACCCAGGTGTTGATTTTGGTTTATTTAACAACCGTATTACCGGTTCTGTTGAATACTACGAACGCACCAGTGATCAACTATTAATTAACAACCCAATTTCCTCTACAACTGGATTTACCAATGCAATTGTAAACCTTGGAGAAGTGAAAAATAGCGGGATTGAAGTTGAATTACGCACCAAAAATGTTACTACAGAGAACTTCTCTTGGAATTCTACTTTCTTAATTTCTTCTAATGACAATGAGTTAGTGAGTTTTGGAGAAGCAGATGGACAGATTCAAAACGTAGACTCTAAGCGTGCTGCAGAATGGATCAACCAAGTAGGTCAACCAATCTCGTCTTTCTATGGATGGGTTGTTGATGAAGACATTCCTTTAGAATACATCAAAGAGCCTTTCCACCCTGTTGGTGCTGAAGCACAAGATGTGTATGTAAAAGATTTAAATGGAGATGGTTTAATTGACGATGACGATAAAACTATTTTAGGGGATCCTTATGCGGATGTTGTATGGAGTTTTGCCAATGAATTTAAGTATGGAAACTTTGATTTAAGCTTTATGATTCAAGCAAGTCTTGGGGCGCAAGTGAGAAACATGGGAGACCAATACTTATTTAACCAATTCAATTCTGGTCAAGATTTCAATACTGCGACTACGCCAAACCAAGGGTTTATTAAACAAAAGATTTTCACAAATGACATCGTACAAGATGCTTCTTACCTTTCTTTAAGAAATGTAAATATTGGGTACAGATTTGATAGTGATCTTTTAAATAACCTGAATTTATCTTCAGCTAGATTATATGTGTCAGGTCAAAACTTGATTTATAAAACAGCAGATAACTACACTGGATTTAACCCAGAGTCGATTAACAACACTTCTCCAACTACATGGGGATATCAACGTGCTGGATCGCCAATTTTTAGTACCATTTCATTAGGATTGAACATTGAATTTTAATCCATAAACAAAAAACATATATTATGAAACATTTAAAATATTTAGCATTGTTTTTTGTGGGAGCTTTAATTACTTCCTGTGAAGACGATTTTTTAGAGCCTGCGCTGACTTCAGCCATCAACGGAGGTAGCTATTACAATAATGCAACAGAGTTAGAAACAGCTGTAATCAACATGTATGATGGTTTACAAGGAGAAAACTCTACAAGTGCAGGAGATAACCATGCTACGCAGATTGAGTTTTATCTTACCGAGATGCGAAGTGATAACACCCGTACAAAAGCACAAGAAGGAGAAGCTGCACAATTTGAAAGCTTTGAAGTAGAGGCAACCAACGGTATTGTTGCTGATTACTACAGAAGTTTTTACAATGTAATTTTTAGAGCAAATCTAGTTCTTGAAAATTTAGCAGCGGCAGGAACTTCTGCTGCGCAATTTGAAGCAGAAGCGAAATTTGTTCGTGCCTATGCTTACTTTAATCTAGTTCGTCTATTTGGGGATGTTCCTTTGGTTACATCCTTAACTGGCCCAGCAGATACTGCAGTAGCCTATACAAGAGTTGCTAGCGATGACATCTATGATTTAATTCAAGCAGATTTAAACGTAGCGATCGATGGTTTAGACAATACTTACAGAACGCGTGCCTCTAAAGCAGCAGCACAAGCGCTTTTGGCAAAAGTAGAGTTAACCCGCGGGAACTATGCAGAGGCAAGATCATTACTAGAAAGTGTTGTTGGTAGTAACAACTATTCCTTAGAAAGTAATTTCCGTGATGTATTCTATGATGAAGATAACAGTGAAACCATTTTTGCCATCGGGTATGAAATAGGTGGAATTGATAGCCAAAACTTTTCTGCTGAATGGTTGAATGGTGTTGGAAGAACCTCAGGGGTAAATTATGTAACAGCAGATGTTCGAGCTGCTTTTGACGCCTTTGGCGGAAACCGCTCAGCAGTTTCTTATCGTCAAGATGAAAGTCAAAACACCGAGTATCAAGTTGGCAAGTATTTTCCTAACGGAGAGCTAGGACCACAATATGCTTCTGACCCAACAAAAGCGGGGAATGACTGGATCATTATTCGTTATGCAGATGTGTTGTTAATGCATGTTGAATCTATTCTTGCAGGAAATGCTGCAACAACAGATGCTACTGCCTTAGGATCTTTCCAAGCTGTACGTGACCGTGCAGGTTTACCTGCAGTAGTGACAGAAATAACCAGAGAGATGTTACTAAACGAAAGACGTGTTGAGTTAGCATTTGAGAACCACCGTTTATTTGATTTGATGCGAATGGGTGCTGCACAAGATGTGCTATCTGCTTTTTCAGCAGCAAATGGATATGGTTTTGCATCGACAGATCTATTACTTCCTATTCCACAAGTTGAAATAGGTTTGAGTAAAGGAGATTTAACCCAAAATCCTGGATACTAATTTCATTCTTAGTTAATACTGCGTGGACCAGACGCAAGCCTTGTCCACGCTAAAACAATATAATATGAAAAACACACAATTAATTACAACAAACAAGACACGCTCCTTTTTTGGGTTTGTTTTATCAGCCCTATTGTTTTCTACAGTAGGCTGTGTGGAAGAATTAGAACTTCCAGAAACAGGTTCTATAGCAGATTTGACTCCGCCAACTGCTAGCTTTTCAGCAACAGAAAGCGAGAATTTTTTAATCTATGGTTTCTCAAACACCTCTAAAAGTGCTACGACTTATGCTTGGGACTTTGGTGATGGAGGAACTTCAACTGAGGCAGAGCCAACACACGAATTTCCTGCAATAGGACGCTATTCTGTAACGCTTGTCGCTTCTGATAAACTCAATGCGACCAATTCATTCACCAAAGAAATCAATGTAAAAGAGCCGCCAATTCCACCGGCAGTTGCGCCAACCATTGAAAACGGAGATTTTGAAGATTCAAGCTATGACGCTTGGCGTGCATCTTTCTCTGATGGAACGACCAACAACCCTTACAATGGAAGTTCAGATGGAGAGCCAATGTTATATGATGGTACTGCTGCAGATTCAAAAACAAGAGGTGCAAAGTGGACGAACTCTACTTCTGCAGGCTACTTAAGAAGTGCCAGCTCTCGTTTTGCTACACAAGCGGTAACGATTTCTGGAGACCGTGAATATGTACTTGAGTATAGCTATGCGATTAAAGACGACAAGACAGACGTTACAGGTGGCGATAGAGTCGTTGTATCTGTTCTTGATGGACATTTTGCTGATGCCAATGATGCTGAGGTTAGTGCTGATTCTAGTCCTGTTATAAAGCACGTGGGTGACGCAGCGCTTGGAAAAGGGAACTTTACCCTTGTAAGAGAACAATTCACTGCACCTGCATCTGGTTTAGTAACCATTTGGATTTATGCGGTTACTTCAGAAGATGCTTATGTTGATAATGTGAAAATTTATCCGGCAGAATAAATGTTTCTAGTTTTGCTAATTTGATGTTCGATCGGATTACTTTACAAGCTTTTTAAATAAAACCTTGTAGAATATAACGAGCATATAAAATAGCAAAGTGGATACATAAAAGTATTACAAGCCGAGTAGTTTATTCAATGTACCAGTGGGAACTCTACTGGTACATCTACTACTCAAAATGTAAGTAAAGATCTCTGGTCTTTGTATTACCTAGACAAAATGGTCTTTTTAGCTGCATTGTATTTGCATGCTTTTAAAAGCCAGTGATCATTTGAGAGATGGTTATGGAGTCATCTACTTTATCTTTAAGATAATAGCGAGATTGCTTCCTGTTTAAGAAGTGGTTTTTAAGTAGATTATTTCTGAGTAAGATAGTATGTGTAAGACCAATATCATGTGTTTTTTTCATTGGCGAACTTTTGCTTTAGAAGTATTTTATAATTAATTGCTACATGGAAAAAATGTTTAGTTTTGTTTTCACTAAACCAATAGTATAGAATATGTTGATTGATAGTCAAATTCAGGAAATTCAAAAAAAGATTAT
>CBFHVC010000030.1:0-24005 GCA_965659515.1 Candidatus Arcticimaribacter sp. | reverse complement strand
TTAATATCCCAAATAGCATTAAAGGAATTGTGAATTTGACCAAACATTCCCGAAGCACTCAGCCCAAGGGTGACAAAGCCAATTAGCGTAGTAAGGGAATTGTTGTGTTTCGTGTGTTGATTTTGAATAATCGCTTGAATTTGTTGCGCAGCATTACTTCCTAAAAACGCCTTTAACTGCTGGTAAACCTCTCCTGAAACGGCCTCTTCACCAAAAAATAGTCCTAAAAAAGAAACAATAATTACAATCATTGGCAGTAAAGAAAATACCGCATAGTAGCCCAAAGCAGCCCCTTTTTGAAAAGTATTGCTGCTGAAATAATGCCGAAAAACAGCTTTTAATAGGTGCTTCATACCGTTTTCAATTTATTTGCGACAATACTGTTTAAAAAATCCTTCTTAAAGAAGAAAACAAACTTAAGAGAAAAAAAGCGCTTGGCTAAAGAAGTAGGATGTTCATTAGGCATAGAATAGATTTGGACAATGTGATTTAAAGATATAAAAAAAACCGCCCAGTGGGCGGTTTATATAAAAAGCATTCGTGCTTCTAGCTTAGGCTTGTGCGATCAATTTGGCTAGGTAATCACCTACTTCAGACGTTTTATACGCTTTTCCGCCATTGGCTAAATCATCTGTTACGATGCCTTCCGCTAAGGATTGGTCAACTACTTTGCGAATCAATGCGCCTTCCTCTTGTAAGTTGAACGACATTTCAAACATCATTGCAGCAGATAAGATGGTGGCAAGGGGATTAGCAATGTCTAAGCCGGTTGCTTGTGGAAAAGAGCCGTGGATAGGCTCATATAAGGCGTTTTCACTTCCCACAGAAGCGGAGGGCATTAATCCCATTGAACCAGAAATAACTGAAGCTTCATCGGTTAAGATATCACCAAATAGGTTTTCGGTAATTAAAACATCATAGCTATTGGGCCATTGTACCAATCGCATGGCAACAGCATCTACTAATTCGTAAGATACTTCAACCTCTGGGTAATCTTTTTCCATGGCTTGCACAGTTTCTCTCCAAAGACGTGAACTTTCTAGTACATTTGCTTTATCGACACAGCATAATTTTTTTGTACGGGTCATGGCTAATTCAAAGCCTTTTTTCGCCAAACGAATAATTTCATCGCGGGTATAGGTACAGGTGTCAAAAGCGGTGTTTCCGTCGTCTTTACGTCCGCGTTCTCCAAAGTAAATCCCACCGGTTAATTCGCGTAGAAAAACCAAATCTGTTCCTTCAATGCGTTCTTGTTTTAAGGGAGATTTATCCAATAAAGAGGGGAAGGTAAAGGTCGGACGTACATTGGCAAATAGGCCTAGTTTTTTACGCATGCGTAACAAACCTTGTTCCGGACGTACTTTTGCTGAGGGATCATTGTCAAAACGAGGTAATCCAATTGCGCCAAACAAGACAGCATCAGCTGCTTCACAAATGGCATGGGTTTCGTCTGGATAAGGATCACCAACAGCATCAATGGCCGCTGCTCCTGTAAGGGCTGGTGTCCAGTTGATTTCATGACCAAATTTGGTTGCAATGGCGTTACTTACTTTCACAGCTTGATTGATCACTTCTGGACCGATTCCGTCGCCGGCTAAAAGGGCAATATTCATCTTCATATTTAGAGTGCTATACTATTTAACATTTTCTCGGTGGCCTTAATGGCCGACACAGTTTGATCGGAATCTAAACCGCGGGTAATAAATTCTTTCCCCTCAGCAAGCCAAGTTATACTGGTTTCGCATAAAGCATCAGAATGACTTCCTGGAGGGATATGAACAGCATAATCTACCAGCTGGGGTAACTGTTCTTTTTTCTTTTTATAAATCTTGCGAATGGCGTTTATAAAAGCATCAAACTGCCCATCACCACAAGCATTTTCTTCAAATAATACCCCATCAATTTCTACCGCAACTGTTGTTGAGGGTTGTAGTCCTTTTGCGTGGGTTAAGACATAAGATTTAATCACCACATTTGTGGCCTTGGTTTCACTGTCTAGTACATCAGAGATGATGTAAGGCAAATCGTGGGTAGTTACTTTTTGCTTTTTATCGCCCAATTCTATAATGCGTTGGGTTACTTTTTTTAATTCCTCCTCATTAAGGGTTATACCCAATTCTTGGAGGTTTTTGACAATATTGGCCTTCCCAGAGGTTTTTCCTAATGCATAAGAGCGTTTTCTTCCAAAGCGTTCTGGCAAAAGATCATTGAAATAAAGGTTCTTTTTAGCATCGCCATCGGCGTGTATTCCTGCAGTTTGGGTAAAAACATTCGCTCCAACAATGGGTTTGTTCGCGGGAATTCGAAAGCCAGTAAAAGTTGAAACCAACTGACTAACCTTGTACAATGCCTTTTCTTTAATATTTGTTGTTACCGTTGGAATAAAATCATTTAAAACAGCTACTACCGAGGCAAGGGGTGCATTTCCAGCGCGTTCGCCCATTCCGTTGACCGTAAGGTGAAGCCCGTGAGCGCCTGCTTTAACTGCTTCCATTGCGTTGGCCACACCTAAATCGTAATCATTGTGCCCATGGAAATCAAAATGAAGGCTAGGGTAACGTTCAATAATGGCAGTGAGGTATTCTTTTGTTTCGCTTGGCGTTAGTACCCCAAGGGTATCGGGCAATAACACCCTGTTGACATCTTGCGTAAGCAGGAAATCTAAATATGCATAAACATAGGCTGGCGCATTGCGCATGCCATTGCTCCAATCCTCTAAATAAACGTTGGTGCTTATCCCTTTACTATGGGCCAAGGAAATGGTTTCTGCAATTTGTTTAAAATGCTGTTCGGGCGTTTGTTTGAGTTGATAGGTGAGATGATTAAGCGAGCCTTTGGTCAATAAATTTTGCACCTTTGCTCCAGCAGCTTCCATCCATTTGATTGATGTGCCTTTGTCGACAAAAGTCAAAATTTCTACTTGCGCCAAAAGGCCGTTTTCTGCCGCCCATGTCGTAATTCGTTTTACCGCATCAAACTCTCCCTCAGAAACCCTGGCCGAGGCAATTTCTATTCGATCGACCTTGAGCTCTTCAAGCAAAAGTTTTGCAAGGGTTAATTTTTCGGAAGCCGAAAAAGACACCCCAGAAGTTTGTTCACCATCCCGAAGGGTGGTGTCCATAATCTCTATTTTGCGTTGTTTTTTTACGCCCAAAATAATGCCTTATAAAGGAGTGTTGGCCGCAAAATCGCGGATGTTTTCTTTGATGTTCAATAAGTAATCGATGTCGTCAAAGCCATTGGTCATATTTCCTTTTTTATAGGTATTTATGGCAAATGATTCTGATGCTCCTGTGCTACTAATGGAAATGGTTTGTGCCGGAAGGTCTACAACTAGTTCTGTCGAAGCGTCCTGATCAATAGCAGCATAGATTTCCGCTAAAAATTCTGCAGAAACTTGAACAGGTAGTACCCCAATATTTAAACAGTTATTTTTGAAAATATCGGCAAAAAAACTGGATACTACACAGCGGAAACCGTAATCGTATACCGCCCATGCAGCGTGTTCTCTTGAAGAACCTGAACCAAAGTTCTTTCCTCCAACAAGAATTTTTCCGCTGTATTTAGGGTTGTTTAAAACAAAGTCTTCCTTAGGACTATCATCTTGGTTGTAGCGCCAATCACGAAATAGGTTATCGCCAAATCCCTTGCGTTCAGTTGCTTTTAAAAAGCGTGCAGGGATAATTTGGTCTGTATCTACATTTTCAATGGGTAAAGGAACGGCAGTGCTGGTTAGCACATTAAATTTATCGTATGCCATAATTTATAGTAAGGTTCTTGGATCGGTTACTTTTCCGGTTACTGCAGCCGCTGCAGCAACAATTGGACTGGCCAATAGGGTTCTTGAACCGGGGCCTTGACGGCCCTCAAAATTTCGGTTAGAGGTACTCACTGCATATTTTCCTGCAGGAATTTTATCGTCGTTCATCGCTAAACAGGCAGAACATCCAGGTTCTCTTAGTTCAAATCCAGCATTGTGGAGTTCGTCTAATATACCTTCTTCCTTAATGGCGTCTAGTACCTTGTGGGATCCAGGTACCAACCAAGCGGTTACGTTGTCGGCTTTCTTACGTCCTTTGATAATTTCTGCGAAAGCGCGGAAATCTTCAATACGACCATTGGTACAACTTCCTAAGAAAACAAAATCAATGGGTTTCCCAATCATATTGTCTCCTTCGTTATAACCCATATAGGCTAGGGATTTTTTATAGGTAGCTGCGCCACCCTCAACGGCATCAGCATTAGGAATACCATTGGTAATGCCCATTCCCATTCCTGGGTTGGTACCGTAGGTAATCATTGGCTCAATTTCGTTGGCGTCAAAGTGGTATTCTTTATCAAAAGCAGCTCCTTCGTCTGTATGAAGCGTATCCCAATAGGTTTTTGCTTTATCCCAAGCTGCTCCTGTTGGCGTGTATTCACGTCCTTTTATATAGTCAAAGGTTTTGTGATCTGGAGCTATCATTCCTCCACGGGCACCCATTTCAATCGAAAGATTACAAACAGTCATTCGGCCTTCCATGGTCATGGAAGTAAAGACATCACCAGCATATTCAACAAAATAGCCTGTTGCGCCAGAGGTGGTTAAGCGCGAAATGATGTAAAGTGCGACATCTTTAGGCGTTACTCCTTTGCCTAATTCGCCGTTAATGTTGATGCGCATGCTCTTTGGCTTTGGCTGCATAATACATTGCGTAGAAAGCACCATTTCAACTTCTGAAGTCCCAATCCCAAAGGCGATGGCACCAAAGGCGCCATGCGTAGAGGTGTGAGAGTCTCCACAAACAATCGTTGCTCCTGGTTGTGTAATACCATATTCAGGTCCTACAACGTGTACAATCCCATTTTTCTCGTGACCTAAACCCCAATAGGAGATGCCATGTGCCGCAGCATTTTCTTCTAATGCCTTCAATTGATTTGCAGATAGCGGATCTTCAACGGGAAGGTGTTGGTTGATGGTTGGCGTGTTATGATCGGCAGTGGCGAAGGTGCGCTCTGGATATAACACAGGGATGTTGCGGTTTTTTAATCCTAGAAAAGCCACGGGACTGGTTACTTCGTGAACCATGTGGCGATCGATAAAAAGGATGTCTGGGCCGTCTTCTACTTGTTGTACAACGTGAGAATCCCAAACTTTATCAAAAAGTGTTTTCTTCATGAGGGAAGGAATAGAATGGTTTATACTTTAGCAGCTTCAATGATTTTTGGAATATCATCGTCGCTAATTTCTTTTTTAATATCGGCGAGTTTAAGAAACTCTTGATATACTTTATCTAATTGTAGTTTATTTAATTCAAAACCTACATTTTTGGCCCGGTAAGCTAAAGCTGCACGCCCTGAACGTGCGGTTAAAACAATCGCTGATTCAGTAACGCCAACATCGTGAGGGTTCATGATTTCATAGGTCTCTCTATTTTTAATTACACCGTCTTGGTGAATGCCAGAGCTGTGGGCAAAAGCATTTGCCCCAACAATGGCTTTATTTGGTTGTACCATCATTCCCATACTCTCAGAAACCAAACGACTGGTGTCGTAAAGTAGTTTTGAATTGACATTGGTATCTAAATTAAGGGTAGGGTGCTGACGCATGATCATCACAACCTCTTCCAAGGAAGTATTTCCAGCGCGTTCCCCAATACCGTTTATAGTACATTCGATTTGTCTTGCACCCTTTGCTATCCCAGCGATAGAATTGGCGGTAGCTAGGCCTAAGTCGTTATGACAGTGGCATGAAATGGTTGCCTTTTCAATCCCTTTTACGTTTTCTTTCAGGTACTTGATTTTCGCACCGTATTCTTCTGGTAAACAATAGCCTGTGGTATCAGGGATGTTTAATACAGTAGCCCCTGCTTTAATAACGGCTTCGCAAACCCTTGCAAGGAAAGCGTTTTCAGTACGTCCAGCATCTTCCGCATAAAATTCTACATCTTCCACAAAAGTTTTGGCATAACTGACAGCAGCAACTGCGCGTTCAATGATTTGCTCTCGTGTAGCGTTGAATTTGTATTGAATGTGTGAGTCAGAAGTTCCAATACCCGTATGAATTCGAGGACGAATAGCGTGCTTAAGTGCGTCAGCAGCAACTTCGATGTCTTTCTTTACAGCTCGGGTTAAACCACAAACTGTAGCATTTTTGACCAGTTTGGCAATTGCTTCAACAGAATGAAAATCTCCAGGACTAGAAATTGGGAAGCCAGCCTCAATAACATCTACCCCCAGCAGATCGAGACGTTCCGCAATAATTAACTTATTTTTGGTGTCTAATTTACACCCAGGAACTTGTTCTCCGTCTCTTAAGGTTGTGTCAAATATTTGTACTTGTTCTTGTGCCATGCGACCCTTTAAATTTCTATTAACGAAAATACTATTTATTGTCAAAACAGCCTTATTTTTACGGCAAATTTATTACGATTTCTAAAGGTGTTTTTATTGTTGTAAATAATTTATTTTCATAGCTTTACCTTAAAATAAACCCCTATGACTACTGATCATAAAGAAAATTTATTCATTCTTGTTAAATCGCTCTCTAAATCAGAAAAGCGACAATTTAAATTATATGCCGGTAGGGTAGAGGCAAATCACAAGGCAAAGTTCTTGCATTTATTCCATCTTTTGGATCGTGCAAAAGTATATGATGAAAAGGAAATCTTAAAGAAAAACTTTGTCACAAAGCAACAATTATCTAACCTAAAAGCCCATCTCTATCGACAAATTTTAGTTAGCCTAAGAATGAATCCTTCGATTCAAAATGCCCGGATGCAAATTAGAGAACAACTCGATTTTGCAACTGTCTTGTATCAAAAAGGACTTTACAAACAAAGTTTAAAAATTTTAGAAAAAGCAAAAGCACTTGCGTATCGCTTTGAGGAAAAATACTTGGCCTTTGAAATTGTAGAGCTAGAAAAAGTAATTGAATCTCAATACATTACAAGGAGTATGAGCAATCGAGCAGAACAACTGATTCAAGATGCTTCTGAACTTGCTGCGCAGAACGATTTATGCAGTGAATTGTCTAATCTTTCTTTACAATTATACGAACGCTTAATCAAGGCGGGTTATGCCAAAAGTGACGATGAATTTAGGGAAATAACCAAATTCTTTTTTGAACGTCTTCCCAATGTTGATTATGAAGACATGGGCTTTAGGGAACGCATGTGGTATTGTAAAGCGCATGTTTGGTACAGTTTATTAACCCAAGACTTTTTATCGAGTTTTAAGTATGCTAGCCGTTGGGTAGACCTCTTTCGTCAATTTCCGCGAATGATTGAATCTCACCCAGTTTTCTATCTCAAGGCAAACAATTTTTTATTAGAGGCCATCGTATTGATTAAACATCCAGCGCGGTTTAAAAAAGTATTGCAGGAAATGCAAGCGGTTTTAGAATCAGATCAATTTCCTAAAAATGATAATTTAAGGGCACTTGGCTTTTTGTATTCTTATAACAATCAATTGAACTTATTTTTTTTAGAAGGCGAGTTTAAAGATGGACTTGCTGTGGTTCCAGAAATTCTAACTCACATTGAGCGCTTCATCAATAAAATCGACCCCCATCATGTTATGCTCTTATATTACAAGTTGGGCTGCTTGTATTTTGGTTGTGAAGATTATGAAAATGCGACACTTTATCTAAATAAAATTGTTCAAAATAAAGGGCTTAAAATGCGCGAAGATTTACTGTGTTTTGCCCGAGTTTTGAATTTGGTTGCCCATTATGAAGCGGGCAATGATTACCATTTGGACGTCCATATTCGCGATACTTATAAATTTTTACTCAAAATGAACGACTTGCACGAGGTGCAAAAGTCCATGATTGCTTTTATTCGAAAGTTGGGCGATATATACCCGCACGAGTTAAAAGTACATTTTAAACAGTTGCACGCAGAGTTGAAACAGTATGAAGAGGACCCTTATGAACGACGTGCCTTTTTGTACTTGGATATTTTATCTTGGTTGGAAAGTAAGATTGAAAACAAACCCTTAGCGCAAATCATTAAGGAAAAGACAGTTAAGCGTCAGCGGCAACACAAGCCGTCCATAGCGCATCTTTAGGCGGTTGGGCAGTCCACTTCATCACTTCTTTTTTAACAGGATGGGTGATTTCAAGCGAGCGCGCATGGAGGCAAATACTGCCGTCTTTGTTGCTTCTGGCAGCGCCATATTTTAAATCTCCTTTGATAATATGCCCTTTTGCACTTAGTTGTGCTCTAATTTGATGGTGGCGTCCAGTGTGCAATTGTACGCTTAAACAACTGTAGCGCTCTAGTCTATGGTGCAATTTAAAACTGAGTTTTGCTTCCTTGCTATTGGGCACCATCTTGTCATTTGCATAAGATTTATTTTGCTTTTCGTTACGCACCAACCAATGGGAAAGATCTTGCGCTTCAGCCACCTGAGTTCCCTCTATAATGGCCCAATAAACTTTCTTGGCTTCTCGGTCTTTGAATTGTTGATTTAACCGCGTCAAAGCTTTCGAAGTACGGGCAAAAACCATCACTCCGCTGGTGGGACGATCTAAGCGATGCACAACGCCTAAAAAGACTTCGCCAGGTTTATTGTATTTTTTTTTAATGTATGCTTTGGCTAGATTAACCAAAGGAATATCTCCCGTTTTATCGCCTTGCACAAGCTGTCCAGGGGCTTTGTTAACAACCAGTAAATGGTTGTCTTCAAACAATACTGCTTTTGAATCTAGGGTTTTAATACTGTTCTTTTTCATTGGGGAAATCTCCCGATTTTACATCTGAAGTATAGCCAGAAACAGCTTCAGTTACCGCACTGTGTAAATCGGCATAACGGCGCAAAAATCGCGGACTAAATTCTTTGCTCATGCCTAGCATGTCGTGTAAAACAAGCACTTGTCCATCAACATGATTTCCCGCACCAATACCAATTACTGGAATGCGGATTGAATCGGCTACTTTTTTGGCCAAGGCTGCCGGAATTTTTTCCAGAACTACCCCAAAACAACCCAGCTCTTCCAGCATTTTTGCATCAGAGAGTAATTGTTCTGCTTCTGCTTCTTCTTTTGCGCGAACAGTATAGGTGCCAAATTTATAAATGGATTGGGGGGTAAGTCCCAAATGTCCCATAACGGGAATTCCAGCCTGTAAAATGCGTTCGATAGATTGTTTTTCTTGGACTCCGCCTTCAAGTTTAACGGCATGTCCGCCAGACTCTTTCATGATTTTAATAGCAGATTTCAAGGCTTCTTTTGAATCGGCCTGATAGGTTCCAAAAGGAAGATCTACCACCACAAGGGCGCGTTTTGCAGCCCTAACTACAGAACTCGCGTGATAAATCATTTGGTCTAAAGTTATGGGCAGGGTTGTTTCATGGCCTGCAATCACATTTGAAGCAGAATCGCCAACTAAAATTACATCTACCCCTGCAGCATCTACGATCCCAGCAAAAGTGTAGTCATAGGAGGTAAGCATGGCGATCTTCTCTCCATCTTGCTTCATTTGAATCAATGAATTCGTTGTAACGCGTTGATAGCTTTTTTTTGCCGTTGACATGTCTACTATTTTTTTTCAAATGTACTTCTTTTCGTTTTTTAAATGAAGATAAATGCAATAATTGGAACAAACTGTCTTATTGTGCTGACAGGCTGTCATAAAATCAGGTATGGCATATTCCTTGCCTTATTCAGCAAAAATTAAAACCACTAACATGAGTAAAATAATTGGAATCGATTTAGGAACGACCAATTCGTGTGTTTCGGTAATGGAAGGTAACGAACCTGTTGTTATCCCAAATGCTGAAGGAAAACGCACCACCCCATCGGTTATTGCCTTTGTTGAAGGAGGAGAAATTAAGGTAGGTGATCCTGCTAAACGTCAAGCGGTAACAAACCCAACCAAAACAATTGCTTCGGTAAAGCGTTTTATGGGGAATAAATATTCTGAATCTGCGAAAGAAGCTGCAACAGTAGCTTATCAAGTTGTGAAAGGAGATAACGATACGCCGCGTATTGATATTGATGGTCGTTTATATACGCCACAAGAATTATCAGCGATGACCCTTCAGAAAATGAAGAAAACAGCGGAAGACTATTTAGGGCAAGATGTAAGCGAAGCGGTAATTACCGTACCTGCTTATTTTAATGATGCACAGCGTCAAGCCACCAAAGAAGCTGGTGAAATTGCCGGCCTTAAAGTACAACGTATTATTAACGAACCAACTGCGGCAGCCCTAGCTTATGGTTTAGATAAAGGCGGAGCAGATCGCAAGATTGCTGTGTATGATTTAGGAGGGGGTACCTTTGATATTTCTATCCTTGAATTAGGAGATGGGGTTTTTGAAGTACTCGCAACAAATGGGGATACCCGTCTTGGTGGAGATGACTTTGATCAAGTTTTAATTGACTGGTTGGCCAACCAATTTAACGAAGCTGAAAGCATTGACTTGCGTAAAGATCCAATGGCTTTGCAACGTTTAAAAGAAGCAGCTGAAAAAGCCAAAATTGAATTGTCGTCTTCTACACAAACAGAAATCAACCTTCCTTATGTTACGGCTACTGCATCTGGACCAAAGCACTTAGTGACAACTTTGACACGTTCAAAATTTGAACAGTTGTCAGATGAACTTGTGCGCCGTTCTATGGCACCCGTTAAGAAAGCTTTAGAAGATGCTGGTTTGTCTACTTCAGATATAGATGAAATCATCTTGGTTGGAGGTTCAACACGAATCCCAATTATTCAAGAAGAAGTAGAAAAATTCTTTGGAAAGAAACCTTCAAAGGGCGTAAATCCTGACGAAGTTGTCGCCATTGGTGCTGCAATTCAAGGAGGTGTTCTAACAGGAGATGTTAAAGATGTACTGCTTTTAGATGTTACTCCCCTTTCTTTGGGTATCGAAACAATGGGAAGTGTTATGACCAAATTAATTGAGGCAAACACAACAATTCCAACCAAGAA
This sequence comes from Candidatus Arcticimaribacter sp., assembly GCA_965659515.1. Taxonomy (GTDB): domain Bacteria; phylum Bacteroidota; class Bacteroidia; order Flavobacteriales; family Flavobacteriaceae; genus Arcticimaribacter. Next base: position 13,089 of record CBFHVC010000030.1, on the reverse strand, counting down.
ATCTCAGGTGTTTTCTACAGCTGCAGACAATCAACCTTCTGTTGAAATTCACGTCTTGCAAGGAGAGCGCTCTATGGCAGCAGACAATAAAACCATTGGACGTTTTCACCTTGATGGAATTCCACCAGCGCCAAGAGGGACGCCTCAAATTGAAGTGACCTTTGATATTGATGCAAACGGAATTATCAAAGTAACCGCAGCCGATAAAGCCACCGGGAAAACGCAAGATATCCGCATCGAAGCCTCTTCTGGTTTAACAGAAGAAGAAATCGAAAAAATGAAGCAAGATGCTGAAGCTAATGCTGAAGCAGATAAAAAAGCCAAAGAGCAAGCAGATAAACTCAATGCTGCCGATCAAATGATTTTTCAAACAGAAAGTCAGTTGAAAGAATTCGGCGAAAAACTTTCTGATGACAAGAAGAAGCCCATCGAAGCGGCTTTAGAAGAACTCAAGAAAGCTTTTGAAACGAAAGATTTGGCGATTATTGATCCTGCCTTAGAAAAAATCAATGAAGCTTGGAAAGCTGCTTCAGAAGAAATGTATAAAGCACAAGCCGAGGGGCAAGCCCAAGGACAACCAGGACCAGACCCTGCTGCAAACGCAGGAGGAGATGCTGCTGGAGCTGACGATGTACAAGATGTTGATTTTGAAGAAGTCAAGTAAACCTTTGACTTTTTGATAATGAAGCGGCTCCTTTTTAGGAGCCGCTTTTTTATTTTGTATATTTTTTTAAATTTTTTATTAAGTTTGTAGTGCAACCCAATCTATATGATACCTACTAAAGCCCAAAATGCTTTAAACAGTTTTGCAGTACCTTCCCAAATTGAAGGCCGGAATGCCCTTTCCTTTTCCCTTCCAATAAAGTATCCCCCCTTTTTTACTTTTTCAGAATCTTACCTTAACCTTTATGTCTCAATTAAAGCCGCTTACTTACGCTATTGTTTTTCTATGCGCCACTTCCCTTTTTTCGCAAATTGGCATTCACGGTGATGTTTATCTTCCCCAAAAAGGTTTTGCTGGTTTTTTAGCGTCAGAAATTTATTTCAACAATGGGGTGGTTCAAAGTCCAAATGGGAAAGCAACCGTTTATTTTGCCCCAGAACTTATTTGGCGTAATGCCAGTGATAAAAGTCACATGGCCACCTATGTAGAAACACCCAATCACGAAAACTTCATCTATCCAATTGGCGATAGCAAAGTCCTGCATCCTTTGGCCATTCATGATGCGCAAAATGCACGGGTGAAAACAGCTTATTTTGAACAAAAAATTTTTGCCAACCAATTGGGAGAAGATCTTGAACAGCTCGCGGCTTTTCATTGGGAAGTTAAAGGAGACGCAGCGGTGCAGGTTTCCCTTTATTGGAATGCCCAAAGTAAAATCAGTGCGTTGACAAATGATTTGGCTACTTTGGTTTTTGCGGGTTATAACGGATCACAATGGGTGACGATTCCCGCTAAGCTGTCGGCAATTAATTTAGCGGAGCAAGGGACTGCTTCTTTGATTGCAGGAAAGATAATCTCTAACGATCCCATTGATTTTAGCACCTATACTTATTTGACCATTGCGCGAAAAGTAGGAAATACCAATTTGTTTATTTCCGAAGCCTTTAGTCCTAATGGTGATGGCATTAATGATGTTTGGTATTTGCAAAATGCAGTACATTATCCCCAAATGGAGATCCATGTATACAATCGCTGGGGAGAAGAAGTTTTTGTAACCACTAACGGTTATGACAATAATTGGAATGGTGTATTTAAACAACAGTCAACACCACTTCCTAGTTCTTCTTACTTCTATCAAATTGATCTTGAAGCCGATGGAAAAGTCGACTTTCAGGGTTGGGTTTTTATTCAAAATTAAGTGCCACTTCTATGAAAAAAACATGCTTGTCTTTCTTCTTTCTGCTGCTTATAACCCCAAAAACAAGGGCGCAACAAGTACCCACTTTTGCCTTTTATAAAAATCATTTTAATCTTTTCAATCCTGCTGCGATAATAGCCCATGGAGATAGCTATCTAAACCTTGGCTTGCGCGAACAGTGGACTAATGTTGAGGGCGCGCCCCTTACTCAAGCGCTCTCAGTTGGCTTTCCATTTCAACGGGAACGGGTGGGGCTTGGTTTTTCTGTGCTGAACGATAAATTTAATGTGGAACAACAAAGCTTTTTTGCTGTCGATTTTTCTTATCGCTTACCACTCGCGCAAGAGCGAAATCTCTTTTTAGGACTCAAAGCAGGGGGCAATAGCTATCGGCTTCACATTTCAGAAAGCAAAATATTTAATGCGAACGGGCAAGTGAACGACCCCTCGCTAGTAGACTATGCTCGTTTTCTTCCCAACATTGGGGTAGGCATTTATTATGCCTCTCCCAAGGGTTATTTGGCCTTTTCAATTCCCCGTTTACTCAATACTTCACGACAAAAAAAGGAGGACGGCCAGCAAACAACAGCCACAGATCGACCCCATTTATTTTTCAGTGGGGGAGTAGAGAAGCCATTGGGAAAGCACCTTGTTTTTCAGCCGAGTTTTTTACTTTCTTATGTTAAAGCTGCTCCATTGCAACTGACTTTAGACACTGCTTTTTTATTGTATGAAAAACTTGAAGCTGGAATACAATACAACACGAGTTCAGGGATAGGCGGTACTGCCTTAATAAACATTAATAAAGGCTTTAAAATAGGCTATGCCTACAGCAGTCCACTGCAGAATGCCATCGAACGAATTTCCAATGGTACCCACGAATTGGTGCTAAAAATAAGATTAAATAAACCACAGCCTTCAGAAGACCCTAATGAAGACGCAGAAAAAGAATTACCCGATAATCCTCAATAACCTACACCATGAAACATTTTCCCGTCAACTCACTCCTTTTCGCGATGCTCTTGCTTTCCCAACTCAGTTGGGGACAAATCAAGTTAGGGGAATTCCCTGAAGAAATCGACCCAGCGGCTTTATTAGAACTTAAAAGTACCACCCAAGGTTTGTTGCTCGCCAGGATGAACACAGCCCAACGAGATGCGCTTCCTATGCAAACCAATCCTGTAGGTTTAATGATTTACAATACAGATATTCATGAAATTCAATACCTGATTGAAGCAACGGAAACCAATGCTAAAGGAGAGAAACGCCGCGTCTTGCGTTGGGAAAATGCCAACGATAGTGCTATTCCATTAACCAGGCCTAACAATCCAACAACCGGGAGATTGTTTTATGACCTTATGGATCAAAAACTCAGCCTGTGGGACGGCAATCAATGGATTCCAGTTGGAAACGCTGTAAACAGTGGGGGTTCAAGTCCTACCCTCCGCTTTCAAACCCTTTCATTAGAAGGCCATCAATTGCATATTTCCAATGGAAACACAGTTGATTTATCTGCTTTGGTAACTACTACATCCAGTCCTGTGGCGCAAGCGCCCAATCAATTACTGAGTATATCTGCCTTATCCAGCAGTAATAATTTAACCTTTGCCATAAGTGGAGGGAATACCATAACCCTAGACTTATCTCCTCTAGCAGCAGCAGCTCCTTTACCTCCTTCCATAGCTAACCTAACTTTTAATTCGCAAACCAGCTCTTTGACCATAGGAAATTCAAATGCCGCAAGTCAAACCATATCGCTTGCTACTTTAGGCAGTACCGCCATCAATGGTGCGCTAAGCATTGTTTCTTCTGGAACAGTTGGTTATCGTTTGCCTCTTGATGGTGGAAAAAATGGGGAAATTATTCAAATGCTAGATGCCAATTCGGGGACGACTACATGGACCAGCTTGCCAACGCAACCCCTTCAAAACATAGATGCGTTTAATTTTGATTCAAACACCAATTCTTTAACCCTAGGAATTACAGGAGGAAATACCCAGTCAGTCAATTTATCTACTGTTGGGAGCATTACTGTGAGTGGAGCTTTAATCGTCGCAAACACTACGACCACCAGCTATACTTTACCCAAAGGGAAGGGAGACAATGGGCAAGTCCTCAGTATGCTAGATGCGAATTCGGGAACGACTACATGGACATCGCTTTTAGGCGGGAGTGGCCTCTTTACAACCAGCGGCAATACCATTCATAGCAGACAAGGAACCACAACACTTGATTTTGTTATTGGATCAGATCAACTTGAGAATAGAACAGGGTCAAATGATGATACTCGGCTGTTTTTTGATAAAAGTAAGGGCGCCTTTAGAGCAGGGCATGCGTCTGGAACCACGTGGAATGATGCGAATATAGGTGATCGCTCTTTGGCGTTTGGATTCAATACTAGGGCTTCTGGAGACCGTTCTACAGCTTTTGGCAATGCGACCGAAGCGCTGAGCTATGCAGAAAGTGTTTTAGGGAGCTATAATACAACTCCAGTCCCCAATAGCACAACGGTTTGGAGAGCTGATGATCGTTTATTGGTCATTGGAAACGGTAATAGCGCAGCAAATCGTTCTGATGCTTTGGTAATTTTGAAAAATGGCGATACTACCTTAGACGGAAATTTCACCTTAACAGAAGGTAATGCACTCATTGTAGCGGGGGTTCAACCTGTTCCAGATTATGTTTTTGAGCATTATTTTCAAGGAGAATCGGGATTTAATCCCAACTATCGGTTTCCCAGTTTACAAGAAGTAGAACATTTTATAAAAGCGAATAATCACTTGCCGGGTGCACAAAGTCGCGCACTTATTCAAGCCAATGGAAAATGGGATGTATCGAAAAATGTGCATAGTAATCTTGAGAAAATTGAAGAACTGTATTTACATACCATTCAGCAACAAAAAGAAATCGAAGAACTAAAAGCATTGGTACATTCGTTAAAAGCCAAATTAAAATAGGCAAAGGCTTTTTCAAGCAAAAAAAAAATCTTCAGGATGAGCCAAGCTGTTTTTTAAAGCTGCCATTGCAGGGGCTTTTTTATTCCTTAAATTTGAATAAAAAAAAGCATGGAAAATGCCGATAAGTTGGTTTTACTTAATCAATCTACAAACAATTACTTGCTCAAAACCCTTGAGATCAGTTTTACAGAAATTGGCGATGACTATTTGGTAGCTAAAATGCCGGTTAACGAAAGGGTTTTTCAACCAGATCGAGTTTTACATGGCGGGGCTACCTTTGCTTTAGCAGAAACCGTGGGAAGTGTTGCCTCTTATCTTTTTGCCAAAGGAGACAACCAAATGGTTCGCGGGATTGAAATGTCGGGGAATCACCTGCGCTCTGTCAGTAGTGGACATGTTTATGCCAGGGCCGAAAGTATTCACAAAGGGAGAACAACCCAAATTTGGCAAATAAAAGTCACCGATGACCAAGGCCAATTAATCTCTCTTTTGAAGTTAACCACCATGACCCTTCCGCAAAAATAGATGCAGCAATTCCTCTCTGATTTAATCCAACAGCAATACCCGTTTGTGCTTTTTCGCTTTCCCGGAGAAACCATGCTGCACTGCTACTATCAAACAGATGATACAGTCCATTGGACAGAAGATTATGCTGAAACAGGATTTGCTTTTGCCCCCTTTAGACCTGAAAAAAAACAGCTGATGATTCCAGCAACCCACCATAAAAGCTATGCTCCAAAGGATTTACCTTTGACCAACGAATCCCCTGTTTTACCCCAAAAAGGGAAAACAGCCTTTATTCAAGCAGTAGCAACTGCAGTGAATGAAATTGCTTCAACTCGTTTAGAAAAAGTGGTTTTATCAAATGCTTTTGATTTGCCTTATACAGGCGAAGGGAGCGCTGTGTTAAATCGCTTGGCCAACACCTATCCAAACGCCTTTGTTTACTATTGGTTTCATCCAAAAACGGGACAGTGGTTGGGTGCCTCTCCGGAACAGCTGATTCAATTAAATAAAGGTAAATTTTCTACTGTTGCCCTTGCAGGAACTTTGCCTAGCGGCGGAAAAGAAAGCGATTGGACCAAAAAAGAAATTCACGAACAACAAGTGGTCGTATCTGCAATAGTTGATGGATTAAAACAAAGTGGGGCAGCCCAAAATATTCATGTCGGACAACGTTCTACCGTACAAGCAGGAAAACTCTTTCATTTACAAACCCCTATTACGGCAGAAATAACGGCAGGGAAATTGTGTTCTTTACTCACTGATTTGCATCCCACACCAGCCGTAGGTGGTCTACCAAAGCAAGCAGCAACAGCCTATATCCTAGAACGGGAAAACTATTCCCGGGAGAATTATACTGGCTTTTTAGGGCCTTTTTCTAAGGGCAATACCGCCCATTTTTTTGTCAACCTGCGTTGTGCAAAATTAACACAAACCGAAATCCGTATTTATGCTGGTGCAGGAATAACCGCAGGAAGTGTTCCAGCAAACGAATGGGACGAAATTTGCCGAAAAGCAAATACATTTTTAGCGGTCTTGTGATTTTTTTAATAAAATGAAGCCGAAGTAAGCACGTTTTGTATTTTTGTGGCGCTATGATGAAAATGAATGAGACCCATGCGGAGCAATTGTACCCTTCAATTCCTTTGGCACAGACCGTTGTTCAATTTTGTGCGGCCAAAAACATTCAGCATATTGTAATCTCACCAGGCTCACGAAACGCCCCTTTGACAAAAGGTTTTACGTCAAATGCTTACTTTAAAACTTATAGTATCGTAGATGAACGCGCTGCCGCTTTTTTCGCCCTTGGCATTGCACAACAAATTCACCAACCTGTTGCCGTAGTTTGTACTTCTGGATCGGCCCTTTTGAATTATTATCCAGCAGTAGCAGAAGCTTTTTATAGTGACATTCCCCTAGTCGTTCTCTCTGCAGATCGAATGCCGCACCGGATTGATATAGGAGACGGACAAACCATTCGGCAAACCGGGGTTTTCGAGCCGCATCTAGAAGCAGCAGCTTATTTAACCCCAGATGTTTCTCATGCAACAGCAACGCTCTTAGCCCATCCAACACAGACTTTACTTCCAAAAAATGCGACGCCACAAGAGATTGAAGCGCGACAAAACACAATACAAGCCGATAACGAAAACGCCATTAATCGTGTACTTAATATGGCCTTAGAAAGGCAAGGGCCGGTACATCTTAATATACCTCTAGAAGAACCTTTGTACAGCACAACATCTTCACAGTTACTATTACAACATTGTACACCGCTTGAACCACAGACGACTACTTTATCGCTTTCTCGCTATTTAGACCAATGGCAAGCTGCCCCCAAAAAAATGATATTAGTGGGGGTCTTACCTCCCAATAGTTTAGATGAAAAACTAGTAGAATATCTTGCCGCAGATCCTTCCGTTACTGTTCTAACTGAAACAACCTCTAATTTATCGCATTACACCTTTATCCAGTCAATCGATACGTTTATTGCTCCTCTAGAACAAACGAAAGAAGATTTAAGCCCTTATCAACCAGAGATTTTATTGACCTTAGGAGGCATGGTCGTCTCTAAAAAAATAAAAGCTTTTTTACGGGATTATGCTCCACAACAGCATTGGCACGTTGATAACAAAAAAGCCTATGATACTTACTATTGTTTGAGCAAGCACCTTAAAATTCATCCCTCTGTTTTCTTTGAGGCCCTAGTGAAACGTAAAGAAGATTATGTTCAAAGTGATTACTGTATTACTGTTTTGGCACAATACAACAAGCAGCGCCTATTGGGTTTAAATTATATTGAAAAAATGCCCTTTTCAGATTTTAAAGCCTTTGCTTTAATTTTTAAATATTTACCAGAAAAATGGATGCTGCAACTGGCCAACAGTTCCACCATTCGCTATGCACAATTATTTTCCTTGCCAAAAAACACTTCGGTCTATTGCAACAGAGGAACTAGTGGAATTGACGGGAGCACATCAACCGCGATGGGTGCAGCAAGCATTAGCCAGCAACCTACGCTTTTTATTACAGGAGATTTGAGTTTTTTCTATGACACGAATGGTCTGTGGAATAATTATCTAAAACCCACCACTCGAATTATTGTTATGAACAATCAAGGCGGGGGGATTTTTAGAATCTTACCTGGAGAAAAAGATAGTCCAGCTTATGACACCTATTTTGAAACGGTGCAAGAAAGATCGGCAAAGCAAGTATGTAAAGCCCACGGTTTGGGCTATCGTTCTGCGGCTTCTCCCTTGGCTTTAAAATGGCAGTTAAAGCGTTTTTTTCGCCCCTCCAATCGCCCCCAGCTGTTAGAGATAAAAACCCCAAGAAAATTGAATGATCAAATCTTGCTGAATTACTTTAAAACAATGCAAGAAGAATAAGGATAAATGACGTAATTTTAAAACAAAAATTCATGACAGAAATCAATTGGACCCCAATCAAAGTGTATTCAGATATCTTATTTGAAATCTATAAAGGTGTTGCTAAAATAACCATCAATCGACCAGAAGTTTACAATGCGTTTCGTCCAGAAACCAACAATCAAATGCTTGAGGCAATGGATATTTGTCGCGAACGCAATGACATTGACGTAGTGGTATTTACTGGGGCAGGAGAGAAGGCTTTTTGTAGCGGAGGCGATCAAAACGTTAAAGGTGTTGGTGGCTATGTTGGCGAAGATGGCGTTCCTCGTTTAAACGTTCTTGATTTACATAAAAAAATTAGAGAAATTCCCAAGCCAGTTATTGCTATGGTAAATGGCTATGCCATTGGGGGTGGACATGTATTGCATGTGGTTTGTGATTTAACCATTGCGAGCGAAAATGCTATTTTTGGCCAAACAGGTCCTAAAGTAGGGAGTTTCGATGGCGGTTTTGGGTCTTCTTATCTGGCGCGTCACGTTGGTCAAAAGAAAGCCCGTGAAATTTGGTTTTTATGCAACCAATATTCTGCCCATGAAGCAGAAGAAATGGGAATGGTTAATAAAGTCGTTCCGCTAGCAGATCTAGAAACAACAGTACTTGAATGGTGCTCAATTATGCAGAAAAGAAGCCCGCTGGCCCTGCGCATGGTTAAACGTTGTTTAAATGCCGAATTAGACGGACAACACGGACTTATGCAATTAGCAGGAGACGCCACCTTAATGTATTATTTAATGGATGAAGCGCAAGAAGGAAAACATGCCTTTTTAGATAAACGCGATCCTGACTTTAAGCAGTATCCTAAATTTCCTTAAGCCAACAATATGCCTTTAATAGACGAAGATAAATTAGCCGCCCTCTACAAAGAAGTAGATTTAGAGAAGAAAGCAGCCGCTTTCTTTCAAGACCTACATCAAAGGAATAAGGCAAAGCTACTTCGTTTTTCAATTTACCGAACAGGTTTTTTTATTGCACTGGCATTGTTGGTTTTGTGTGGTATTTATATTTTTCATCATGCTGAAACAGTAAGTGACCCAGAAATATTGAACCGCATTGAACAATTGGAGTTTCAAAATAAACTCTTGGGTGGCAGCGAAAAGGACTTGCAAAACACCCTTAAAGAAGTGACTGTTTATTCCGTTCAATTTATTGCTTCTCAAAAGAGTGATATTCTCTTGTTCTCTGATCATTTTGTCAATTTTAAAGCCCATCCTTTCAAGGCGTTTAACGCCTATTCTTTAGGCAATTTTGCTTCTGAGGAGGAAGCAGAAAATTTCCGACAAGAATTAATCGCATTAGGTTTAAATGATCTGTGGATCACTTCTTATAAATCTGCCGAAAGAACTTTACTCGACAATTGATGCAAAAAATAACCATCTGGATCGCAGCAGCCCGTTTGCGAACGCTTCCCCTTTCTGTTGCTGGCATCATCGTTGGAAATGGTTTGGCTTGGCTTGAAGGGCGTTTTTCTGTTCAAATTTTCCTTTTAGCCATCTTAACCACCATTGCTTTTCAGGTTTTATCCAACTTTGCCAATGATTATGGAGATGGCGTAAAAGGAACCGATAATGACAATCGCTTGGGTCCCAAACGTGTATTACAACAAGGATTACTCACCAGGAAAGCTTTAAAAAAAGGAATTCAAGTCACAGTCTTAATCAGCATGAGTCTCGTGCTGCTTTTGCTCATCAGCAGTTTCGATGCCTCCCAATGGACCAAAGCCATTTTTTTTATGTTCCTAGGGGTCGCTAGTATTGTAGCAGCCATCAAATATACTGTTGGCGATTCTGCCTATGGATATTATGCATTAGGTGATTTATTTGTTTTTCTCTTCTTTGGATTAGTAAGTGTTTTAGGCTCCTATTTTTTACAGGCCAAAAGTTTGCCCCCCTTGTTGATACTACCTGCTGCAACAATTGGCCTTTTTAGCACTGCTGTATTAAATCTGAATAATCTACGCGACATGGAAAACGATCTTTCATCTAACAAACGCACCGTTCCTTTACTTTTGGGTTTTGACAGAGGACGAATTTATCATGCTTTTTTAATTCTCATGGGCTTTACTTTAAGCAGTATTTTTGCTTTTGTTAAAGGCGAAACTGTTTCTGCTTTTTTACCCGTGCTACTTCTAATTCCATTGGGGTTTCATTTAATTCGGGTGATGCGTTCAAAGGGAGGAAAAAGTTTAGATCCAGAGTTAAAGGTAGTTGCTTTAAGCACTTTCTTCTTTGCTGTTTTATTTGTTGTTGGATTTTATTTTGATCAAATATGAAAGCCACCTATAAAAGACATTTGCTCAACTTTAAACGCCCCAGCGGAACCTCTCGCGGGGTCCTTGTTGAAAAAGAAAGCTGGTTTTTGATTTTAACTGATGGATCGCAACAAGGGATAGGAGAATGTGGTTTGTTAAGGGGATTAAGCATAGATGATCGTCCAGATTACGAAACAAAATTAGCCTGGGTTTGTGAGAATATTCACCTAGGTAAAAAAGCATTATATCAAGCTTTGGAAGAATTTCCTTCCATTCAAATGGGCGTAGAAATGGCTTTTTTATCTTTTGCACAAACAGATCCTTTTGCTATTTTTCCCTCTGCTTTTACAAAAGGAGCGGCTAAAATTCCCATCAATGGTTTGATCTGGATGGGCGACCAACAATTCATGTTAGATCAGGTAGAAGAAAAACTTGCACAGGGTTTTTCTTGTATTAAAATGAAAGTGGGTGCAATTGATTTTAAAGAAGAAGTAGCCATTTTAAAGGCCATTAGAACTAAATATACATCAGATCAAATGGTTTTGCGCGTAGACGCTAACGGTGCTTTTGGAGAAGATACGCTGGATAAACTGAAGATTCTAGCCGATTTAGACTTGCATTCTATCGAGCAACCACTTCCGCAAGGCAATTGGGAAAGCATGAAGGCCTTGTGTAAAGTAACCCCTCTTCCTATTGCTTTAGATGAGGAACTCATTGGGGTTTTTAAAAAGGAAGAGAAAATCAAGTTATTAGAGACCATCCAGCCCCAGTACATTATTCTAAAACCCAGTTTTATCGGTGGATTTCAAGGAGCAGAAGAATGGACTGCTTTAGCAAAAGAAAGGGGCATAGACAGCTGGGTTACCAGTGCCTTAGAAAGTAATATTGGCTTAAACGCAATTGCACAATGGGCTTATTTGCAAGGATATAAAGGCCATCAAGGTCTAGGTACAGGAAGTTTGTACACCAATAATATTCCTGCACCTTTAGAAATAAAAAATGGGTATCTTAACAAAGCTAAAACGCGTTCATGGCAGACAATAAATCAACTTCTTTTCTAACCGACTTTTCCGCTCAAAAGCGCCCTTTTGGCTTTTATCTTGTCGGGTCACTTATTGTAATTCTCTTTAGTTTTCTTGGACAAATCCCGATGTTTTTCTTTCTGCCAAAGGAAGCCGTGGCCGTTAACAATCAATTGGATTATTTTGCGCATTTAGACACTAACTTGACTTTATTCCTTTTGTTGATTCCTTCTTTCATTGCTTTTTTTGGTTTTTTAATGGTCCTTCAATACATCCACAAACAAAGTTTAGTTTCAGTTACTACAATAAGAGCAAAAATTGACTTAAGCCGCATTCGCTTTGGTTTCCTTTATTGGGGCGCATTAAGCTTAGCTATTTTTGGAATTAGTTTATTGCTTTCTCCAGAAGATTACCTGTGGAATTTCGAATGGCAACCCTTTCTAATTATGTTTGTAATTGCCTGTTTGTTTATTCCTTTTCAATCTGCTTTAGAGGAATGGATTTTTCGGGGCTACTTAATGCAGGGCTTTGCTAACTTAACCAAGAGTAGGTTACTTTCCCTTTTATTGACTTCTGTCATTTTTGGTAGTTTGCATATTCTCAATCCAGAAATCGATAAATTGGGCTATGGGCTTTTAGCCTATTATATTGGTACAGGTTTGTTTTTTGGTATCATTAGTTTAATGGACGAAGGCATAGAACTGGCCATAGGTTTTCATGTCGCCAATAATTTAATTACAGCTCTTTTGGTTACTGCAGACTGGACCGCCTTTCAAACGGCCTCTCTCTACAAAGATATCTCAACACCAAATTTGGCCACAGAATTGGTTCTTTTCTTATTGTTTATTTACCCTATAAGCCTATTTATTTTGGCCAAAAAGTACCATTGGAAAAACGCATATCATAAATTAATCCGTCCGATAAATGAATAAAAAACCCAATTACACCAATATCCATAACCGTTTTTTACTCAATGGAAATCACTATCGTTTTGACGATCTTTTTGAAGTGGCTTATTCTTTTATAAAAGAAGGAGAAGCCCACGAAAAAGCCATCGGTGATTTTTTAATGGACTGGATTAGGCCCAACGAAACCATCACGCTAAAAACTTCAGGTTCTACAGGAAAACCGAAACACATTCGTTATCACAAACAAGCCATGGTCAATTCTGCTTTAGCAACAGGAGATCATTTTGGCGTTCAAATAGGCGACACGGCATTGCATTGCCTCAGTGCAGATTTTATTGCAGGAAAGATGATGCTTGTACGTGCCATGATACTTGGTCTTGAGATTGATTTGGTACCACCCAATGGAAATGTTTTGGCCCATACACATAAAGCCTATGATTTTGCCGCTATGGTACCTTTGCAGGTGGCGCATGCATTTGAGGATTTGAACTTGGTTAAAACACTTTTGATCGGTGGGGCTCCTTCTTCGATTCAACTGAAGGAAAAGTTAAAGCAAAAGCGCACAGCATGTTTTGAAACCTATGGGATGACAGAAACAGTAACCCACATTGCTTCGCGAAAAATAAATGGCCCAACCGCCTTTTTTTCTCCTTTACCAG
>CBFHVC010000029.1:0-24026 GCA_965659515.1 Candidatus Arcticimaribacter sp. | reverse complement strand
GGAGGGCAAGTGGGAATCATTGGCCATTTAAAAGTGGGCGACAATGTCAAAATACAAGGCCAGTCTGGTGTAACCAGTAATATTAAAAGCGATCAAGCGCTTTATGGAACTCCCGCCATGAGTTATAAAGATTATATTAAATCATACATATTTTTTAAACGTTTCCCAGCAATTGTTAAACGATTAGACGCCCTAGAAAAACAACAACATGCATAGTTTTCAAACTACGATTAAAAAAGAAGTAATTCTTACAGGTGTAGGATTACATACGGGTAAAAATGTTACTCTAAAATTTGCTCCAGCTCCTGCCAATAGTGGGTATAAATTCATTCGCTTTGACTTAGCAGACTCTCCTGTTGTTGAAGCAGATGTGCAATGGGTTACTGATACCCAAAGAGGCACGAACTTAGAAAAAAATGGTGTTAAAATCAATACATCAGAGCACGTTTTGTCGGCCTTAGTAGGATTGCAAATTGACAACTGTACAATTTATTTAGACGCACCAGAACCCCCCATCATGGACGGATCGTCCATTCATTTCGTCAATGCTTTAAAAGAAGCGGGGATTATTGATTTAGAAGAAGTACGCGACGAGTATGTTGTCAAAGAAGTGATTAATTTTAGAGATGAAGCTAGTGGGAGTGAAATGACCATTATTCCCTCAAAATCCTATCAGATTACAACCATGGTTGATTTTGGTACCAAGGTTTTGGGAACACAAAATGCCAATCTGGATTCTTTGGAAGATTACGAAAAAGACATTGCTTCTTCAAGAACATTTAGCTTTCTTCACGAGTTAGAAATGTTGCTAGAAAATGGCCTTATTCAAGGAGGAGATTTAAACAATGCAATTGTTTATGTCGATAAACCTTTGTCTGAATCGAACATGGAAAGACTAAAGAAAGCATTTAATAAAACAACTATCGCCGTGCAGCCCAATGGTGTTTTAGACAATCTTTCATTGCATCATCCTAACGAGGCAGCCCGCCATAAATTATTGGATGTTATTGGCGATTTGGCTTTAATTGGGCAACGCATTCGAGGAAAAGTAATTGCCCACAAGCCGGGACATCGAATTAATGTTGAATTTGCCAAAAAACTAGCGAAAATCATCAAGCAGGAAAAACGGCTTAATGTCCCAACGGTCGACATGACCATTCCACCATTGATGAACGTAACACAAATCATGAAGATGCTTCCGCATCGTCCTCCTTTTTTATTGGTAGATAAAATTCATGAATTATCCGAAAGCCATGTAATTGGTTCAAAAGGAGTTACCATGAATGAACCTTTCTTTGCAGGACATTTCCCTGGGGCCCCAGTTATGCCTGGTGTACTTCAGGTAGAAGCCATGGCTCAAGTAGGTGGGGTATTGGTGTTGAACACTGTTCCAGATCCAGAAAATTATTTGACCTTCTTTATGAAGATTGATAATGTTAAATTTAAAAGTACCGTTCATCCTGGAGATCAATTGATCTTTAAGTTAGAACTTATTACGCCCATAAGAAGAGGAATTTGCCATATGAAAGGATATACTTTTGTCAATGGTAAGCTAGCAACAGAAGGTGAGTTAATGGCGCAAATCATTCGAAAAGAAAAAGTATGAATCAACCCTTAGCTTATGTGCATCCTGGCGCAAAAATTGACAAAAACGTCGTAATTGATCCCTTTACAACCATTAATAATGATGTTGTTATTGGAGAAGGTACTTGGATTGGCTCCAATGTTACCATTATGGAAGGCGCACGCATTGGTAAAAATTGTACCATTTTTCCTGGGGCAGTTATTTCTGCACCCCCACAAGATTTAAAATACAACGGAGAAGAAACCCAGACCATTATTGGTGACAATACGACCATCAGAGAATGTGTCACCATCAATAGAGGAACAGTAGATCGCCAAAAAACAATTATTGGGAACAATTGCCTCATTATGGCCTACTGTCATATCGCACACGACTGTGTTGTAGGAGACCACTGTATTTTTTCTAACAATAGTACCTTGGCAGGACATGTAAGCATAGGAAATTATGTAATTATGGCGGGTATGACTGCCATTCATCAATTTTGTACCGTTGGAGATTATGCCTTTATAACAGGTGGATCTTTGGTGAGAAAAGATGTCCCTCCTTATGTAAAAGCGGCCCGCGAGCCTTTGTCTTATGTAGGTGTAAACTCAGTAGGCTTAAGAAGAAGAGGTTTTACAACCGAAAAAATTAGAGAGATTCAATCGATCTTTAGAATACTTTATCAGAAAAATTACAATAACACTCAAGCAGCAGAAATTCTCGAAGCTGAAATGGAAGTAAGCCCAGAAAGAGACGAAATTCTTGATTTTATCAAGAACTCACATCGTGGAATCATGAAAGGCTACTTTAGAAAAAATTAAACCCTATGGCGAGTACATCAGATATTAGAAAAGGACTTTGTATTAAATACAACAACGATATTTATAAAATCATTGAATTTCTTCACGTTAAACCAGGTAAAGGCCCAGCATTTGTTAGAACAAAGCTAAAAAGCGTCTCTAACGGGAAAGTAATCGACAATACCTTTTCTGCAGGACATAAAATTGAAGATATTCGTGTTGAAACCAGTAAATTTCAATTCCTTTACAGTGAAGGCGATACTTTTCACTTTATGAATAACGAGGATTACAATCAAATCAGCGTAGAAAAGAATATTTTAGATCGTCCAGACTTAATGAAAGAAGGTGAAGTTGTAACGATTTCAATCAATACAGAAGACAGCATGCCCTTATCGGTTGATATGCCTGTTAGCGTTGTCCTTGAAGTCACCCATACAGAACCTGGTGTTAAAGGAAACACGGCGACAAATGCGACCAAACCTGCTACTGTTGAAACAGGAGCAAGAATCAATGTTCCACTTTTCATCAATGAAGGTGATAAAATCAAAGTCGATGCAGAAAAGGGAAGTTACATCGAAAGAATCAAAGAATAAATCAACAATAAACAACCAATAAAGAATTAGATAATGAGCGTATTAGTAAACAAAGACTCGAAAATTATTGTGCAAGGCTTTACCGGAAGCGAGGGAACTTTCCACGCCACGCAAATGATTGAGTATGGTACGAATGTAGTTGGAGGTGTTACCCCTGGAAAAGGAGGACAAACCCATTTAGATAAGCCCGTATTTAATACCGTTGCTGAAGCAGTTAAAGAAGCACAGGCAGATACTTCAATCATTTTTGTTCCACCAGCCTTTGCAGCAGACGCTATTATGGAAGCGGCAGATGCAGGAATTAAAGTAATTATTACCATCACTGAAGGGATTCCTGTAGCTGACATGGTAAAAGCTGCAGATTATATCAAAGGAAAAGATTGTACAATGATTGGCCCTAACTGTCCAGGGGTAATTACCCCAGGAGAAGCGAAAGTAGGGATCATGCCTGGTTTTGTTTTCAAGAAAGGAAACGTTGGGATTATCTCAAAATCGGGTACCTTAACCTATGAAGCAGCTGATCAAGTTGTTCGCGAAGGTTACGGTATCACAACGGCCATTGGTATTGGTGGTGACCCAATCATTGGAACGACAACAAAAGATGCTGTTGCTTTATTTATGGACGATCCAGAGACAGAATGCATCGTGATGATTGGTGAAATTGGAGGACAATTAGAGGCAGACGCAGCAAAGTATATTCAAGCGACTGGCAACAAAAAACCCGTTGTAGGCTTTATTGCTGGAGAAACAGCTCCTGCAGGAAGAACGATGGGCCATGCCGGAGCAATCGTCGGTGGATCTGATGATACCGCTCAAGCCAAAAAACGCATCATGAGCGAATGTGGAATTCACGTAGTAGACTCTCCTGCAGCCATTGGAAAAAAAGTAGCAGAGGTACTCGCTTAATCTTTTACTTATGCAATTATTAAAAGGAAAAACAGCGATTATTACTGGGGCAAGCCGCGGAATTGGCCGTGGAATTGCCCAGGTTTTTGCCGCACAGGGTTGCAATGTTGCCTTTACCTACAGCAGTTCTGTAGAAGCAGCCAATGCCCTTGAAGCAGAGCTCAAAGCCACTGGCGTTAATGCCAAGGGATACCAAAGTAATGCCGCTAAATTTGACGAGGCGCAGGCCTTGGTCGAAGCGGTGCTCAAAGATTTTGAAGGCATTGACATCTTAATCAACAACGCTGGAATCACAAAAGATAATTTGTTGATGCGTATGGGCGAAGAAGATTTTGACAAGGTCATTGAAGTCAATTTAAAGTCGGTCTTTAATATGACCAAAGCTGTTCAACGCACCTTTTTAAAGCAACGCAAAGGCTCCCTCATTCATATGAGTTCTGTCGTTGGCGTAAAAGGGAATGCTGGGCAAGCCAATTATGCTGCCTCAAAAGCAGGAATCATTGGTTTTTCTAAGTCAATTGCTTTGGAATTAGGATCGCGGAATATTCGCTCAAATGTCATTGCACCCGGCTTTATTGAAACAGAAATGACGGGAAGTTTACCCGAAGATGTTGTGCAAAGTTGGCGCGACGGAATACCGCTTAAACGCGGCGGGTCTCCAGATGACATTGCAAATGCATGTGTTTTCTTAGGCTCAGATATGTCGAATTACATTACGGGACAAGTCCTTAATGTTGACGGCGGAATGTTAACTTAAAATAAAATTATTATGGACAGATTACCAAAAATTGGATTACCCGCACTAGCCCTAGGGTTTATCTTAATCATTTTTATCTCAAAATCATCAATTAACATTGGTTATGGAGAAGCTGGGGTGCTCTTTAAAACCTTTGGAGGAGGGGTCGTTACAGACGCGCCACCACTAGGAGAAGGTTTTCACATTATTGCCCCTTGGAACAAGGTGTATATTTACAATGTAAAGCAACAAGAAGTTTTTGAAAGCAAAATGCAAGTTCTCTCTTCCAATGGATTAGAAATCAGCTTGGATATTTCTGTTTTATATCAACCAAAAATTGCCGATTTAGGAAAGCTTCACAAGACCAAAGGAGAAAATTACCTCAACATCATCATTATCCCACAAATTAGAGCTGTGGCGCGTTCTGTTGTTGGACGCTACACCCCAGAGCAATTGTACTCTACCAAGCGGGATGCCATTCAAAATGAAATTTACGAGGAAACCAAAAAGGTTGTCGAAAACCAATATGTGCAATTGAATGCAGTTTTAGTTAGAGATGTAACCTTGCCGATTGCCATTCGTCAAGCGATTGAACGCAAGCTAAATCAAGAACAAGAGGCATTAGAATATGAGTTTAGAATTGAAAAAGCGAAGCAAGAAGCTGAACGTCAACGTATTGATGCAGAAGGAAAAGCGACTGCAAACCGTATTTTAAGTGCGTCTTTGACCGATAAAATTCTTCAAGAAAAAGGAATTGAAGCAACCATTAAATTATCAGAATCATCAAATTCAAAAGTGATTGTTATTGGTAGTGGGGAAGGTGGCTTGCCAATCATCCTTGGAAATCAATAATTCTTTTTAATTGGTAAATAAAGTTTATATTTGCACCATAAATGAAAAGAAACCTAATCCATATCCATCATTTACACAGTCGTTCAAGCGAGTGTTAATTGATGTATGCAATTATATGAATAACCCGTTTGAACTTCAGGCGGGTTTTTTTAGTTTAAAAAATGCGCTTTGATTCAAGCACAATCTAAAATTATGATACGTATAGCAATTCAAAAATCTGGTCGTTTAAACACAGAATCCCTTGCTTTATTGAAAAGCTGTGGCATCTCCATTGACAATGGGAAAGATCAACTAAAAGCTGCCGCCAGAAATTTTCCGGTGGAAGTATTCTTTTTGCGCAACGGGGATATCCCGCAATACTTAAGAGATGGCGTAGTGGATTTGGCCATTTTAGGGAGCAATACCCTAGTAGAAAAAGGAAATGACCTAGAAATCATTGAGCATTTAGGCTTTTCAAAATGCCGCGTCTCCATTGCTTTACCTAAAGGAAGCACTTATACAGGAGTAAATGATTTAGTTGGTAAGAAAATTGCGACTTCTTATCCTAATACGGTAAAACAATTTTTAAAGGAACAGCAAATTGAAGCAGACTTGCATATCATTAATGGTTCTGTAGAAATCGCGCCAAACATTGGTTTAGCCGATGCGATTTGTGATATTGTTTCCAGCGGAAGCACCCTGTTTAAAAATAACCTTACCGAGGTGGTAAAAATCTTGGATTCTGAAGCAGTTTTAGTGCAAGGGGTAAAGCGCACAGTGGAACAAGAACGCCTGATCGAAACCATTCGTTTCCGCATTCAAGCGGTATTACGTGCAAAGAAATCAAAGTATATCCTACTCAATGCCCCTAACGACCGCATTGAAGAAATTGCAGGTATTCTCCCTGTATTGAAAAGCCCCACAGTATTGCCTCTAGCAGAGGAAGGTTGGAGTTCCATTCATTCGGTAATTAATGCAGGTGATTTTTGGGAAGTGATTGACCAACTCAAAGCAGCGGGTGCAGAAGACATTTTAGTGTGTCCAATTGAAAAAATGGTGCGCTAATGGAACAATTTATTTCTCCTAATCCAGCAGAATGGATAAAGCTTTTAGAACGTCCCACGGCATCTTATGCGGCATTAGAGTCGCTGGTGTCTGATGTTTTTACACAAGTGCAAAAAGAAGGGGACAAGGCGGTTGCCGCCTACACCCAGCAATTTGATAAGACCAATTTAAAGACAATTGCAGTTTCCCAAGCAGAAATTGAAACAGCTGTTGCCGGCGTAAGTGATGCCTTGAAAACTAGTATTCAATTGGCCAAAGCCAATATTGAAGCTTTTCATCAAGCGCAACAAACACAAACGGTTGCACTAGAAACCCAACCAGGGGTGAATTGCTGGCAGGAAAAACGGCCCATTCAAAAGGTAGGACTGTACATTCCTGGAGGGTCAGCCCCTTTGTTTTCTACTATTTTAATGTTGGCTGTTCCAGCACAAATTGCAGGTTGCCAAGAGATTGTACTCTGTTCACCTCCAGATAAAGAAGGCAATTTACCTGATGTAGTTTTGTATACTGCACAACTTTGCGGTGTGACTAAAATCTTTAAAGTGGGGGGGATTCAAGCCATAGCGGCCATGACTTTTGGAACAGAAACCATTCCCGCGGTTTATAAACTTTTCGGTCCAGGAAATCAATATGTTACTGTGGCAAAACAATGGGCTACCCGCTATAATATGGCCATCGATATGCCTGCTGGACCAAGTGAATTATTGGTGGTTGCAGATGCCAGTGCATCTCCCGCTTATGTGGCAGCAGATTTGCTTTCGCAAGCAGAACACGGGCCAGACAGCCAAGTTATTCTTGTAACCACAGACGCAACTATTTTGCCTGCTGTTCAAGAAGAAATCAAAACCCAACTTGCGGTTTTACCGCGCAAAGCCATTGCTGAAAAAGCCATTGCCAATTCTAAAATGATCGCTTTTGAATCTGATGAGCTCGCCATAGATTTCATCAATGAATACGGGCCAGAGCATTATATTATTTGCATGGAAAAAGAGGATTTATATGTCGATGCCATTCAAAATGCAGGTTCTGTTTTTGTGGGGAATTACACCCCAGAAAGTGCCGGAGATTACGCCTCTGGAACCAATCATACCTTACCCACAAATGGCTATGCAAAGCAGTATAGTGGCGTGAATCTAGACAGTTTCCTCAAGCAAATGACCTTCCAGAAAATATCTGCCGAAGGCATTCAAAACATTGGCCCAGCCATTGAAATTATGGCAGAAGCAGAGGGTTTACAAGCCCATAAAAACGCCGTAACTTTACGCCTAAACAACCTTAAGTATGAAGCCTAAAGACCGCATACTTCAATGGGCTCGCCCCGAGATAGTGGCGTTAAAGCCTTATCAGTCTGCTAGAGAAGAGTTTGTTAACGACGGCCGAGAAATGATTTTACTCGACGCCAATGAAAACCCCTTTAACAATGGCATGAATCGCTATCCCGATCCTATGCAAAAGAAGTTAAAGCAGCGTCTAGCAGAAAGTAAAAGGGTGGTAATAGATCAAATTTATTTAGGCAACGGGAGTGACGAAGTATTGAATCAATTGATGATTGCCTTTTGTACCCCTGGAAAAGATGAAGCAATTATTTTACCGCCTACCTTCGGGATGTACCAAGTATGTGCAGATATCAATGGCGTAAAAACCATTGCAGTGCCTTTAACAAAAGACTTTCAGTTAGACGTCCCCGCCATTTTAGCCGCACAGAACAAGCGCACTAAAATGATTTTTATTCCCAGTCCAAACAACCCAACCGGGAATTGTTTTGCCGTAGAAGATATTCAAAAGCTCTTAGTAGAATTCAACGGTTTGGTGGTCGTAGATGAAGCCTATGTGGAATTTGCCGAAGATCAATCGATTCTTCCACAATTATCTGATTATGATAATCTTATTGTGGTGCAAACCTTTTCTAAAGCACAAGGTTTAGCTGGGATTCGATTAGGAATGTGTTTTGCTGATCCTCAAATCATTCATTTGATGAACAAAGTAAAAGCACCTTATAATATCAATGTTTTGTCACAAGCGGCTGTGTTAAAACGTTTAGAGGAACAAGGCTTAATTCAACAACAGGTGCAACAAATAAGAACAGAAAAAGCACGTGTTATCGCCGAAATTTCTACTTTATCTTTTCTTGAAAAAATCTATCCTTCCCACGCTAATTTCTTTTTGGCTAAAGTTGATAACAGCAGTAAGCGCTATGATCAACTCATTGCGCGGGGAATTGTCGTGCGCAATCCTTCTAAAAACCTGAATTGTGCCAATACCCTTAGAATTACGGTAGGAACACCTGTAGAAAATAACGCATTAATCAGCGCTTTGCGCACCATGGAAACAGCATGAAAAAAGTATTGTTTATAGACCGTGACGGAACCTTAGCTTTAGAACCTTCTGACTATCAATTGGATGCGCTTGATAAGCTTGTTTTTTATCCAGAAGTCTTTACCTATATGGGCAAAATTGCCTGGGAAATGGACTATGAATTGGTGATGGTGACCAACCAAGATGGATTAGGAACGGCTAGTTTTCCAGAAGACAGCTTTTGGCCAACCCATAATTTTCTTTTAAAAAGCTTTGAAAATGAAGGGGTTGTTTTTGATGAAATCTTCATCGATAAAAGTTTCCCTGCTGAGAATGCACCTACCCGCAAACCCCGCACAGGTCTTTTAGCCCAATACCTAGATAAAGACAAGTATGACCTGCCCAATTCTTTTGTTATCGGGGATCGTTTAACAGACATGGAACTCGCCAAAAACCTAGGGGCAAAAGGGCTTTTTATCGCCAATGATGAAGCCTTGGGCGCAGCGGAAGCCAGTCAAGATTTAGCGGCCGCTATCGCGCTTAAAACAACGCAATGGAAAGAGATCTATGCGTTTTTAAAGCTTGAACAACGCATTGTTCGCCAAAAACGCACCACCCACGAAACAGATATTCGCTTAAGCCTTAATCTTGATGGGAGTGGACAAAGTTCCATCGATACCGGGATTGCTTTTTTTGATCATATGTTAGATCAAATCGCCCGCCATGGAAACATGGACCTTGAACTTGAGGTAAAAGGCGATTTAGCGGTAGACGAACACCATACCATTGAAGACACTGCCATTGTTTTAGGCGAAGCCTTTGCAAAGGCCCTGGGTAATAAATTGGGGATAGAACGCTATGGCTTTTGTTTGCCTATGGACGATTGTTTAGCGCAAGTTGCCATTGATTTTGGCGGAAGAAACTGGCTGGTTTGGGAAACCGAATTTAAACGTGAAATGATTGGACAAATGCCAACAGAAATGTTCATGCATTTTTTCAAATCCTTTACCGATGGTGCCAAAGCAAATCTCAACATTAAAGCTGAAGGAACCAACGAGCACCACAAAATAGAAGCCATTTTTAAAGCCTTTGCCAAAGCCATTAAGGTGGCCGTTAAGCGCGATCCAGATAAAATGATATTACCTTCTACCAAAGGCAGTTTATAGATGATAGCCATTATAGATTACGACGCGGGCAATGTACGCAGCCTGCAATTTGCTTTAGAACGCCTAGGCGTTGAAAGTATCCTTACCGATGATCCTGAAGTGATTAAAGCGGCAGACAAGGTTATTTTTCCTGGACAAGGTGCTGCAGCAAGTGCCATGCTAAAACTCCAAAAGAATGGTTTAGATCAATTGATTCCCACCTTAACCCAACCCGTTTTGGGCATTTGTTTGGGCATGCAATTGCTCTGTGACACAACCGAAGAAGGCGACGTAGACGGTCTTGGTATTATTCGAGCAAAAGTCGTTCGTTTTTCAAATAAGGTAAAAGTACCTCAGATGGGATGGAACACTATTTCCAAACTGCAAGGACCACTTTTTAAGGGAATTAAAGCGGATGACTTCATGTATTTGGTGCACTCTTATTATGTGCCTTTGGTAGAGCAAACCATTGCCCAAAGTGATTATGACGGCGCTTACAGTGTCGCACTTCAGCAGAACAATTTTTACGGGGTGCAATTTCACCCAGAGAAAAGCAGTAAAGCTGGAAGCCAACTTTTAAACAACTTTTTAGCCTTATGAGAATTATTCCAGCGATAGACATCATAGACGGAAAATGTGTACGCCTTTCAAAAGGCGATTACAGTACGCAGAAAATTTACAATGAAAACCCTTTAGAAGTTGCCAAAGCCTATGAAGATCACGGGATTGCGTATTTACATCTCGTAGACCTCGACGGTGCCAAGTCAAAGCATATTGTCAACCACAAGGTTTTGGAAAAAATCGCCACAAAAACAAACCTAAAAATTGATTTTGGTGGTGGATTAAAAACCGACGATGATTTACGCATCGCTTTTGAAAGTGGAGCTAAACAAGTAACTGGTGGAAGTATCGCAGTGAAACAACCCGAAGTATTTAGTCAGTGGATTAGCGCTTATGGAGCAGATAAAATCATCCTTGGCGCAGACGTTAAAGGAGAATTCATCGCCACAGACGGCTGGCTAGAAACCTCAGATCAATCGCTCTTTGATTTTCTAGCCCATTATCAGGCGAAAGGGATTGAATACACCATCTGTACTGATATTAGTAAAGACGGGATGTTACAAGGCCCTTCATTTGATTTGTATAAAAAAATCTTAGCAAAAACCCAGGTGAAACTTATCGCCTCAGGCGGCATTTCCCACTTTGACGAACTTCCACAATTGGCCGAAATGGGCTGTGAAGGCACCATCATTGGGAAAGCGATTTACGAGAACCGAATTTCCTTAAAACAGCTAGAGCAATTTATCTTAAACCAAGCCTAATGGAGGAACAAGTCCTGCATGAATTCAAGCAAAATGCCATTTTCCGTTTGGAAGAGGGGCAGCGCATGATTCATTTGGCTTTCACTAAAATAGGAGAGGAGCACTTATGGGAATTACCTTTTGCTAACGGTTTATCCCTGGGGAATCAAATGTTGCATATTTGTGGTAATATGACCCAATATGCCATTGCTTCGCTAAGTGAGCTTCCCGACGAAAGAAAACGCGATCTAGAGTTTTCTACCTCTGGGGGATTCACAAAAACAAGCTTGTTAAATATTTTAGACCAAACCATTACCCAAGCCATTGAAAGTATACAAAAGGCCAATGCCGCGCAATATACCCAAGTGCGTCGCGTGCAAGGCTTTGAACTGTCTGGAGTAGGTGTAGTGCTGCATGCCATAGAGCATTTTTCCTATCATGTGGGACAAATTGCTTTTTGGGTAAAGCAATTAACGCAAACCGATTTAGGCTTTTATAACCACCACGATTTAACCCAATTAAACGACTAGTATGTTAACCAAACGCATTATCCCTTGTTTAGATATCAAAGACGGTCGCACCGTAAAAGGGGTGAATTTTGTCAATCTACGTGATGCTGGCGATCCGGTTGAACTGGCAGCGCAATATGCCCGCGAAAATGCCGATGAATTGGTTTTCTTAGATATTTCGGCAACAGAACAACAACGCAAAACCTTAGCGGAATTGGTTTTAAAAGTGGCCGCGACCATTGATATTCCCTTTACTGTTGGGGGAGGTATTCGCGCAGTTGAAGACGTTTCTATCCTCTTAAAAAACGGGGCAGACAAGGTTTCAATTAATTCTGCAGCGGTAAAACGCCCAGAATTAATTAACGAAGTCGCTACCCATTTTGGGAGTCAATGTCTGGTTGTAGCCATTGATGCTAAGCAGATTGATGGACAATGGAAAGTACATTTGGTGGGCGGGAAGGTCCCTACTGAAATTGATCTTTTTGATTGGGCCAAAGATGTCGAAGAACGCGGTGCCGGCGAGATTCTTTTTACCTCAATGGATCACGATGGTACCAAGAAAGGCTTTGCCAATGAAGCTTTAGCCCGACTTTCTGCAGCAGTAAATATTCCCATTATTGCCTCAGGGGGAGCGGGAAATAGCTCCCATTTTATTGATACCTTTACCAAAGGAAAAGCCGACGCTGCTTTAGCAGCAAGTGTTTTTCACTTCGGTGAAATCAGTGTGCCCGATTTAAAACAACAACTCAAAACGCAGCAAATTGCTGTTCGCTTATAAAACTATGGAACTCAATTTTTCAAAATCCCCGGACGGACTCTTACCCGCCATTGTTCAAGACGCTACCACCAAAACCGTTTTAATGCTGGGTTATATGAATGCAGCTGCACTGGAAAAGACCCAAGCAACGGGCTTGGTGACCTTTTTTAGCCGTTCTAAGCAACGTTTATGGACCAAAGGAGAGGAAAGTGGGTACCACTTAGCATTAGTCGACTTAAAGGTCGATTGTGATCAAGACACTTTATTGATTCAAGCCAACCCAAAAGGGCCAACCTGCCACAAAGGAACTGATACCTGCTGGGGAGTTGAAAATCAATCCCAATTTGGCTTTTTCTCTGAATTGGAAAACACCATCGCCCAACGCAAAGCAGCAGATGAGGACAAAAGTTATGTCGCTTCGCTCTTCCGTGAGGGCATCAATAAAATTGCCCAAAAAGTAGGCGAGGAAGCCATAGAAACGGTTATTGAAGCGAAAGATGATAACGACGCGCTTTTTCTTAACGAAAGTGCCGACTTGCTTTTTCACTACCTTATTTTGTTACAGGCCAAAGGGTTTTCTTTGAAAGACATTGAAGCCACTTTGCGTGCACGAAAAAAGTAAGTACCCCTACCTGATTGGGAGAGTCCATTATCTTTTGTAGATTTAGTACAAATTAACGAGAGATGAAAAACGCCTATTTATTGCTGTTACTCGCCGTGGTAACGGCTTGTAGCAACCCCAAGACTGCTGCAGATTTTGACACCTATTTAGAAGAGGCTTATCAAGAAAGTTTAGCGCTTTATCGCTTGCCGTCTACATATTTAGGCGAGCGCAGATACAATGATACCTTACCCAATTATCTTTCTGAGGAATTTTCTGCCAAAGAAATCGCCCTAAATGAAAAATACAAAGCCGGCTTGGCAGCTTTCCCCGATGCGATTCTAAGTGAAGACCAACGCTTAAGCAAACAACTGATGTTGTGGGAAATCGAGATTGCTTTAGCCGAAAAAAAATACAAAAAAGATTTAATGCCCTTGGACCAAATGTGGTCTTTTCATTTGAGTTTTGGACAATTGGCCAGCGGACAAGGCGCCCAACCGTTTGTTAACGCACAAGATTATGAGAACTGGTTGGTGCGCGTAGAGGGCTATCTCGCCTGGATGCAATCGGCAGAAGAAAAAATGCGAGAAGGAATACAACAAGCATGGGTATTGCCCACGCCTTTGATTGAAAAGGTAATTCCGCAACTCGCGCAAATGATTACTGAAACCCCAGAAGCGCATTTGTTTTACGCCCCCATCAAAAACCTTCCTGAGACCTTCAGCGAAGCAGAAAAAACCCGCTTTACAGCTGCTTACATCTCTTTAATTCAAGACAAAGTAATTCCAGCCTATCGCCGTTTGCACACTTTTATGGCGGGAGAATATTTGGCCGCAGGCCGAAAAAGCAGTGGGTTTGACGCTTTAGTCGGGGGTGCTGACTATTATCAGCATGCCATCAAGCGCTACACTACAACCAATATGACGCCAGACGAAATTCACCAATTGGGGCTAGCTGAAGTCGCACGAATTCGCAAAGAAATGGAGGCCATAAAGGCCGAAGTGGGCTTTGAAGGGGATTTGATGACCTTTTTTGATCATGTGCGAACAGCGCCAGCCTTAATGCCTTTTGACGATCCACAGCAGGTGATTGATAACTTTAACGCCATTCATCAAAGGGTTATTCCAAAAGTGAACAAATTGTTTTCTTTACAGCCCAAAACGCCTTTTGAGGTTAGACGTACCGAAGCCTTTAGAGAAGCTTCTGCCAGTGCAGAATACAATTCAGGTTCTTTGGACGGGACACGACCTGGGATTTTTTATGTGCCCATACGCGATGTAGCGACCTATAATGTGCACCAAGACGAGGATTTATTCTTGCACGAAGCTATCCCTGGGCACCACTTCCAGATTTCTTTGCAACAAGAAAATACTGCACTACCTTCTTTTAGAAAGAATTTATGGTACAGTGCCTATGGCGAAGGCTGGGCCTTGTATACAGAATCGCTAGGGAAGGAGCTGGGCCTCTATGAAGACCCTTATCAATACTTTGGGATGCTGGCGGCAGAAATGCACCGCGCCATTCGCTTGGTGGTAGATACCGGCATGCATTCAAAAGGGTGGACCCGTGAGCAAGCCATTCAATACTCCCTTGAAAACGAGTCGGAATCTGAGGTAAAAATCACTTCTGAAATTGAACGCTATATGGCCAATCCCGGGCAGGCCTTGTCCTATAAAATTGGGCAATTAAAAATCCGCGAATTGCGCAGCAAAGCCGAAACGACCCTAGGCGAAAGCTTTGACATCCGGGAATTTCACCGCGTGGTCTTAGCGTCGGGCTGTATTCCGCTAGCTCTCTTAGAAGAAAAAGTGAACCGTTGGATCAACAGCTTAAAATAAACCCATGGCCATACAAATAAACCCAGACGTATTGGCGTTTTTTAGTGAACTAGAACAAAACAACAGCCGCGAATGGTTTGAACCACAGAAACCGCGGTTTAAAGCGCTAGAAGCTGAAACAAAACAATTTGCCACCGCGCTGCAAGACTTGATGAATACACACGATAGTATTGATGCCTTTAAGTTGTTTCGCATTTACCGCGATGTGCGTTTCTCTAAAAATAAAACCCCCTATAAAACCAGCTTTGGGATTTCTTTTCACCGCGAAAAACCAGCTTTGCGCGGGGGCTATTATTTGCACCTGCAACCGGGCAATAATTTTATTGCGACTGGATTTTGGAATCCCAGCAAAGAAGACCTGTTGCGCATTAGGAAAGAAATGGAAGTCGATGCTGCTGAGTTTCGCGAAATCACACAAAATCCGGTCTTTAAAAAGATTTGGGGAGCACTAGAAGGAGAGGAAGTGAAAACTGCCCCCAAAGGCTTTTCTAAGGAGGATCCCAATATTGATTTGATTCGGAAAAAGGCCTATCTATTTACCAAAAAATACAGCGACGAAGAAGTATTGGCTCCTGACTTTCTGATACAAATAAACAGCGCCTTTAAGGCAGTAAGACCCTATTTCGATTATATGAGCAGTGTCTTAACCACCGATTTAAACGGAGAGTCCCTGCTTTAAGCTAGCTTACTTTTGCCACGGGCACAGGCGGGGCATCAAAGAGTTGGACTTGGTCTTTTAATCGCTCGATAACCATATTCATCATGCGCTTGTTTAAGGCCGAAGAATTGCAGCTGTATTGGCGGTATTCTGCCACTGTAAATTGACCGATAATCATCCCCTTAACAGAATTGCGGAATTTTTGGTCCTTGATTAAACTACTTTCGATATAGGCCAGCTTTTTCTCTAAGCCTAGGTCGTAAAACACCCCCTTGCGCTTTTCGATGTATTGATGAAAGACTTCAACAAACAAAGGGTTTTGCAGTTTTAAAATAGGGCGGAGGGTCTCGTTTTGAAAGCGCTCCTCTTGGCCCATAGTGGCAAACTGTTGCGTTTTCTTGATCTCGGGTCGAATGCGACGTAAATCATTGGGTCGATCGTTCATGGCGTATGGTTTTTTCTAATTTAACACCTTTTTCTCCCATAACAGCCTAAGGAACAGTAAGGTTATTCACCGAGTTTTTAACAGATTTTACTATCTTAGGTGTCCCTAATCTTATTATCATGCAACAATCTTCGACCTACTACCTCCATTGTTATATTGCCGGCTTACAGTACTATGAGGTGCTGGAAGTATGGAAACAACTGGAAATTGGACAAACCTTACAACTGATTCCTGAACCTGATAATCGCTATGACGAATACGCCGTTATAGTTGCGTTTCAAGAGAAAAAACTGGGCTATCTGCCGCGGAGTCAAAACAAAACCGTCTCGACCATCTTACGAGCGGGACACGATGCCTATTCGGCTAAAATTCAAAGCCTATATGCGCACAATCCCATGTATGAACGAATTGAGATTTGTTTGCATGTAAAACATAAGGGATAAAAAAAGCCCCGTATTGTAAGACGAGGCAGCTTGATGTTTTCACAACGGAATAATCCTTATTGTGAATCGCTTCAAATTGAATTTCAATATAATAAAATAATTTACATATGAAAAAAATACTTGGACTTGATTTAGGGAACACCTCAATAGGATGGGCTTTAGTAAATGAATCAAAAGATGAAAAGCCTTCAATAGAAAAAGTAGGAGTCCGGATTATTCCCCTTACTACTGATGAGGAATCGGACTTTCAAAAAGGAAAATCATCAACATTAAATGCTAGCCGCACATCTAAACGAGGGGCCAGAAGAAATTTAGATCGTTACAAATTAAGGAGAAAAGCATTAAAAGAAATATTGCTTCAAAACAATCTCATTTCGGACAAAATCAAACTTACCAATGAAGAAAGTAATCGTCACCATAAGATTTGGGAGCTTAGAGCTAAAGCAGCAACACAACGTATTGAATTAGAAGAATTAGCAAGGGTCTTTTTTGCGATAAATAAAAAGCGAGGTTATAAAAGCAATCGCAAAGCCAAAGATGAGGGCGATGGGCAAGCTATAGACGGTATGGATCTCGCTAAAAAATTGCACAATGAAAAGCTTACTCCTGGAGAATTGATGCTAGAGCGTTTGAATGAAGACAAAAAAGGAAGTCCTGATTTTTATCGTTCAGATTTACAAAATGAATTTGATCGTATTTGGGAAAAACAAATGGAATTTTATCCAACTCAATTTACAGAAAAACTAAAGCAAGAGCTAAAAGATAAAAAGAGAAATGCTACCTATAAAATTTGTGAAGCACCTTTTGGTTTAGTAGGATTAAAGCGAACTCTCAAAGGAAAAGAATTACGATTGGAAAATTATCAATGGCGCGTAAAAGGGCTATTCAATCAATTAGATTTGGAACAAGTTGTAATTGTTTTACAAGAAATTAATGGACAAATAAGTGCTTCAAGTGGACTGCTTTCTGAAATCAGTGACCGAAGTAAAGCCCTTTTTTTTAATAAGCAAACGGTCGGGCAATACCTTTATCAGCAAATAAAAGCCAATCCACATAATCGATTAAAAAAACAGGTGTTCTATCGCCAAGATTATTTGGATGAATTTGAACAGATTTGGGAAACACAGGCAAAACATCATGCAGTCTTGACCCCTGAGTTAAAAATGCATATTCGAGATATCATCATTTTTTACCAGAGACGATTAAAATCTCAAAAAGGGTTGATTAGTGTTTGCGAATTGGAAGGAAAAGAGGTGGAAATAACAAAAGATGGGAAAACCAAGCGTAAAATAATTGGCCCAAAAGTATGTCCAAAATCTTCTCCATTATTTCAAGAGTTCAAAATTTGGCAAAAACTGAATGATTTAGAATTTAAAAATATTATTACTAAGGAAAAGAGAACACCTGATTTAGAACTTAAACAGCTACTATTTCAAGAGCTAAATATTTAAAAAACCTAAGTGTTTCTCAAGTGTTACAACTCACGAACCTTAAGTCAAAGGAGGGTTGGGAAATCAACTTTAAAAATGGTCTAGACGGCAATCTAACTAATGGTGCGCTATACGATAAGTTTAAGCAAATCATCGAAATTTCTGGACATGAAATAGAGTGGAATAAATTAAACGCAACTGAAACTACTAAAACCATCGAAGGTGTGTTTTCTACTGTGGGGGTTGATACGTCTATTTTATTTTTTAATACTGATTTAGAGGGGCATGAATTTACAAATCAACCTGCTTACCAATTTTGGCATTTACTCTATTCATATGAAGGAGATGATTCTAAAACAGGCAATGAAAAATTGATTAAAAAACTTAAGCAAAGTTTTGGTTTTGAAAGGGAGTATGCTACGATACTTTCTTCCATAGTATTTAATGACGATTATGGTAGTTTAAGTACCAAAGCCATCCTGAAAATCATCCCCCATTTAAAAGCAGGGCACGAATATTCAGGAGCATCTTCATTGGCAGGATACAATCACTCAAATTATTTGACTAAAGAAGAAAATGAGAAACGTCCTCTAAACGATAAACTAGAATTACTTCCGAAAAACAGCTTGCGAAACCCAGTAGTAGAGAAAATACTTAATCAGTTGATTAATGTGGTCAATGCCATTATTGATAAATACGGGAAGTTTGATGAAATTAGAGTTGAATTGGCCAGAGAACTCAAAAAAAGTGCTAAAGAGCGAGCTGAAATGACTACCTCAATTAATCAAGCCACAGCAAGACATGACAATATTCGAGATGATTTAAAAAAACTTTATCCTTTCAATTCAGGGGTACGTATTACCCGAAATGATATTATAAAGTATAAACTTTGGGAAGAATTAAAAAACAACGGTTATAAAACACTTTACACCAATACTTATGTTCCTGTTGAGGAATTATTTTCTAAAAACTTTGATGTAGAACACATTATACCAAAAGCGCGTTTGTTTGATGACTCTTTTTCCAATAAAACCATTTCTAGAAGGGATTTTAATGAGAAAAAAGGAAATAAAACTGGGGTAGACGCTGTGGCTGAATACCTTGGAGAAGATAAAAAAGAGGCGTATTTAGCAAGAATTGAAATGCTTTACGATAAAGGAAGAGGCGTCATAAGTAAAGCGAAATATCTTAAACTAAAGATGACAGAAAGTGAAATTCCAGATGGTTTTATTGACAGAGATATGCGTAACAGTCAATATATCGCTAAAAAGGCATTGGAACTTTTATCTAGCATTTGTAGGAATGTAAATCCAACTTCTGGAAGTGTTACACATAAATTGCGACAGGACTGGCAACTGATAAATGTAATGCAAGAATTAAACTGGGAGAAATATGAAAAAATAGGGTTAGTGGAGCAGGAGTTAACCAAAGAGGGTAACGAAATTCGAAAAATTAAGAATTGGACCAAGCGCAACGATCACCGTCATCATATCATGGATGCCATTACAGTAGCTTTTACTCGCCCCAGCCATGTTCAATACTTTAACTATCTAAGCGCAAGAAGTGATAAAAACCATAAAGAGCACTATAAAATTAAAGGTATAGAAGACAAAGAAACTGTTCATGGTGCTAATGGCAGGCGGATTGTAAAACCTCCAATGCCTCTAGATGAATTTAGAGCAGAAGCAAAGAAGCATTTAGACGGTACGTTGGTGTCATTTAAAGCCAAAAATAAAGTTAGTACACGAAATAAAAATAAAACAAAGAAAAAAGGTAAAAAACATGTACAAGACACCTTAACCCCAAGAGGTAAATTACATAACGAAACGGTATATGGAAGAAAGAAGCGCTACATAACTAAAGAAGAAAAGATTGGTGGTAAGTTTGATGCAGAGAAAATTAAAAAAGTTGCCAATAAGAAGTATAGGAAGGCACTATTTTTAAGATTAGCTGAATTTGACAACAATCCCAAAAAGGCTTTTACTGGTAAAAATGCACTTTCCAAAAACCCATTATGGGTGGACGAAGCACATACTCAACAAGTACCAGAAAGAGTTAAACTAGTTCAATTGGAAGCCTTTTATACAATTCGCAAAGAGGTAAGCCCCTATTTGAAGATTGAAAAGGTGGTAGATAAGGGGTTGCAAGCTATATTGCAAAAGCGTCTAGAAGAAGTTAGTGGAGATAAAAAGAAAGCCTTTTCCAATTTGGACGAAAACCCTATATGGTTAAATAAAGAAAAAGGAATTGCAATAAAAAACGTCACCATAACTGGTGTAAGTAATTCAGAACCCTTACACTATAAAAAAGATCACTTTGGAAATCTACTTTTAGATAAACAAGGAACACTTGTCCCTTCAGGTTATGTCAGCACAGGGAACAATCATCATGTGGCAATTTATAAAGATGAAAACGGTAAACTACAAGATCAAATAGTTTCTTTTTTTGAGGCGGTAACACGCAGTAAAATAGGAGAGAATATCATTGATAAGTCTTTCAATGCTCATTTAGGTTGGAAATTCTTATTTACAATGAAACAAAACGAAATGTTTGTTTTTCCAAATGACCAAATAGGCTTTAATCCATCTAATATTGATTTATTAGATGCTTCCAATTATCGTCTGATCAGTGCTAATTTATTTAGAGTCCAAAAAATTGCCAGGAAAGACTATTTTTTCAGGCATCATCTTGAAACATCTGTTGAAAATAATAATTCGTTGAAAGGAATTACCTGGAAAAGGGAAGGTCTTTCAGGGTTAACTAATATAGTTAAGATAAGAATAAATCATTTAGGTCAAATTGTAAAAGTGGGAGAGTATTAATGAAACGCACCCTCTATTTTGGCAATGAATGTTATCTCAGCACGCAAAAACAGCGGTTAGTGTTACGTTATCCCAATACTACAGCGTCTAAATCTGTGCCTCTAGAAGATATAGGTGTAGTCATTTTAGATCATTTTCGCTTGACGCTAACCTCTACCTTGCTTAATGCATTATTGGGTAACAATGTAGCGGTCATTAGTTGCGATGCACACCATTTACCCTTGGGGATGTTTTTAAACCTAGACGGGCACAGTTTGCAACAAGAGCATTTTGCAAATCAGATTGCCGTGAGCCAAGCCAAAAAAGATCAGTTATGGAAACAGGTCATTCAAGCAAAAATATCCAATCAAGCTGCATTATTATTTCACCAAGGTCATCTTTCTCCAAAATTAAAACGCTTGGCCAAGCAAGTTAAAAATGGCGACCCCAATAATTATGAAGCCCAAGCGGCTAGTTATTATTGGAAACACCTATTTGGAACACAAAAGTTTGTACGAGAACGTTATGGAGACGCACCTAACGGACTATTAAATTATGGTTATACCATCTTGAGGGGAGTGGTCGCTAGAGGCTTAGTGGGCTCCGGTTTATTGCCCACCTTAGGTATCCATCACCACAATAAATACAATGCCTATTGTTTGGCAGATGACATGATGGAACCTTATCGACCTTTTGTAGATCAATTAGTCCTCTATTTAATGGGAATAGGAGTGGAGGAAATTAATCAAGAAAGCAAACGGGTATTGTTGAAAATCCCAACCTTAGATTTAATGATTAATCAGCAAAAAAGCCCGTTGATGCTTGCTGTACAGCAAAGTACCGCCAGTTTACAGCAGTGTTATTCTGGACAAAGAAAAACCCTTAAACTCCCAACATTTGTTTGATCGTTTAAGCCAATATAGAATTATGTGGATCTTGGTGTTTTTTGATTTACCTACCGAAACCAAAAGGGACAAACGGAATTATCGCCAGTTTGTGAATCGTTTAGAAAAAGACGGCTTTAACCGTTTTCAATGGAGTATCTTTTTACGGCATTGCCCAAGTCGAGAGAATATGATGGTGCATATCAAGCGTGTAAAAAGCTTTTTACCCCCCAAAGGACATATTGCTATTTTGCATATAACGGACAAGCAATTTGGAATGATGGAACTTTTTGTGGCTAAAAAAAAGGAAACTTTGCCCGAAATGCCCCAACAATTGGAGCTGTTTTAAGCGAAAAAAAAGAGTTAAAATGACTTTTTAATTGTTTTTACAGAAAATTAAGCATCCCTTTTTTGCATAATTAACTAAAAAACAGCACCCTATAAGGATGCTGTTGTTCTAAAGTACAATTTGAAAGCGAATCACAACTAGTCAGGTCAATTTTATCACCGTAGCGTTGTTGTTCTAAAGTACAATTTGAAAGCGAATCACAACTACCAAGTACAACATCGGAAACTATATCCCGTTGTTCTAAAGTACAATTTGAAAGCGAATCACAACTCTCTGGGGCGCACCTACTAAGCTGTAGTTGTTGTTCTAAAGTACAATTTGAAAGCGAATCACAACGCATTGTTGTTAATCCTGTCCCAGAGGTTAGTTGTTCTAAAGTACAATTTGAAAGCGAATCACAACTAGTGTAGATGACTTTAAAGGTTCAAGTTCGTTGTTCTAAAGTACAATTTGAAAGCGAATCACAACCTCTTGCATAAGGCGCACTTATCCATCTATGTTGTTCTAAAGTACAATTTGAAAGCGAATCACAACTTGATGAGCTTCAATCCTTTGCTTTTGAAAGCTGAACTAAGTTACAATTTGAAAGCGATTCACAACCCATCACAACGCCTAATGATAAAACGAGCAGTTGTTCCAAAGTACAATTTATTCATCTTTGAATATTTGATAAATAGAAGTTCATCAGTCGGAATTGCCTCGTGTGAAATGCTTTAGCATTCACGACTTCCAGTTGATCAAATGGAAGAGAAGGAGTAAAGCGATTCACAATCGTTTACCTATAAGGGGGGTGACAATTCCCGTTGATAGGGGGGACGAATGTCCAGTTTCCCGCCATAGCCCCGCACTCCGCTTTCTTGGTTGTCCACATAGCCCTTGGTCAAGGCTCGGAGGCTAATTTCCTTTAGTGTGATCTTCATTTTTTGTTATCTTTTTTAATGGTATGCTTGATTTTTAGCATGGCTAAGTTGAGTTCAATGGTGGTTTCACTCGTGGTGTCTTTAGCGAATTCGTTATTTAAGATGTCTCCTATAAGTTTTCCGCTTTTGGTGATAAGACTTTGTTGTTTGGTTTTGTCTTTCTCAATGGCAAGGGACCTGGCCACTTTCCCAAATTCCCGCACCTTGGCAAAGGTTTCCACTATTTGAAGGGTCGCTTTGGTCGCTTGTTTGGATTTGAGAATAGTGGCTAACATATAGAGGCCTTTTTCTGTAAAAGCCTTAGGTGGTGTTCTTCTTTTACTGGCATTTGCGGTGGAAATTTTCCACCGCAAACCTCGCAACTCACTGTTATTCAACTCCATAACATAGCCCTTAAGAAACTTTTCTGGATTGTTTTTTACCGCACGATTGACCTCACGTGTAGGCACCCCATACAATTCCGCCACATGATGATCCAACAGCACCTTTTTCCGGCGAACCGTAAACAAAAGCCTTTCCAAGCTCTCTTGGTCTAATTGAAGGGGCTTAGTTCTCGCCATGAGCTAAAGCACAGTTAAGGTTTTAATTCCTAAAGCAATACAAAAAAGGAGAGTGGGGGTAGGTTAACTCACTCATGCGTATCGATTTAGGGTCGATTATGATGTAAATATAGCAAAAAAGCAGAAGTAGCCTAAAGCTTTTATTTCCGAATAAATAGCTAATCAGAACCAAATCAAGTCAATTCCAAGACAGTTTTCTTTGGGATTTAGTATTTTGGCTAAAAAAACAAATGGCTTTAAAACTCCCTTTAGTGTTTTGTGTATTCCTTTTGGGCTTTGGGGCTGTTTTTGCCCAGTCAGAAGGAGGGAAGCTGCCCCTAATCATCGATGCAGACACTGCCAATGAACTGGATGATTTATTTGCCCTAGTTCGGGCGCTAGGAGAGCCCCGTTTTAACCTCTTGGGCATTACTGCGGCACAATTTCACACATCGCCCTATGCCACAGACAATACTGCTTTAGAGAGTCAGAAAATCAATCAAGCGCTAGTGGAGCTGCTGCCTGCGCATGCTGTTCCATTGGTGTTGGGAAGTGCAAAACCGCTACAAGCCGCCCATCAAGCCAATCAATCTGCGGCGAGTCAATTCATTAT
>CBFHVC010000028.1:0-25084 GCA_965659515.1 Candidatus Arcticimaribacter sp. | reverse complement strand
TATGTTCGAGATCTCTACTTGAAAAGGTTAACTTTTTCCACACAGGCGGTACTGTAGTCTCGTCATAAAACCAGGGCTGTTTTAAATTTCCAGTATTAGTAATAGAATTTTCTGTTCCATCTCCAAAACGCAGGTAACCATTATTCATTACTTTATTGGTTCCCGTAAATTGACCATAAATAGCACCTAATGGAAGAAGCCAAAATATCGAACTAGCAAATATTAATTTATAGAAAGGTTTAGGAATCATAATTGCTTTTTAATTTTTTGAATCTTCTTAGAAGAAGGGGCAATATAAAACCGAATAAAAAGTTCGTGTGTACTGTTTTGAATAGCAGTAGCATCTGTTCGGTTCATCACCTCATAACCATAGCCCCATTCAATTCCTTTTAGATTTTTTGAAGAGACAAAAAAGGCCATATTATTATTATTTGCATAGCCCCCACCAATAGAAAATTGCTCTTTAAAGTTTACGGCAACGGTGGCCGAGAAAAGATTTGGAATATTGGGCACAGCGCGATAAATCAAGACGGGCTCAAGGTTGAAGTTTTCATTTATCGCTAGGGTTGTTCCCCCAGAAAAATAAACATAGGCAACATCTGTCGCGGTGGTTTCCCAACCATTGTTGTCTTGGAAGCGTTTGTTATTAAACAAGCTTGGCACCCCTATTCCAATAAAATAATTCGGCGTTTGATAATGTATCCCTAATCCCAGAATGGGGGTAAAATAACTTTTTACTGGCTCTAGTGCGGGGTTATAAGTGGCATACAAACGCTCGAGTCGATTGACATCAATATTGTTGTAAAAGCCCCCTCCTTTTAATCCTAAATAAAGGAATTGATCTTCGCTTAACTGCAATTGATAATTATAGTCAATAGTAAAATGTGTTTTGTTTTCAATAAAAACTTGATCGTTTTGCGCGGTGAACCCTAAGGCAACCTTTTCGCTTTTAGGCAAATGGTAAATTAAATAATTGGTTTTAGGGGCATCCTTGATCCCCGTCCATTGACTGCGGCTATTAAGGGAAACAAAAGTACCATTCGTACCTGTAAAGGCCGGATTATAAACGGCCATATTCATTCTATTAAAAAGAATATGTGCTTCTTGAGCAGTCATAAAACTGCTACAGAGTAATATTATATAAAGGAAGTTTTTCACGATTTATCGGCGAATGACTAATGCAGAAGCTCCCCCCCCGCCATTGCAAATGGCGGCTGCTCCTAAAGATTTTTGATTGACTTGCATTGCGTTTAATAAAGTCACCACGATACGCGCACCAGAGCATCCTAAGGGGTGTCCTAAGGAAACTGCTCCTCCGTGTACATTAACTTTTTCGGCCGCAAGGCCTAAGATTTTTATATTGGCTAAGCCTACTACAGAGAAGGCTTCGTTAAATTCAAACAGTTCTACCTCTTCTTGACTGACCCCTGCTTTTGCTAAAGCTATGGGCAAGGCCTTTGCTGGTGCGGTCGTGAACCATTTAGGATCTTGCGCGGCATCGGCATAACTTTCAATGGTCGCAAGGACCTTTAGTCCTAAACTTTTTGCTTTGGCTGCTGACATTAACACCAAGGCTGCCGCCCCGTCATTAATGGTGGAGGCATTTGCGGCAGTAACCGTTCCCTCTTTGGTAAAAGCGGGACGTAAGTTGGGAATTTTCTCCATCATTACGTTAGTATATTCCTCGTCTTCGGCAATAATTTTATCTTCCCCTCTTCGCTGTGGTATAGCGACAGGAACAATTTCATTTTTCATCGCTCCACTGGCCCATGCGGCAGCAGAACGGGTATAAGATTCAATGGCAAAAGCATCTTGCTCTGCTCTAGAAATGCTGTGTTTTACCGCAGTAGCATCGGCAAAAGTACCCATAGCGACTTGGTCAAAAGCATCGATCAAGCCGTCCTTTTGCATAACGTCTTCTAATTGGGCTGCGCCAAATTTTACGCCGGTACGCATAGGAACAATATGGGGCGCTAGACTCATGTTTTCCATTCCGCCAGCAACCACAATATCAACATCGCCTAAAGCGATTGCTTGTGCTGCCATTGCAATGGTCTTCATTCCAGAAGAACACACTTTATTGACTGTAGTACAGGGTACTGTGTCTGGTATTCCTGCTTGAATGGCCGCTTGACGTGCTGGCGCCTGGCCCACACCCGCCTGCAAGACGTTTCCCATATAAACTTCTTCTACTAACGAAGGATCTACCCCTGCATCGGCAAGTGCTCCTTTTATGGCTATCGCTCCTAGGGTAGGCGCTGGCACAGCAGATAATCCTCCCATAAATTTTCCAATGGGGGTTCTTTTTGCCGAAACAATTACAACTTTTTGCATAGGGTTAAACTTTATTTTTTTCTTTAAAAATTGAAACAAAGATACTTCCGTAAATAGAATGCACCAAACTTGAGATAGCAGAAGGGATTGCCGTCGCTGGATTACTGAAATTTTCTCTAGCCAAAACAGCCCCTAAACCAGAATTTTGCATGCCTACTTCTATCGCTATGGTTTTACTTGCAGCCCTGTCCTTGATCAGCAAACGACTGAGTATAAAACCCATTACAAAACCCAGAAGATGTAAAAGCATAATGGCAAAAATCAACTTAAAACCAGCCGTTAGAATAATGGCTTTCCCTTGCCCAATAATACTTGCTACTATTAAAACAATTAAGACGACCGCAATAGGCGGAGCAAAAGGAATCACTTTTTGGGTGCTTTTGGGAAAATATTGGTTGAAAATTACCCCCAAGCTCAGTGGAAGTAAAACGACTTTTAGGGTGCTGTAAAACAAGCCCCAAGCATCGACCTCTAAATAGCTCCCTGATAAACTTGCCGTTAAAAAAGGAGTTGCAATTATTCCAACCAAGGTTGAGCAGGTGGTCATGGCAACAGATAAAGCAACATTTGCACGAGCAAGATAAGCGATCACATTAGAGGCTGTACCCCCAGGACAGCTGGCAACTAAAATTAAGCCTACGGCAAAAAAAGGCGGAAGTTGGAATAATATTCCAAGGCCCCAACCCAACAAAGGCATGATGGTAAATTGAAAGAATAATCCCAAAAAAATCCATTTAGGGGTATGCAAAACTTGATTAAAATCTTGCCATTGAAGGGTTAAGCCCATTCCCAACATAATTCCCCCCAAGCCGTAGGTAATCCATGGCCCTGAAAACCATGTAAATAAGGCTGGATTAATCAATGCCAAGAACGCACATAAACTCACCCACAACGGAAATAATCTTGTAAACACTTATAGTCCCTTTTTTTAATAATGGCTTTTTATTGATTTTATTGCCTTATATAGACAAAAGTTGTAACATCATTGCTAATTTAACGTCTTATAATAAAGTTTCATTCTATGCAAAAAATCTTATCTATTTCAATTTTATTCCTTTTTGGGGTGACCGTTAAAGCCCAAGAAGTACAGTTTGAAGAATACGATCTGCCCAATGGCCTTCACGTAATCTTACACCAAGACAATGGTGCCCCAGTTGTAACAACCTCTGTACTTTATCACGTAGGGGCAAAAGACGAGGAACCTCAACGTACTGGATTTGCCCACTTCTTTGAACATTTATTGTTTGAAGGGACAAAAAACATAGAAAGAGGAAAATGGTTTAGTATCGTATCCTCTAATGGCGGAAAAAACAATGCCTACACCAACGATGATTACACCTATTACTATGAAGTTTTTCCATCGAATAATTTACAATTAGGGCTATGGCTAGAATCTGAACGTATGTTACACCCTGTGATTAACAAAATTGGGGTAGATACCCAAAATGAAGTGGTAAAAGAAGAAAAACGTTTAAGAGTTGACAACTCTCCTTATGGAAAGTTTTTAGAGAATGTCAAAAAGAATCTCTTTGTCAATCACCCCTATAAACACACCACTATCGGAGAAATGGAGCATCTTGATGCTGCTTCGCTAGACGAATTTTTAGCCTTTAATAAAAAATACTATGTGCCCAATAATGCAGTACTCGTTGTTGCGGGAGATATTGTTATTCCCGCAGCTAAAAAAATGATTAACGACTACTTTTCTAACATCCCGCGTGGAGCAGATGTGCCTAGAGTTAACATCACAGAAGAGCCTATAAAAGCGCCTATTAAAGCAGTTGCTTATGATCCAAATATTCAAATTCCTGCGGTAGTTACCGGATACAGAATGCCGTCTGTGACCACAAGAGATGCGAAAGTATTAGACATGATTTCTACTTATTTAAGCGATGGGAACAGTTCTAAGTTGTACAAGAAAATGGTCGACGAGGAAAAAATGGCCCTACAGGTTGGCGCTTTTAATATCAGTCAAGAAGACTATGGAATGTATCTTATCTTTGGCTTACCCTTGGGTGATAATAGCCTAGAAAGTCTTGTTGAAGCAATAGACGAAGAAGTCGTGAAAATTCAAAACAATTTAATCTCTGAAAAGGATTTCCAAAAATTGCAAAATAAATTTGAAACAGACTTTGTTAACTCAAATGCTTCTGTTGAAGGTATTGCAAACTCTTTGGCTGAGTACTATACTTTTTATAAAGATACGAACCGCATCAATACAGAAGTAGACGTGTTTCGCTCAATTACGCGAGAAGAGATTCAAGCCGTTGCTAAAAAATACCTAAATAAAAATGAACGCCTGGTTTTGGATTATCTTCCAGAAACAGCTAAAAAATAAGCGCCACTATGAAAAAAAGTATATTCCTATTCGCAGCATTGCTAGGCTTGCTTCCGTTACAAGCGCAAATCGATCGAAGCCTACAACCAGCACCGGGACCAGCGCCTAAAATCCAATTAGACGAACCGCAAGAGTTTGTACTAAAAAATGGACTAAGGGTACTTGTTGTGGAAAACCACAAACTACCTCGTGCTTCTGCCACCTTAAATATCGACCTACCCCCTGTTTTTGAAGGAGAACTTGCTGGAGTAAATGCCCTTTTATCGAGTATGTTAGGGAAAGGGTCAAAAGCAATCGCTAAAGACGATTTTGATGAAGAAGTAGATTATTTAGGTGCTCGTGTTAACATTGGTTCTTCAAGTGCTTTTGCTTCTTCTTTATCCCGTTATTTTCCTAGAGTGTTAACCTTAATGGCAGACGCTGCTTTAAACCCTAACTTTCTTCAAGAGGAATTTGATAAAGAAAAAGAAAAATTAATCGAGGGAATTAAGTCAGACGAAAACTCAGTGGCTGCTGCTGCAAGAAGAGTAGAAAGTTTAATTACCTATGGGAAAAATCACCCTGCAGGAGAATTCATTCAGGAAGCGACTGTAAACAAGGTTCAACTTAAAGATGTTGAGCAATTTTACGCAAATAACTTTACCCCTAAAGGAGCCTATTTGGTCATTATTGGGGATGTTGATTTTCAGACTGTTAAAACGCAAGTAACCCAGTTGTTTAAAGATTGGAAAGGAAATCTAGTTACAGGAAATCCTTTTCCTGTAGCCCAAAATGCGGCTGCCCTTGAAATCAACTTTATCGAAATGCCCAATGCGGTACAGTCTGAAGTTTCTGTTGATTTTACAACAGAGATCAAAAAGACAGATGCAGATTATTTCCCTGTTATTCTAGCCAATAACATCTTAGGAGGTGGCGCTCAAGCCCGTTTATTTTTAAACTTACGGGAAGATAAAGGCTATACCTATGGCTCTTATTCTTCTTTAAGCACCAATAAATATCGCCGTTCGCGCATGCGGGCTTATGCTAGTGTTCGCAATGCGGTTACTGACAGCTCTGTTGTTGAATTGGTGAAAGAAATAGAGAAAATACAACAACTCCCCGTTACACAAAAAGAACTAGATCAAGCTAAAGCAAAGTATGTTGGGAATTTTGTCCTAGCCCTAGAACGTCCTTCCACTATTGCACAATATGCCCTTTCTATCTTAACGGAAGGACTACCCAGCGATTTTTATTCCACCTATTTGCAAAAAATAAATGCGGTTAGTGTTGAAGACATACAGCGGGTTACCCAA
Organism: Candidatus Arcticimaribacter sp.; assembly: GCA_965659515.1. Classification (GTDB taxonomy): domain Bacteria; phylum Bacteroidota; class Bacteroidia; order Flavobacteriales; family Flavobacteriaceae; genus Arcticimaribacter. The sequence goes on along the minus strand of CBFHVC010000028.1, from coordinate 19,120 downwards.
AAATATTTCCACCTAAATAATGCGCGCATTTTTGTCACAGGAAAAGGAAGTGAAGTTCTTGAAAATCTAGAAAAAGTGGCTCCACTTGGTGCAACACTACCAATCAAATTCTATGATAAATATGGCAATGAAATAGATCGCCCTGACTATGATAGCGTGCTTCCAGAAGGAGTAAATGCGACCAGTGTTATCAATGCTTATTTTGACGCCATAGGCGGAAGAGATAAAGCAGAAAGTGTTCAATCGAAAAAGGAAATTGCTTCTGCCAGCATGCAGGGAATGACCCTTGAAATAGAAAGCAAAAAAACCAATGCCCAACAATCTTTCCTTAGCGTTAAAATGATGGGCAATGTCATGCAAAAGCAAGTAATTAACAAAACAGAGGGCTATAATGAAGCACAAGGGCAACGGATGCCAATGGATGCAATCGCCCTTGAAAAAGCTTTACCTGACACCGCCATTTTTGCAGAATTAGCCCTAGATCCCAGCACTTTAAGCCTCGCAGGAATTGTTGATGTAAATGGCAGTAAAGCATACGAACTAAAAGTAAGCGAAAACAAATCTTACTTTTATGAAGTAGAAAGTGGTTTAAAAATAAAAATCAGCGAAACCCAAGAAATGCAAGGAAATACCATTACGCAAGAAACCCTTTTGGGCGACTATAAAGCAGTGAATGGGCTTTTATTTCCCCATACAACGACACAATCATTCGGGCCACAGAAAATAGATTTCATCACCTCATCGCTTGAGTTGAACGTCTCTTTTTCTGACGAAGATTTTAAATAATTGGAAAAAGGAAAATGCAGAGGAGTAAAAAGCGTCTTTTTTAAGGCGCTTTTTTTGTTTCTGTCACCAAATAAATTCCTGCCAAAATTAAACCACTTGCCACCCATTGAAGTCCACCAAAATACTCGCCATCTAAAAGCCCCCAGCCAATGGCAACAATGGGCAACAAATAAGTGATAGAGATAGAAAAAACAGCGGAGGAAAACGTCAGTAATTCATTGAACAATACTTTTGCAAATGCCGTTCCAAAAAGAGATAAAATAAAGATATAGCCCATGGATTTTAAAATAATCGGATCATCATAAAAACTGTTCCATGGAAAGGAAGAGGTCAATAAAAGAAGGAGGGCTGGAATACAGATAGCGATAAAATTCGCTAAGGCAATCGCCATGGGTGCAACCCCGATAAGCTTATGCTTTATTGTATTCACATTAATGGCATAACACAAAGAAGCCATAACCACTAAAAAAGCATATCGACCGTCCCCAGACGAAGCTAAACTAAACTCTTGCGCTACTAAAATAACTGTTCCCAAAAAGCCCACCAAAACCCCGCCTAATTGACGTTTCTTCACCTTTTGCTGAAAAAAGAAATAGGCAATTACAATGGTAAACAAGGGGGTTAAACCATTTAAAACGGCAACCACAGAACTATTGATCTCTGTTTCAGAAAAAGCAAAAAGGAAAGAAGGAAAGAAAGTGCCAAAGAAACCTGTAAATGCTAGCCATTTCCATTGTTCAAAAGACCAGCCACGCAGGCTTTTATATCCTACCAGCAATAGAATAACAGTGGTCATTAAAATACGAAATGCCCCCAGCTGAATAGGGGTCAAACCCACCAGGCCTTTTTTAATTAAAATATAAGAACTTCCCCAAATAATGGATAAGACAATTAGATAAACCCACTTTTTTACCGCAACAGACATTCGCTACTTTTTTTTACAAATGTGCGGCTTTTCTAAAAATATATTTTGACTATTTCCGTAATTTAGCAATATGAAAAAAGCATTGCTTGTTTTATTGATTCTGGTAATTGGTTCGAGCTGTCAATCTAAAAAACCAGAAACGAAAACTCCTCCTGTACAGCAAGAGGAAACAACTAAGCTTGTGGTTGCTAATGCTACCGTTTCCATGACCATTGAAGGAATGGTTTGTGCGATGGGCTGTGCCGCTGTAATTGAAAAAAAACTCAATGCAACTCCTGGAGTCGCAAAGGCAACTGTTGATTTCCCCTCAAAAAAAGCAATGATCGAATTTGATGACGCACAAATTAATCCAAATGGGATTATTGATGTCGTTAAAGGTGTCGGGGAGGCTTATTCTGTAAGTGACTTCACTTTAGAATAAAAAAGAGAAACCTAGTCTTTCCACGCTAAACTCTCCATTAATTTGATCATATCACCTTCGATAAATCTTGCTGCTGGCATGATGGAGTCATAATTAGGGCGTGTATAAAAATACAAAGAGCCCACAAGAAAATGATCTACACTATCCGTTAAGAAAAATTGAGCCTGCGAAGCGGCTTCTCCCACAATACGAAACATGGTGCCATATGCTCTATTCTCTGGGTTGATAAAGACCCTTTCTGGAATTTCTGCCGCTTTGATAATATGCTTACTTGGCATTTGGTATGCGTCTGCTAACAGTGAATCGAGATTATTTTCTATCGAACGATAGGAAAGGTAAATAGTCGCTCGCATCTCTGGGTAAACCACCTTGCTTTCACAATTATTGAGCGTTTTAAAACTGGCCTTGTCGTTGATACTAAATTGATAGGGACAGGTATTGTTAATCTCAGTATAAATGGGTTGGGGATACTGTAAACTCAACTGTGCTTTTGGCTTTGGTAGCATCGCACTATCATTACAAGAAAGGGCAAGCAAAAACAAAAAAAGTAGACCAATATTTTTCATTAAGGCAAAGTTACTTTTACGCGTTTAATGCGTTTTTTATCGACTGATTCTATGGTAAAGCAAACGTTTTCAAAATTAATTTTTTGGCGTAATCTGGGTAAACTTTGCGCAGTTTCCAAAATAAAACCACCTAAGGTTTCTGCTTCCCCTTTTGCCTTTTCAAAGCTTTCTTCAAGGTCTAAATCTGTGATCCTGTAAAAGTCTTTTAAACTTACTTTGGCCTCAAAAACATAATTTTTATGGTCTATTTTTGAATACTCAATGTCTTCGTCGTCAAATTCATCTGAGATATCGCCTACAATTTCTTCGATTAAATCCTCAAGCGTAACCACTCCAGAAGTACCGCCATATTCGTCTACTACTATCGCAATATGGATTTTCTTTTGCTGAAACTCTTTTAAAAGATCATCTAGTTTTTTGTGCTCAGGCACAAAATAAGGTTCTCTTAATAAGCTTGTCCAATCAAAATCTTTACGGTGAAGATTGGGCATTAAATCTTTTGAATACAAGATCCCTTCTATGGTGTCAAGCCGGTCTTTATAAACGGGAATACGCGAATAGCCATTTTCAATAATCAACTTCACAATTTCTGCTAAAGACATGGTGGTAGACAAGGCGAATACATCAATACGTGGGCACATCACCTGCTTGGTATCGGTGTTTCCAAAGGAGACAATTCCCTGTAGAATTTTATCTTCTTCTTTGGTGGTATCGCTCTGCTCGGTTAACTCAAGTGCTTCTGAAAGTTGATCGACAGAAAAGGTCTTCGATCGCTGTCCAAAACGCCTTTCCAAGAAAAGCGTGAGGTGGCTCATGGGTAAAGTAAGGTAAAACAAAAAATAATGGTCGAGCTTGTAGAGGCTTCCCGCCATAAACTGCGCAAAAACTAGATTGTTCCTGTTGGCGTAAATCTTGGGTAAAATCTCTCCAAAAAGAAGAATTATAAAGGTGATAACAACCACTTCAATAAACAACTGTAAATAGGGGTTTTCTATCCCTTGAAATAAGCCTTCACTCAAGCTAGCAAAAAGAAGAACTATGGCGATATTGATGAAGTTGTTTGCCACTAGTATTGTTGCGAGAAGTCGCTTTGGCTTTTTTAACATTGCCTCAATTAGCGCTACTTTTCGTTTGCCTTCTTCTTTCGCTTGTTCAAGTACAGAAGAGGTTAACGAAAAAAAGGCCACTTCTGCGCCAGAGATTAATGCTGACGCCAGCAATAAAAAGACCATCAAAACCCATTTGATTAATGTAGCCGAGGTGGCGATGGAAATAAATAAAGGTATGGCGGGTTCTGGATCCAATTATTTTGTTTGAACGTTAAAACGGTAAATCGTCTTTTTCTCCTTTTACCGGAGGTGCAGCTGTTGCACCTTCTCCTGTATTTTTGGTGGTTAAGAAAGTAAACTCGTCTACGTTTACTTCTGTACTGTAACGGTCATTTCCACTTTCATCCTGCCATTTACGGGTTTTAATTTTTCCTTCGACATAAACTTTATCGCCTTTTGTCAAGTACTTTTCGCAAATTTCAGCGGCTTTGTTGCGCACAACAACGTTGTGCCAATCGGTATTGGTGATTCTTTCGCCAGAATCTTTTTTGGTGTAGGTTTCGTTGGTGGCCAGTGGAAAACGTCCAATGCATCCTCCTCCTTCGAAGTAGTGCATTTTTACATTATCCCCTAAGTGGCCTATCAACATCACTTTGTTAAGCGTTCCACTCATAACGGAAGATTTAAAGGGTTAAACATACTCAAATATAAGGAAGTCGATTTAATCAAAATAATTTTCTTTCGATAAAATGTTGAATCACCACAGGGACAGGCAAGCTTTTAAGGGTCTTATAATCAATAGATTCTGCTATTTCTTCTTTTAATTCTAAGCGCCAAAATTGAATCCACAACTGCTGATGCGTTAAAAGGTGTTTAACCGCCGTGGGATATGCTTTCTCGCAAGAAAGGGGCTTGTGTTTTTCCCAACGAATAAAATCGGGATGCTTAATTAAAGCCTCTCTTTCTAGAATTCCTGTAGTTTCAATCAAGGGAAACTCATATAAATTTTGCCAAATACCTTTGGATTTCCTTTGCTGAACAAGGGTTCTTTGCGAAGGAGTAGTGACTACCAAATAATTAAAATACCGCTTTTTCACTTTTACTTTTTTCGCTTTTATGGGAAAAACCTGAACCTTTCCTTGCTGAAAAGCAACGCACTTTTGGGCGAAGGGACAAATTTCACAGGCGGTTAATTTAGGGGTGCATTGTAATGCCCCAAATTCCATCATAGCCTGATTGAAGCTGTTAGGAGATACTCCCTGCATAAGTTCAGTCGCTTTTGCTTTAAAAAACGAATGTGCCCCTGTGGCATCAATGGGCATTTCAATTCCAAAAAACCGCGATAAAAAACGGTATACATTTCCATCAACTACTGCTTGTGGCTCTTCAAAACAAATTGAAGCAATAGCACTTGCGGTATAATCGCCAACGCCTTTAAGCAAAAGAAGTTCTTTAAAACTAGACGGGAAAACACCTTTTCTTTCCTTAACCACCCATTGTGCAGAAGTGTGCAAGTTGCGCGCTCTTGAATAATAGCCCAAGCCCTGCCAAAGCTTTAACACCTTTTCTTCTGGAGCAGCGGCTAGAGCGTGAACCGTTGGGAAGTGATCAATGAATTTCTCATAATAGGGTAAGCCTTGCTGAACGCGGGTTTGTTGGAGTATAATTTCTGACAACCATATGTTGTAAGGGTTCTTTGATTTACGCCATGGAAAATCACGTCGATTTTCTGCATACCAATCCAACAAGGTTTTTGTCCACTCCATTGGGCGCAAAATTACATTATCTGTGGTATTAAATTGATAAATATTAATGATTTAGGGGGGGATAATTGTGATATTTAATTTATATATTTGCGAACCTCAATTGAAAAGGAGGATTTGTTTAATATTTTAAATTCTAACAAAATGACAAAAGCAGAGATTGTTTCGAACATATCAGAACAACTAGGCATTGATAAAGGAGATGTACAAGCAACCGTTGAAAAATTCATGGAGGAAGTTAAAGGTTCTCTTGAAAACGGTGAAAACGTTTACCTTAGAGGTTTTGGAAGTTTCGTTATCAAAACCAGAGCGAAGAAAACGGGAAGAAATATTTCTAAAAATACTGCTGTAATTATTCCAGCCCACAATATCCCAGCATTCAAACCTGCAAAAATATTCATGAACGGTGTGAAGTCAAAAGTCACCGTCAAATAAACATTAACCTTAATTACTAGACATTATGCCAAGTGGTAAAAAACGTAAAAGACACAAGGTAGCAACGCACAAACGTAAAAAAAGACGTAGAGCGAATCGCCACAAAAAGAAATAGTGACCTGAATTCACTTTAAAAAATTCATTGTTCTTTGAAATAAAGCAAACCAAAACCGTTTGCTTTACAGGTTAAAATCCTGAAAATTATTGTTTAATCGGCATGGAATAACCCCACGCCACAAAATAACTCAGAGTGAATAAAGAAATGATTATCCGATCAAATTCCTCTGCTGTTGATTTTGCTTTACTCAAGGATGGAAAACTAATTGAGCTCAATAAAGAGGTCGAGGACAACAAATTTTCTGTTGGCGATATATTTTATGCCAAAGTAAGAAAATCTGTTCCTGGACTCAACGCAGCTTTTGTCAATGTAGGTCACGAAAAAGATGGTTTTTTACACTATCACGACCTTGGACCAAAACTGCCTTCGGTATTGAAATTTATTAAACAAGTAAGTACAGGTAAAACAAGAAACTATCTGCTTAATAACTTTAAGTTAGAAGCAGATATAGAAAAAACAGGAAAAGTTAGTGACATCCTTAGCTCGAATCAACAGATTCTTGTGCAGGTGGTCAAAGAGCCCATTTCGACAAAGGGTCCACGCATTAGTTCAGAACTATCTCTTGCAGGACGCTATATGGTACTCGTTCCTTTTTCCGATCGAATCTCTATTTCACAAAAAATAGAAGACCGTGAAGAAAAAAACAGATTAAAACGCTTAGTGCAAAGCATACGTCCCAAAAATTTTGGGGTAATTATACGTACCGTTGCACAAGATAAAAAAGTGGCCGAACTAGACGCCGATCTACAGCAACTTCTAACACGCTGGAAGAAAATGTGCGCTAGCCTCTCTAAAATCAATAAATACCCCACCAAAGTTTTGAGTGAAATCAATCGATCTTCCTCTATCTTAAGGGATGTTTTTGATGATTCCTTTACCGGAATTCATGTAGATGATAAAGGCCTATTGGAAGAAGTCCAAGACTATCTTGAAACCATCGCTCCTAAAAAGAAAGATATTGCAAAACTCTACACCAATGCTCTCCCAATATTTGAGAAATACGGAATAGAAAGGCAAATCAAAACCGCATTTGGAAAAACAGTTTCCATGCAAAAAGGAGCCTATTTGGTTATAGAACACACTGAAGCATTGCACGTAATAGACGTCAATAGTGGAAACCGTTCCAATAAAGCAAAAAGCCAAGAAGACACTGCCATGGAGGTTAACATGATCTCTGCCACTGAAATCGCAAGACAGTTACGTCTTCGTGATATGGGTGGCATAATTGTAGTCGATTTTATCGACTTAGGCTCTAGTGAAAACAGGCGTAAGCTTTTTGAACATCTCAAAGAAGAGATGAGTAGCGATCGAACAAAACACAAGATTTTACCCCCTTCTAAGTTTGGTTTAATTCAAATTACTCGTCAAAGGGTTCGTCCAGAGATGAACATCAAAACTAAAGAACCCAACCCTAATGTTAACGGAGAAGTCGAAGCTCCAATTGTTTTACTTGATAAAATCAACGCAGACCTTAACAAAATTGTTAAGCATGCTAAGCATCGAAAAAAGAAGTTGCATTTACATGTACACCCTTTTATCGCAGCCTACCTTAACCAAGGTGTCTTTTCCATTCGGACAAACTGGTGGTGGGAGCACAAAAAATGGATCAAAATTGTTCCAAGAGATGCTTACCAATATTTACACTATCGCTTTAGTGATCAAAACAATAAAGCGTTACGTAATTAAACCAAAAGCGGTACTCGATTGAGTACCGCTTTTTTTATGAAATAAAGTATCTTCGGGCTATGCAAAAACAAACTGCATTTACGCTAGAAGAAGCCCAAAAAAAGATAGAATACTACTGTGCCTATCAAGAGCGCTGTCATCAAGAGGTTGTTCAAAAACTAAAACAAATGAAAATGATACCTCAAGCAATTGACATCATTCTTGGGAAGTTAATTCAAGACAATTATTTGAATGAAAGCCGTTTTGCCCAAAGTTTTGCAAGAGGAAAATTCCGCATTAAAAAGTGGGGTAAAGAGCGTATTGTTCGGGAACTTAAAATGCGACAAATCACTCCCTTTAATATCAAGCTCGCTTTAAAAGAAATCCCAGAAGAAGACTATTTAAATACCCTTGAAACAGTTGCTGAAAAATTTTGGGAAAGCAATGCCCATAGAAGTATTGCTATACGCAAGAAAAAGGTCGTCGATGCGCTGCGCTACAGGGGCTGGGAAAGCGTTCTGGTTTATGCGGCAATCAATGCCTTAGAAAACAACTTGAACACCTAATAAGCCGTTGCCTAAAGGCATAGGCACTAGGTTGCTTTCAATATATACCTCATTTAAAATATTATTGGCAGAAAAACTCAATAATAAATCATTCAAACGCCATTGTATATTTAAATCCAACACTTGATAACTGTCTTGCATTGGACGCTGGGCGTGCTTAAATGCGATACTTCCCGATAAATTTTGCGTTATATTTCCACGGTAATTAAGCGTAAAATGATGACGTAAACTATTAATGGTGTAACGTGAAGCCGCGATGCTTATGCTTTTAACATCGTCGTTTAAATAGACATAGCCTAGTTGAAGTTGCTGGGCTTGTTGTCCAAATTGAAACTGAGTGGTTGCGTCTAACTCTACTCCAAAGGTATTGACCTCGCGGATATTTATTGCCTCAAAACGAGCGTCTTCTGTAGGACGGACATAATCAATAAGATTTTCTGCTTGGCGCAAAAATGCTGCTGTTGCAATTTGCCAATTGTTTTTCTTCCAACGCAATCCAATTTCTTCTGTTAAGGCTTCTTCTGGCTTTAGATTTTCATTCCCCAAGGTAGTTGGATCACTGTAATACAGGTCGGTAAAAGTAGGAATGCGGTAGGTGTAACCAATATTACCGTAAAGGCGAAGTTCTGCGTTAAGCGCATACCCCATATCAATTCCAGGGAAAAACTGGGTCCCAAAATCAGTATAGTTCGTTACCGCAACTCCTGGAGTAATATCGAATTGATCGTTGCTTAAAAGAAAACGATGCTCTGCAAAAACAGTGGTCATAAAACGAGTGCGGTCGCCTAGATTATTACTGGCTATGCTTACGTTAGCGAAATCTATTCCTAGTCCTGTTTGTCCTAATTTATTGGTATTAGAGGCATCAAAAGCAAAACCTACTTTATGGGTAATGTGCAGGTTGCGATAAATCGCTGGATTACTGCGTACAAAAATGTACTCATCCTGTCCTCTTCTCCAGTAAAGTCTGGGTTTCAACAACCAGTTTCCTTTATTTATTCTAGAAGAAAAGGCGATTAAACTCCCTTGTGTTTCTTCATATTGATCTGCATAAGATGGAAGCGCATAAAAACCATTTGCCCCAAACTTTCTTTCGTTAAAGGAAGCGATAAAATCAATGGGGAAATGCTGTTGGTTAAATTGCCCTTTTAGAAAGATATTTTGGTTTTCAAAATCGGTATTATAACGATATCCTTCTGCTGTATTGATGGAGTAATGGGCTAAAATACTTGCATTCTTGTTGGCAGCAGCTACTGTTGTTGCCACGTTAATTTGACCAAAAGAGCCTGCTTGTGCATTAATCTGACCTGCCTTTTCTAAACTAGATTTTGTTACAATGTTAATCGCCCCTGTAAAGGCATTTTGACCAAAAATCCTTGCAGCAGGACCTTTGATAATTTCTATCCGCTCAATTACTTCTAAAGGAAGTGCGAGATTGAGCGTATGATGCCCTGTTTGCGCATCGTCTAGTTTAATGCCATCAATCAAAAGCAAGGTTTGGTCAAAGCTTCCCCCACGAATAAAAAGATCGGCCTGCGTCCCGGCGATTCCCCTGCGTCGTATGTCTACTCCTGCAACTTGCTGTAACAAATCAACCACCGTAGTTACCCCGGCTTGACGAATGTTCTCTTTCGTTATAATTTGTATTGATCTGGCATTTTGAGACAAGGGCAAGTCAATTCTTGAAGAGCTTACGACAACTTCTTTTAATTGCTTTATCGCAATAGAATCTTGCTCCTGTCGCGCCCATGCATTAACGCATAAACACAACAAAAGTAAAAGGAAATACTTTTTCAACATGAAAATTTACTTAGGTGAAATGGAGTGCTTAGTCGCTTAACAAGATAATCTTGTTGTCTCGCATTTCAACGGTTCCCGACGAAATGGTAAAAAGGGTTTCGTCTTTTGAAAGTTGCTCGAACTGAGCTTGAACTTGTGCTGCAATAGTGATATTGCCTTTTATTTTAACGGCCCCTGCTTGTAAAGTAGAGACAATGGGCGCGTGGTTTTCTAATAATTGAAAACTTCCATTTGTACCGGGGAGGGTGAGTGACTCAACTTCCCCGGTGAACAATGTGGCTTCAGGTGAAATAATTTCCAAATACATGCTTATTCTTCAGATAACATTTTTTCTCCTGCTTCAATGGCTTCTTCAATAGAACCTTTAAGGTTAAAGGCTGCTTCTGGAAGGTGATCTAACTCTCCGTCCATAATCATATTGAATCCTTTGATGGTTTCTTTAATATCGACCAATACTCCTGGGATCCCAGTAAACTGCTCTGCTACGTGGAAAGGTTGTGATAAGAAACGCTGAACACGACGTGCACGCGATACCGCTTGCTTGTCTTCTTCAGATAATTCTTCCATCCCTAGAATGGCGATAATATCTTGTAATTCTTTATAACGCTGTAACAACTCTTTTACGCGTTGAGCACAGTCATAATGTTCATCTCCTAAAATATCTGCGGTAAGAATTCGCGAGGTAGAATCTAAAGGATCTACTGCTGGATAAATTCCTAGCTCAGCAATTTTACGGGATAATACAGTTGTTGCATCTAAGTGAGCAAAGGTCGTTGCTGGTGCTGGATCTGTTAAATCATCTGCGGGTACATAAACCGCTTGTACTGATGTAATCGATCCTTTTTTGGTAGATGTAATGCGCTCTTGCATCGCCCCCATTTCTGTGGCCAATGTTGGTTGATATCCTACCGCTGAAGGCATACGCCCTAGTAGGGCAGAAACCTCTGATCCTGCTTGTGTAAAACGGAAGATATTATCGACAAAGAAAAGAACGTCTTTTCCTTGACCATCTCCTGCACCATCACGAAAATATTCTGCGATGGTTAAACCAGAAAGGGCTACACGTGCACGTGCCCCAGGAGGTTCATTCATTTGTCCAAAAACAAAGGTTGCTTTAGAGTCTTTCATGGCTGCTTTATCTACCTTAGATAAATCCCATCCTCCTTCTTCCATAGAATGCAAAAAGTCGTCTCCGTATTTTATAATGCCAGATTCTAACATCTCGCGCAACAAGTCATTTCCTTCACGGGTACGCTCTCCTACTCCTGCAAATACAGAAAGTCCACCGTGCCCTTTGGCAATGTTGTTGATTAATTCTTGAATTAATACTGTTTTTCCTACACCAGCACCTCCAAAGAGACCAATTTTCCCTCCTTTGGCATAAGGCTCGATTAAGTCAATTACCTTAATTCCAGTAAACAAAACTTCTGTAGAAGTAGATAACTCATCAAAAGCAGGTGCTTCTCTGTGGATGGGTAAACCTGCTTCGCCTGTTTTGGGTAAATCTCCTAAACCGTCAATGGCATCGCCAATAACGTTAAAAAGACGCCCGTAAACGTCATCACCGATGGGCATTTGAATTGGGTTTCCTGTTGCGGCTACATCAACGCCACGGCTAAGACCATCTGTTGAGTCCATAGAGATGGTTCGAACAGTGTTTTCACCAATGTGTGACTGCACTTCTAAAACAAGTTTTCCGGTTGAAGTTTGCACCTCTAACGAGTCATAAATGTTGGGAAGGCTGTTTTCTTTTCCTTCAAAAACAACGTCTACAACAGGCCCGATGATTTGCGATATTTTTCCTGTATTTGATGCCATATGGAATCTTTTTTTGGTATAGTGATATTTAGAGTGCAAATATAACCTTTCACGAAATATTAACCCCTTAAAAAACATTATTTTTGTCAATATTATTTGATAAAACTTCAAGGCGTTTTAACGTTCCCAATAGCCATCAGAGATGAAAAAAATCTTTTACGCTTTTATTCGTTTTACCTTAGCCAATTACAGCCGTTTTTATTTTAAAAATTTACGGGTGGTTGGAAAGGAAAATATTCCCTCTGACGGCGCTATTTTATTCTCGCCTAATCATCAAAATGCTTTTCTAGACCCATTATTGGTGGGCACTACCGCAGGAAAATCTATTTATTCCCTTACCCGAAGTGATGTTTTTGGTGGTCCTTTTCAATGGTTTCTCGATGCGATGCAAACCATTCCAATTTACCGCATCAGAGATGGCTATGATCAACTCAAAAAAAATACCGCTGTTTTTGACCAGTGCTATACTTTGTTGGGAACCAAAAAACATATGATGATGTTTTCTGAAGGCAAACACCACGATCAGTATTATCTTTTACGCCTGTCAAAAGGAAGCGCTCGCCTTGCCATAGAGGCGCAATTACGCGCACCACAGCACCCCATCTATATTCAACCTGTGGGTTTGAATTATGGAAATCATCTTCATGCGAGACATGACTGTGTGGTGGTTTACGGAAAACCCATTAGGGTTAACGACTACATCGCTGCATTTCAAGCGCATCCCGCAAAAGGCCTGAACAGCTTGCGCGATGCTTTACAAAGCAGTATGGAAGCCTGCCTTTGGTTGCCCAAAAACGATGCAGCTTACCCTGATAAGAAAACCTTCTTAAATCAAAATAATACGGGAATGCCCTTTGCTGAACTTAAAACAACATTAGCAGATGCCGTTCCTGCTTTAAAGAGGGCTAACAAAGATCGTTTCGTATATCAATTCATGGTTTGGCTATTTAGCTTTCCCAACCTGCCGGCCCATCTAGCAATCAATACTTTGGTGAAACAATTTAGCGATCCTGTTTTTCACGGTTCAGTCAAGTTCCTTGGTGGCCTAATCATTTTTCTTGTATGGTGGTGCATGGGAATGATTGGATTTGGCCTTACAATCAATCTTTACTGGGGTCTTGGCTTCTTTCTGCTGTCTTTAAGCAGTTTACATATAAGACAATATTTTGTCGTTAAGTCTTTATAATCAGAAATATCTATTTTATTTGAAAAATAAGCGCCTATTTGTTCATTAACAGAGCCAATAAATCATTATTATAGTTTTTAATTATCAATATAAATAAAATATAGATTTTTACTATTATTGTATTTCTCCTAAGGACAAATCCGAAAAAATCATCGTATCTTTGTCCCATGAAAGACGTCATTATCATTGGGGCTGGGCCCATAGGTTTAGCTTGTGGGATTGCCGCCCAAGAAAGAGGATTAGACTACTTGATTTTAGAGAAGGGGGTATTGGTTAACTCCCTGTATCATTATCCCCAAAACATGACGTTTTTCTCTACTTCAGACCGCCTTGAAATAGGGGGAATTCCTTTTATTTCCCATAATCCAAAACCAACAAGAGCAGAAGCTTTAGAATACTATCGACGGGTAACCAGTGCATGGGCGTTAAAGGTAAACCTTTACGAGGGCATAGATCGCTTTGAGCAAACCGATGAAGGCTTTATTATTCACACGCCTAAAGCTAGCTATACCGCTAAAAACATCGTTATGGCAACCGGCTTTTACGATCTTCCTTACCGCCTCAATGTTCCAGGAGAAGACCTGCCTAAAGTAAGTCATTATTACAAAGAACCTCATCCGTATTTTGGAATGGATATCGTTGTTGTAGGAGCGGCCAATTCTGCCGTAGATGTCGCCCTAGAAACTTATCGAAAAGGAGCAAAAAGTGTCACCTTAGTGATCCGTGAAAAAGAAATTGGACAAAATGTAAAGTACTGGGCGCGACCAGATATTGTTAACCGCATCAAAGAGGGCAGCATTAAAGCTTATTTTTCGGCTGATATTACCGCCATTACCCCGTCCACTGTTCAATTAAAAACACCTGACGAAACCATTGAAATCAAAAATGACTTTGTCTTGGCCATGACTGGCTATCAACCCGATTTCTCCCTCCTTGAATCTTTGGGCGTTTGCTTTCAAACAGATCAGTATAAAACCCCAATTTATGACGAGAAGAGTATGGAATCAAACAAAAAAGGGGTTTTCCTCGCGGGAGTCGTTTGTGGTGGATTAAAAACAAATAAATGGTTTATCGAAAATTCCCGAATTCACGCCCCCATGATCATGGAGGCCATTCAAAAAACTAAACCAATTTAGCCAAAGCGAGCACTGACCCTAAATGGATACCGTCGTGAAACAAAACAAAACTCTGTGTTGTTTCTACGGAATCTAAAACCATATTGGTTGAAGTTGTATAGGGCGTATAATCGGCAAAAAGACCCTTCGCTAAATCTTTTTCAAACTGCTCATGGGTTGCAAATAGCGCAGCATCAATTGCCTTAACTTCAGCTGCTGTAATATCGCGCTCAGGCTTTGTCCCTTTTGAAAAAAGCTGGACCCATTCTTGCGGAATATGCATTTCATTCCCAGAAATTTTATACATCAATAACTGCTGTGTTACCATGGTATGGGCAATATTCCAGATAATGTTATTGTTGAAACCTGCTGGAATCGCATTGAGCTGTTCAAGCGTAAATTGTTTTAAATAATGATGAAATATTTTTCTGTTATGGAGCTGAATGGACAATTGTGTTTGCATAATATCTTTTGCTTAAAAGTACATAAAATCGCAAAAGAAAACAGGATTCCCTATTTTAGCATTATGCAGCTTCTCATTATTCCAGATTCCTTTAAAGAAAGTCTCTCTGCAACCCAGGTGGCCAGCGCCATTAAAAAGGGCGTAAAAAACATAACCGCTAATATTAATGTAAAGTGCATCCCCTTTTCTGATGGCGGCGAAGGGGCCTTAAATCTTTTGGAAAATCACGCCAAGGGGGAGCGTATTTCTTGTGCTACGGTTAACCCCCTAGGGCAACCTATTACAGCAGACTATTTTTTGTTTGAAGACAAAACCACTGCATGGATTGAATTATCTCAAGCCTCAGGCTTAGCGCTTTTAGCAGAAGAGGAACGCCAACCATGCATAACCTCAACCTATGGTACTGGACTTCAAATTAAACACGCACTGGCACATGGCTGCAAAAAAATAATATTAGGGGTTGGTGGAAGCGCAACGAACGATGCGGCGGCAGGTATTTTTCAAGCCCTAGGCGGGCAATTAAACAAAAGCAACGGAAAAACTTTGGAAAAGGGAGGAGCATCTTTGGCAGAACTGCACGAAATTATCTTACCAAAAAAATACACAAAGATCAACTGGCAAATTGCCTGTGACGTAAACAATCCCCTTCTAGGGCCTGAAGGCGCTACGGCTGTTTATGGCCCACAAAAAGGCGCTAAAAAAGAAGACATCGAAATCCTAGAAGCAAGCCTTAAAAACTTGGCAAACTGTCTACAAAACCAACACAAACGCACCATTAACACCATTCCAGGAGGAGGTGCAGCCGGGGGTACTGCGGCGGGAATGCTGGGCTTTTTTAATGCCGAACTCACCCCAGGATTTACCCTTTTAGCAGAGCTACTCAACTTAGAAGAAGACATAAAAAATGCGGATCTTATTTTTACCGCAGAAGGTAAAATCGATGCACAATCCCTCCAGGGTAAAGTTCCCATAGGGGTAGCCCGTTTGGCTAAAAAACACCACAAACCCTGTATTGGCTTATTCGGCGCTATTGAAGGTGATTTTTCCCCCCTTTATGCAGCAGGATTTAGCGGCCTTTTCACTATACAAAAAGGACCCATCTCGCTTGAAGCTTCTAAAGCAATGGCAGCTTCTTTGTTAGAAGAAACCGCTGGGCGTGTTTTTGCTTTTCATCAAAATATTCAAACCTTATGACCCTTGCTTTTATCGCTTTACTTCTCGCCATTGGATGGATTGTTTTAGGGACAACCCGTTTTAAAATTCACCCTTTTCTCGTCTTGCTTAGTGCCAGTATTTTCCTGGCAATTGCCACGGGTATTCCTTTCGATGAGCTTCCATTTATGCTGGGAAAAGGCTTTGGAAAAACCACGCAAAGCATTGGATTGCTAATTTTATTTGGCACCATCATTGGCGTAGTTTTAGAGGTTTCACAAGCAACACAAACCCTTGCTAAAGTACTTTTAAAAGCACTGCAGCGCTTGCCTTTGCCCTATGCAGTAAGTTGTATTGGCTATTTAGTCGCGATTCCTGTATTCTGCGATTCTGCCTTTGTGATTTTATCCTCCCTCAATAAATCGCTATCGAAACAGACGAAAACTCCTTTGGTTGCCTTAACCGTTGCACTATCTACTGGTTTATTTGCACCGCATGTTTTGGTGCCACCTACCCCTGGGCCTTTGGCTGCTGCTGCCCATCTTGAATTAGACAATTTATTTTTACTCATTGTATATGGCGGCCTTCTGGCGTTTATGCTTATTCTTGCAGGAGCTGCTTATGCCCAACTGCTGGCCAAACGCCTTCCCTATGAAAAGATCGCTACTCCCGAAATTACCCCGCAAGAAGAACAGCTAAACCTGCCCCCTTTTTCTCGCGCAATGGCGCCCATTATAGCTCCTATTGGTTTAATGGCCTTTGGAACTGTTTTGTCGTTCCTTCCTTTCCCTAATGCCCTTACCCCCATAAAAGAAGGCATCGCTGCTTTGTGCTCGCCTACTTTCTCCCTAGGAATTGGTATGCTGCTTTCTTTTCGTTTACTTCAAAACAAATCAATAACAATAGCAGCATCCGTCGAGCAGGGAATAAAAGTTGCCGCACCCATTTTAGTCATTACCGGAATGGGGGGCACCTTGGGCCTAATTATTCAGCAACTTCCCTTGACAGCATTTGTCGAAAATAATTTAACACAGTCGGGCTGGGGATTGCTTATTCCCTTTTTAATTGCAGCGATTTTAAAAACCGCGCAGGGCTCATCAACCGTCGCCATTATTACGGCGAGTTCTATTGTTTTCTCGCTGCTTCCCGCTTTAGGTTTAGCGAGTGAAATGGGAAAAGTTTGGGTGATTTTGGCCGTCGGGGTGGGCGCTATGACGGTTTCCCATGCAAATGATTCTTATTTCTGGATCGTCTCGCAAATGGGGGGCTTAGATATCAAAACAGCATATCGACACCATACTTTTGGCACCTTTATTCAAGGAAGCTTGGGCATCGCTTTGGTGCTTTTAGGCCATTGGGTAAGTACTGTGTTCTTTTCCTAGGTGCTTTGAAAAATCCTTATTTTTCCCTAACCTTGTGCAAATGAATAACACCTCCTCTTCCGACATAGATGGTGCAGAAATTTCATGGTTTGCTCCTTTATGCGATGGAGACGATGATTTTTTAGGCAACCGCAATCCAGCCTATAAAAGCAGTTGGAAAAATACTTCACAAATTGTTAAAACAGCCGATGCCTTGGGTTTCCGAAATGTCTTATGTCCCTCTTCTTATCAAGTAGGACAGGACACCCTTTCTTTTGTGGCTGGCATGGCACCTTTAACAAAACAGATTAATCTGTTGGCTGCAATTCGTTGTGGAGAAGTACACCCGCCCATGCTGGCGCGCGCACTCGCTACTTTAGACCATATGCTCGAAGGGCGCTTAACCGTCAATATCATTTCATCCGATTTACCCGGAACGCAATTGCCTTCTGCTGAACGCTATGCGCGTTCGCGCGAGGTGATCGAAATCTTAAAACAAGCTTGGACACAAGATCGAATTGATTTTAAAGGTAAATACTACACACTCGACTTACCCACAAGCCCAGTAAAACCCTATCAACAAAACGGAGGGCCCTTGCTTTATTTTGGGGGCTATTCGCCCGATGGCGTTGACCTTTGTGCAGAACACTGTGATGTTTATTTAATGTGGCCAGAAACCGAAGAGAAACTCAAAGGGTTAATGGACAATATGACCGAAAAGGCTGCAGCCTATGATCGAACCGTTCAGTTTGGTTTACGCGTTCATGTTATTGTAAGAGAAACCGAAGAGGAAGCCCGCGCCTATGCCGATGGCTTGCTCGCTAAATTAGATCTTACCCTAGGGGAGGACATCCGTAATCGCGCACAAGACGCCGCCTCTTTGGGGGTTGCTAGACAATCGCGCCTGCGGGAAGAAGCCGATGAAAAATATTATGTAGAACCCAATTTATGGACGGGAATTGGACTGGCTCGCTCTGGTTGTGGTGCTGCTATTGTGGGTAATCCAGATCAAGTTGTCGCCAAATTAGAACGCTATATGGAAATGGGAATACGTTCTTTTATCTTGTCGGGTTATCCGCATCAACAAGAGTGTGCGTTGTTTGCCAAACACGTCTTGCCGCGCATTAAGACCGTTTCTCTTCCAGAAGTCTTTGGCAGAAGGCCCAAAACAACGCCTAACAGCCCTTTGGCCAACGGGCCTAGAACATAAAGTATGATTGATTTTATTATCGTCTTGACTTATTTTGCCATCGTTTTATTTGTTGCGCTTCGCGGAAAAATAAGTCCAGATAGTTCTGCCGATGAGTATTTTTTAAGCTCCAGAAATTTGCCCTGGTATTCGATTGCTCTCTCCACCATTGCAACCAATATTCAAGGCTATCAGTTTTTGGGTATGATGGGCTCTGCCTACCTCTATGGCCTTGCACAAGCAAATCTTGAAATCAACGCAGTTCAGGGAATTTTGCTGGGGGCCTTTGTCTTTGTTCCGCTTTTTTTAAAAGAAAGAATCACCACCATAACGCAGTTTATCGCTAAACAATTAGGACAACGCATTGCCTTGTTTTACACATTGGCGAATATTGGGCTTTTTGCGACCGTTACGTTGGGAGCTGCTCTTTTTTGGGGCGCCTATGCTGCCGACATGGTCTTTGGGGAACAACTCTCTTTTTTACATGAAGATAGAATTACCCGCATTGCCATCTTGCTTGTACTATTGGGTGTTTTTTCAGCGGTCTACACCTATTTTGGCGGCTTAAGTGCCGTAGTCAAAACCGATATTATCCAGTTTACTGTCTTACTAATTGGCGGGATTGTGGTGTGTCTTACTGCGGTTTACCATCTGGGTGGCTGGGAACAATTATATGTTAAAACACCCGAGAAAATGCATCTGCATTTACCAGCGGACCACCCCACTTTACCCTGGACACATT
>CBFHVC010000027.1:0-26534 GCA_965659515.1 Candidatus Arcticimaribacter sp. | reverse complement strand
AAGTCGGTAGCTTTTGAATGGCAGCCAAGTGGATTAAGGATTACTTTTTGAACTTTCTTCAATATTCTTTGTACTTTGAGCCGAAATAAACTTACAGCAGATGCGATCTTTTTTATACTATTTTTTAGTTGGCTTCTTATTTGTTCAATGTGGTAAAAAAGTTCTTCCAGAGGGAGCCATCGAACTCCCCAAAAAAATCAGAGAAACCTCTGGTCTAGCTACAATAGATGGTCAGTTTTTAACCTTTAATGACTCTGGTGGAAAAGCTAGTCTATATGAGATTAACCCCGATGGAACAGGCTTAAAAAAACACACAATAAAAGAGACGATCAATCGCGACTGGGAAGACATTGCCCAAGACAGTACTTATTTTTACATCTCTGATGTAGGCAACAACTCTGGCAACAGAAAAGACTTGACCATTTACATCGTTCAGCATGATTTTATCCTAAAAGACTCCATCAAAATAAGCTATGCTAACCAAGAAAAATTTAAAAAACGCAAAAAACACAAATATGATGCAGAAGCACTAATGGTCTATGGAGATTCGCTATTGTTATTTTCTAAAAACCGAAAGTCCTATAAAACGCAGCTCTATGTATTTCCAAAAAAAGCAGGAGAATATGTTTTGCATAAACGTAAAACTTTTGACGTCAACGCATTAATTACAGGTGGTGACTATGACCCTAAAACCAAAAAAATAGTGTTGACAGGCTATCTACCAGATTACACCCAGTATATTTTTAAAGCAGAAAACTTTTCCCTTAACAAGTTAGAGGAAGTTCAGATAGAACGCTACCAGTTACCATTTGAAAATGCCCAAGTAGAAGCCGCAAAAATCCTAAATAATGGTAGTGTTTGGATCAGTTCTGAAGGAGAAAATATCAATGTACCCTTTCTCTACAAGGTAGACTTTAATAAGCTGCCACAGTAATTATTTCTTTTTTAATTTAAATTAAGTTTGACTCATGAAATTAACCTCCATTTTCATCTCTACAAAATCTAATCAGGATCTCAGCTTACTCATTGCTAGAATCTTTACTGGCTATCTAATGTTCAGTTTACACGGATGGGGAAAAATAACCGCCGGAACAGACCGATGGAAAGGTTTAGGGAGCGGACTAAGCGATTTAATTGGATTGGATTTTCTAAGTATCCCCTTAGGCTTTATGGCTAGTTTTGCCGAATCTATTGGCGCCCTCTTGATCATCATCGGTTTAACTACCCGACCAGCTGCATTTCTTTTAGCCTTTACAATGTTTATAGCGGTTAGTAAAAAAATACCAGGAGGAGTCAAAGCAGCAGAGCTCCCAGCTTTATTCCTTTGCCTATCTATTGTGATTATGCTCTCTGGAGCAGGAAAATACAGTGTAGATTACCTCCTTAATAGAAAAAAATAATATGCTTGTACCCACCCTATATTTATTATTGAGCCTTATTCAACCAGCTGTGAAAACAGAAAATGCAGTGATGGTAGGAAAATGGAAACTCACTAGAAAAGTTGCTATTGAAGGTCCTAATCGCTGCTTTGTTGATAACCTTACTTTCTATGATAATAACGAGTTTGAGCTGGTCTTTAAGACCATTATTTCAAGTGTTGAAAAGGTCTACACCTATACGGGGGAAGTCAATAGTCAAGGAGATGCTAATATTGCTTTAGGCGACAAAGTTGCCTACCTAAAATACTTTAAGCAAGTAGAAAATAAGATTGATTTTCGATTTGAATATGGCGAAAGTCTCGGGATGTTTTGTACTAGAGAAAACCACCCCTACCCACATAAACATTTACCACACGACATTAAAGGAGAGAAAATAAATCCCTAAGACAAATGAATTTACTTTCAGTAGAAGGGGTTGGCAAAACCTTTCAAGACAAAGCCATTTTTGAAAACATTTCTTTTGGAATCAATCAAGGGCAAAAAATCGCCCTCATTGCTAAAAATGGTGCTGGCAAAACCACCCTTCTCAAAGTAATTGCTGGGGTACTTTCGCCTGACAAAGGAGAAGTCAATCAAAGAAAAGACTTGCGGACCTCTTTTTTGGCACAAGAACCCAAGCTGAATCCTGCCCTTACGGTAGAAGAATGCATCCTTGAGTCGGGCAATGAAGTTCTAAAAGTAATCGCACGCTATGAAGCGGCCCTTTTACAGCCAGAAGAGGAAGAAGAATACCAAGCGGCTTTTGAGGCCATGGACCAGCACCAAGCCTGGGACTTTGAAACCCAATACAAGCAAATCTTATTCAAGTTAAAATTAGATCAACTTGAAACCAAAGTGGGCAATCTTTCTGGCGGACAGCGCAAGCGTATTGCCCTTTGTATCGCCTTGTTGGAAAAACCAGATTTACTGATCCTCGACGAGCCCACCAACCACCTTGATCTTGAAATGATTGAATGGCTAGAAGCTTATTTTGCCAAAGAAAAATTTACCCTGCTAATGGTCACCCACGACCGTTATTTCCTAGAACGCGTTTGCAATGAAATTATCGAATTAGACAACGGCCTGCTTTATACCTACAAAGGAAACTATTCCTATTATCTCGATAAACGCGACGATAGAATTGTACAAGAAACCACAGAGGCGCATAAAAACAAGCAGCACTTTAAAAAAGAGCTGGAATGGATGCGGCGACAGCCCAAAGCGCGAACCACCAAATCTAAATCGCGCATCGAAGATTTTAAAATCATCAAAGCAAAAGCCCACCAACGCCGGCAAGAACACGAAGTGCAACTGGAAATCAACATGGAACGCCTGGGTACCAAAATGATTGAAATGCATGCCGTTGGGAAAGCTTATGGCGACAAGCTTATCTTAGACAAGTTTGACTATAACTTTCAGCGAAACGATCGCATTGGGATTATTGGAAAAAATGGAACGGGAAAATCGACTTTCCTCAACTTACTTACCGGAACAGACAAAGCCAATAGTGGAAAAATTGTGTGGGGAGAAACAGTCAAATTTGGCTATTATACCCAAGGGGGAATACAAATAAAAGAAGGCCAAAAAGTGATTGAGGTCATTCGAGAATTTGGCGAATTTATCCCCTTAAAAAAAGGGCGTAAAATTTCTGCTCAGCAATTGCTAGAACGCTTTCTCTTTGACCGAAAAAAACAATATGACCTTGTTGAAAAACTAAGTGGTGGAGAAAGAAAACGCCTGTACCTCTGTACCGTTTTAATTCAAAACCCCAATTTCCTCATCCTTGACGAACCCACAAACGACCTTGATATTGTTACCCTAAATGTCTTGGAAAGCTTTCTGCTTGACTTTCCCGGTTGCTTAATTGTAGTATCGCACGACCGTTATTTTATGGATAAGATCGTCGACCACCTTTTTGTCTTCCGCGGAGCGGGCCAAATTGATGACTTCCCGGGAAACTATTCCGATTTTAGAAGTTATGAAGACAGTCAACCCAAAGAAGAAAAAACAAAAGATAACAAAGGAAAAAACGATTGGAAAAACCCCAAAACACAAGCAAGTGGTTTTTCTTATAACGATCAAAAAGAATTCAAACGCCTAGAAAAAGACATTGCGCGTTTAGAAAAAAACAAAGCCGCTTTAGAATTGCGCTTTACCGCTTCCGAAATCACCCCAGATGAAATCACAGACTTATCCATTGAGCTTAATACACTTACGGCGAGTATAGAAGAAAAAACAGAACGCTGGTTCGAATTATCGCTTTTAGCAGACTAGACCACTAGCCACAACAAACAAACGCAGCTAAACCCCACTAGTGCAATTAATAAGGTCATAATAGACCAGGAGCGAAAGGTCTCTTTTTCGGTTAAGCCAAGGTATTTACTCACCAACCAAAAACCACTATCGTTTACATGCGATAAAATCGAGGCACCAGCAGCAATGGCTAGAACAAGCAATGCCTTTTGTGGGGCAGAAAAAACGGTGGTTAACAAAGGGGCGGTTAAGCCCGCAGCGGTTATCATTGCTACTGTGGCCGAGCCTTGTAAAAGACGGATACTCACCGCGGCCAAAAACGCAAAAAACAAAACAGGAACACCTTGGGCAGCAAATACTTCTGCTAGCATTTTCCCTGCATTGGTGGTAATGAGCATTTGCTTAAAGGTCCCCCCTGCGCCAGTTAATAAGATAATCAGTCCGGCGGGGGCCATTGAGCGGTTGGCCAATTGATTTAAAGCCGCAGCAGAGACACCCCGTTTTATTCCCAATACATACCAGGCAACAACATTGGCCAAGATTAAGGCGCCAAAAGGATGCCCAATTAAGGCCAACATATTTCCCACAAAAACAGGAAGGCTCTGGGATAAACCAAAGGTTTTTATCAGCGTGTTGAAAACAATTAAAACCAAAGGCAAGCCTATGACTGTTATAACAGCTGTCAAGGAAGGGGAAACAACGCTTCCCGATGAGGGCGCTTTTTCGGTTAAAGCAGGAGCGTTCACCATGATTTTTTTACCGATAAATCGTGCGAAAAGTGGCCCACTAACCACAGCAGTGGGTAATCCCACCAAAAAGCCAAAGGCAATAACCCAACCCAAGTTTGCCGAAAGGATTTCTGCCACTGCAACCGGTCCGGGTGTAGGGGGAATAAAAGCATGGGTGATGGCCAAACCTGCAAGTAAAGGCAAGCCGTAATACAAAATAGATTTTCCTGTTTTTCGCTGTAAAGAATACACCAGCGGAACCAAAAGAATAAAAGCAACGTCAAAGAATACTGGAATCGCCAGTAAAAAACCTGCGCAAACCAGGGCCCAATCGGTGTGTTTTTCACCAAACCATTGCAAAAGCTGTTGCGCCAATGCTTCTGCACCACCAGAGTGTTCTAGCAAGCCCCCTAAAAGTGTTCCTAGACCAACGACAATAGCAACAAAGCCAAGGGTGTTTCCCATTCCCTCTTGAAGGGTACGCAAAATTTCCGTAGGAGCAATTCCCGCAAAAACGCCTACGCCTATACTCGCAATTAGTAAAGCAATGAAGGCGGGCAGCTTAAACCGTAAAATCAGCAATAACAATAATCCTATTCCGCCCAATACAGCCCAAAGCAATGCGTAATCCATTTTAATTCCATTTGTTTTTCAAGATAAAGGATTTCCCACAATTTTAATCAGATTGTTAAATCTGATTCAGAACCGAAAACGGAAAAAGGGTACCCCAGATATAATTACTATTTTTATGGCATGATATATATCTTTTATGGCGTTAGTGGGGTGGGAAAAACAACCCTTGGAAAAGCATGGGCAGATCAATTATCTCTCCCTTTCTATGATGCCGATGATTATCATCCCGCGAGCAACAAAGCGAAAATGTCTTCTGGGGAACCTTTAACCGATACCGATCGATGGCCCTGGTTAAATGAACTAAAAATGAATTTTGCCGACTGGGAAAAAAAAGGAGGTGCCGTTTTGGCCTGTTCTGCCTTAAAGGAAAAGTACCGCGCTTTCTTACTAGAGCAACATTCCCTCCCCCTTCATTTTGTATTATTAGACGCCAGAAAGGAAATAATTAGCGAACGCATGAAAGCCCGTAAGCATTTTATGCCCGAAGCCCTATTGACTTCTCAGTTCGAAACCCTAGAAAGGGCCACTTATGGAACCACAATTAATGTTGAAAACAGCATAGAGAAAAATATGAGCCAATTGAAAAACCAGATCGAAAACAAAGCAGACATTGGCCTTTTTGGCCTTGGGGTGATGGGAAAAAACCTAGCCCTAAATATAGCAACCAATGGATTTAATATTGCTACCTACAATCGTTATGTCGCTGGGCATGAAGAAAACATTGCACAGCAGTTGGCCGCAGATTATCCGTCATTGCCCTTTGCCCCTACTGCGTCAATAGAAAAATTTGTTGAAACAATTGCCCTCCCTAGAAAAATCATTTTAATGATTCCTGCGGGAAAAACCATCGATGAAGTCATCGAACAACTCTCCCCGATTTTAGACCCAGGCGACATTATTATAGATGGCGGAAATTCGCACTTTGAAGACAGCATTAGAAGAACCCAAAGTTTAAAAGAAAAACACCTTCATTTTTATGGGGTAGGAATTTCGGGAGGAGCAGAAGGCGCGCGAAAAGGGCCCGCCTTGATGCCCAGCGGTGACAGTGAAGTTTATACACAGATCGCTCCCATCTTAGATCAAATCGCTGCAAAAGATGCCCAAGGCAATCCCTGCAGTGGATGGATTGGAAAAGCAGGAGCTGGACATTTTGTTAAAATGATTCACAATGGAATTGAGTATGGCGAAATGCAATTAATCGCAGAGATATACCACGCCTTGCGTTTTCATGGAAATAAATCTACAGCAGCGATTGCCCAGCTTTTTGAGGCCTGGCAACAAACCGAAACATCGAGTTATCTCTTGGGTATTTCTGCCAAAATATTACGCACCCAAAAAGAGGGAACTCCCCTTCTCGACCTCATCTTAGATAAGGCAGGAAATAAAGGAACAGGCAATTGGAGCGCAAAAGCGGCTTTTGAATTAGGGACACCATTTAATGTGGGGGCGGAAGCTTTACAAGCGCGATTCATATCAGCTTTTAAAGCAGAACGCCAGGCGGCAAGCCAACACTATGCCCTTTCAAAAGAAACCATTGCTTTTGATCTTGCGGAATTACACAAGGGCTATCAAATGGCAAGGAAGTTGAATCACGCCCAAGGAATCCATGTATTACAAAATGCAAGTGAAACCTACCAATGGGAATTAAATTTGGCCGAAACCACACGAATATGGACCAATGGGTGCATCATTCGCTCAGCCTTAATGGAACAAATCAGTACAAGCTTTAGTCAAAACCCAGCCCAGGCCCTATGGGGATTTCTTTCAAAAAAGGAGGCAAATACTGGTCTTAAGGGCTTAACTACTTTTGTGCAAAATGCCCTGGGAACGGCCTGTCCTGTTCCTGCGCATGCTGCCGCCCTGAACTATTTTTTAGGATGGCAAAGTGAACAAACTTCGGCAAATATGATTCAAGCGCAAAGGGACTTTTTTGGACAGCACACTTTTCAAAGAACAGACCAAGCGGGAACATTTACCCATCAATGGGAATAGGCATTGTTTAAAAAAGGGGAAACCTGTATCTTCGTTTTTATGACCCATAGAATTAAACTTTTTTTCTTCCTTGCCTTAATGGCCTTATGGCGCCTTCCACTTCATGCACAAGAAGCGGAAGCAGCAACGCCCCCACTTGAGATTCCCTTAAAGTTATCGGGGACCTTTGGGGAATTTCGACCCACACATTTTCATGCGGGTTTAGACATTAAAACGCAAGGAAAAGAAGGCTTTAAAGTGCAAGCAATTAAAGCGGGAAGTATTCGAAGAATAAGGGTGGCAACTACAGGCTATGGAAAGTGCTTGTACCTTCAACACAGCGACGGAACAACATCTGTTTATGCCCATTTAAAAAAGTTTGCTCCTAAAATTGAACGCTATATCAAGGCCTATCAATATGAGAAAGAAACCTTTGTTACCCAAAAATTTCTTCCCCTTGGAGAAATAACAATTGCCCAGGGAGAGGTCATTGGCTATTCTGGCAACACAGGAGGATCCCTAGGCCCGCATTTGCATTTTGAGATCCGCGATACCAAAGCAGAGACTCCCTTAAATCCCTTGCAACTGGGTTTTGCAATTCCAGACAGTATCCGCCCAATTGTACAAGGACTATACCGCTATAAAAAAGACAACAATGGCTTAAGTCAAAAAATTCAACTGCCCCTAGAAAGAAAAAATGACAGTGTTTATGCGGCAGATTTACAGCAGTTAGGAGGCCTGCATGCTTTCGGGATTCGGCTTTTTGATCGGCAAGACTTAAGCTACAACAGAAACGGAATTTACAAAGCAGCGGTTTATGTCAACGGAAAACAAAGCTTCGCTTATACCTTTGACAAGATTGATTTTAGCGATGGAAAAAAAATTGATGCTCTAATCGATTATCCTACCTATAGAGAAGAACGCATTCGGATACAAAAATTATTTAGAGACCTCGATATAGGGTACAGTTTTCTTCCAAAAACCTCCCCCGATGGCTTTATTCAGTTTGAAGCAGAACGGTCCTATCAAGTACAAATTATTGTAGAAGATTACAGCCGTAACAAAACCTACATCTCTTTTTATGTTGAGGGAAAAGCCGATTTTCCAGCAGAGGAAAAGGCCCCTATGCAAAACCCCATCACTCCAGAAAAAGATTATTTGTTTGCCTTTGAACAACACGAAGTCTATGTACCTAAAAACACCTTTTATCAAACGGTTGATTTAGTGATTCGGGAAAAAGCAGACACTTTAGTCATCGAAAAGAACAACTTCCCACAAAGCAAAGGTTTTGAACTAAGCATAGCCATACCAAAAGCCTTGGATTCTATTGAAAGACAGCAATTAAGTCTTGCGCTTTATGCTCCTGATAAAAAGAAAGCAGAAGACCAACTAAGCTATGTTTGGACCGCAAAAAAAGACACTATTTTACAAACCAAATATGCTTATCCTGGACAGTATGTACTGGTCAAAGACAGTCTTCCCCCTAGCATAAAACCACGCAACTTTAAGGACCAACAATGGATGAGCAACTACAAATTTCTGGAAGTTGAAATTGAGGACGAATTTTCTGGAATCAAGTCTTACCGAGCAAACATTAACGGGCAATGGATTTTAATGGAACACGAACCCAAAGACAAGACCTTGATTTACAATTTTGCAGACATTGATTTTGACCAAACACAGTTGGACTTTGAACTTGAAGTGGTAGATCAAGTAGGCAATAAGGCACTGTTTAACGCAACGATTTTTAGGAAGCAACAGTAGGCGTAGCAAATTCTGCCAAAACACCCAGCAAATAATCAACCTCTTCTTTGGTATTAAAACGCGAGAAGGAAAAACGAATTGAAGGATGCTGCTGTAGCTCCGCTGGTACCACTTCGTTTAAAACATGAGACCCAATATTACTTCCTGCCTGACAAGCACTCCCTTTGGAACAGGCAATGCCTTTGAGATCCAAATGAAAATCAAGTAAACCTGCTTTTTCTGCTGGAACGGGTAAACAAACATTGACTAAGGTATAGGTACTTTTCGTAAAATCACCGCAACAACCATTTAAATGTAAAGTGGGGAAAATACCTTTGAGCCCTTCAATTAAATGCTTTTTCAACCCTAAGATATAAGCTTTTTCTTCTTCCAAATGCGCATAGGAGAGTTCCAAGGCTTTTTCCATCCCAATGATGTTATGGACAGATTCTGTTCCAGCGCGTAAACCGCGTTCCTGGCCGCCACCGAGAATAAAAGGATTTAAGCCGCTGTTTTTCCTGATATAAGAAAAGCCCACCCCTTTTGGCCCGTGAAATTTATGTGCAGCAGCAGATAAAAAATCAATTTTGATTTCAGCCAAGTCAATCGCATAATGCCCTACCCCCTGCACCGCGTCTGAATGAAATAATGCATGGTGCTTTTGACAGCTTTCAGCAACCCGTGCCAAATCTAAGATAGAACCTACTTCATTGTTAATGTGCATTAAGGTCACCAACTTCTTGCTGTCGTCTGCCGCTAAAGCTTGGTCAAGGGCAGCATAATCTATTTGCCCCTGTGCGTCAACAGGAAGATATATAATTTTACAGCCCTTGGTGGCTAAAAAATCAAGCGCATGAATAACGGCATGATGCTCAATTTTAGTACTGATAATGGTTTCTACCCCTAAATCTTCTACTGCGCAACGCAACAACATATTGTCTGACTCAGTCCCTCCAGAAGTGAAAATAATTTCTTGCGGCTGTGCATTAAAATGGGCCGCAATACGCTTGCGGGCGGTTTCAATTTGTGTTCGCGCTGTTCGACCAAAACCATGGGTTGAAGATGGATTGCCGAAAGTTTGCTGAAGAGAATCATGCATTACTTGTACCACCTCTTCTCTAAGCGGCGTAGTCGCCGCATTATCGAAATACACTTGCATGCCTAAGATTTTACCAGTTCAAATTCTTTTAGGGTGGCAATGATTATTGAAATACAATCCAATAATTGTTCGCGTGTCATCACCAATGGAGGTGCAAAGCGAATGATATTTCCATGGGTTGGTTTGGCCAGTAAGCCGTTGTCCCTTAGCTTTAAGCAAATGTTCCAAGCGGTTTTACTGTCCTCTGTGTCGTTAATCACGATAGCATTGAGTAAGCCTCTCCCCCTTACGAGCTTAACAATGGTACTTTCTTCTATGTACTTGTTCATTTCTGCTCTAAAAAGCGCGCCTAAAGTGCGGGCATTTTGGGTGAGTTTTTCATCGCGAATAACGTTAAGGGCTTCCATTGCTACGGTTGTTCCCAACGGGTTTCCCCCAAAGGTACTTCCGTGTTGTCCCGGCTGAATAACATCCATCACGGCACGATCTGCAAGCACAGCTGAAACCGGGAAAACACCGCCACTTAAGGCTTTTCCTAAGATCAAAAGATCTGGACGAACATAGGTCTCGGTTTGTCTTTCGCAATGTCCTTCGCAGCTGCAATTGCCACATACCGCCAAAAGGGCGCCTGTTCGACCAATTCCTGTTTGGATTTCGTCAGCAATCAATAAGACATTGTTTTTTGCACAAATTGCTTTTGCCGCTTTGATAAAATCTTCATCTGGCGTGTATACTCCTGCTTCACCTTGAATGGGTTCTACCAAGAATCCAGCGACATTAGGGTTACTTTCTAAAACTGCTGCTAGGGCTGCAGTATCATTATAAGGAATAGGAATGAAACCTTGGGCATGTGGCCCAAAGTGGTCTTTTGATCCCGCGTCTGAGGAAAAAGAAATGATGGTGGTTGTTCTTCCGTGGAAATTATTGTCACAAACCACAATTTGTGCCTGTCCTTCTGGAATTCCTTTAACGGTATGTCCCCATTTACGGGTAATTTTTATGGCTGTCTCAACGCCTTCAGCCCCTGTATTCATCGGAAGAAGACTTTCAAAACCAAAATACTTGGTCACAAATTCCATGTATCCCCCCAATTTATTGTTGTGGAAAGCGCGCGAAGTCAAGGTGAGTGTTTCCGCTTGCTCTTTCATGGCATTGATGATTCTCGGATGACAGTGTCCTTGATTTACCGCAGAATAGGCAGATAGAAAATCGTAGTATTGTTTCCCGTCTACATCCCACAAATAAACACCTTCGCCTTTCGCCAAGACAACAGGTAATGGGTGATAATCGTGTGCCCCGTGCTTTTTTTCAAGGGCTAAATAGTCTTGCGATGTGCTGGCTTTTGTAGCTTCCATATCTAAAACCGTTTTAAAATTATAAATATAAAATTCCTACTTATGCTGGAGAGAAATCATCCTGGATAAAAGTACAATTATTTCTTTGATATCTTCAAAATTCATGGTTTTAGATACGCATATAAAAACGTATTTTTGCGCCATGCGAAATCGACACAAATCCAAAACCTTTACACAGCTCACCATCGTTGACACTGCGGCAAAAGGAAAAACAGTAGCCAAAACAGAAGAGGGAATTCCCATTTTTTTAAATGAAGGTGTCCCCGGGGATGTCGTCGATATAAGAACCTTTAAGAAAAGAAAAGGTTTTTTTGAAGGAAGGATTGAACGCTATCATCAAAAATCTGAGTTGCGCGAAACCCCTGCCTGCACGCATTTTGGTACTTGTGGAGGCTGTAAGTGGCAACATATGCAGTATTCTGCCCAGCTGAGTTTCAAAGAAAAAGAAGTCCATGAGAATTTAAAGCGAATTGGCGGTCTTACGCCTTCAGAGAGCAAGGCTATTTTAGGCAATGAAACGCCCTATTTTTACCGGAATAAAATGGAATTTTCTTTTTCTTCTAACCGATGGATGACCCAAGAAGAAATCGATACAGGCAAAGAATTCAATAAAAACGCCTTAGGTTTTCACAAGCCTGGCATGTGGGACAAAATTGTCGATATTGAGAAATGCCACCTACAGGCCGATCCCTCTAATGCGATTAGAAATGAAATTAGGCGTTATGCCATTGAAAAGCAGCTTACTTTTTTCCACCCAAGAGAACAAAGCGGTTTTTTACGAACTTTAATGATTCGCACCACTTCAACCCAAGAGGTCATGGTACTTTTACAAGTGGTTCATGAATCGCCAGAATTGGTTCCCTTACTCGATCATATTAAGGCCACTTTCCCTGAAATCACTGCTTTGTTGTATGTTATTAACAATAAAGCCAATGACACGCTATATGATCAAGATATACTGCTGCATGCCGGTAGAGAGTATATTTTAGAAGAAATGGAAGGTTTACAATTTAAAATTGGGGCCAAAACCTTTTATCAAACCAACTCGCAACAGGCCTATGAACTTTATAAAATCACCCGTGAATTTGCCCAACTAGCGGCAGCAGATGTGGTTTATGATCTCTATACCGGAATAGGAACCATTGCACAATTTATTGCCAAATCTGTTCACAAAGTCGTTGGAGTCGATGTTGTACCAGAATCTATTGCTGCTGCAAAAATAAATGCTTTAGAGAATAAAATTGACAACGCTTTTTTTGAAGCAGGAGACATGAAAGCCATTTTTACTGAGGATTTTATCGCACGCCATGGAAAAGCCAATGTGGTTATTACTGACCCCCCTAGAGATGGAATGCACAAAGATGTCGTTGAACAATTGCTGTCTCTTGCCCCAGAACGCATTGTATATGTTAGCTGTAATAGCGCCACACAAGCGAGAGATTTAGCATTGCTGAAAGGGCAGTACACAGTGGTAAAAACGCAGGCAGTTGATATGTTCCCCCAAACCCACCATGTTGAAAATGTGGTGCTGTTGGAAAAAATATAGCAGCCTGTAAGGAAACGTTAAAAAGCCTTAAGCTTAAAAAAGGGTTTGCTATTTTTGAAGTGCAACAAAGACAATAGAATGTACCAAATATTGCCTAAATTTGCACTTATCAATGCGGGATGCGAATTTAGAAAGCCCATTTTGTCAAAAAAACAACCCCTAAACAGCTGAATCGCTTGTTTTATTATTCGTCGGAAAAGAAGTAAATACATGTCAAGACACCCACTTTGTTATCTTATTTTAGTGCTGCTGTTGATCCGTTGCGAGAAAGATGACATTTGTAATGAAGGTACCCCAGGCACCCCCAACTTGGTCATTCGCTTTTACGACAAAGACAATCCCACTGTTTTGAAAGGGGCGCCAGATATTATAATAAGAGAAATCAATCAAGAGGAGCCCCATATTAGATTTAGTACTGACTCTATTGCCATCCCCATGGATTTGACCAAGTCTTTTACCCGTTATGCTTTTATTTTATCATCGAGTACCACAAGCAATACCCTTGCAGACACCCTACAGTTCAACCACCCTTATCGAAAAGATATTTATAGCAGGCGAGCATGTGGAATTAGTGCAGAATATGGATTGGGTCGTCCTGCAATAACGACCATAGGATCGATTAGCTGGTATGTTAATTCAAGCATAATATTAGATACAATACGAAATGAAGAGCAAGCACATTTGGCTATATTCCATTAGTCTTTTATGGACGTTGTTTGCTTTTTCACAAGAAGAGGAAAGCAAAGCAGCGGCAGAAAAACCGCCTAAAACCTTTGCCCTTCGGGTGGGTGCTGATGTCATTAAACTGGCACGCTCACAATTTCAAGACGACTATCAAGGCTTAGAATTGGTTGGGGATTTGCGCTTAAATCGCCGCGTATTTGTCGCTGCTGAAATAGGTGCTGAAAAGAGAACAAAACAGGCCGAGCAAATCAATTTCACCACTTCTGGGACTTATATAAAAGCAGGTATAGATTATAACTTTTTCAACAACTGGAAAGGCATGAACAATGCCTTATTTGTAGGGTTTAGATTGGCCCGAAGTCTGCACACCCACACGGTCAATAATTACACCCTATATGCCTTAAACCAGTATTTACCTGTCTATACCGAAGAAGGTTTTTTAACTGGAGAAAGAGCGCAGTTGAGTACCGGCTGGCTGGAATTTCTCTTTGGGATGAAAGTGCAATTACTGCCCAATTTTTATGCTGGATTAAGTTTGAGAATGCACCGCTTGATCAGCAATAAGCAACCCCAAAATTTTGGCAATCTTTACACCCCAGGCTTTAATCGCATTACAGACGATAACAAATTTGGGGGCAGCATAAACTACACCCTTACCTATTCTTTGCCTTTTCGTTTTAAGCGAAAAAAAGACTAAAACCCGATGGGGGTTTTTACAAAGGGAATCTTCATGTAAAGCCGACCTTTGTTCAATAAAAACTTAGGACTTGCCATTGCTGTAAATAAGGCAGATAGCGCCACAAGCGGAATATATGACATGGGAACAAGCATCCCTATGCCATTTTTAAAAAAGAGAAAGAAGCCAGCAAAAAAAACAAAATTAAGGCACAAAGCAAGGGTTTCTTTTTTCATTCCGTCGCGGGTTTAAGTTTGTGTATTTTCTTTGTTCCTGGATAGATGTTAAAATGCAAGAAGCGCGATTCTAACTTTCCATTAAATAATTTTATTTTTCTTGAAGGGCGCAGTCCAATGTGTTTCATGGCCTCCAAATTAGAAGTAATCATCCAGGCCTGTGTATTGGTGTAATGTTGCTTTAAAGTATCGCCAAAACTTCCGTAAAGGGCATTGATATCGCCCTCTAGACGTTCTCCATAGGGCGGATTTGTAACAATATGTAAGGGCCCTTCTTGTTCTTTTTGGGAAAAGAAAAAATTATCTTTATCAATAGAGACAAATTCTTCAAGATTGGCATTGCGCACATTGTCTTTTGCTTTTGCAACGGCAGAAGGCGCTTTGTCAAAACCGCTGATAGTTCCAGCAAGCCCTTGGATTTTGTTTAACTGACTTTCTTCAATGGTAAGGTATAAATCCTCGTCCCAATCGGTCCATTTTTCAAAAGCAAACTCCTTGCGGTTAATATTGGCGGGGATTTTACAACTGATCATTGCTGCTTCAATAGGAATGGTTCCACTTCCACACATGGGGTCTAGAAAATTGGTGCGTTGATCCCATCCAGACAGTAAAATCAAGCCAGCGGCAAGCACTTCGTTCAAGGGGGCAATATTGGTTGCACTACGGTAACCGCGATGGTGCAACGATGCCCCAGAGCTATCGAGGGAAAAAGTACATTGATTTTTATCAATATGAACATTGATGCGTACATCTGGGTGTTTTAAATCAACCGTAGGACGCTGCCCAAATTTTGCCCGAAAACTGTCAGCAATACCATCTTTAACCTTTTGCGAGACATACAAAGAATGGGTGAATATTTCACCAAAAACAACACTATCAATGGCAATGGTTTCATTGGCTGTAAAATGCTCTTCCCAAGGATAATCATAGGCAAGCTGATACAAATCGTGCTCGCCATTAACAACACTATTGTGAATGGGAACCAGAATTTTCAAGGCCGTACGCAAGCTTAAATTGGCTTTATACATAAAGCCTTTGTCCCCTTTAAAGTGAACCACTCTATTGCCTTTTTCAACATCTTGTGCGCCAAGCTGTTTTAATTCGTTTTCCAATAAATCTTCAAAACCAAAAAAGGTTTTGGCCAACATCTTAAAATTTGCGCTCATCGGTGCTTTTCTTACGTCAAAAATAGTTTAATTTTAACCAATCAAACTTGCTTTAGACAAGAAACCACTAAAAATGATCTTCGCTTTTCTTTTGCCCTTTATTGCTGTTTTTCTTGGCGCGGGTATCGCCTTTTATTTTAAGCCAAAGACACCAAAAGGAATGAAGTTATTCTTGGCATTTAGTGGCGCGTTCCTTTTGTCCATTATTATCCTAGAGATGCTTCCCCAAGTTTATCAATCTGAAACGAAAACGACGGGATTTCTCATTCTTGGTGGGATTTTATTTCAAATCCTTTTAGAGTTTTTATCCAAAGGGGCAGAACATGGCCACACCCATCAGCACACGCAAAAATTCCCTTGGCTTATTTTGTTTAGCTTGTGCATTCACGCTTTTTTAGAAGGGATGCCCCTTGGGCAACAAACGGCGCTTTTGTGGGGGGTAAGTGTGCATAAAATCCCCATCGGTTTGGTGATAACAGTACTATTGCTTCAGTCCAAAGCGAGTTGGACATTTCAATTTGTCACCCTTACTCTTTTTGCCCTAATGAGTCCTTTGGGTAGTCTGGCGGCAACCGTTGTCGCCACCACTTTGGTCAGTTCTTTTATAGAACCTTTTGTGGTTGGGATACTATTTCACATCTCCACCACCATCTTATTTGAAAGCGCTGAGGGACACAATTTTAACCTCCAAAAGTTTTTGACCATCCTGCTGGGGATTGGTTTGGCCGCTATTTTTTAAAGCATTTTACCATTTATCACTTAATGCAAACCACTTATTTAATGGTGTATACCACTTAATACATACTATAGTGACTTCTGCTGTGGCTTAACGCATCTTTACACCAAGAAAATACTTATAGTTTAATAATTGAGTTTAACCTACGCTACTTATTTTTTTCCAAAGAGCTCCTAAGAAAATACTTCTTAGGGGTTCTTTTTTAGCAAAAGGCAAACCCATTAGTAAACATTGTTTTCGAAACTAAATTTAAAACGTGATGTTAACAATCATTGCCCCACAATTCAATTTATCCATGCTATTATTAAGTTTATTAAGCCTCTCGAGCTGTGCACCTGAGTTCGAAGATTGTTTTTATTTAACAGACGAAACCATCACCAAAAGTTATCCATTAGATGATTTTGCACAAATCGACACTTTTGTCCCTGGCCATTACACCTTTAAACAAGGCAACGAACACCACATTAAAATAACCGGTAATCCCCAGTATCTCGACTCTTTAAGTAGTGTGGTATACAACAATAAATTAGTGCTTTCAAATCGTTTTCCCTTTTGTGAAGGCAATGCACAACTCAATGTAGTTATTACAACACCAAAGGTGAACCATTTATTTGTTGATGCCGAATCTACAATTACCCTAGAAGATTTTGACCAGCAAGAGGATTTATACGTCAACCTGAGCAAAAACAGTTTTTTAACCATCAATCGATTTAAAGGAATGCGCAAATTCCATGCGCAATTAAGAGACGATTCTAGTATTGAAACAAAAGCAGCCTTTAAAGACATTGATAGTCTAGCGCTAAATATTGAGGGAAACGGTCGTTTTAACGGGTTTACTATACCGGCAAAAAATGTGGCAATTACCGTCTTAGGGAAAGGATATTGCGAAGTCAATGCGATTGAAAAACTTCATGTAGTTATCAAGGGAAATGCTAACGTCATTTCCAAAGGCATGCCTTCCCTTTATAAAAGTATCACCGGGAAAGGAGATGTTTATTTTCAAGATTAATGCCTGTCAGAAAGGCTGCGACTTGTTCTCTTTCCGACCAAATCACAAAATGATCCCATTCGCTATTGTATTTTAAAGTGAGATTATTGATTTGATCCAAATGAAAGAAAGGAGAAGCTGGAGCGACCAAAACATCTTTCCCTCCCTGAAAAAAATAAAAAGGTTGCGCTAAAGTGTTCAACTTTTGTTCCAAAGCCAAAAGATCTTTCGAGAGCGACATCATTTCTTGATTACTGGCAAGGAAACCGGCAGAAAGAACGGCTTGAACAGCTTTGTTTTTGGCCAAAAAATTATACCACTTGGGCTGTTGTCTCGCAGCGGCAACTGTCCCAGCAAGTGAAACAACCGCTGCTACTTGTTCTGGAAAGTCCACTGTTAGTTGCAGGGCCAATGCCCCACCATATGAATGTCCTGCAACAACACAGGGGCGACAGTTTTCCTGCATCAGCAAAGCAAGCGCCTTGCTTTGTACTGCTAAACTCCCTCCCCCAACGGTAGAGGCTTGATATCCCGGACGATCTGGGACAATCAATTGATAATTTTTGACTAAATCTGTTGTTAATATCAGCTGCTTCCAGGCGGTCCAATCGCCAGGAGACCCGTGAATTAACAGTAAAGTGGGTAAGTTTTCATCCCCTATTTTTACATAATATACCTCGCCATCTTCTCGCTTATACCGATGCGCACTAATGGGAATTCCTTGGGCTTCAAAAGCCTGTTTTAGAACAGAAAAATTTTCTCGCTCTTCCAAGTTCTTCATTCCCGCAATAAGCAATAGCAAAAGAACAAGACTTAGAATAATAGATCCCAGTAAAAAGTATTTTAAGCGTTTCATCTATACGACCAATTCTTTGACCATAAAATAATGCGATGCAGCACCAGCCAAAACAAAAACATGCCAGATAACATGATGGAAATAAAGTTTTTCCCAACGATAAAACAAGGTGCCCATGGTATAGAAAAAACCGCCTATCGCCAGATAGAAAAAAGCTTTTTCGGGAAAAAGTGCCATGACATTTTGCATATCAAAAATCACCAGCCAACCCATTCCCAAATAAAGAAAGAGTGAGAGATTTTTAAACCGTCCAATATAAAAGAGCTTATAAATCGTTCCCAAAAAGGCAAGGGTCCATACGCCTGCCAAAAGATAATAGCCAGAACTTTCTTTTAAGATGGTTAGGGTCACTGGGGTGTAACTTCCAGCAATCAAGAAAAATATCCCAATATGATCAATCTTTTGCCATAAGGCTTGCCGTGCAGGCCTCGCAGCGTGATAAACTGCAGAAGCGGTAAACAAAAACACCATAGAGAAGCCATAAATCATAATCCCAAGCCCAGTCAACCCTGCTAGCTGTACTGGAGTGGTGAACAGCCAAGCTATTCCTAATAAACTAGCAATTGCCCCGAAACCATGGGTATATACGTTCCATTTCTCTTCTAGTGGCAGGTGATTTAACATGTTTCTTTTTCTTTTAAAACCAAGCAGAAAATTACTACTATTTATTGTAACAAAGTGCGCAATCTTTCGTCTTAACAGTATAAGCTTTGCATATGAAATTATTGCCGCCCCTACTTTTGTTACTTTGCGCCTACACCCTTTTTGCACAAGACACTCCCCCTGTTTTAGACGGAATCGTAAATACGGAGGAATGGAAAAACGCCCAAAGCTTTCGCTTGGATTATGAAATTGATCCCGGCGATAATACACCGCCGCCACATCAAACACTGGCCTATATCAAATACACAAAAACAGATTTATACATTGGCTTTATTGCCTATGCAGACATGGTCAATCTAAGGTCCTCTATCCGCAATAGAGATGAAGGCTTTAGGGATGACAATGTTCTGTTTGGCTTTGATGCTTATGGCGATGGGCGCTATATGATTGCCTTGGGGACCAACCCAGAGGGAAATCAGATTGACATTAAAGTTCTGCCCAATGGAGACGACGACAACTATGACGTGAATTTTGAATCAAAAGCCAGCAAGCACGAAGACAACTATCAGGTAGAACTAAAAATCGCCTTTGCCAACCTACAGTTCCAACCCGCCGACGAGATGCGCTGGAAAGTGGTCTTTGCCCGCAATACTTTTACAGCAAACGCTGGAAGTCAAAGCATCAATTTCCCCATTGATAGAAACAACCCATGCTTGGTTTGTCAAACCCCAGATGAGATTATTTTAACGGGAGTAGAAGCAAAAAACAGGGTAAATTTATTGCCCTATGTCTATGGTGGACTTTCTGGGGAAAGAGCAGACACCAAGCTTTCTTATCGTAATCCAATGGGTAATGTTGGGCTAAGTGGCTTGTTTGATCTCAACAGTGTTACCTCGTTGGAGTTTGCGCTCAACCCCGATTTTTCGCAAGTAGAGGCCGATGTTTCTCAGGTAAACGCCAACACCACCTTTGCTTTATTCTTTCCAGAACGCCGCCCTTATTTTAACGAAGGAAACGAAATCATTAATACCAATTTAAACACAGTTTATACCCGCACCATTAACGATCCTTTGGCATCGACAAAACTCATCCATCAGGGAGACAAACAAAGGGTTTACTGGCTAACGGCCTATGACCAAGCCTCGCCCTATTTGGTGGCGGGCGAAAATGAATCCTATAGCGGAGAAGGCGGCAAAGCTTTTTCGAACATCTTTAGCTACCAACGCACCTTTGACAAAGGGGCTTATATTGGCCTTTTATCAACCAATCGCATCTTTGAAGATGGCGGAAGCGGACATGTGGTAGGGATAAATGGATTGCTTCGTTTTAAGGAATTGTATACCCTTAATTTTGAAATTAACCGCAGTTTAATTGAAGAACCCCAAAAAGAATGGATAGAAAGTACGGATCGAATTAACGACAAAACCGTTGCCCTAGACGGAGAAAAAAAACAAGGCGATGCTTTCTTCTTTTCACTAGACCGCAATACGCGAAACTGGAACAGTCGTTTGTATTATTTGCACTATTCTCCGCATTATGAAACCCCTTTAGGCTTTGTTACCCAAAACAGCATTCGCAATATGGAATTCACCCATTCTTATACCTACTACCCGAAAAATAAAAATGGGCTAATACAACAGTTGAATGTAAATGCAGGATCAGAATTGACCTTTAACTACAATCGTTTGCGCAAATACTTTGATGTCTTTAGCAATACCCGAATTCAATGGCGGGCAAACTTTCAAACCAACTTTAACTTGATTCACATCATCAATGAGGAATTCGCTGGCTTTGTAGGAAAAAACTTAACCGAAATAAGTGCCTGGAACAGCTATAATCCTTCTGAAGCCATTCGCTTGGGGATTTTCCTTTCCTTTTCAGAAGCCATTCGCTATGACGAAGACGAACCTGGGGTTGGCAACAGCTTCTTTCTAGGGAATTTCAACAGCTTTCAAATCACGCCAAAACTCAGGATCAGTGAAAGTTTTCGCTATTCCCAGCTAAGGGACAAAGACAGCAATGAGCTTTATTTTAAAGGCTATATTGGGCGACTTAACATCAATTATCAATTCAATCAAGACATTTCATTCCGCCTCATTGGCGAGTACAACGACTTTGATAAGGCCTTCTTTTTTCAGCCCCTTTTAAAATGGAATCCCAATCCTTTTACCATCTTTTATATCGGGGGAACAAACGGCTATTCAAGGATCGAAGAAAGAAAAGATTTTCAAATCGAAAATTCACAACTCTATCTAAAGTTTCAGTATTTATTTGATTTATAAGGAAGATGCCTTCAAGCCATTTTCGCTTTGAAAAAGCCATGTACTGCTCGATGATATTATGCCTATCTTTAAGGGCGAGCAAAGCTGAAAATAAGGCGAGAAAGCCATAAATGTATTGCGCATGTCTGCTGAAAAAAAACAAGAAGTAAAAACCACTTTACATCCCCGAAATAGAAACAGGCAGCCCTACGATTTGTCGGCCTTAAAAGCCACACATCCGGCCATAGGGCAATACATTCGTCCCAATAAATACGGAAATAACTCTGTTGATTTTTCCGATCCTGCAGCAGTGAAATGCCTCAATAAGGCCCTATTGCACCACTATTATGGAATACAATATTGGGATTTCCCCGATGCAAATCTTTGTCCCCCCATCCCGGGAAGAGCAGATTATATTCACCTAATCGCAGATTTATTGACCGACAGCAATTGCGGGAAACGCCCTTCTGGGGCAAAAATAAAAGGCCTAGATATTGGCGTGGGCGCCAGTTGCATCTATCCTATCCTGGGGGTAGTAGAATATCAATGGCGCTTTATTGGTTCAGACATTGACCCAAAGTCCATCGCAGTTGCCACAAAAATCACCCAAGAGAACCCCGCCTTAAATAATAAAATAGACTGTCGTTTACAGACCAACAAAAAAGAGATCTTCACGGGCATACTGCGCCAAGACGAAAAAATCGACTTCAGCATGTGCAACCCCCCTTTTCACGCCTCTAAAAAAGAGGCTTTAAAAGGTACCCAAAGAAAATGGCGCAATCTGACTGGAAAAAAAACAGGAAAAACCACCCTTAACTTCGCTGGTGTAAACAACGAATTGATTTGTGAAGGTGGGGAGTTAGGCTTCCTTCAAAACATGATCGCAGAGAGTAAACAACAAGCCCAAAACTGTTTTTGGTTCACCAGCTTGGTCGCAAAAAAAGAGCATTTAAAAGCCATTTACACTGCCTTGAAAAAGGTACAAGCCACCGCCGTAAAAACCCTCCCCTTGGGCACGGGAAATAAAGCCAGTAGAGTTGTAGCTTGGACCTTCCTAACGCCAAAGGAACAACAACAATGGAAGGCGAATCGATGGTCAACTTAAGTCTTCGCTTTCTCTCATTTGACTGAATTCTTAGAAGCATAAACACTACACAATACCATTTCCATAGAATTTACTACATTTGAAATGAACTGTCCCAAACTGTTCTTCTACCGATTAACCTACCCCCTGGCTTTCACTACAGGACTTTTTGGGGAATAATAGATTGCTTGAAGAGAAAGGCTTTCGCTTTTAGGCAATTTTATTATGGCTATCAACGGGATAGCTTCCAACTAATGCGCGTCTTTGATGCGTGATAATTTTAAAAATTAAATACTTAAAGCCCCCTAAAAATGAAACCTACTTATAAAATACAAAACTGCACTCCTTTTTAACACTAATTTTCTTGAAGATGGATCACGCGTCACAGACGCGCGCCAAGGAGGCTGAAGTTCCTCAAAAACAAAAAGATTGAAATAAAACTAAATTAGTATGTATAGACAATCTACAGACGAACAAATAGAATTGATTAAAAAATTAGATAAACTAAAATTTGATATTTGGGAATCAGATTCAACTGACGAAATTATTGCTATTGGAAAAAAAGCAATTGACCTTTCAAAGAATGTTACACCTATAACCTATATTTTGGCAAATGGAAAAAAAATGATTAACAATAAAGGGAGGCAACTAACCTTAGAAATTTTAGCAAATGATATTCAATTATTAGAAAGTAAAAGCTATTCAACTATTGACGATGAGAAGTTTGCTGTTGATAGTTCAATACAACTATTAATTGGTGTATTTGTTCATTTGAACACTGAAGAATTGATTAAAGTTTTATGTAAACAAAAGCCAGAAGGCAACAATGTATAAACGCATATAAACCCGTAACTGACGGTTACACGAGACCATTCGCTTCCATTAGAAAAAAATAAAAAACAATGACAAACAAATAACGTGGGACACGAAAGAACGGGAATATTACCAAAATCAAAAACTTGGAGAAAAGTCATTGCAAAGATTTCAGAAGTTCCTTCTGATGAATCCGCTATTGGTGATATTGCTTCACAAGTGATAAAGAATGTCAAGAAAAAACTTGTGAATGTTGAACAAGATAACGGAATAAGAGCAGCATTTCAATTTCTTTTATTTCTATCGCAATCCGCAAAAGAAAAAGAACCCACCGACTATATTCAGTCATTGGGAATACCAATAAATGATTTGGATTCAACCTTACAGATAGCGAAATCAGTAAGCCAATGGATTGATAAAAACAAACAATCAAATGAGTATGCGACAGTTGCAAGAGGCGCAGTAATTGACGCTATCGGAATATGGAAAAAACAAAATACAACTAATCAAGGAAGTTTATTTTTTGATGACTCTCAAAATGTATGGGAAAGAGCGACAAATGGTTCTGGGTTTTGTGAGTTATCTCGCCTCTTTTTCTCAAAGTTTACTGAACGATATTTAAAATATTTTCTTGAAAGAGAAGCTTCTTCCTCTTTACCAAGCATATCTGACAGAAATAATTTTAACTCAAACCTTGAAAGTCATGTTCAGGAAATTTCAAATCATGCCTTTGAGACAGCGAAGATAACCCAATCATTTGCTGCTGGTTGGTATAATAAAAATGTTAAAAGCGATATACCAACCGACCAACAAATAGAAGGATTTCT
Source organism: Candidatus Arcticimaribacter sp. (assembly GCA_965659515.1). Taxonomy (GTDB): domain Bacteria; phylum Bacteroidota; class Bacteroidia; order Flavobacteriales; family Flavobacteriaceae; genus Arcticimaribacter. The sequence goes on along the minus strand of CBFHVC010000027.1, from coordinate 2,858 downwards.
TCATATAGCTTTTGGTAAGATGAGAGCCGAGCTATTGAGAGAAGAAAAAAGAAAAGAATTGGATGAGTAATGTTAAAGAACATATCGTCCTATGCAACAATGCTACTTCCCCAATAATAAAGGAAGAAGAAAAAAAAGATGTCTTAACACTCAATCATTTAAGTGCGAATAAGAATGTCGTAATTAAGCTACCAAGCTTTGTGATTAGCTTAAATCATCTCCCGAACAAAATAAAAGATTTGCTTGAAATTGCTGCATTTGTTTACGCAGCAGATAGAAATATAAAAAGAGGGCAAAAAGATGATGTTGAATATCAAAGTTGGGCAAGAAGATTACATTTCCACATAAAGGTAAGAGACTTTGCATTTTGGAATAGACCTGTACTAAAACAAATTTTGATAGAGAGCTTAAAGTTTGTTTCAGGAGATTATGATTTTGATTTTACATTCCAAGAAGGGCAAAATACTATGCCACAAGGACTTTTCGATAGTGAGCAATTTGCTCTTGACCCCGCAAAAAATACAAGAGTAGTTCTTTTCTCAGGTGGATTGGATAGTCTTTCTGGCATCGTGGAATTATTAGAAACTACTACTGATAGGTTATGTTTGGTAAGTCATCGATCTGGTCAACCCGGAACTAAAAAGACGCAAGACAAACTATTTCAAGCATTACAAAGAGATTACGAAAAAAGATGCAGCCACTATACTTTTAGTTGCAATCTGACAGGAGTAAGGGCGGTTGAAGAAACACAGCGAACAAGGTCGTTTTTATACTGCTCAATTGCTTTTGCTATTAGTCATACTATGGGATTGGATAGGTTCTACGTATATGAAAATGGGATTACTTCATTAAATTTTGCCAAGAGACAAGATTTGATTAACGCAAGAGCGAGTAGAACCACACATCCTAAAACGATTGGGTTGTTTTCCAAATTTTTTAATCTTTTTCAAGATGATTTATTCATAATTGAGCATCCTTTTTTATTTAATACCAAGACGGACATATTAGCAAAATTCAAGAAATATAATAGGCAAGAGTATATTGATAGTGCCGTATCATGCAGCAAAACATTTAAAAAAGACTGGGATTCAGGAATAGATGAATACAATTCACAGGCATTGCAATGTGGAGGTTGTTCTCAATGTATAGACAGAAGGTTTGCAGCTTTTGCATCCGAAACAACTGATTATGACACAAGTCATCTGTACAAATCTGATTTCATTAGGCACAAAATGAATGCAGAATCGAAAACGACGATAATGGATTATGTTCGTCAAGCCCGAAAATATTCACGGCAAAATATTGATTACTTTTTCTACGACACTTTGGAATTTACAACCGATGTAGTTGATTTCCTTGAAGGTGATTCTGAGGAAGATAAAATCAATCAACTGCACGATTTATTTATCACTCACGGCAAACAAATTGAAAATGCAATTAGAAGAATGGAAAGTCCTTTTGACAGCATAAAAGAGGGTTCCTTTTTAGCGTTAGTTTCCAATAGGGACTACCTTAAACCTGATGTCATATTATTGGCAGAGAAAATCGAGAAAGATTTACGGAAAGCCCTACCTATGATGTTTCATAATGGGAATTTACCGAACAACGAACAGGATTTAAACAACAAGATTAATTCACTAATTGAGAAAAACAGAAATGATTATGAAAGAGAGTATCCAGCAATTAAGTTTGGATTAGCTAGAATTGTTCCTGACCATTCATTTCACAATTTAATTATAGAGACAAAATATTTAAGAGGAAGCACGACACCGAGTAAAGCTACTGACGGTCTTTCCGCCGATATGTTTAAGTTGCCAGAAGAAGCATATAAATTATTGGTGGTTTATGACCCCAAAAGTAGCATTTCAGATATTGAAATATTTTCAGGAGCATTTGAAAGCAAATCGAATAATTGCAAAGTATGCGTAATAAAATAGAAACGAGAATAGATAATGGAAGTGAACAAAGTGCAAAACGTACATAGCGCCTATGCGACGCTTAAGCCGTTTGCACAGAGCGTTGTGTTTCACGTAGACAAGCTGAAATAACCAAGAAAAACATATATGAAAAGAGCCTATTACTCGAAAAATATACGTGACTTTTTACTAGAACCTGATTCGAGTATTCTAGGTGAGTTAACAGCCAATCATAGTAATAGAACACTTGAAGAATTGCAAGTAAACGCATGGCGTAAACAAATCGTAGTCCTTAAAAATCAACTTTCCGAATTTGAAGGTCAAATATACTTCGAGTTTGCAATACCCAGAATGGGTAAAAGAGTAGATAATATTGTGATTATTGATGAAGTTGCATTTATTATCGAGTTCAAAGTTGGAGATGGTGGTTATGAGAAACACGCAATAGAACAAGTTATCGATTATACTATTGATTTGAAAAACTTCCATGAAGGAAGCCACGACATCAAACTCGTACCAGTTTTGGTTGCAACAAATGCAACAAGTGTTACTGTCCAGGATAATCAGATTCTCACCCACAAAACTGCCGTTAAATCCAATCAATTCGATTTAGCCGAAACACTTAATCAGTATTTAAAGGACAATAGTAAATCAATTGATATTGAGTACTGGGAGAATTCTATCTACAAACCAACTCCTACAATCGTAGAAGCTGCTCAAGCTCTGTACAAAGGACATAATGTCAAAGAAATAACAAGATCAGACTCAGGAACAATTAACCTATCTAAAACTGCGGATTGCATTAATTCAGTCATTGATAAATCCAAAATCAAAGGGATGAAATCAATTTGTTTTGTGACAGGTGTGCCTGGAGCTGGTAAAACATTAGCTGGATTAAATATTGCGGTTGAAAGAATGAAAGATGATGAGGATGAACATGCA
>CBFHVC010000026.1:0-26556 GCA_965659515.1 Candidatus Arcticimaribacter sp. | reverse complement strand
AATCTCTTCTAACGCCTTTATCTATGGGTGGTCCCAGAGTGACTCGAACACTCGACCAACTGATTATGAGTCAGCTACTCTAACCAACTGAGCTATAGGACCCGTTCTTTCGCCGCAGCGAAACTAGAACTTAGGGCAAAAATAATAAATGAATCAGCTACAACGCAGACTTGTACGGTCTTTTTTTTGAAATAAGCTTTCGCTTCTTTTTAAAACCTAAGGTCTGAGACTTAATCGCTTAACCTAAAAAGAAAGGGACAATCGTTTGTTTTTTGTAAATTTAGGTAACCATAAATCCCTTTTATATGAAAACATTAGTCTTAATTTCGCTGTTTTCCGTTTATCCGTCTTCTGCTACTTTCCCTGACGATTGCCGCGTAAGGTTGCGTTATGTCAACTTTAATGAAATGACAGAAAGAGAGCATTTACTATGGCTCAACTGTGCATTTGAAGCCCTAAAAGGCGGAGAAGACAAATACCTGAAAACTTATGAAGAATGGCTGGGAAACACGCCAAACTATATTGCCTTTCAAAAAGCGTGGGCGGCAAATTTTATTGTAGAAAGTAAGAAATAATAAAACCCACAACTCCCACTTTAATTAACTACTTTTAAATCAAATTAAAGTCGTTCGCTGTGATTGTAGCATTAAAATCTCTTTTTGGAGAAGTCTTTGAACCCTCCCTAATAGAAGAAATTGCCCGAGTAGGTACCCTCAGAGATGTTCCTGCAGACTTTGAGCTAATGGACATTGGCATGCCTATCAAGGGGGTTCCTTTAATGTTAAGTGGTGCCATTAAAATTTCCCGAGAAGATGTCAATGGAGATGAACTCTTGCTTTATTATCTAGAAGAAGGAGATTCTTGCACCATGACCATGGCCTGGGAAATGGGTCAACACAAGAGTCAAATACGCGCAGTTACTGAACTTCCTTCACAATTAATCATGGTGCCCTTAAATGCAGTAGAAGACTGGTCTACGCGTTTCCCTAGCTGGCGAAAATTTATTTTTCAAAGCTACCATAAACGCATGGAAGAACTATTAGCCACCGTAGACAGTATCGCTTTTGATCAACTAGAAAAACGCCTCTGGGAATATTTGTTGGAAAAGAAAAGGGTCACAAAAGCAAACACTCTTTCCATTACCCATCAAACAATCGCCCAAGAAATGCACAGTTCTAGGGTGGTGATTTCTCGTTTGCTTAAGCGGCTAGAAATAGAGGATAAAATAATTTTACACCGCAATGCGATTGAACTTTTAGCTGCTGTGTAACAAAGGTTACACCAACTCTTAAATCGCTGTTGTATTTTTGCTGTGACAATGAATCCAATAAAAGATTACTTTCCAATTTTTAGCTGGGCCAAAGGCTATTCCTCAAGTGCGCTAAAAGGCGATGCACTTGCAGGGCTAACGGTGGGTATTATGCTTATTCCGCAAGGCATGGCCTATGCCATGATCGCTGGCTTACCCCCTGTTTATGGTTTATATGCTGCGTTATTACCGCAAATTGTTTATGCTTTTATGGGTACCTCACGACAATTAGCCGTAGGACCAGTAGCCATGGATTCTCTTTTGGTCGCGGCAGGTTTAGGGGCGCTTTCCCTAAATACAATCGAAGAATACATCGCCTTAGCAACATTTCTCGCTTTATTTATGGGTGGTATACAGTTGCTTTTAGGTGGCTTCAAATTGGGCTTTCTTGTTAACTTTTTATCAAAACCGGTTATTAGTGGTTTCACCTCCGCTGCGGCAATTATTATTGCCCTAAGTCAACTCAATCATCTTTTGGGAATCGATATTCCCAGAAGCAACAAGCTTCACGAACTTTTTTCCTTTTTGTTGGAATTAGGCCCTCAAGCGCACTTTTTAAGTGTCCTTATTAGTGTCTTGGGGGTTTCTTTCTTACTACTGATTAAGAAATATTTTCCTAAAGTCCCTGGCGCTTTACTATTGGTGTTGATCAGCACCTTTATTGCTGCCCAAAACAATTGGGAAGCCTTAGGCGTTAGGCTTGTTAAAGCAGTCCCTGAAGGGCTGCCCGCTTTTCAACTCCCTCGGGCGAGTTTAAGCCAAGTATACGACCTAATCCCTTTGGCCATTACTCTCGCGCTTATTGCATTTATGGAAGCCATTTCGGTCGCAAAAGCCATTGAAGAAAAAGAAAAGACAAGCCACCTCAACGCAAATCAAGAATTGATTGCCCTAGGAACAGCCAATATTGTTGGATCGCTTTTTCAAGCTTACCCAACCACAGGCGGCTTTTCGCGTACAGCTGTAAATTACGATGCAGGTGCAAAAACAGGCGTTTCGGCCCTTTTCAGTGCGGCAATTGTAGGACTGACCCTCTTGTTTTTTACTGCTTTTTTCTATCACCTTCCCACTGCCGTTTTAGGCGCAATTATACTGGTTGCCGTTGGGAAGTTAATTGACTTTAACTACCCTAAACAATTGTGGAAAAACAATCGCGAAGAGTTTTATGTTCTTTTATTCACCTTTTGCATCACCTTGTTTGTTGGCATTAAAGAAGGCATTTTACTAGGTGTTTTGGTTGCCCTGTTGTATATGGTTTATCAAAATACACAAACCCATATTGCCGTGCTAGGCCGAATAAAAAACACCCACTACTTTAAAAATATCAATCGTTTTTCAGCAGATGTTGTTACTTATCCAAAAGTGCTTATCCTCCGTTTTGACGGACAGCTTTTCTTTGGGAACCAACGTTATTTTAAACAACGGCTTACAGCGTTAATCGAAGAACAAAAACAACCCATTCAACATTTGGTCATCGCAGCAGCCCCCATTAGTTATATCGATGCAACGGCTTTTGAAATGCTCTTAAATTGGATGGAAGAATTAAAACAACAGAACATTGCCATTGCGTGGACAGGATTAAACGGGCCCTTGAGAGACCGCTTTTACAAAGAACAACTTTTTGACACCATAGACAATCTTGCGGTGTACTCTTCTCTAGATGCTGCCTTAAATGCTATTCAAGGAAACGCTCCTTCTCTTATAGAAAAAACCATCGCTTCACAACGTAATAACCCTTAATTTTATATCCATTATGATCATTGAACAACTCTATACAGGCTGCCTATCTCAAGGTGCTTACTACATCGAAAGCCAAGGCGAAGTAGCCATTATTGACCCCTTAAGAGAGGTAAAACCCTATTTGGACCGGGTTGCGAAAGCCAACGCAAAAGTGAAATATATTTTTGAAACGCATTTTCATGCCGATTTTGTTAGCGGCCATCTTACCCTATCTAAAGAAACCGGAGCACCTATTGTTTATGGCCCTAATGCCAACCCTGATTTTGACGTAATCATTGCAAAAGACGAACAACTTTTCCCCTTAGGGGAAGTAACTATTGTCGCTTTACACACCCCTGGGCATACCATGGAAAGCACCACCTATTTATTGCGAGATAAAGACGGAAAAGACCACGCTATTTTTAGTGGAGACACCCTTTTCCTTGGTGATGTAGGTCGCCCTGATTTAGCCCAAAAAGCCAACACCATTACCCAAGAAGATCTTGCCGGTTATTTGTTCGACAGCCTCCGCAATAAAATCATGCCCCTAGCTGACGATGTAACGGTATATCCCGCTCATGGTGCTGGTTCTGCCTGCGGAAAAAACATGATGAAAGAAACCGTAGACAGCCTGGGGAACCAAAAGAAAATGAACTACGCCCTTCGCGCAGATATGACCAAAGAAGAATTTATCAAAGAGGTCACCGATGGTTTATTGCCTCCTCCCTCTTATTTTCCTCTGAACGTTAAAATGAACAAGTCTGGTTATGAAGACATCGATCAAGTTCTTGAAAGAGGAACGCGCGCTTTAAAACCAGAAGAATTCGAAGCCATGGCCAACGCAGAAGACGCCTTAATTTTAGATGTGCGTCATCAAAACGATTTTGTAGAAGGGCATGTGCCGCAATCTATTTTCATTGGTATAGACGGAGGTTTTGCGCCCTGGGTAGGTGCCTTAATTGCCGATGTAAAGCAACCCTTGTTGCTCATCATCCCAGAAGGGAGAGAAGAAGAAACCATTACCCGCTTATCTCGGGTAGGTTTTGATCAATCGATAGGGTATTTAGACGGTAGTTTCGCCGCATGGAAAGCCGCTGGAAAAGAATATGATTCCATCAGCAGTGTGCCAGTAGAAGTGCTAGAAGATGCCCTCGCACAAAAAGAAGCCACGGTTTTTGATGTGCGTAAGGACGGGGAATTCCTTTCTGAACACATTGTGGAAGCAACCAACACCCCCCTCGATTTTTTAAACGACCACCTAGACGCCTTCCCTGAAAAGGGCAGTTTTTATTTGCATTGTGCAGGAGGCTATCGATCGGTCATCGCAGCTTCTATCCTTAAAAAAAGAGGCATCCATAATTTAATCGATGTTAAAGGTGGTTTTAAAGCCATTAAAGAAACTCAAATTGCATTAACGGACTATGTTTGTCCCTCAACACTATAACTCATTATGATCGATTTTTTACTTCAACCCTGGCCCTGGTATTTTAGTGGGCCTATGATTGCCTTTGTGCTTTTCTTGTTGCTATGGACAGGAAAAACGTTTGGCATGTCCTCTAACTTACGCACCCTTTGCGCAGCAATGGGCGCCGGAAAAAAGGTGTCTTTTTTTCAGTTTGACTGGAAAGCACAACGCTGGAATTTAATCGTTGCTTTAGGGGCTGTGGTGGGCGGATTTCTCGCAGCGAACTTTTTAAGTGTCTCTACTGCCGTTGCTATTTCAGACGCGACCATCGTGCAATTAAATGCCCTTGGGGTTCAAGATGCAGGTCAAGCCTATATGCCAGCATCACTTTTTAGTAGCGATGCTTTTACTTCCCCTAAATCCCTCTTCATTTTAACCCTTGGCGGTTTCTTTGTTGGTTTCGGGGCGCGCTATGCTGGTGGATGTACCTCTGGACACGCCATCTCTGGATTAAGCAACTTTCAACTCCCTTCACTAATCGCTGTCATTGGTTTTTTTATCGGCGGTTTACTTGTTAATCACTTTTTATTACCCTACTTATTATAATGCGAACAATTATTTATTTCACCATCGGAATCCTTTTTGGAATCACCATGTTTAAATCAGAAGCCGCCTCTTGGTTTCGCATCTATGAGATGTTTCAATTCAAGGCTTTTCACATGTATGGCATTATTGGTTCTGCCTTGTTTTGTGGTGCCATCATTACTTTTTTATTGAAAAAATTCAAAGTGAAATCGCTTTTGGACGGCACCGAAATTGTTATTGCAGATAAAGAAAGTGGCTGGAAACGCTATCTCTATGGAGGTTTGTTTTTTGGTTTTGGCTGGGCCATTTCAGGCGCTTGTCCTGGACCGATGTTTACGACCCTTGGCGCTGGCTTTTCCCCTATTCTTGTGGTGATTGCTGCTGCTACCCTAGGAACTTTTTGTTATGGATTGCTACAAAAACACCTTCCACACTAAAGTGCGCTAGGAATCCAAGAAGCTAAGCTTTTCCCCAATTGTATTGCCCATTCAAATTCATAGGCTTTCGCAAAGATAAAGGCAATAAAAAGGACATATAAGCTCAACAACAAGAAAGCGTGGATGCGTCTGAGGCCGCTGTTAAAGTAATAAATTAAAAAGGCGGCTATTGTTAAAATAACCAAGCTGGCTTGTAGTTCAGCTACATTGGCTACTGTTTCTGCGGTCATTGTAATGGGACCATTAAAAAGGGTAAAGGCAAATAAAGGGAAGCCCAGTGCAAAACAAATATCAAAAATATTACTCCCAAGGGCATTCGCCACAGCATCGTCATATTTACCCGCAACCGCATCGCGATAAGACAAAATGGTGTCTGGAACTGAAGTAGCGGCTGATGCAAGCACCACAGCAATAAAATAGGGCGCAATCCCCATTTCTACAGAAAGTAATTCACATGAGTGAATCAAAACAATACAGGCCAAGCCAATCACTAGCATGGAAAAAAGCAAAAGCATCCATGCGTTAAAGGTGTTGATTTTCTTGCGTACAAAAACGTGTTCAAAATCCAAGAGAAACAAGGCTTTTATCACTGTAGGTTTTCGCCCAATGGGAAGTTTTTCCTCCTTTTCTGCTTTTTCATCAACTGTTGCTGTCTCCTCTTTCTTTTGCATGGTAGAAAACATATAAGCTACATAAACAACATAAGACAACATTAATACCAAACCATGTACCCACGTTAGGCGGTTGCTAGAAACCATGTAAATAAGGATTAATTCGGCAATAATTAAGCCGATTCCATCCCGCAAAATTACTTTTTTAGACACCTTAACTTTATGGGTAATTCCATAGCCAATTACGGCTAAAATGGCAACAGCAGGAATAATCATACCGTTAAATATGGCGCTGCCAGCAGTGGTTCCAATTCCAAAAGCAAAGTTATCTACTTCACCCAAGAGCATTAAACTAAACAGGGTCGTAAAAAGTTCAGGAATCGAACTGCCCACCGCATTGATGGTCGCCCCGCGAACCCCGTCGGTTAAATTTCTTCCTAAGTATTCTGAAGCGACCTCAAAACCATCGCTAGATCTCCAAATAATAAGCATTGCTAAGGTAATAGCAAAGAGGGCAGAAAGTGTAACCATTTAGTGTGTTTGTCTTACAAATTTACAGTTAAATTTTGTTATATAACGCCTTTCAGGCGAGAGAAGAGGGCGGCGAAAAATCAAGAATTTTTTGTAGCTTAGACTTATGGGATATTTTCTAACCAACATTATTGTTTACGGCATTTTGTTCGCCCTTTTGGTGATGGGGTACAATGCTATTCGTGAAATCCGTAACAAAAAGGAATAATCGCTAGGAAGTCCGTACTTTTGCTAAAAAAGCAAGAAAAATGAAATCTTCCAAAAAACCCGACGGGGTGGCCTGGGATGAAGAAAGTCAGGCGTATATCGCTAAGCTTCTCCCCTATGCCACAAGCAATAGCAGCCCTGTAATTAGTATCCCTAATGTAGATGCTTTTAAACAAAAAGGGGTCGAAAAGGTATCCAAGCAATTTCAAGCAGAACTCGAAGATCTGCAAAACAAAATCAAGGACTTTGTTACCCTTGCTGCAGATACCCAAGAAGTCTATTCTGCCAAATTTAAGTTTGAACCCATTGTTGGAGAAAGCTATCATCTTTATGCAGGAGCAAAGGGAGAAAACTTCCTTTCCTTAATTTCTCCTTCAGATTGGAACAAAGAGTATTTAGGCACTTTTCGGCTTAACGGAGAATACAAGTGGGTGCGTCAAGATTAACGAAAAACTTGCGTGCCAAAGCCTACGCCTTTTTCATCAAATTGGATGCCCACCCCTAGATATACGTAATCTCCCATGATGTTTTTGTAATGCGGAGGGCTGTTTTTCCAGCCTTCTACCATGCAGCTTGCTAAGGCTTCTGAAGAACGGGTATCGCCACAAGTCGAAACATTTTCAAACCATGGTACCTGTGCTATGTTTTCGGCAACGCCAATAAAAGTATTCCCAACCCTTCTCCAAGCCTGTATCCCCAGTTTCTCTGCGCGACCTACCGGCGTTAATCCGTCGGGGTCTACATGACTGTAAAACGCTTTTTCAACCATATTGTCGCTATGGTATTGTGCCAGTCTATTTAAACTGTCTAAAGCTTGATAAGGTTGAAGTCCTTTGGCTTCTCTAAGCTGATTGGTTTTTTCAAAAATTAATTGAACGATCTCTGCTGTGTTTTGTTGCGCTGGTGCTTGAAAAGAGAAAGAAAAAACAAGCAAGAAGTAAAATAAAGGCAAAGGCTTTTTCATAAGAAAAATATTAGTCCAACAAATATGCTTAATTTTACGCAATAATCACGCCATGGAAAGTCCTAGACAGAAAAAAATCGCCGCTTTATTGCAACAAGAAATTGCACAACTCTTACAGGGCGCCATTCGCAAAGAAGGGGTCAGTAACTTACTGGTTTCTGTAACAAAGGTCCATGTAACAGTCGATCTGTCTATCGCCAAAGTGTATTTAAGTCTTTTCCCCTCAAAAGATGCCGCTACTTGGCTAGAAGGGATTCAGTCAAATGCCTTTCAAGTCAAACACGATTTAGCACAGCTGCTTAAAAATGAACTAAGACGCATTCCAGAGTTGCTCTTTTTTATGGATGATTCTCTAGACTATATCGAAGGGATCGACGCTGCTTTGCAGTCGCCAGACAATCCTATCTTAGAGCGCGATAAACTCGATAAACGCAAAAAGAAATAAGCCGTGCAAGTCCCCTTTTTTATTGCCTTGCGTTTCTTTTTTTCCAAGAGTAAACAAACCATTATCAACTTGATTAACCTCATTTCTATTGGGGTTGTTTTGGTCGCTACAGCTTCGCTATTTATTGTTTTAAGCGCCTTTAGCGGCTTAAAAGATTTTGGTCTTTCTTTTAGTAATTCCTTTGATCCAGATGTTCGGGTGAATGCTACTTTTGGAAAAGTGTTAACGGTAGACTCTCTCCAACTACACGCCATTAATCAACTGGAAGAAGTGGTTATTGCCACACCTATTTTGGAAGAAAAGGTCTTTTTGTCCTTTAACAATAAAAATCAAGTTGCCTTTTTAAAAGGGGTTGAAAAAACCTATCCAGAGGTTGTTGCTGTTGATGCATTAATCGTTAGCGGAAATTGGTTTGCTAATGCTTTTGATGAAGTGGTTATCGGTGCAGGTATTGCCAATAATTTAAGCCTTGGGGTCTATGATTACTCATCCTTTTTAACCCTTTCTACCCCAAAACGAAAAGGAGGGACTGGCCTTGGAAAAAGCCCTTTTAAAAAAGAAACTGCGTTGGTTTCTGGAATCTTCTTTGCCAATGAAGAACTCGATAAAAAATATCTCTTTACAAAAATTGACTTGGCCCAACGCTTACTGCAAAGAGGTCCTAAAGAATTTAGTGCCCTTGAAATCAAAACAAAAAACAGCCCCAATTTAGCCTCACTAACCCCCCAATTAGAAAGCATCTTAGCGCAAGACATCAAGGTGCGCGATAGAGCACAACTGAATGCTGCTTTGTATAAAATGCTCAATACCGAAAATCTCGCGGTTTATCTTATTTTTAGTCTTATCATTATTATTGCTTTATTCAATGTTGTTGGAGCGTTAATCATGATGTTTTTAGACAAAAAACCACAGCTTAAAATACTCTTTGCCATGGGCTTGACACCCAAAGAAATCCAACGGGTTTTCTTTTATTTAGGCGGGTTAATCAGTTGGTTTGGTGGTGGTCTTGGCGTCTTATTCGGGACTGTTTTGGTTTTAATTCAATCCTATTTCCCTTTTTTATATGTCCCGGGAACTAGCCTTCCTTATCCCGTACTTTTTGAAGCAAAAAACTTTCTAGTTGTGCTATTGACCCTTTTGGTTTTGGGCACATTGGCAACGGCTTGGGCAACAAGAAATATGGATAAAAAAGTAAGTCTGCTTTAAGCCATTACATAGTCGCCCCATGTTTTTTCTACATCGGCTAAGGTTGCAAAGACGTCTTCAGAGGCATTAGAAGTAACTAATCGGGTGCGGTATTCTTTAAAGTGTGGAATGCCTTTAAAGTAATTGGTATAATGACGGCGTGTTTCCAATACGCCAAGGGTTTCGCCTTTCCAATCTATTGACATTTGTAAATGCCTTCTTGCTGCTTCTACCCGTTGTAAGATTGTTGGGGTGGGCATGTGTTCTCCTGTCTTAAAGAAATGCTTTACCTGATTAAAAAACCAGGGATTTCCAATACTCGCACGGCCAATCATGGCCCCATCAAGCCCATATTTATCGCGCATTTCAACAGCTCTTTCTGGAGTGTTAACATCACCATTGCCAAAAACGGGGATGTGCATACGCGGATTGTTCTTTACTGCAGCAATCGGTTTCCAATCGGCATCGCCTTTATACATTTGCGCGCGCGTGCGCCCATGAATTGAAATCGCCGCACAACCCACATCTTGCAAGCGTTCGGCTACTTCTACAATTTTGATAGAATCGTGGTCCCAGCCCAAACGTGTTTTTACAGTAACCGGCAGATGAGTGTGTTCTACCATCGCCTTGGTTAACTCAACCATCAAGGGAATGTCTTTGAGTATTCCTGCGCCGGCGCCTTTACAAACAACTTTCTTTACTGGGCAACCAAAGTTGATGTCGATAATGTCTGGTTTTGTCGCTTCAACAATTTCAACAGAACGCAACATTGAGTCAATGTTAGAACCAAAGATTTGAATCCCTACAGGGCGCTCTTTTTCATAAATGTCTAGCTTTTGCACACTTTTTGCCGCATCCCGAATCAAACCCTCACTGGAAATAAATTCGGTGTAAACAACATCAGCGCCATTTTCTTTACACAAAGCACGAAAAGGCGGATCACTTACATCCTCCATCGGTGCTAGCAACAATGGAAAGTCCTCTAATTCAATCTGACCGATTTTAACCACGGGTATAATTTTTTACAAAAATAAACAAAAAAGCCTCCCCACAAACGTGTATATTTGTAACGCTATGAAAGACGGCGCCGTATGAAACACATTAGAAACTTTTGCATCATTGCGCATATTGACCACGGGAAGAGCACCCTGGCCGATAGATTGCTTGATTTTACTGGTGCAGTAAGCGATCGCGAAAAGCAAGATCAACTATTAGACAGCATGGATTTAGAACGCGAACGCGGGATAACCATTAAGTCGCACGCCATTCAAATGGAATATACCCACGAAGGGCAAGAATATGTACTCAATCTAATTGACACCCCCGGCCACGTAGACTTTTCTTATGAAGTCTCTCGCTCTATTGCCGCTTGTGAAGGAGCCTTGTTGATCGTCGATGCGGCACAAAGTATCCAAGCGCAAACCATTTCGAATCTTTACTTAGCCCTTGAAAATGATTTGGAAATTATTCCCGTGCTCAACAAAGTAGATTTACCTTCGGCCAATCCTGAAGAAGTAACTGACGATATTGTGGATTTATTAGGCTGTAGCCCAGAAGAAGTGATTCCAGCTTCAGCAAAAACAGGTCTTGGTATTCAAGACATATTAACCGCAATTATCGATCGTGTTCCTGCCCCAAAAGGCAGTATAGATGAACCGCTTCAAGCCTTGATTTTTGACTCGGTTTACAATCCTTTCCGCGGTGTAGAAACCTATTTCCGTGTAATTAATGGGTCGATTAAAAAAGGGCAAAAGATTCAGTTTATCGCCACAGGGAAAAACTATAACGCCGACGAAATTGGGACGCTTAAACTCAATCAAGACCCCAAAAAAGAAATCTTTGCCGGGGATGTTGGTTACCTCATAACTGGAATTAAAGAAGCCAAAGAGGTGAAGGTAGGCGATACCATTACGTCTCCTGAAAACCCCACCCAAAACGCTATTGATGGTTTTGAAGAAGTAAAACCAATGGTCTTTGCGGGGATTTATCCTGTCGATACAGAAGATTATGAAGAACTGCGCGCTTCTATGGAAAAATTACAACTCAACGACGCTTCTTTGGTGTTTACCCCAGAAAGTTCTGCTGCACTTGGTTTTGGTTTTCGCTGCGGGTTCTTAGGAATGCTGCATTTAGAAATTATTCAAGAACGCTTAGAGCGTGAGTTCAATATGACCGTTATTACAACTGTTCCTAACGTATCTTATAAGGCATATAACAAAAAAGATCCAGAGGCTGTTATTATGGTCAATAACCCCTCTGACCTTCCCGATCCCTCTGGAATGGATCGCGTAGAAGAGCCTTATATTCGTGCCAGCATCATTACAAAATCTGATTTTGTAGGGAATGTAATGTCGCTTTGTATCGAAAAACGCGGACAAATTACCAACCAGACCTATTTGACCCCAGAGCGTGTTGAACTGACCTTTGATATGCCGCTTGCAGAAATCGTTTTTGATTTTTATGATCGCTTAAAAACCGTTTCTAAGGGTTATGCCTCTTTTGACTATTCCCCCATTGGAATGCGCACTTCAAAGCTGGTTAAAGTAGATATCCTATTAAACGCAAATCAAGTCGATGCGCTTTCTGCTTTAATTCACGCAGATAACGCCTACAACATCGGTAAAAAAATGTGCGAAAAACTACGCGAACTTATTCCGCGTCAGCAATTTGACATTCCTATTCAAGCAGCCATTGGCGCGAAAATTATTTCCCGTGAAACCATTAAAGCCCTGCGAAAAGACGTTACGGCAAAATGTTATGGTGGAGATATTTCGCGTAAAAGAAAACTCCTTGAAAAACAGAAAAAAGGAAAGAAAAAAATGCGACAGGTGGGGAATGTTGAAATCCCACAACAAGCCTTTATGGCGGTACTTAAGTTGAATGACTAAAGATGTTGATTCGCCAAGCCGAAACCTCGCTTGATTTAAACCGCATTCTCTCGTTGCAGAAAGAAAATACAAAAGCATTTCTTTCGCCCAATGAAATAAAAGAACAAGGTTTTGTTACGGTTGAACACAGCCTTGAACAACTTGAAAAGATGCAAAAGCTTCTTCCGCAATTTATTGCGGAAGAAAACAAACAACTTGCCGGTTATGCTCTTGTTATGCCGCGGGAATTAAAAAAAAGTATTCCTGTTCTTGTTCCCATGTTTACTCTTTTAGACCGTTTAACCTATAATGGCAAGGCAGTAAAAGACCTTTCTTATTATGTAATGGGACAAATTTGTGTCGCTAAAGCTTTTAGAGGGCAAGGCGTTTTACAGCAACTTTACACCGCACACAAAAAGGCGCTCTCGCAGAAGTATGCCTTTTGTATTACTGAAATTTCGACCAGCAACTTCCGCTCAATGAAAGCACACCAAAAAGTCGGCTTTAAACATTTGCACCACTTTACCGATGCGCAAGATGAGTGGAATATCGTGATCTGGGATTGGACAACATAAAAGAACTTTTCCTACCTTAGACCGAAAGCACAAACACCCATATGGAACTCTTTTTACTTGCTTGTATCGCCCTTTTAGTTGGGGCAAACCTCTTGCTCTTGCTTCGCCAGAAAAAAGCAGGAAACGATACTTCTTCTGCGAACGCCCTGCTTAAGTTTGAACAGCAGCTGGCCCAAATTGAAAAACAATTTAAAGACGATGCCCAACGCAGCCGAGAAGAAAATCAAGGTGCTTTTAAGTTACAAAGGGAAGAACTCACAAAATCTTTAACCCAATTTGAAGAACGCTTTGACAACAACTCTAGGCGCCTAAACGAAATCCTTAAAGAGCGCTTTACGGCCTTAAACGAGAAGCAATCTTTGCTGAATACAGAAGCAGAAAAACGCATTAAAGAAGTGCGTGATGTTGTGGAAAGACAACTAAAAGAATTGCGTGAAGACAACAGTAAACAATTGGCCGAAGTCAATAAAACAGTCAATGAAAAGCTACAAAAAACGCTTAATGATCGTTTAAGTCAATCTTTCGAAACGGTAGGAAAGCAACTCAAATCTGTGCAAGAAGGATTAGGAGAAATGAAAACCCTTGCTACTGATGTAGGAGGGCTGAAGAAAGTCTTAAGCAATGTAAAAATGCGCGGAGGCCTAGGCGAAGTCCAACTGGCCATGCTTTTAGAAAATATCCTAGCGCCAGATCAATACCAGGCCAATGTAAAAACCAAAGCCGGAAGTGATGCCAATGTTGAATTTGCCATAAAACTTCCTGGAAAAGACGATGTCAATTCTACCGTTTGGATTCCTGTAGATGCAAAGTTTCCCAAGGACGTCTATGAGCATCTTCAAAATGCCTATGACGACGGCAATCCTGCTCTAGTAGAACAAGCGCAAAAAGAACTGGACAACACCATTAAAAAAATGGCAAAAGACATAAGAGACAAATACCTAGACCCCCCTAATACGACAGACTTTGGAATTATGTTTTTACCTTTTGAAGGCATCTATGCAGAGGTCGTTCGCAAAGCGGCTCTCTTGGAAACCCTTCAAAGAGAGTATAAAATTATTGTTACAGGACCCACAACCCTCGCCGCCATTTTAAACAGTCTTCAAATGGGCTTTAAAACCCTTGCTATTCAAAAGCGATCTAGTGAAGTTTGGACTGTGCTGGGCGAAGTAAAAAAAGAGTTCAACAACTTTGGCGGAATAATGCAAAAAGCCCAAAAAAACATTCAAACCGGTTTAAACCAACTGGATGACGTTATGGGGGTGCGAACACGTGCAATTGAACGCAAGCTAAAAGATGTAACCTCACTTGATGAAGGCCCTAAAACAAAACTGAACAACCCTATCAATGACAACCTTTTAGATTTTAATCAAGAATAAACAAGCATGAAACAATTCCTTTCCTTTAGTATTTTAGTTTGTAGTCTTTCGCTTTTTGCGCAAAAACAAGCAAAACTTGACGCCCTTGCAGAAGAATTTACCCAGAAAAGTCTTCCGTTGTTGAAAGAAGTTCTTTCCATCCCTAACGATGCTTTTTATCCCGACTGGATAGAAGAAAATGTACAATGGAGCGAAAAAAACTTTGCCCAAAGGGGGTTTACAACAGAACGGATTTCAACTCAAGCAGCACCACTATTACTCGCTTCACGGTCTTTTTCTAAAGCAAAAAAGACTGTCTTAGTCTATCTACAAATGGATGGACAGCCAGTTGACCCATCACGCTGGTCGCAAGAAAATCCCTACACAGCTGTTGTTAAACAACAAAATGAAACGGGTGAATGGGAAATAATTAGCTGGGATAAACTAGAAAATTACCAAGACGACTGGCGCATCTTTGCGCGTTCAGCCAGTGACGCCAAGGGGCCTGTAGCGATGTTTTTAGCAGCCATGGATGCTATGGCAAAAATCAATAAACAGCCCAATTATAACCTTAAAGTTATTTTAGATTTTGAAGAAGAGTTAGGCTCGCCTAATTTACCGCAGGCCGTAAAAGAAAACCGCGACCTACTTGCCGCTGATCTTCTCGTAATTTTTGATGGCCCCATGCATCGCCTCAACAAACCCACTTTGTCTTTTGGAGCAAGAGGAATTGCCACGGTAGAGCTTACAACCTATGGCCCTATCGTACCGCAACACTCAGGACACTTTGGCAACTATGTGCCGAATCCTGCGTTCAAGCTGGCCAAGCTATTGGCTTCCATGAAAGATGATCAAGGGAAGGTCCTTATTCCTGGTTATTATGATGGAATTGTTTTAGACAGTGCAACCAAAGCCACCTTAGAAGCCACCCCACACAATGAAAAGCAACTTCAGGAACTGATTCAAGTGGGCCATTTTGATCGTGTTGGTCCAAATTATCAAGAAGCCATTCAATATCCCTCCCTCAATGTAAGGGGAATGCAATCGGGCTGGATCAATGAAAAAGTACGTACCATTATTCCCGCCTGGGCAAAAGCAGAAATCGATGTACGCCTAGTGAAAGAATCCAACCCTGAGCGACTACTTGATTTGATTAAACAACATATAGAAGCACAAGGTTATTTGGTTTTAGATCGGGCGCCAACGAAAGAAGAACGTTTGTCCCACCCTAAAATAGCCACCTTTACTGGAAAGCTCGCCTATCAATCTTTCCGCACTCCGCTTGATTCAGACATTGGCCTTTGGTTGCGCAAAGCGTTAATTCGCGGCTTTGGGGAAGAACCCATTCGGGTTCGCATGAGTGGTGGATCAATTCCCATCTCTCCCTTTGTAAACACCTTAGATTTACCGGCGGTGGCTGTTCCCACCGTAAACAGAGACAACAATCAACACAGTCCGAACGAAAACCTTCGCCTGGGGAATTATCGTGAAGGAATAAAAACCATTCTTAGTATACTAACCGAAAAACTATGATGCATTCCCGGCTTTTATTGTGTTGCCTGTTTTTCACTTTTATGAAGCTTATGGCGCAAAGTGATGTTTATCAATATGCAAGCTATGAAGAAGACGGAAAAGTATTGCCCTATCGGGTGTTATTACCCGAAAACTACAACGCAAATAAAAAGTATCCCTTATTGCTTTTTCTTCACGGAGCAGGAGAGCGCGGTAACGACAATGCACTTCAGTTGACCCACGGCAGCGAACAATTTTTAACAAAAACCTTTAGGGAAAAACAGCCCGCTATTATCGTTTTTCCGCAATGCCCAAAAGAGGGATATTGGGCTACTGTCCTAACGCGTGAGACTCCCCTTAAATTTGCTTATCCTAAAAAACCGAAAAACAACCCTGTCTTGGGTTTGGTTGAAGGAATGCTTAAAAGGGTTCTCTCAACGTATAAAGTAGATAAAAATCGCCTCTATGTCGGTGGTCTTTCTATGGGGGGAATGGGCACCTTTGAATTGGTTTATCGCAATCCTAGAAAATTCGCTGCTGCTTTTGCCATTTGTGGCGGTGCCAATCCAAAAATTGCCCGAAAAATTCGCCGTCCCGCCTGGCGAATAGACCACGGTGAAATCGATGAAGTGGTTCCTATTGCGCTTTCTGAACAAATGGTTGAAGCCTTAAAAAAGAAAAAAAACCAAGTAATGTTTAATCGCTATCCCGACGTAAATCACAACAGCTGGGACAATGTCTTTGCAGATCCTGGTTTTCTCCCTTGGCTTTTTTCACAAAGTAAATAAATGAACCTGCTTCGAACGAATCAGCGAAACCCTACTTTTCAGCAACTTGTTGCGCAGCTTGACGCAGAACTGGCCATTCGCGATGGCGACGATCATGCTTTTTATCATCAATTCAATGGCATTGCGCGCTTAGACCATGTCGTTTTGTTGTTTGAGAACAATCTTGCGGTGGGTTGTGGTGCTTTTAAAATCAAGCACGATAAACAGGTTGAAATCAAGCGCATGTTTGTTCTTCCCGCTACGCGAAACAAAGGGTATGCAGCTGCTATTTTAAACGCCTTAGAACGTTGGGCCGCCGAATTAGGTTTTGGCGAAGCCATTCTAGAAACAGGAAAAGCACAAATAGAAGCACTTGCCTTCTACCCTAAACAGGGCTATACTGTTAGGCCTAACTTCTCCCCTTACATCGGGGTTGAAAACTCCGTGTGTTTTGAAAAAACACTAAAAAACAACCCCGCTTCCACGGGGTTAGAATAACGGTCTTATTGATCCGATGAAAAAACCAAAGTTGCCCTTTGTTCAGGACCCATTTCTCTGGAAGCATTCATGGCTTCAAAAAGTTTTTGAGTTTTAAAATCTTGAGACAATTCAAGTGCTGGAGCGTTGTCTACTCTCGAATTCCACGTTACGTGTGAAAAACCCTTGTAAGCATCCTCTGAACGATCTATCACTTTACTCAATACCCACCAGCGGTGTTGCATGTTTATGACCCTCTCGGCCACAATGGGCTTCCAAACTTCAGATTCATACTGCTCATAATCGTCGTTTTTTTGTGTCATTGTGTTGAAATAAATTTCATCACCGGGTTTAAATACCCCTCCAATCAAAGGAATTTGATCTACTACAGCTTGAGTATAGATACGGGTTTGCTTTCTGGGAGCCTTCCAAGCGGTTTGCATCTTTTTTATTTTGCTTTTAGACATCTTACCCTTCCATACTTTTTGTACGATAGACTCATAATCTATTTTTGCATTACGCTGTTCTTCGTTGGCATAAACATTAAAAATAACATAATGCGGTGCCATCTCAGGTGCATCTTCTGGAAGCTGCATTTTCCATACAGACCAGCCTAGCTTTTTCCCTTGAGCCACCAATTCTTGGTTTACTGCTTGGTAAAATTTTTCAATGGCTAAATACTCTTTCTCCGCCCCTTCTTTCAGAACAACAAATTCTGAATTGAATACCTGTGCCTGCATAAAAGTGACACTTAAGAGCGTAAATAAAACGCATACTTTTTTCATAATAAATTGGTTTAATGGTTATTAATACCTTAAAGTTATAAAAAAACAATTCATTTTAAATAAACTGGCTTTCCCTTTTTAGGCGGTCGCTTTCATGTGAATACAAAAAAGAAGGGGAATAAATATTCATGACAAAGGCGTTTTTTTTCCTTATGAATTAAATAAAAATAAAAATGGTCATTATCTTCACTTATTATACAGTAAGATGGAATTTATACCAAAAACAGGCATAAAGGGCTTAATTGAAAATTGGCGGGGAGATGTCATCGCGGCAATCAGCGTTGCGCTCATTGCATTACCGCTATCCTTGGGTATTGCGCTAGCAGCAGGAGCCCCAGCGATGGCTGGGATTTGGTCTGCTGTTGTTGGTGGAGTAGTTACCACGCTTTATCGAGGGGGGCATGTTTCAGTCAATGGTCCCGCAAAAGGGGTTATTGCTGTAATTCTTTATGGTATTACCGTGATGGATGATGGTTCTGGACAGGCGTTTAATTATGTCTTGGCGGCGATTGTTGTTTCTGGAGGAATACAGGCTTTACTAGGGGTTTTAAAATTAGGGCGACTGGCAGATATTTTTCACTCTTCTGTGATTCACGGCCTTCTAGCTGCCATTGGAATTATCATTTTTGCAAAGCAAATTCACGTAGCCCTAGGCACCCATTCTGAAAGTCCAAATATCATTCAAAATCTTATTGATGCTGTGCTGTTCTTGCCCGAAGCAAATCCCTTTGTCGTTATAATTTCAATTATAGGTCTTCTGCTTTCCCTTTTTCACGCAAAAATAAGCTTTCGTGTTTTTCAATTTTTTCCAGCGCCAATTTGGGTAATTGCTTTCTCCATTCCATTTGTCTATCTCTTTAATTTCTTTGATCAACACAGCTTAAATTTTCTGGGAAGAACCTATGAAGTAGGCCCTACATTGCTGCTTGATATTCCCGATAATTTTACCGATTCGATCTTACATCCCAATTTTGCTAAAATTGGCACAATTGAGTTTTGGACTACGGTTTTTTCTATTCTAATTATTACGAGTATTGAATCGTTAGCCATTGCAAAAGCCGTTGATAAAATAGACCCTTATAAACGCAAAACAAACTTAAACAAAGACTTAACTGGAATTGGTTTAAGCACCATGGCTGCCGGTTTTATTGGGGGTTTACCCATTATTGCCGTTATAATTCGAAGTACGGTTAACATACACAATGGCGCAAAAACCAAATGGTCTAATTTATATCAAGGCGTTTTTCTATTGATCCTAATTGTTGTATTAAGCCCTATTATGAAACAAGTACCTTTGTGTGCTTTTGCCATTTTATTGGTTTATACTGGGTTTAAGTTGGCGTCTCCTGCTGTTTTTAAACAGGTGTATAATCAAGGTCCTGAACAGTTGATTTTCTTTGTTTTTACCATGATTTTAACCCTTTATACCAATCTTTTGATTGGATTGGTCGGAGGTTTACTTTTGGTCTTGGCAAGTCATATGCTCTTGGCTAAAGAGGCCATTTCACAATTTTTTAGAATGACCTATCGGTCTGGATCGGGTGTGGCGCAAAATCAAGACGGAGGATATGACTTAAAAATCAAAGGGATTGCTAATTTTCTTGGGATTCTTAAATTAGACAAACTCGTTAAGCAAATTCCTGCTGCTGCAGATGTAAACATTGATTTGTCTGAAACCCGAATAGTTGGAATGACCTACATGGAATATTTAGTAGACTATTTAAGGATGCAAAAAGAAACAGGGGGGAAAGTTGTCATTAAAGGCCTAGATGCCCATGTCTCTTATTCGACGCATAATAGAGCGTTAAAAGTTTCGTTAAACAACGCTGCGCCAAAGTTATCTCCTCGACAAGTGCGTTTACAAAACCTTGCCAACGAACAAGACTATTCATTTAATTACAAAGTGGAATGGGACACGCATTACCTTAAAAAATTTCACTTCTTTGAAATTCGCCCAATTGAACGAAAATCAAATTCTCTTAAAGGTAATTTTAAGGAGATTAATATGTCTTGGGAAATTTCCGATGTCACCTTTAATGAGGGAGATGCCTTCTCTGCTGAAACCTTCAATACCACCCTAATGGTTTTAAAAATAAACAAAGCGATTCCTGTTTTCACGATGGAAAAAGAGGGGCTTTTTGAAAAAATATTTGATCGTGTTATGGCCTTTACAGGTTTTAAAGACATCGATTTTGAAATGTACCCAGATTTTTCTAAGCGCTTTCTAATTACAGGGAAAGACGAAGCTAAGATACGTGCGTTTTTTACCGATGAGCTCATTCGTTTTTTTGAAAACCGCCAAATTTACCATGTGGAAAGTAACGGGGAAGCATTGATTATTTTTGATAAAATCAAATTAGCCCGAACCGATGAGACAATTGCGCTTGTTGATTACACCAAAGATTTAGCCAAACTCCTAGCTTAAAATAACACCTTATGAAAGCTGTTTTACTTCTTTTTTCAACGCTCTTTACCTTGCTTTCTTTTGCCCAACAAACCATTGGTAAAATTGAACGACTAGACCCAAAAATTGATCTTCTGCTTGAAGAAGATGCTGTAATTGAAGTTCTAGCCGAAGGCTTTAATTGGTCGGAAGGCCCTGTATGGGTACCCGAACTGAACGCTGTTTTATTTACAGATGTCCCTGAGAATAAAATATACCGATGGGATGAGACAAATGGCCTTAGTGTCTTTTTAGCCCCAAGCGGCTACACCGGTTATGCACCAAATGAAAAAAAAGCGGGTGGAAATGGATTAATCCTCGATGCAGAAGGAAATCTATTGATCGCACAACACGGGGATCGAAGAATTGCTCGTGTGGATGCTCCATTGAAAAATCCTGGAAGTTATACAACTGTGGCCGATCGTTTTGAAGGAAAGCGTTTTCATTCTCCAAATGACCTGATCTTGCATAGCAATGGAGACCTGTATTTTACAGATCCTCCTTATGGTTTAAAAGGGGATAAAGACCCGCTAAAGGAATTTGAAACCAACGGTGTTTACCACTTGAGTAAAGCAGGAGAATTATCGCTTGTTTACAGCCAACTCAACCGACCCAATGGTTTAGCCTTATCGCCAGACGAAAAAACCTTGTATGTGGCCAACTCTGATTCAAAGCGCAATCTTTGGATGGCTTTTGATCTCATCGATGGGAAGCTCCTTAACGAACGCGTCTTTTTTGATGCTACTTCTATTGATCGCCCTGGACTGGCAGATGGCATGAAGGTCAACAAAAAAGGATATGTCTTTGCTACTGGGCCCGGAGGCGTGCTTGTCTTTGACGCAAAAGGAAAGCACCTAGGCACTATTCTAACCGAAGAACGCACCGCAAATTGCGCCTTTAATGAAGATGAATCTGTGCTTTATATGACCTCTGATCGTTATTTAACACGCATTAAACTAAAAAAATAATGCACTTATACGCCATTGAAACGGGTCACTTTAAACTAGATGGCGGCGCCATGTTTGGCGTAGTGCCAAAAGCACTCTGGGAACGCACTAATCCCGCAGATCAACACAACCGAATTGACATGGCAGCGCGCTCTTTGTTGATTGAAGACGGCAATCGCTTGATTCTAATTGATACTGGTCTAGGCAACAAACAAAGTGATAAATTCTTTTCTCACTATGCCTTGTGGGGCGGATATGATTTAGTTGGTTCACTCGCTAAAGCGGGTTTTCATCCAAACGACATCACCGATGTTGTCTTTACGCATTTACACTTTGATCATTGTGGCGGCGCCATTGTGCGCAATAAAAATGGCATTTATGAACCGGCCTTTAAAAATGCCCGTTTCTGGTCCCACAAAAATCACTGGCAATGGGCTGTAAACCCCAATGTGAGAGAAAAGGCTTCTTTCCTTCCAGAAAACATTCAGCCCATTCAAGAAAGTGGACAATTGAATTTACTGGATAGTAGTAGTACTCCCTTAGGCTTTGACGTCTTGTTGATGGATGGGCATACCGAAAAACAAATGCTCCCAGTAATTGAGTATAAAGGGAAAACTATTGTCTTTGCGGCAGACCTTATCCCCACTGTTGGGCACCTGCCTATTCCCTATGTTATGGGATATGATACTCGGCCATTATTAACCTTAAGCGAAAAAGAAAGTTTTCTAAAAACCGCGGTTGAAAAAGACTACCTTTTGTTTCTTGAACACGATGCGCACAACGAATTGATTTCCCTTAAAAACACCGAAAAAGGGGTGCGCTTAGACAAGACATTTACCTTAGATTCTTATTTCCATTCCTAAGGAACTCCCTATCTTTAACTGTTTTAATTTAATTACATGAAAAATATATTCTTTGCTCTTACGCTGCTGTGTGCTAGTCTCGTTTCTGCACAATACTGGCAACAGGCTGTGGATTATACCATAGCGGTTGAACTAGATCATGAAACAGCACAATACGAAGGTGTCCAAACCGTTATTTACACCAACAACTCTCCTGAAACCCTACACAAGGTTTTCTTTCATCAATACTTTAATGCTTTTCAACCAGGGAGTGAAATGGCCATCCGCTTAAAAAATGCAGGAGACAAAAACGGTCGTTTTAAGGTCGATCTTGATTCACTTCAACCAGAACAACAAGGTTTTCTAAAGGTGCTTGGTTTAACCCAAGATGGTGTCAAAACCGAAGTAGTCGATAGTGAGACCATTCTCGAGGTGAGTTTAGCGAAGGCTTTAGCGCCTGGAGAAAGCTCCACTTTTCAAATGTCCTTTGAAGGACAAGTCCCTGATGTAATCCGTCGGGCAGGGAAAAACTCAAAGGAAGGCATTGCTTTTTCAATGGCACAGTGGTATCCTAAAATGGCCGAATATGACTATGAAGGCTGGAATGCGGACCCTTACACCGGAAGAGAATTTCACGGCGTATGGGGAAACTTTGATGTTAAAATTACTTTAGACAAAGACTTCACTGTTGCAGCAAGTGGCTATTTGCAAAACGCTAACGATATAGGCCGTGGGTACAGTGACCGCAAAAAAGCAAAAAGCAAAAAAGGGAAAATTACCTGGCATTATGTCGCCCCTAATGTACATGATTTTACTTGGGCCGCAGATCCCGATTATATCCATGATACCTATCCTGGACCAAATGATGTTACCCTTCACTTTTTCTATAAAAACAATCCAGATATTATTGAAAACTGGAAAAAGTTACAACCCATTACAGCAAAATTAATGGCGTATTTCAATGAGAAAATTGGCCCTTATCCCTACAAACAATATTCGGTTGTTCACGGTGGAGATGGTGGTATGGAATATGCCATGCTAACGCTAATTACCGGAAATAGAAAATTTGGTTCCTTAGTAGGCGTAACCGCACATGAGTTGGCTCACTCGTGGTTTCAACATATTTTGGCGACCAATGAAACCAAACACGAGTGGATGGATGAAGGGTTTACCTCGTTTATCTCTACCCTTGCTGAAAATGAAGTGCTAGAAGAAAACAATGAATTTCCCCTTGCAGGATCTTATCGCGGCTATTATGGCTTAGCCACTTCTGGCGTAGAAATGCCACAAGCAACGAATGCAAACCGCTATGAGCATAATTATGCTTATGAAAGAGCTGCCTATAGCAAAGGAGCTGTTTTCTTAGGACAACTGGGGTATATTATCGGGCAAGATAAATTGTTTGAAACCCTGCAAACCTATTATGACGAATGGAAATTTAAACACCCTTTGCCAAATGACCTTCGCGTTATTGCTGAACGTGTTTCTGGGATACAATTACAATGGTATTTAACCGACTGGACCCAAACCACCAATACAATTGATTATGCCATTCAAGCCATTAATACGACCGAAAATGGAACCGAAATTCATTTAGAGCGCAAAGCATTAATGCCGATGCCACAAGAGGTTTTAATTCAATTTAAAGATGGAAGTACTGCCTTGCATTACATCCCGATTTCTTTGATGAGAGGGGAAAAAGAAAACACCTATGATATCGCGTGGAAACAAGAAAAAGATTGGACTTGGGCGAATCCTAAATACTCCTTTACCATAGAACAACCCAAGGGAAACATCGAAGCAATTGTCCTTGATCCTAGTAATTTAATGGCCGATATCGACAAGAGTAATAACTATTATGTCGCAGACGAAAAATGATTTAAGCCTTAAACGGTTAAAAAGTAAATATGCTATTGAGCACCTTTTCACAGAAGGAAAGGTGTTGAGTACAAAGTATTTAATTTTTCGCGTAGCAAAGCAAAACGAAGCAGCTGGGTTTTATGCCGGAGTTTCTGTCTCTAAAAGAAACTTTAAAAAAGCGGTTGATCGCAACCGAATTAAAAGACAATTAAGGGTTGCGTTAAAAGCACAGGAACACCTTTTGTCTTTTCCTGGAAATGGAATGCTTATCTTTAAAGGAAGAAAGCAATTGTCTACCCCAGCAATCATAGCAGAAACGCAGCGCCTACTTGAACAGCTTTAACGATGGAAAATGTTTCTCCCTTAGAATTTATCTTGTATGCTTTTACAGCAAACATAAGTCGCTACCTCATTATTTCTGGGGGCTTCTTTTTGGTGTTTTACTTCTTGATTAAAAAGCGTATAAAGCACAAAAAGCTTCAAACAAAATTCCCAAAAAGCAAAGATTACTTTAGAGAAATTAGTTACTCTATTTTAACCCTTAGTGTTTTTGTAGGCATTGGTTATTTAATCTTTAAGTCTCCTTTGTCGGCCTATACGCTTCGGTATGAAAACATCTCAGATTGGGGTTGGGGATATTGGTGGATTAGTGTGATCGCGATGATTTTTATCCACGATACTTATTTCTACTGGACCCATCGTGCAATGCATCATCCCAAACTGTATCGCTATGTGCATTTGGTCCATCATCAATCGCGTAATCCCTCTCCCTGGGCGGCCTTTGCCTTTCACCCGCTAGAAGCGGTGGTTGAAGCCGGGATTGTTTTTGTAATCGCTTTTATCTTGCCTTTCCATGGTACCGCATTACTCACTTTTGTGCTTTTTATGACTTTTTATAATGCCTATGGGCACCTTGGCTATGAATTGTATTCTAAAAACTTTCTTCGCTCTGCCTTGGGGCGCTGGGTAAATACCTCTGTCGCACACAACCATCACCACGAAAAGTTTAATGGCAACTATGGCTTGTATTTTTTGTTTTGGGATCGATGGATGGGAACCCTAAGAGAAGACTATGATGCTTTTTTTGTTGAACATAAATAAAGTGTTCTGTGTGTTTTAGAAGAAAAAGTTAAACGGTTTGATATAAGGAGAATATCTGTTTTCTTTGCGCTATATGAAAACACCTTTCCCTTCCCTTTTTTTTTCAGCGCAACTTTTTTGTCTAATATTCCTCTCTTGTGGAGAAAACAATACTGATCCTTTAGACGATTCTCCTGCTACTTTGCACCCTGCGTTTGCGGCTTTTGACCAAGAGCATTTTGATATTGTTTTAAACGGAAATCAAGTCACGATAGAGACAAACGGTCTCCCTAATCACACTTCACCTTATTGGTCAAATGTAACCGAAAGAAGCGCTAACGGACCTAATGGTGGAGCGCTTGTTACTCCTGCAGCAGCGCAAAACCACCCCTTGTTTATCGAACCTGTCCAAACAAACTATGAAAGGATGTCTCCTGGAAATATTGATGATTTTAACGGCTCTTACAGCCTTACGGTCTCTGCTAATCCATCAAAAGCCAGCGCTGATTCTAGAACGGGACTTGGTGCAATAGGAATGGCGGTAAGTGGTGCGGTAATCTATAACGACCAAGAAGGACCGAATATTCCGCTTGACAATGCGATTGGTTCTTTTGATTATTCTGCTGCTCATACCGGCCCACAGAGTTACCATTATCACCTTGAACCAAAGGCCTTTTCCAATGATGACGATGCTTTGATCGGTATTATCGCAGATGGCTTCTTTATCTATGGCAGAAAATGCACCTCAACAGGAAGCTATCCTACAGACTTAGATGCTTCTGGAGGGCATAGCAGCACAACCGCTTACAACAGCGAAGAAGAATACCATTATCATATCATGAACGAGCGTTATCTAAATCAATATTACGTTTTATTCCCAGGAAATTATCAAGGCAATGCAACTGCGATTCGTTAGTCTTTTATTTCTCCTCTACTGCTTTACTGCGTGTAAAGAAAAGCCGCAAGATGCAGCTGTAATCACTATAGAAAAATCTTCTTTAAAGCGGAATGAAAAAACAGGCGTCCTCTTTAATAATCAGGTCCCTTTTACTGGAAAAGCACAACGGCAATATCCCACAGGAACACTAGCAGAAGAAACCCATTATGTCAATGGAATAAAGCACGGCTTAATGTTAAAATGGTTTCCAGAGGGAAACCAAAGTTTCTCTGGCCAGTACCAAAACGGTTTGCGATCTGGGGAGGTGAAAAGCTGGTGGAGCAATGGCCAGCTGCGGTCTTTAGCACAGTATAAAAATGGCGTAGCCCATGGAACCCAACAAGAATGGTATAAAAGCGGACAATTGTTTAAACAATATACCTTAGTCAAAGGGAAAGAAGAAGGACTCCAACAGGCGTGGAGAGAAAACGGAAAACTGTATAATAATTATGTTGCAAAAGAAGGACGCATTTATGGATTAAAGCGATCAAACTTGTGCTTTGAATTACAAAATGAACAGATTACAGCAAATTAGTTTTGGGATATGCTTTGTTTTTTTGGCTGCTTGCCAGCCTCAAAAAAACACTGCTTTGCCTTATTATAACGATCCTTTTTTTACGCCACAATGGATTTCAAAAGACGATAAACAACTCGATACTTTTCACCGCATTTCTCCTTTTTCTCTGCTCAATCAAGCGGGAGATACGGTGA
>CBFHVC010000025.1:0-28211 GCA_965659515.1 Candidatus Arcticimaribacter sp. | reverse complement strand
TTCAAGATTACAGCTTGGAGGATGTGTATAATTATGCACCAGCTTCCGCAACAATGACCTTGTTTGAAGCCGTATCTATTTTGGTGGGTTCATCCATCTTATTTCCGGTGCTAATGGCTGATTTTTCTCGATTCATGAAGGACGATAAGCAAAGTTTAATTTCAATTTTAGGCTTGATTATCGGAACCCCAATCGCATTGATTTTTGGAGCAATACCAGCCATACAAACCGGCGAAGTTGATATTATCAAAATAATGGCTTCTTATGGTTTAGTCATTCCAGCCTTTGTCCTATTGTTTGTTTCTACCTGGATGGCCAACACCTTGAATTTATACTCTGCAACCCTAACATTTTCTTCTATAAAACCTCAATGGAGTTATAGGAAAGTAGTTGCTTTTGGAAGTGTATTTGGAACAATTCTTGCCTGTTTTGGGTTTTCAGAATTCCTTTTTTCCTTTCTTGAATTACTGGGAGTTTTTACACCAGCAATTGCAGCCATCTACTTGTTGAATTTCTTTTGGGTAAAGAAACAAATCTATTTAATGAATGAAATTAAGGCATGGGAAATCAATGCTTTGTTCAGTTGGTTTCTCGCATCCATCTTTTCTAGCTTGACATATCTTGACTATCTTCAATTAACCTCTATATATTTCATTGATTCCTTCCTTATCGGAGCATCTTGTTACTTTTTAATGACTAAATCAATCAAGTTATAATTAATATTATGTAAAATAGATATATTTCATTTTACGCTTTCCCTATCCCTCAATATTTTTATATTTGAATAACAATAAATATCATGAACATTATGAAAAAATTATTTGCTGCCCTAGGCATTGTCTTACTCCTTGTTATTGGTTATATGGTTTATGGCACCTTTATTAATCCTAAAAGTCCAAAAGGTGTTGCTAGCTATGAAAAAGAGGATTTAAAAATTGAAGTTGTTTATCACCGTCCTTACAAAAAAGAACGTCTCATTTTTGGTACTGCCGAAGATCAAGCCCTTGTTCCTTTTGGCCAATATTGGCGTTTAGGAGCAAATGCTGCCACCACCTTTGAAACTTCTCAAGAAATTGCTTTTGCTGGAAGAACATTAGCGGCGGGTAAATATCGCCTTTACGCCATTCCTGAAGCAGACCATTGGGTGGTTGCTTTGAATGAAGAAGCTGGTTCTTTTGGATACAATGAACCCGATTACGACAAAGACATCATGCGTGTTAATGTTACCTCTGGGAAATTGTTAACCCCAGTAGATCCATTTACCATTGATTTAATAGAAGATGGCGAAAGTTTAACCCTAAGCATGCGCTGGGACACCACTTCTGTGGCAATCCCCTTAAACTAAATGGCCTTTTTTTCATTGAAGAACTTCTTAAAAGCCTTTCTATTCATTAGTGTTTTGGGTGGGTTTGCCTATTATGTTGTTGGGAAGATACAGTACCGACAAAATATCATGTCCTTTGAAGACTATAATCCCCCCTCTACCCTTGTAGTTCCTGAGCATAAGATAACAAAGGCGAAATATCCTTTTGTAGATATCCACAGTCATCAGTTCGATATGCCCATAAGAGATCTGACTAAGCTCACCGCTGAGATGGACAGCCTAAACATGGCTTTTATGGTTAACTTGAGTGGCTTTAGGGGGCTGTATTTGGAAAAATGCCTCTCCAATGTAAAAGAAAACGCCCCAAACCGTTTTGGCCTTTTTGTCAATTTAGATTGGGAAAAAATCGACGATACAGATTTTGCGACAAAAAACCTTGAAATTCTGCGCATGGCCAAGCGCGACGGCGCCATTGGCTTAAAGGTTTATAAAGGCTTAGGCCTAACCGACACTGATAAAGACGGCGAGCGAATTGCTGTTGATGATCCTCGTTTAGATCCCATTTGGGCAGAATGTGGTCGTTTGGGCTTTCCGGTCTTAATTCATTCCGCAGAACCTCCCTCCTTTTGGTTACCAAAAGACAAAAACAACGAGCGTTGGTTAGAACTCAAGCAAAAACCAAGTCGTTATCGCGATCCTGCCAAAGTGCCCTCTTTTGAATCCATTATAGCAGAACAGCATCATATTTTCGAAAAACACCCTGGAACCACCTTTATCAATGCGCATTTAGGCTGGATGGGGAGTGATTTAGATCGCTTGGGCGCGCATTTGGACCGTTATCCCAATGTGGTCACTGAAATTGGCGCCGTGCTGGCTGAATTAGGCCGACAACCCCGACGTGCAAAACAATTTTTGGTGGATTATCAAGACCGTGTTCTCTTTGGTAAAGACACCTATAACGTCAAAGAATACTACACCTATTTTCGGGTTTTAGAGACCGAAGATGAGTATTTTGATTATTACCGTAAACGACATGCCTTCTGGAAGATGTATGGTTTAGGCCTGCCAGACGAGGTGTTGCAAAAACTATATTATAAAAACGCCTTGCGCATTTTACCCTCGATAGATTCCACCTTATTCCCTTAAAATATGCTTTTAGTCAATACACCAACCGTGCCTAATAAGGCCATAACAGAAATTCATGGAATTGCCCGCGGTAGTACCGTTCGTGCGCGTAACTTTGGAAGCGATATCTTTGCTGGCCTTAAGAATATTGTGGGCGGAGAAATCTCTGAATACACCAAACTACAAGCAGATTCCCGTGAACAGGCTTTGCAACGCATGCAAGAAGATGCAACCCGAATGGGCGCAAATGCCATTGTTAATGTGCGCATTACCACCTCTATGGTCATGCAAGGTTGTTCTGAAATTCTCGCTTACGGCACTGCAGTCACTATAAAATGAGTTTTGTGATTATAGGCGGTATCACCCTTGTTGTCTTAATTTTCTTAATCGCAAAGCGAATAAACGAGAAGGAAAAAGAAAGCTTTGAAAAGAGAGATAACTAGCTGCGCTCGCAATAAACAATGCAATAACGGGGCGTGAAATACCTCAAAAGTGGCCGTATCCCGATCTTTTTTGGATCTGGAGAAGTCCACATTTCTTGTGCTTTAATGGTCCAGCCTGCTTTCTCGAGCAGAAATTGGAATTGCTTCACCTCAAATTCGTGATAGTGTTTGTCCCAATCGTCGGCTTCGTTCCAGTAAGCTGCGGCAAACCATAATTTTAATGGGACTGATGCAATCAATCGCTTGCTTTTTATGTTTTTTAAAATATTGTAGGGCGCCAGCATATGCTCAAAAATCTCAAAGGCAGTAACGCAATCCACGTCTTTTTGGGCATAGCCTAAGTAATCATCATCTAAATTTTCTCCTTGGGTGTTTTCAACTTGATATCCTGCTGCTTTTAATTGTGGACTAAAGGGATTTTCAATTCCTAAATCTAGGAGACTACTCCCCTGCTCTAGATGTTGTTTCATAAAGGCTAAAGTCTTGTCATAGCGCTTTTGGTGCGGATTAGATATGCCCACTATTCTTTGGTTTTACCGGTAAAAACATTAACGCCTTTTTGAATGGGATTTCCGCTGGTTCTTCTAAAACTAACCACTTGCCCAGTATGATAAATGGCATCGGCTAAAGGACCGTTGAGTAAATTCCAAATAGGATAATGATAAAGGTCATTCCCCCTTTGAAAGACCAACTGCATTTGAGCGACTTCTTCTTGGGTTTTATTTAGAAACAGTGCATTAGCTTGTTCTAGGTATTCCAGGGTCTTTTCGCGTAAAACGGTATAATCTTTTGGAGGACTCTTTACAGGACGAATGCTTGGACTGGAAGTGGCTGAATTGCGGATAACTTCTGCTAGACCATAAATGTGTTCTAGGGTTTCAAAAGTTGAAGAAGCTTCTATGGTAGGTCGGTATTGCAAATCCTCTATACGCAAATTTTTAGAGGCCCAATAATATCGATAGCCTAATCCTTGTACCATTCGGGCAATGATATTTCCAGCACTGCTGTTTTCTGGAGCAGCTGGGATTTCATTTAAAGCAGGATTTTCTTGTGCCATAAGCAAGGAAGTTGAAAGAAAAAACGTTAGAATAAGCTTGCGCATTTTTGATGGTTTTGAACGCTCTAAATTACTATTTTAGCCAAATAATTGCTACTCATGTCTAAGAAATTAAGCAGCCTAGAAGATTTGGCCAAAATACAATTTAACGATCTGGCCCCCGATCCAGAAGGCTACATCGCTCCAGAAGATCAATTTATTCCTCAGCAACTAGAAGCGCATTTTAGCAATAAAGGGCGCGCAGGCAAAACAGTCACCGTTATTAAGGGCTTTGAGGGCGATGCAGCAGCACTAAAAGCGCTTGCGAAAAGCCTGAAAAATGCAGTTGGTGTTGGGGGAACCATTAAAAATGGAGAAATTATTATCCAAGGAAATTATCGCGACAAGCTAATGACCCTTTTGCAAGAGATGGGACATCAAGTGAAACGCGTTGGAGGTTAATTTTCAAGCTGCCATTGAATGGGGGTTGTGCCCCTATTTTTTAGATAGGCATTACACTGACTAAAGTGTTTGTTCCCAAACCAATAACCTCTATTTGCACTTAAAGGGGAAGGGTGCCCACTGTTCAAAATCAAATGCTTAGACGCATCTATAAGGCGTGCTTTCTTTTTGGCAAAGCCACCCCAAAGCAAGAAAACAACCCCCTCTTTTTCAGAAGAAATGGTTTTAATCACGGCATCTGTAAAAGTTTCCCACCCTTTTTTTTGGTGACTTCCTGCTTCGCGTGCACGAACACTTAAGGTCGCATTTAAAAGAAAAACCCCTTGTTTTGCCCATGAGGATAGATCCCCATTCTTGGGGTAAGCAATCCCTAAATCGCTTTCAATTTCTTTAAATATATTGCTTAAAGAAGGTGGATGAGAAACCCCCTTGGGGACAGAAAAACTCAAACCGTGGGCTTGTCCTGGTCCATGATAAGGATCCTGCCCAATAATAACCACTTTTAATTGATTTAAGGGACAAGCGTTAAAGGCTTCAAAAAGCAATGATTCTGATGGGTAGCAGCTATGTTTGGCATATTCTACCTTCAAAAATTCTTTTAAGTCATTGAAAGCGGAAGAAGTAAAGGCAGGTTGCAGTGCTTTTTCCCAACTTGGATGTATTTGAACAAGCATGAATTATGTACTTTTGTTGCGCTAATGTAAGAAAAATAGACCTTGAAAATCCCAGAAAAGTCCCTTTTAGACTTAGAGTTCGACACTGTTTTATCGCAACTAGGTACCCACTGTATTACGGGCTTAGGTAAAGAAGCTGTCGCGCAAATTAAGCCCATAGACGAGGAAGACGAAATTATTAGAAATTTGAATCTTGTTTCGGAATACGTCGCGTCTTTTGATAATGACAACCGCATTCCAAATCACGGTTTCGATGATTTAAGCGCTGAAATAAGTCTTCTTAAAATTGACAACAGTGTACTAGAAATAGAAGGCTTTCGCCGCATAGCCGTTGCGAATGAGGCGACCAATATTCTTTTGAAGTTTTTCAAGAAATTTAAAGAGTACTACCCTACCCTAAAATCTTTAGGCGACGAGATTGAAGTGACCAAAGCGCCCAAAGAGAACATAGATGCAGTGATCGATCGCTTTGGAGAAATACGCAACAATGCCTCCGAAGATTTATACCGTATTCGCAAGCAAATTAACAGTGTTCGCTCAAAAATCGGGCAAAGCTTTCAACGGGCGTTAAGCACTTATACTAGCGCAGATTATCTCGACGATATTCGGGAAACAGTAGTTGATAACAAACGTGTTCTCGCTGTTAAAGCCATGCATAGACGCAAGGTCAAAGGGGCGATTATGGGAAGCTCAAAAACAGGCAGTATTGTTTATATCGAACCCGAAACTACTTTGCAATATTCCCGCGAACTCAATAATCTTACTTTTGAAGAGAGTGAGGAGATTCAAAAAATACTTCGAGAGCTAACTGCTTATTTTCAGCCATTTCGACCGCTTTTAAGTCAATATCAAGCGTACCTAACGCAAATCGATACCATCTATGCCCGGGCGATGTATGCACAATCCATCA
This sequence comes from Candidatus Arcticimaribacter sp., assembly GCA_965659515.1. Classification (GTDB taxonomy): domain Bacteria; phylum Bacteroidota; class Bacteroidia; order Flavobacteriales; family Flavobacteriaceae; genus Arcticimaribacter. The sequence goes on along the minus strand of CBFHVC010000025.1, from coordinate 22,237 downwards.
ATGGTATTTTACCCATTATCTCAAAGGACAGAGAAATGGAACTGATCGATGCTTATCACCCATTGCTCTATCTCAATCACAAAGAAGAAAACAAGCCAACTTACCCGCAAGATATTCGCTTGTACAGCAAGCATCGCATCATTGTTATATCTGGACCCAATGCAGGAGGAAAAAGCATTACATTAAAAACAGTTGGTTTACTCCAAATCATGTTGCAAAGTGGCTTGCTAATTCCAGTAAACGAAAAGTCACGGGTGTGTTTCTTTGGTCAAATCATAACAGATATAGGCGATAATCAATCGATAGAAAATCATCTAAGCACCTACTCTTACCGCCTAAAAAACATGAAGTATTTTTTGCGGAAATGTAACGCCAAAACCTTATTTCTGATTGATGAATTTGGTACCGGATCAGATCCTGAGCTAGGAGGCGCCCTTGCAGAAGCCTTTCTAGAAGAGTTTTACAACCGTGAAGCTTATGGCATTATTACAACCCACTATTCCAACTTAAAAGTATTGGCCAACGAATTGCCGCATATGACCAATGCAAACATGCAATTTGATAACCACACACTTGAGCCGATCTTTAAATTGATTATGGGAGAAGCAGGAAGCTCATTCACCTTTGAAGTGGCACAGAAAAACGGCATTCCCTATAGCTTAATCAACCGGGCAAAAAAGAAAATTGAACGCGGAAAGGTGCGTTTTGATGCCACCATTGCCAAACTTCAAAAGGAACGTAAGCAAATGATGGACACCGGCGCTTCCTTAAAAGCAAAGGAAAATAAAGCCGAAAAAGAGGGAGAAAAACTAGAAGAGCTCAATCTGAAAGTAAAAGCAAAACTCAATAGCTACCAAGAGCTTTATGACCACAACCAGCGCATGATTGTACTGGGGAATCGCTTAAACGATCTCGCAGATCGCTATTTTGACAATGGCAAGAAACGGCCTTTGATTGCTGATATGCTGCGCTTAGTCGAAACTGAAAACGCCAAACGCAAGAAAAAGTCTGCTGCTGAAAAGCGCAAAGAGCAAGAAGCCAAAAAGAAGGCAGAAGAAGAAACCCAAAAGGCCATTGTAAGCATTCGAAAAGAAAAAAAGAAAAAGAAAGCTGCGCCCAAGCCAGAGCCCGTTAAACCTAAGATTGATTTTAAAGTAGGTGATCAAGTTCGTCTATTTGATGGGAAATCTGTTGGCACCATCGATTCGATTGAAAAACGCAAAGCAGTGGTGAATTACGGAGTGTTTACGACCCAAGTCAATCTAGAAGCCTTAGATTTGGTGCAAGCAGCAAAAAAAGCAAAATGAAACCCTTGATTATCTTCTACGACGAACCCTGTGTCATTTGTAACTTCTGGGTGCAACGCCTTTGCCGTTGGGATAAAAAAGACCAATTGCGTTTTAGTTCCCTTGATAATGCTTTGTTTCTGAGCTTCGCCAAAGAACGCAAGCTCGATTTTGACAACATGGATAGTATTGTTGTTTGGGATCAGCAATACAGTTTTTCCCTCGAGGCTGAAGGGGTTTTTATGGTGATAAAACGGCTAGGAGGCGTATGGTCTATCCTTTTGCTCTTTTCCTTTTTACCAAAGCAGCTAACCAACGGAATTTATCGCATTATTGCCAAAAACCGCTATCGCTGGTTTGGAAAACACAAACAATGCCCCCTCCCCGAGGCAAAATATGCACACAAATTTTTAGATTAATTCATTACATTGAAGCATGAAATTTCATCCATTAGTTCTCTTATTCATGTTGTCCAACCCGATTTTTGGCCAAGATTGGCCCCAATTGTCACACTATCAAACCGCCAATGAAACGCTTATAACGGCTGGCGATTCTATTGAAGCCGTGTTTTTTGGTGATAGTATTACAGAAGGATGGCCGCAATTTAATCCAGCTTTTTTCACTGAAAATAACTTTGTTGGACGGGGCATTGGGGGCCAAACAACACCACAATTACTGTTGCGTTTTCGGCAAGATGTTTTAAGCCTTCGGCCAAAAAAAGTGATTCTACTTGCCGGAATCAATGATATCGCTCAAAATACAGGTCCTATTACCCTAAATGCGATTATGGATAATATCATTTCAATGGCAGAAATCGCGCGTGTTAACGGTATAAAGATGATTTTATGTGCTGTTTTACCCGCCAATTCTTTTCCCTGGCGACCAGAAATTGTTCCAACCCAAAAGGTCATAGCGCTCAATCAAAAAATCAAGCAATATGCGAAAGAAAACAATCTGATCTATGTTGATTATTACACACCAATGGTCAACGAACAATTGGGATTAAAAAAGGACTTAGGCTATGATACTGTTCACCCAAATAAAGCAGGCTATCACCTAATGGAAAAAACATTGTTAACCCATATCAGCCCAAATGAAAAACAATAAAGCCCACTGGGAAAACATCTATACCCATAAAAGCCCAGAAGAAGTTAGTTGGACCCAAGAAAAACCTCAGTTGACTCTAGCCTGGATTAAAGCCCTAAACCTCCCTAAGGATGCACCCATTATAGATGTTGGCGGTGGAGAAAGTCATTTGGTTGATTATTTACTTGAGTTGGGATACCAAGACCTTAGTGTATTAGACATTTCAGCTGCAGCACTAAAAAGAGCCCAAAAACGTTTAGGCGAAAAAGCGACAGCCGTTCAATGGATTGAAACCGATATAACCGTTTTTCAGCCCCAACGCAGCTATGCCCTTTGGCATGATCGCGCCGTCTTTCATTTTTTGACTGACCAAAAGGATATTAAAACCTATACTGCGCTGGTTTCGGCCAATGTGAAACAATATTTATTGATGAGTACTTTCGCTACAAACGGCCCGCTAAAATGCAGCGGTTTGCCCATTACACAATATAGTAAAGAAGCGCTTGTCGATAATTTTAGCGCGCATTTTAAGCTGCTTCAGCATGCAGATGAAATGCACACCACACCCTTCAATACCACGCAAGCATTTACCTGTGCTTTGTTTCAAAAAAGCAAATCATAATATTTTTGTAAATTGAAATTCATTTTTAACCTACATCCCTATGAACAAAAATCTTAGTTTTATCTTACGCCTCATCGTTGCTGTTATTCTATTGCAAACCCTGCGGTACAAATTTTTAGCCCATCCAGATAGTGTTTATATCTTCTCTACCCTTGGTTTAGAGCCTTTTGGCAGAATAGGTATTGGTATAGCAGAATTAATTGCCAGTATTCTTATTCTCGTTAGGAAAACGAGTTGGGCTGGTGCTTTACTAACCGTCGGTTTAATGGCTGGAGCGATCTTTTCGCATCTTACCCAATTGGGTATTGTCGTCAACAATGATGGCGGAACTTTATTCTATATGGCTTTAGGGACCTGGATCCTCAGTCTGGTTATCCTTTGGAACGAAAGAAGACAGATTCCTTTTATCAATTAAATCCTCTTTATGAAAAAAAACACCATTCCCAAGTGGTTTACGATCCTTGGGCTTATCGCTTTACTTTGGAATTTGATGGGCATGGTCAATTTCTTTTCGCAAGTCAATTTAACGGCCGAAGCCCTTTCTGCCCTTCCAGTAGCTGAACAAGAACTTATGAATAATACGCCTTTGTGGTCCTTAATCGCTTTTGGATTGGCGGTTTTTGGTGGTACAATTGGCTGTGCAAGTATGCTATTGCATAAAGCTTGGTCCAAGATAGCCTTCTTGATTTCCTTATTTGCCGCAATTGCGCAAATGGGTTATTGGTTATTTTTCACCAAGGCAGTGAGTGTTTATGGTCCCGCTACTTATGTGATGCCTGTACTGGTAATTAGTATCAGTTTTATGCTGCTGCGTTTGGCCAACATCGGCATTAAAAAAGGGTATTTGAATTAGTCTTTAAGTTTTCCAATTGATTTGCCTACTAGCATTGAAACAGCGGCATCTCCTGTAACATTTACAACAGTACGACACATGTCTAAAGGACGGTCAATGGCAAAAATCAAAGCCAAGCCAGCTTCTGGAATCCCCGCTTGTGCTAGTACAATAACCAGCATAACAATTCCTGCACTTGGAACAGCAGCAGTACCAATTGAAGCCAAAGTAGCAGTGAAAATAATCCCCAACTGCGCAGAAAGGCTCAAATCTAAACCAAAGGCTTGTGCAATAAAAACTGCAGCTACGCCTTGATAAACACTTGTTCCATCCATGTTAATTGTAGCGCCGATGGGCAAAACAAAACTGGTTACTTCTTTGTCCACCCCTAGGTTTTCTTCCACACATTCCATGGTAACCGGCAATGTTGCTGCACTTGAGCTGGTTGAAAACGCCAGCAATTGCGCAGGAGCAATTCCCTTAAAGAAAGTCGCTGGGCTTCTTCCTGTAAAAACCTTAACGATGATTGAATAAACGAAAATCATAGTGGCAAGCCCTAACAATAAAGTAATCGCATAAAGGGCTAAGGCCTGAAACAACTCTAAACTGGGTGCTTCAACAACAAGGGCGGCCAAGAGTGCAAAAACGCCATAAGGTGCAGCCATCATAATCATGTCGATTAACTTTAAAATAATGGCGTTAAAGGAATCAAAAAAAGCTTTTACTGGCTGTGCGGTTTCTTGTGGTAACAAAATCATTCCAATACCAAAAAAGAGGGCAAAGAAAATAATTTGCAACATATTGCGGTTGTTTGTTGCAGCAGCAAAAATATTGGAAGGAACAATATCAACTAAGGCTTGAAGCGGCCCAGCTTCTTGCTGTTTTGCTGCAGCCTCCCGCTTTTGATCGGCATCTGTGGCATAAGCCTCAACCAACTCTTGGCGGGTATCAACCGAAATGGATTTTCCCGGCTGAATGGTATTGACCAAAATTAAGCCAATGGTTACAGCGATTAAGGTAGTTGTAACATAGGTTAAAACGGTTCGCCCCCCCATTTGAGAGAGTTTTGAAATATCCTTTAAATCTGAAACGCCTTTAATTAAAGAAGCTAAAATCAATGGGATGGCGATCAATTTGAGCAAATTGATAAAAATAGTACCGAAAGGTTTAATGTAGTCGCTGATAAAGGAATCCCCTCCATTTACAAAGGACAGGAAAAGACCAAAGGCAACCCCTAGTGCCATTCCAATTAAAATTTTCCAGTGTAAGGCTATTTTCTTCATATTATATTTTATTTGTTCTGCGGATCAATTCATAGTCGGCTAAAACCAATGCGGCCATTGCTTCAACAATAGGAACAGCACGAGGAACGACACAAGGATCGTGCCTACCTTTTCCTTCCATAGTGACTTTTTCTCCTTTGTTATTAATTGTTTCTTGGGCTTGCATTACCGTTGCAACAGGTTTAAATGCAACATTGAAATAGATGTCCATTCCATTTGAAATTCCGCCTTGCACTCCACCAGAGCGATTGGACTGCGTTGAACCATCGGCATTAAAAGGATCGTTATGTTGACTGCCTTTCAATTGCGCTCCTGCAAAACCGCTTCCGTATTCGAAGCCTTTTACAGCATTGATTGAAAGCATGGCTTTTCCTAACTCAGCATGAAGCTTATCAAATGCAGGTTCCCCTAGGCCAACAGGCACATTTTGAATTACGCAAGTGATAATTCCCCCTACTGTATCCCCTTCTTTGCGAATTTGGCGGATATAAGCCTCCATCTCGACTGCCTTTTTGGGATCTGGACAGCGCACAGGGTTTTCTTCGATCTGTTTAAAATCAAACGCTTGATAAGGGGTGTCTAATTTAATGTCGCCTACGGCAGAAACAAAAGCGTGGAAAGAGATTCCCTTAAGAAATTGTTTTGCAATGGCACCTGCCACAACTCTACTTGCAGTTTCTCTTGCAGAACTTCTTCCACCCCCGCGATAATCGCGAAAACCATATTTCTGATCATATACATAATCTGCATGAGATGGGCGATAACTGTCTTTAATATGACTGTAATCATGCGACTTTTGATTGGTATTATGAATGGCAAAACCAATCGGTGTTCCTGTGGTTTTTCCTTCAAAAATACCAGAGTAAAAAGCCACTTCATCGGGTTCTTTGCGCTGGGTAACAATTGCAGATTGACCGGGTTTTCTTCGATCTAAATCGTGTTGTATTGCGTGTAAATCAAGTTCGATGCCTGCCGGGCAACCATCAATAACACCGCCAATTGCGGCACCATGTGATTCTCCGAAAGTCATTACGCTAAAAAGTTTGCCAAATTGGTTTCCTGCCATGGGTAAAGTTTAACACAAATATAAGGCGAAAAAAAACCATCTACTAGTTCTCATGTTGATTCGTCCATTTAAAGCGTAATGTGTATTTTTACAGCATGAAAAAACTTTCTTTTGTTCTCTTAGGACTCCTTCTTTCAATTGCCGCCTGCAACAGCATAGAAAAAAACACTTTTTTGCTAAAGGGCAGCACGAATCTTCCTGAAGGAAAACAAATTTTCCGTATTCAAGCCAATGCTAACGGACAGCCTTCAACCATAGATACGGCAACTGTAGCCAATGGACAGTTTAGCTTTAGCGGGAGTGTTGCCCAAATTGACGTCAATTTCTTATTTGTAGAAGGCGAACAAGTCAATACCCCTTTTATTGTTGAAGAAGGGCTAATTGAAGTCAATCTTTTACAGGAAAATTTAGCGGGCATGGAGCTCGCAGGAACTTCTTCGAATAACGATCTTCATGTTTACCGTCAAGAAACCCAATCTTTTGCCAACGACATGAACGCCATCGTTGCAGAAGTTCAAGAGGCCAATGCCTTAGGAGATAATCTATTGGCGCAAGACTTACAACAGCAATACACTATTTTACAAACTAAGTTGGTTGACTATGAAAAGAATTTTGTGTCGACCAAAACAGACTCCTATATCTCTGCATTAATTCTGGAGCGTTTTCTCAATCAAAAAACCATGTCCCGCACTGAAGTGAAAGATCTTTTTGCAACCTACACGGAACGTATTCGCAGTAGCAAATCTGGAATTAATGTCTCCAATATTGTCAATACTCCAGTCAATCCAACTGCAATAGGAGAAATAGCGCCTTTGTTTGAAGGGCCTACTCCTAATGGATCGCGCATTGCACTTGAGCGTTTTCGCGGAAAAATCACCATCATTGATTTTTGGGCTTCTTGGTGTCGCCCCTGTCGCATTGAAAACCCTAATCTTGTGCGGCTTTACAAACGCATGCATGACAAAGGCTTAGAAATTGTAGGCGTTTCTTTAGACCGCAATAAGGCCAGTTGGGAGCGTGCTATTGCAGATGATGGTTTGACTTGGAATCATGTATCTAATTTGCAATATTGGGCAGATCCAATTGCGCAATTGTACAGTGTGCGTTCTATTCCCGCTGCTTTTGTATTGGATCGAGAAGGACGAATTGTTGCAAAGAATTTACGTGGAGCACAATTGGATGCTAAAATTGAAGAATTGCTAGCAAACTAAATGTTTCTTTGGCGAAAAAGAAAGTACCCTGCCACTAGCGTAACACCTACCATAAGCACTAAGGTGTAAAACGACTTTTCAAATACAAATGGATCAAAGATCAGGGTACAGATAATACCACCTATGGCACCCCCAAAATGCGCTGTATGACCAATGCCATCGTTTTGTGATTTAATGCCAAATAGGGTGTAAATTAAATAACCTACCCCAAAAACATAAGCAGGCATCGGAATAGGAAAAAAAATAAAAGCCAATTCCATTTCTGGAAACATTAAAATACTGCTGTAAACAATTCCCATAATAGCGCCACTTGCGCCCACCGCAGTATAATAAGGGTTATTTCTGTGGTAGTAATAAGCCAAACCATTCCCCATGAGCAAACTGATTAAATAGAGTAGCATAAAGTTTATCGATCCAAGGCCATATAAGGTATTCCCTCCGAAAATAAAAAGGGTAAAACCATTGAAAAATAAATGGTTGTAGTCAACGTGAATAAATCCTGCAGTTAACAAACGATAATACTCTCCATTTTGAACTGCTTTTACGTTGAATTTTAGCCGGTTAAACAACAAACCGTCTTTTAAAGCACGATAGCTTATTAACACAATTGCTGCAAGAAGTAAAAAAATCAGGGGGGCTGTACCGTTCATAGTAAATGATTTAGGCCAAATATAGTTATATTTGTCTCAAATTTACTACCCTTGAATTTACTCATCTTTTTAATCGCTTATCCTATTTTAATGGCCGTTTCACTGCTGCCTTACCCCCTGCTCTATGCACTTTCAGATCTTTTGTCTTTCTTGCTTCACAGAGTTGTTAAGTTTCGCCTAAAAGTCGTTAGGAAAAATCTGAAACTGAGTTTTCCAGCGCTTTCAGCGAAAGAACGTTTAGGTATCGAAAAGCAATTTTACCAGCATCTTTGTGATGTTTTTGTGGAAATGGCTAAAAACTTAACCATTTCTGAGAAAGAAATCAAGAAGCGTTTCACCTTTGAAAATATGGAACTAATCAATGCCCATGAAAAAAAGGGAGAAAGCACCATTTTACTATTAGGGCATTATTCTAATTGGGAAGGGATGTTGAGTATTGGCTATCACCTTCTAGGAAAAGGGTATGGCGTTTATGCTCCTTTATCTAATCCCTATTTCAACCGTTTGATTTCAAAATCGCGCGAAAAACACAAAGCTTATCTCTTGTCGCGTTTTAAGACCATCGAATTTATTCGCGACAATGAAAAGAAAGGAGAATATGGCCTTTATGGCTTTATTAATGATCAATCTCCAAGAATGAAACCCAAAAATTATTGGCGCCCCTTTTTGGGAACAGTTGTTCCGGTGTTTACTGGGGCAGAGCGTCTTGCAAGAGAATTCAACTTTCCTGTTTATTTCACCGAAATTAATCGCTTAAAGCGCGGATATTACAATGCTAAAGTATCCTTGTTGGTTGAAGACCCCGCTCAGTGTGAAGAATATGAAATCACAGATTTATTTATTGCCCAACTCGAGCGACAGATTCGCAAGGATCCTGCCCAATACCTTTGGTCTCATAATCGATTTAAGCACAGCCATCTAGCCCCTGCTAAAGCGCAGCAATAGCCAGTAATTCATCTGAAAATCGCTGGGTTAGTGCGGTGGCTTTTTCTTGGGTCTTAGCTTCGGCATACACACGGATTATCGGTTCAGTATTCGATTTACGCATATGCACCCATCCTTCAGGGAAATCAATCTTTACGCCATCTATGGTTAAAGGTGCATCTGCCTTGTATTTTTGCTCCATTTTAAACAACAGTGCATCAACGTCTAAATCGGGCGCTAAGGCAATTTTACCTTTACTCATAAAATATTGGGGGTAAGCGGCTTTTAAATGCGAAACACTGCATTTTCGTTCAGCCAATAAAGATAAAAATAGTGCAATTCCCACCAGAGCATCTCGGCCATAATGCAAGTTCGGATCGATAATTCCACCATTGCCTTCTCCTCCAATTACCGCTTGTTTTTCTTTCATTTTAGCAACGACATTCACCTCTCCAACTGCAGATGCAAAATACTGTCCCCCAGCTGCTTCAGTCACATCGCGTAAAGCACGTGTTGAAGAAAGATTAGACACAGTGTTGCCCGGAGTTTTACCCAATACATAATCAGCGCAAGCGACGAGCGTATATTCTTCGCCAAACATTTCTCCTGTCTCATCCATAAAGGCCAGCCGATCTACATCTGGGTCGACAACAATTCCTAAATCGGCTTTTTGCTTGACTACTTCTTGGGCTAAGTCGCCCAAATGTTCTTTTAGGGGTTCTGGATTATGTGGAAAATGCCCTGTGGGTTCGCAATACAGCGGAAAACAATCCACCCCTAAAGCTTCTAGTAAAGGGGGTATGGCAAGCCCTCCAGTAGAGTTAACCCCATCGACAACGGCGCTAAATTGAGCCGCTTTTATCGCAGCTAAATTAATTAATGGATGCGCTAAAACAGCCGCTATATGTTGTGCGATGGCCGTGTTTTCTTGTTTTACTTGACCTAAATGGTCTACTTCGGCAAAAGAAAAATTCCCTTTAGCTGCAATGTCTAAAATTTTCGCCCCTGCAATGGCGTCTAAAAATTCTCCTTTATCGTCCAATAACTTTAAAGCATTCCATTGTTTAGGATTGTGGCTGGCGGTTAAAATAATTCCGCCTTGGGCTTTTTCGGCAACAACTGCCATTTCTACGGTTGGCGTAGTAGAAAGCCCCAGATCTATAATATCGATCCCCATCCCCACAAGGGTTTGCATGACTAATGACTGTATCATTTCACCCGAAATACGGGCATCGCGACCCACTACAATGGTCATTCTAGCTGCTTTTGTTTGTGTTTGCATATAAGTGCCATAGGCGGCAGCAAACTTAACAGCATCTATGGGCGTTAAATTATCTTCTGGTTGCCCGCCAATGGTTCCGCGGATGCCAGAAATAGATTTGATTAAAGTCATGGAATAAATTTTCTCAAATATAAAAATTGTCGCGCATTAAAAAGAGGCCAAATAGGCAAAAGAGTTTTATTTTTACCGCATGAACTTCCTTGCCCACCTTTATTTATCTGGAACAGACGACACCCTTAGGTTCGGTAATTTTATTGCTGACGGGATTCAAGCCAATGCGTTTTCTCATTACCCCAAAAGAATACAAGAAGGCATCTATCTGCACCGCAGCATTGATACTTTTACCGATGCCCACCCCATTTTTAGGAAACATTGTAAATTATTTTTCCCCAAACACAGGCATTATGCCCGGGTTATTTTAGATGTTGTTTACGACCACTTTTTGGCGCTTTTATGGGAAGAATACCACCCTGAAGAACTCTCTACCTATGCTACAGATTTTTATCGGATAACTGAAAATCAAAAAGCCCTGTTACCCGACAAAATGCAACGCTTGTTTCAACTGATGAAAACGCAAAATTGGTTGGTAGAATACAAATCCATCAAAGGTTTAGAGCGCATCTTGTTCCACATGAGTAAACGCACTTCTTTTCCTTCTAATTTTCCTATAGCAATAGCGGTTGTTGAAGCCCATAGAACTGAATTAATGGCTGAATTCCAACTCTTCTTTTCGGAATTAGAAATGCATTGTAAGAATCACCTAGAATTACAAGCTTAGTTGTTTAACTTTCTTTAAATTTAAAGGCTTAAAATACGCTATGAGAAAATTCATTCTACTTTTAATACTTCCCTTTTTCTTTCAATGTGGGGCACCCCAAAAAGACAGCATACAGGCGGCTGTTGTTTCTGCCCGCATAGAAGCATCTGAAGCGGGGAAAATAGTCATGATGCAAGGTGGAAATGCCTATGACGCTATGGTAGCAACCAGTTTCGCTTTAACCGTTGTTTATCCGGTTGCTGGAAACATAACCGGTGGCGGATTTTTTGTATATCGCACTGCTGAAGGAGAAACAGGGAGTTTAGATTATCGCGAAATGGCGCCCTTAACCGCAACCAAGGACTTGTATCTAGACGAAGAAGGAAATGTTATTCCGAAATTGAGCACAGTTGGGGGGCTAGCTGTGGGAATTCCTGGAGCAGTTGCAGGAATCTTAGCAGTACATCGCAAAATGGGTACACTCCCCTTGGCGCAATTACTTGCTCCTGCGATAAAGCTTGCAGAAGAAGGCTATATCGTTTCAGAAAAACAAGCCCGTAGCTTTAAACGTTATCGCGATTTATTCGTTGAAGTAAATGGAGAAAATACTTTCTTTGCCCAAGGGCGAAAAGCAGGAGATCGCATTATTAACCTTCCGCTGGCGAAAACCTTAAAAGCAATTGCAGCAAAAGGAGAAGCGGGATTTTATGAAGGCTGGGTTGCAGAGGCGATGGTTAAAAAAACCCAAGCTACTGGAGGAATTTTAAGCTTAGAAGACCTAAAAGCATATACCCCCAAATGGCGCGAACCCATTAAATTCTCATACAAAGAACTTGAAGTAATTTCAATGGCACCCCCTTCTAGTGGAGGAATTTGTTTAGGCCAAATGATGCAAATGGTTGCCCCTTATGCGCTTAAAACAATGGGACACAATACTGCCGAAAGCATGCACTTAATGATTGAAGCGGAACGCCGCTCATATGCAGACAGAAGTCATTTTTTAGGCGATCCAGATTTTGTTTCTGTTCCACAAGCACATTTGATAGATCCGTCTTACACAACAGAGCGCATGCAAAACTTTTCAAAAGATAAAGCCACGCCATCTAGCCAAGTTTCTCATGGAGACATTATCGTAGTTGAAAGTGATGAGACGACCCATTTTTCTATCGTAGATAAAGAGGGAAATGCCGTTTCGGTAACGACTACTTTAAACGGTGCCTATGGCTCCAAGGTCTTTATTGATGAATTAGGGGTCTTTATGAACAACGAGATGGACGATTTTAGCAGTAAACCAGGAACCCCAAATATGTTTGGTCTTACAGGTAGCGAGGCCAACAGCATTGCTCCCAAGAAACGCATGTTAAGCTCAATGACCCCGAGTATTGTAGAAAAAGACAATAAACTGTATATGGTGGTTGGTACCCCAGGAGGCTCTACCATTATTACCTCTGTCTTCCAAACCATTCTCAATGTATATGAGCACGGAATGGGGATGCAAGAAGCTGTTACGGCTCCGCGTTTTCACCACCAATGGTTGCCTGATGTTGTTGTGCTTGAACCAGATGGTTTTGCGCAAAAAGAAATTGAAACACTACAAGCCAAAGGCCACAATATAGAAGCAAAATACAGCCGTATTATTGGAAAAGTCGATGCGATTTTAGTGAATGAACAAGGTGAAATAAGTGTTGGTGCAGATCCTCGTGGAGATGACGCAGCTGCTACTTTTTAAGCCCAAATGGAAAAAAATAAGATGACGATAGAAGAAAATTGCATTGATGTACAAGGGGCTCGCGTACACAATCTGAAAAACATTGATATTCAAATCCCAAGAGACCAATTGGTGGTCATTACGGGACTTTCTGGAAGTGGAAAATCCTCTTTGGCTTTTGACACTATCTATGCAGAAGGGCAAAGGCGTTACATGGAAACCTTCTCAGCTTACGTCAGACAATTTTTAGGGAACCTTGAACGTCCAGAGGTAGACAAAATTGATGGACTCTCTCCTGTAATTGCCATTGAGCAAAAAACAACATCAAAAAGTCCAAGGTCAACCGTAGGGACCATTACAGAACTTTATGATTTTTTGCGCTTGATGTATGCTAGAATTGGAACGGCCTATAGTTTTATTTCGAAAGAAAAAATGGTCAGCTATACCGATGATCAAATCATTGAATTGATCTTGGCAGATTATGACCAAAAGAAGGTCATGCTTCTAGCGCCTATCATTAAATCGCGAAAAGGCCATTACCGTGAATTATTTGAAAATTTAGCACGTCAAGGTTTTGTGAAAGTTCGCGTAGATGGTGTGGTGGTTGAACTTTCAAGAGGAATGAAGGTCGATCGTTATAAAACCCATGATATTGAACTAGTGGTCGATCGAATGACCATTTCAAATAGTGATAACAGCATTAAACGCCTAAGAGAATCTATGATTGCTGCTATGTATCAAGGCAATGACACCCTAATGGTCTTGGATACAGCAACAAAAGAAGCGCGTTATTTTAGTAGAAATTTAATGTGTCCAAGCTCAGGAATCTCCTACCCTAGCCCAGAACCCAATTCTTTTTCCTTTAATTCCCCAAAAGGGATGTGCCAAAATTGCAAGGGTCTTGGTGTGCAACATGTGGTCAATACCCATAAAATTATTCCAGATCGTTCCGCTTCTATTGCTGCTGGCGGAATTAAACCCCTAGGCAATAAAAAGAGTTCCTGGGGATACAAGCAAATGGAAACCATAGCAAAACGCTTTAATTTTTCTTTGACCGATCCTATTGATCAAATCCCTGCAAATGCCTTAGAGGTTATTCTTAGAGGAGGAAATGAAACCTTTTCTGTCGCCTCTAAATCCTTAGGGGTAACCCGTAAATATAAAATTGATTATGAGGGAATTGAACATTTCATTTTTAATCAATATCAGCAAGCCGATTCCATGAATCTAAAACGATGGGCAGCTGAGTTTATGGATCAAGAAAATTGTCGCAGCTGTAACGGCAATCGCTTAAATAAGGAAGCCCTTAACTTTAAAATCGATGAAAAATCCATTGCAGATCTTGCACAAATGGACTTGAATGAATTGTACGCTTGGACTTTATCTCTTCCAGAGAAGCTTTCTGCAAATGAATTAAAAATTGGAGAAGAGATCATTAAGGAAATAAAAGCGCGAACAGAATTTTTATTGAATGTAGGCCTTAACTACCTTTCGTTAAATCGCTCTTCTAAATCCCTTTCGGGAGGAGAAGCTCAGCGAATTCGCCTTGCCACACAAATTGGTTCACAATTGGTGGGAGTACTGTATATCTTAGATGAGCCAAGTATTGGTTTACACCAAAGGGACAATGAGCGCTTGATTAATTCTTTAACAGCACTACGCGATATTGGCAATTCTGTTGTTGTTGTGGAACACGATAAAGATATGATTGAACGAGCCGACTATGTGATTGATTTAGGGCCCCATGCTGGAAAAAATGGCGGTGAAATTATCTCTAAAGGAAAACCAGAAGAAATCATCAACAATCAATCGCTAACATCCGATTACCTTACGGGGAAAAAGCGCATTGTAATTCCCGCTAAAAGAAGAAAAGGAAATGGGAAGAAACTACAACTAAAAGGCTGTGAAGGAAATAATTTAAAAGGGGTTGATTTTGAAATCCCTTTGGGCTTAATGATTGGGGTGACGGGTGTTTCTGGAAGTGGAAAATCGACCTTAATTAATGAAACCCTTTATCCTATCCTCAACGCACATTACTATAACGGTGTGAAAAAACCGTTGGCCTATTCTTCGATTAAAGGACTAGAGCATTTAGATAAAGTGGTAGATGTAAACCAAAGCCCTATTGGGCGAACGCCACGTTCAAATCCCGCGACTTACACGGGTGTTTTTAGCGAAATAAGAACCTTGTTTACACAAACTCCTGAAGCACAAATTCGTGGCTACAAACCCGGACGTTTTAGCTTTAATGTTAAAGGAGGACGTTGTGAAACTTGTATGGGAGGGGGATTAAAAGTAATTGAAATGAATTTCTTACCAGATGTTTATGTCGAATGTGAAGCTTGTCAAGGAAAGCGCTTTAATCGCGAAACCTTGGAAATTAGATTTAAAGGTAAATCCATTTCTGATGTCTTGCAGATGACCATCAATCAAGCCTGTGATTTTTTTGCGCCCATTCCTAAAATTTACCGTAAAGTAAAGACCCTTCAAGATGTTGGCTTGGGCTATATCACGCTTGGACAATCCTCCACTACCCTATCTGGCGGAGAAGCACAGCGCATAAAACTCGCCACTGAATTGGCCAAAAGAGATACTGGAAACACCCTCTATATTTTAGACGAACCCACTACTGGGCTTCATTTTGAAGATATTCGTGTTTTGCTTGAAGTGCTAAATCATCTTACCGATAAAGGCAATACTGTGTTAATCATTGAGCATAATCTTGACGTAATTAAGCGAGTCGACTATATCGTTGATATTGGCCCTGAAGGGGGTAAAGGCGGCGGGCGTATAATAGCAGAAGGAACTCCCGAAGCCATACTAGACGTGAAAGAAAGTCATACTGCCCACTACCTTAAAAAAGAATTCAGTGCTTATGAAAACACCAAATAACAAAGAGAATTCCCCAAAAACAAAAGACGCTTGGTCTGTGTTTAAAATTATGGGAGAATTGGTCAATGGATATGAGCAACTTGACGCTGTTGGTCCTTGTATTTCCATCTTTGGGTCAGCTAGAGCAAAACCAGATACCGCTTACTATAATTTAGGCATAGAAATTGCTGAAGCCATTGCCCAAAGTGGTTATGGAATTATTACTGGCGGAGGTCCAGGGATTATGGAAGCAGGAAATAAAGGGGCAAAAAATGTGCAAGGGACATCTGTAGGCTTAAACATTGATTTGCCTTTTGAACAAACCTCGAACCCCTTTGTGGATAGAGAACACAACTTAAACTTTGAATACTTTTTTGTGCGTAAAGTAATGTTTGTTAAATATTCGAAAGCCTTTGTGGTATTACCCGGAGGAGTGGGAACCTTGGATGAATTATTTGAAGCTATTACCCTTGTTCAAACAGAAAAAATCAAAAAAATTCCCATCATTCTTGTTAATTCCGATTTTTGGAGTGGCTTGGTCAATTGGCTTAAAAACACCCTCTTGGCACAAGGGATGATCAATGAAGAAAACCTTAGCCTGATTCAATTGGTCGACACAAAAGAAGAAGTACTTACCTTATTAGATGAATTTTACCCCAATCCTCATTAATTCTTAACCCAAAGCGTTTATGAAACGGCTGTCGCTTATTGCCTTATTTACCCTCGGCTTAATCCACCAAGCTTTAGCGCAAGCCATTCCAGCTTATAATATCAAAGCAAGCCTTGATCCTACAGAAAACAAAATACATGTGGTGCAAAAAATCACCTACACCCACAGTCAAAATTTTTCTACGGAATCAATTTATCTCAATGATTGGAATCACGCCTACAGTTCAACAGAAAGTCCGTTAGCAAAGCGTTTGGTAGAAGAATACAACAGACGCTTTTATCTTTCTAAAAAATCCAAAAGAGGTGCGACTTTCATTGAAAATATTTTGATTGATGGAAAAGTAGCCCCTTGGCAACGTCTTGCCAATCAAATGGATATTATCAAATTAGATCTAGGAAAAGTAATCCAACGAAATGAGCTGGTCAATCTTCAAATCACCTATACCCTTCAGTTGCCAGATGCAAAGTTTACGGGCTATGGGATTACCGCCAATGAAAGTTATTTCCTTGAAAATATCTTTTTAAGTATTGCCTTGCAAAACAAGAAGGAATGGACTCCAATAAGTCATTTGGATTTAGAAGATATTCCACACGGGTTTGGTGATTATAACATTGCATTTACGCTTCCAGAAAACATGGCGATACAAGCCAACTTAAGCCAGTATAAAAGCACAACAAACGCAGGAGAAACTACTCATTCCTATCGCAGTAAAGATAAAAAGCAGCTCCTATTTCACTTAGGAAAAAACCTGAATTATGTTGCCTTTAATTTTGATGGAAAAGAAATTTACTCCAACCTTAAATCCAATGCGTTAAGTAAGGCGGGAGGTCGTTATAGTTTAAAAAAAATCAATGCGTTTTTAAAAGAACAGCTGGGGGAATATCCCCATCAAAGTATTTTATTATCGCAAAACAAATATGAGAAACGCCCCTTTTATGGTCTAACACTAATTCCAGGATTTTTAAAGCCTTTTCCTCCCCAATTCGAGTTTGAAGTTAAAGCCCTAAACACCTATCTATACCATTATTTAAATGAAATTCTTCCCTTGCATCCGCGAGAAGATTACTGGCTGTTAGGAGGCTTACACACCTATTTAATGATGCAATACGTCATTGAAAACTACCCCGATAAAAAACTTTTAGATCTTGTTCTTAGGCAGCCCATCGCACGTTTTTTTCTAAAGAAATACAGCTTTAAAGACCTGCGTTTTGAAGACACTTTTATCGAATACCACGAATTTGTGCTTAGAAGAAACCTACAGCAAGCCATAACTACTCCCAAAGATGAATTGATTAAATTCAATGAACAAATAGGCACGCCCAGTCAAATGGGATTACTCTTGAACTATGCCAAAGAATTTAAAACCCTTTCTATGGCTGATTTTATTGCGGCGATCAAAGCACAAAAAATGGACCGTGAAGCGCTCCAAACTTTTTTCTTTGCTTTTTTCAATTCCGACAACTCCTCTTTTCTACAAAACTATACTTTAACCCGAAAAACAATTGATTTAAGTTTTGATCAATTCAATAAAAAAGGAGACAGTATCGCCTTTAGCGTGAAAGAAAAAAATAACTTCCACCCCCCTTTTGCCATTGGGCTAATGAAAAATAATCGCCTTTTAAAGGAAGTAAAATACAGTGGGAAACAACTAAACACGCCTTTAATCTTGCCTACAGCAGGAGCAGATTATTTGGTGATTAACCCAAAGGCAAAGCTGCCAGAATTCAATCCGCGGAATAATTTTAAAAAACTGAATCGCTTAGGTGTAAAACCGTTGCGCTTTACTTTCGTAAAAGACATTGAGAATCCTAGATTCAATCAAATCTTATACAATCCAAGAACACATTTTAATGCCTATGACGGCATTTCTCTTGGTGTGAGGTTAAACAATAAAACCATCAAAAGAAAACCACTAACCGTTACTTTTGAACCCTTTTATGCCGCCAAAGAAAAAGCCCTAGTGGGCTCCTTGTCCACCGCTTATTCTCATTTCAATAGCGAAAATGATTACTATCTCAAGAAATTTACCCTTGCGGGATCTAGCTTTCACTACAACACCAATCTGCGTTACAGTAGTGTTTTTGCCTCTGCCAATGTCTTTAAGCGAAACCCTAATTTAAGGGACAACAAAAAGCAATTGTATAACCTGTTTTGGCAATATGTCAATCGGGAGGAAAATGAAAACACACTTGAAAATCCTAATTACAGTATCTTAGGATTCAATTACATTTATTCCAATAAAGGCGCCCTTGATTATTTCACCCTAAAAATTGGAACAGAAGGCGCTTCGAAATTCGGAAAAATCAATTTTACCACAGAATATCGGCACCTTATGCGTAGCGGAAGACAAGTTTCTTTGCGCCTGTTTGCTGGGAAGTTCTTATGGCGAAATGACATTTCAACCAACTATTTTGACTATTCTTTAGACCGGCCTACTGATTACCTTTTTCAATATGGGTATATTGGAAGATCGGAAACCAGCGGAATTTACAGTCAACAATTCATCCCAGCAGAAGGAGGTTTTAAAGCCAAATTCGACCGTCCTTTTTCCGATAATTTTTTACTGACTTTGAATACAAGCATTGGGGTATGGAAATGGATTGAAGCCTATGCAGACCTGGGATACATCAATCAGAGAAAACAAGCATCAAGATGGCTTTATGATTCGGGAATACGGCTAAACCTTGTTCCTGATTTTCTGGAAATCTATTTTCCCCTATACAACAGCAATGGTTTGCAATTGCAAGACCCTAATTACGAGCAAAAAATTCGTTACGTCATCACCTTAGACCCGAGAACACTTACCCAGCTTTTTTCACGCAGGTGGTTTTAAATTTTTTATTGTCCAGTGGCATTCTCTCCCAATTGGGTTAATTTTTGTAAATTTGCCCATCGCAAAATAGTACAATGCCCAAGACAAACGATATTGCGCTTCCCTCTCTCTCTTTTGAAAATTTCAAAGAGCAACTACTCACAGATTATAGGGTAATTGTCCTCAGTAGAGAATGTAGTCTTTTGGGGCGAAAAGAAGCCTTGACGGGAAAAGCAAAGTTTGGTATTTTTGGCGACGGAAAAGAACTCCCCCAATTGGTCTTAAGTCGTTTTTTTCAAAAAGGAGACTTTCGCGCTGGCTATTATAGAGACCAGACCATTTTAATGGCCCACGGCCTATTAAGTCCACAAAATTTATTTGCTGCCCTTTATGCGCATCCAGATTTAGCCGCAGAACCCATGTCGGGGGGACGCCAAATGGGCGCCCATTTTGTCACGGCTAGTCATGACCAAGAGGGCAACTGGTTGAAACTGACCGAACAATACAATCACAGTTCAGATATTTCTCCGACTGCAGGGCAAATTCCCCGATCGATTGGACTAGCACAGGCCTCCAAGGTGTATCGTGCTTTGGAAATTCCAGAAAGTAAAGGTTTTTCCAATAATGGAAATGAAATTGCGTGGGGAACCATTGGAAATGCGTCAACAAGTGAAGGCATTTTTTTAGAAGCGATGAATGCTGCAGGCGTTTTACAAATTCCTTTGGTGATGAGTGTTTGGGATGACGGATATGGCATTTCTGTTGGAAATGAAAAACAAACCACCAAAGGCAGTATCTCTGAAGCCCTTGCTGGCCTACAAAGGACAAAAACCCAAAAAGGGATTGAAATCATGCGCGTTAATGGCTGGGATTATCCTGCACTGGTTAACACCTACCAAAAAGCGGCTGACTTAGCAAGAGATGAGCATATTCCAGTTTTAATTCATGTAGATGAACTTACCCAACCGCTGGGTCATTCTAGTTCCGGTTCACATCAACGCTATAAATCGAAAGAGCGCCTTGAATGGGAAGTAGATTTTGATTGTAACACGAAAATGCGGGAATGGATTCTAGACAAGAACATTGCGACTAGACAAGAGCTTGAAGCCATTGAAAAAGCATGTAAAGCGGAAGCAAAAGCTGCTAAACAAGCGGCTTGGAAAGCCTATCAAACACCAATATTAGAAAAGAAAACAGCCCTTCTTTCTCTACTAACAGCTTTACAAAAAGAAGCCGCCAACGATCCAGGGCTTCAAATGGTGAGCAAGAAGCTCAATCAAAAAAGCGAGCCCACTTATAAAGATCTATTACATGCAGGACGAAAAGCCCTGCGTATTTCGGCAAAATATGCCAGCCCACTTAATGGAACATTGCAACAATGGATTCAAGCTTTGACAGAAGCTTTACGCCCCAAAATGCATTCCCACCTTTATAGTGCATCGAAATATCAATTAGAAAACATTGCGCCAGTTCCCCCAACCTATGCAGATCAAGCAGAAATGGTTGATGGGCGTATCATTATTCGGGACAATTTTAAACGCCTTTTTACAAATCATTCAAACGTATTACTCTTTGGTGAAGATGTTGGAAAGATTGGAGATGTTAATCAAGGAGCGGAAGGCTTGCAAGAACAATTTGGTGAAACCCGTGTTTTTGATACAGGGATTAGGGAAGCGACCATTATTGGTCAAGGAATTGGGATGGCATTGAGGGGTTTACGCCCAATTGCTGAGATACAGTACTTGGATTATGTGTTGTATTGCTTACATACTTTGAGTGACGACCTGGCTTCTTATTTATACAGAACAGTAGGTCAACAGTCTGTCCCACTGATTATTCGTACCCGTGGGCATCGTCTTGAAGGCATTTGGCATAGTGGTTCCCCAATGGGAGGACTCATTCACCTATTAAGAGGCGTTAATCTTTTGGTGCCGCGAAATATGACACAGGCAGCTGGTTTCTACAACAGCTTGCTGCAAGGGGATGAACCGGCCATAGTTGTTGAATCCTTGAACGGCTATCGTTTAAAAGAACCACTTCCCGATAATTTAGGAGAATATCGCGTAGCGGTTGGAAAAATTGAGTGCCTAAAAGAAGGAGAAGATATTACGCTTATTTCCTATGGCTCAACGCTTCGCCTTGTGCAAGAGGCAGCGAAGGAATTATTGCAATACGATATTGATGCGGAAGTCATTGACATTCAATCCCTATTGCCTTTTGATAAAGCGCATGAAATTAGAGACAGTATTGCGAAAACAAATCGTTTACTTATCATTGACGAAGATGTACCCGGTGGAGCGACTGGTTATATTTTGCAGCAATTGCTTGAGGAGCAAAATATTTTCCCATTATTAGACAGCGCACCACAAACCTTAAGCGCACAAGCCCATCGTCCAGCTTATGGAAGTGATGGTGACTATTTCTCTAAGCCGTCTTTAGATGATATCGTCGAAAAAGTATACCGCATTATGCAGGAGTCAAATCCTAGCAATTTTCCTTAAGCTAAACGGAAACAATTTTTAAAATCATTTCTTTCATCAACTCTTTCATGGGCATGTTTTGGGCCCCTACTCCCTTGCTTTTAAGGTCATATACCTTTAGCAAAGACAACACCTGAGCTGTTTGCCGCATCGTATATTTCTGCGCCGCAGCCTGATAATCTTTCACAAAATAAGGAGATACTCCTAAAACTTTTGGCGCATCAGCAGGAGAAGTTAAACCGTGAAACATAAACAGTTTTTGAAAAAAATTAAACAATACGCCTATGGTTAACGGCAAGGGGTGCTGCGTGGGGTTTCCCGCCATGTATTTAACGATGCGATATGATAATTCCAACTTGCGCTGTCCCAAAGCGTTCTGTAATTCAAAACTATTAAAGTCTTTGCTATACCCAATGTATTGTTCAATCAATTCTGGGGTTACTGTAGTGCCGCTTGGAAGGGTATGGGTGAGTTTTTCGAGCTCTTTGTCTACTTTTCCGAGATTGCTTCCCAGAAAAGCCACCAACATGGCTATCGCTTGGGGGTGAAAATTCAAGCCATACTTCCCTCCTCTTTGTTCTATCCAAGGCCCAATTTGGTTGTCATACAAGGGTTTAGTTTCTAAAACGACACCATTCTTGGCGATGTGCTTTAGTACCTTTTTTCTTTTGTCTACTTTTTTGTGTTTATAACATAA
>CBFHVC010000024.1:2518-29871 GCA_965659515.1 Candidatus Arcticimaribacter sp. | reverse complement strand
TGGTGGCAAACGAAAATAGTTTGCGTAAGGATACCCCTATAGAAGGCATTAAAAAATTAAATGCAATGGGCAAAAGTTTACCCCTTTCTTCAGGGGTGCACTGTTTTGCGATCAGCAATAGAATTTTGGAAAATTCTGAAGTGAATAAAGGATATCGCTCGGTGATTATTGACTATCTTAGATCACATGATAAATAAAACTCAGCTCACAGATGTTTTTTTTGATTTAGACCACACTTTATGGGATTTTGAAGCCAATTCTGAAGCCACCTTCGAGCAACTGTTTTCCGCGTATAATTTTTCTTTCGATACCGCAACTTTTATGCAGGTTTACAGTCCAATAAATCACGCCTTTTGGAAATTGTACCGAGAGAATAAGATCACAACCGAAGAACTGCGATTTGTTCGCTTACAGAAAACCTTCGAAGCGTTAAATCATCCACAAGAAGACAGCCTGATAAACATCTTATCTGATGGATATATAGCACAACTTTCAACACATACCCATCTTTTTGAGGGGACACTTGCTTTACTGGACTATTTAAAACCAAAATATCGCCTTCATATCATCACCAATGGTTTCGAAAATGTGCAACAAAAGAAAATGGAAAATTCAGGTTTAGCACCTTATTTCGATCAGGTATTAACAGCAGAGAAGGCCGGTGTTAAAAAGCCCCATCCCAATATATTTAAGCAAGCTCTTGCCCTGGCCAACACAACCGCTGACAAGGCCATTATGATTGGAGATAGTTATGAAGCTGACATTGAAGGGGCTTTAGCGATGGGAATGCAAGCGATTCAATTTAATAGCCACCAAGAACCTTTTCATCTGCATTGCCCTTTAGTGGAGAAATTAATAGAAATACAGCAATACCTCTAAGCAATTCTTGTAGTTGCCGAAACTTCCTTTAGCTTTGTAAAAAACTTTTTCATGGACATACAAAACGCACAAAAAGTAGTCGATGACTGGATCAAGACCCACGGGGTTCGTTATTTCAATGAATTAACCAATATGGCCCAGCTCACCGAAGAAGTAGGAGAAGTCGCACGAATTATTGCACGTCGTTATGGAGAGCAAAGTGAAAAAGAAAGCGATAAAAATAAAGATCTAGGCGAAGAACTCGCCGATGTGCTTTTTGTGTTATTGTGCCTTGCAAATCAAACAGAAACAGATCTTCAAGCGGCTTTTGATCAAAAATTAGCACTAAAAACGGAGCGTGATCACGATCGCCATCATCAAAATAAAAAACTAAAATAAGTTCTTTTTTATGCGATTAGCATTACAGCATACAACAAAGAAGGCTCAGGCAAAACTTACCATTACTGGGTCAAAAAGTGAAACCAATAGATTGCTGCTTTTGCAGGCTTTATATCCACAATTGACCATTGAAAATCAGTCTAACTCTGATGATTCTGTTGCCATGCATAAGGCATTGCATTCAAAGGAAAAGATAAGGGACATTCATCATGCAGGAACCGCCATGCGTTTTCTTACAGCATTTTTTGCCACCAAAGCGCAAAGTGATATTATTCTTACAGGATCTCAGCGCATGCAAGAAAGACCCATCGCTCTTTTGGTCGATGCATTAAATGCGCTTGGGGCCCAAATTGATTACACCCAAGAAAAGGGCTACCCGCCGCTCTCCATTCTTGGGAAACAATTAACCGGTGGGAAGGTGGCTTTACCCGCTAATATTAGTAGCCAATACATTTCGGCACTCTTGCTAATCGCACCAAAATTGGCCAACGGTCTAACGCTTCATTTAGAAGGAGAAATAACGTCTTTGCCTTATATAAAAATGACACTAGCCTTACTGGAGCGGGTAGGGGTTCAAACAGCATTTGAGGGAAAAATAATTCGTATACCTTTTCAAGCCGAGGTTCAAGCACAAGTGCAAATAGTAGAATCTGATTGGAGCTCTGCTTCTTATTGGTTCAGTGTACTTTCATTGGCCGAAGAGGGCGAAATACACCTAACCAATTACCGAGAAGACAGCCTTCAGGGAGATGCAGTTTTAAGAACAATTTACCGTCAACTGGGCGTTGAGAGTCATTTTGAGGGGGCTATTTTGGTCTTAAAAAAGCGGGCTTCATTTGTAGTGCCAGAAAAAATCGACCTTGACCTGGTCGAAGCGCCAGATATCGCTCAAACCATAGCGGTAAGCTGCTATGGGCTTGGGGTGGCTTGTGACTTAAAGGGCTTGCACACCTTAAAAATAAAAGAGACCGATCGGCTTTTGGCTTTAGAAAAAGAGTTGGGTAAGCTAGGTGCAACCATTACAGTTGATGAAAATAGCCTACAGCTTGCTGCAGAACAAAATTTCCAAGAAGGGCAGTCCATTGACACCTATCACGACCACAGAATGGCCATGGCCTTTGCGCCTTTAGCCTTAAAAGTACCTTTGTGTATTAATGCTGCTGAGGTGGTAAGTAAGTCCTATCCAGGTTTTTGGGAAGACATCAAAGCTACTGGTTTTCAGGTGATTGAAAAATAGTCTACTGAAAACAGGTCATTTACTTGACAACCCCTATCCCTAGAGCGTATATTTGCTGCTTTAATAGAAATTTATACTAGCACCCACACTGATATATATGAAACTATCTGATTTTAATTTTGAACTCCCAGAAGAACGTTTAGCAGAATTTCCAGCAGAAAATAGAGATGAATCTCGTCTGATGGTTTTAAACCGTGAAAAACGCACCATTGAACACCATCAATTTAAAGATGTAATTAATTATTTTGATGAAGGCGATGTAATGGTTTTAAACAATACCAAGGTTTTTCCTGCGCGATTGTTTGGAAACAAAGAAAAAACAGGCGCGCGTATCGAAGTATTCTTATTGCGTGAGCTTAACGAGGAACAGCGCCTATGGGATGTTTTAGTTGATCCAGCAAGAAAAATCAGAATCGGGAATAAACTGTATTTTGGTGATGACGATAGTTTAGTGGCAGAGGTAATTGACAATACAACCTCGCGCGGAAGAACCTTGCGTTTTCTTTTTGACGGCTCTTATGAAGAATTTAGAAAAAAATTAAAAGAGCTAGGGGAAACACCTCTACCGAAATACATCAAGCGTGAACCAACCGCTGATGATAAAACCCGTTATCAAACCATTTATGCCAAAAATGAAGGAGCTGTAGCTGCTCCTACGGCTGGACTTCACTTTTCTAGACACCTATTAAAGCGTTTAGAGATTAAAGGCGTTGATTTGGCAGAACTTACCCTGCACGTTGGGCTGGGTACTTTCAATCCTGTTGAGGTTGAAGATTTGTCTAAGCATAAAATGGATTCTGAAGAATTAATTATTGAGCAAGAGGCCGTTGATATTGTTAACGCTGCTAAAGCCAATAAGAAAAGAATTTGTGCTGTTGGGACCACCGTAATGCGTGGTTTAGAAAGTTCTGTATCCTCGATTAACACCCTAAATACCTACAGCGGATGGACCCACAAGTTTCTTTTTCCTCCCCATGAATTTGCGATTGCCAATTGCATGATTACCAATTTTCATACCCCTAAATCCACGCTTTTAATGATGGTATCTGCTTTTGCAGATCCAGATTTTATAAAAGAAGCCTATGAAGTAGCGGTAAAGGAAAAGTATAACTTCTATTCTTATGGAGACGCAATGTTGATTATATAATTCTTTTATGGCTGCTGAAAAAAAAGATATCCGCGCTTACTCTTTAACAGAGTTGCAAGACTTTTTTGTAGCCAATGGCGATAAAGCTTTTAGAGGAAAACAAGTATATCAGTGGCTTTGGAATAAAGGAATTCATCACTTTGAAGGGATGACGAATTTATCCAAAGACACCCGTACGTTCTTAGAAGAGCATTTTAGCATTAATCATATTGCAGTAGACCAGCAACAACGCAGTGCTGACGGGACCATTAAAAATGCTGTAAAGTTATTTGATGGTCGTATCGTTGAATCGGTTTTGATCCCCGTAAAAGACCGAACAACAGCTTGCGTGTCCTCGCAAGTAGGGTGTAGTTTGGATTGTAAATTTTGCGCAACAGCAAAGCTTGCGCGTATGCGCAACCTGAATCCCGATGAGATTTTTGATCAAGTCGTCGCCATTGACCAGCAAAGCAAGGCCTATTTTAATCGCCCACTTTCAAACATTGTTTTTATGGGGATGGGAGAGCCTTTGATGAATTATAAAAATGTACTTTCTGCAATAGAAAAAATAACCGATACTACTGGGTTAGGCATGTCGCCCAGACGCATAACCCTTTCTACTTCTGGCTTGCCAAAATTGATCAAGAAAATGGCCGATGATGAGGTGCAGTTTAATCTAGCCGTTTCTTTACATACTGCCATACAAGCTACCCGTGAAAAGATCATGCCTTTTGCAGAGAAATTTCCTTTGGAAGATCTTTTAGCCTCGCTTAAGTATTGGTATGAAAAAACAGGAAAAAGAGTCACCTATGAATATGTTGTTTGGAAAGGAATCAATGACGACATGGCCCACATACGTGCCTTGGTGAATTTTTGTCGTCAGGTACCCTCAAAGGTGAATTTGATCGAATACAATGCCATAGGGGAAGATGACTTTCAGCAAGCAGATCCAGCTGTGATTGATCAATATGTGGAATTTTTAACGGCAGCCCATATCACTGCCACGATTCGTCGCTCTCGCGGAAAGGATATTGATGCTGCCTGCGGGCAATTAGCCAATAAAAATCAAGAAAACACTTAACGAAAGCGTATATTTGAGTAATGAAAGTTGTTGAGCAGATTAAGGAGCCGATATATGAAGAGATGGAGCTGTTTGAAGAAAAGTTCACTGCCTCCATGTCCTCAAAGGTCGCTCTTTTAAACCGCATCACTCATTTTATTGTCAATCGAAAAGGGAAGCAAATGCGTCCCATGTTTGTTTTTTTAACCGCAAAAATGCTCAATCAAGGCAAGGTAAATGAGCGAACCTATCGCGGTGCAGCTGTGATTGAATTAATTCATACCGCCTCTCTTGTTCACGATGACGTCGTGGATGATTCTAACCTAAGAAGAGGCTTTTTCTCTGTTAATGCCTTATGGAAAAACAAAATCGCCGTTCTTGTTGGTGATTTTATGTTGTCTAAAGGAATGCTTCTTTGTATTGAAAATGAAGACTTTGATTTACTTAAAATCATTTCTGTTGCTGTGCGAGAAATTAGTGAAGGTGAGTTATTGCAGATTGAAAAAGCACGAAAATTAGATATTACAGAAGACGTTTATTACAATATTATACGCCAAAAAACAGCTACTTTATTGGCGGCTTGTTGCGCAATGGGCGCTAGAACGGTTCAAGACGATGACGCCGCTGTAGAAAAGATGCGCCTTTTTGGCGAATACATTGGGATGGCTTTTCAGATTAAGGACGATTTGTTTGATTATGGCGAAACGGCCATTGGGAAACCCACTGGAATCGACATCAAAGAGCAGAAAATGACCCTGCCGTTGATCTATACCTTAAACAATGTTTCTGCAGCAGAGAAAAATTGGTTAATCCAATCCGTTAAAAAATACAATCGCGATAAAAAGCGCGTAAAACAAGTCATCGAAAAGGTCAAAGCTGCAGGGGGGTTAGCCTATGCTGAAGAAAAGATGGAAGAATTCAGGCAAAAAGCCTTGGCCCTTTTATTAGAATTTCCGCAAGACACCTATAGAGATGCTTTAGTGCAAATGGTGAATTACGTTATTTCGCGTAAGCAATAGCTTCTTTTTTCTTAAGTTTATACTACATTAATTATTTCCTTTGATTACAAAAACGACCATCGATCAAGTCTATGATACCGCCCGTGTAGAGGAGGTGATCGGGGATTTTGTTTCCCTCAAAAAAGCGGGGAGTAATTTCAAAGGTCTCAGTCCCTTTTCACAAGAGCGAACCCCTAGTTTTATGGTGTCTCCCGTGAAACAAATTTGGAAAGACTTCAGTACAGGTAAAGGAGGAAATGTGGTGGCTTTTTTAATGGAGCACGAGCGTTTTTCTTATCCTGAAGCCATTCGCTATTTGGCTAAAAAGTACAATATTGAAATCGAAGAAACCGAACAAACTGAGGAGGAAAAAGCCAAAAGAGATGCCCGTGAAAGTATGCTTTTGGTTTCTGAGTATGCAATGGATTACTTTAAAAATAATCTCTGGGAAAGCAGTGCTGGAAAGGCGATAGGGAAAACCTATTTTCAAGAGCGTGGCTTTACAGACCAAACCATAAAAGCCTTTGATTTAGGCTATGCCCTAGAAACAAAGGATGCTTTTACCAATACAGCTTTAGAGAAGGGTTATAAGTTGGACTTTTTAGAAAAAACAGGCCTCACCATTGTTAATGAAGAGCGAAAAATAGATCGTTTTCGCGGGCGTGTTCTTTTTCCCATCAAAAGCATGGCAGGACGCACGCTTGGTTTTGGAGGGCGAATTTTGGGCGATAATAAAAAAACAGCCAAATACCTCAATTCTCCCGAGAGTGAAATCTACCACAAGAGTAAAGTGCTTTATGGTTTATATGAATCTAAACAGGCCATAGCAAGAGAAGATTGTTGTTATTTGGTTGAAGGGTATACAGATGTTATTCAAATGCATCAAAGAGGGATTCAAAATGTGGTTTCTTCCTCGGGAACAGCCTTGACCCAAGAACAAATACGCCTCATACAAAGACTCACTCAAAATATTGTTGTTTTATTTGATGGTGATGCTGCTGGCTTAAGAGCTGCTTTAAGGGGAATTGATATGATCTTGACCCAAGGCATGAATGTAAAAGTCTGTTCTTTTCCTGAGGGAGAAGATCCAGATAGTTTTGCCAAAGCCCATAGTGTAGAAGAGATTCAAGCTTTTTTTGCTGAAAATGCAAAAGACTTTATTCAGTTTAAAGCCTCCCTTTTGATGAAAGAGGCACAAAATGACCCTGTTAAAAAAGCCACAACAATTAAAGACATGGTGGAAAGTATTGCAAAAATACCCGACGCCATTCAAAGAGAAGTTTATGTGCAAAGCTGTGCCGCCATTATGGCAATCTCTGAAGAGGTTCTTTTTAGTGCGCTAGCACAAAAACGGGCAAAAGAAGTCAATACCCAAAACAAGCGCAAAACAAATGCGCCAAAAATGGAAGTGGTGCAGCCAGTTGCGCCCGCCCTTAAAGTAGATGAGTTATACGAGCTGGAAAAACAAATCATCACCCTCTTGATGCTTTATGGCGACCGGGAAGAAAGTTTTCAAGAATCTGTTTTGCAGTTCTCTGAAGAGCGAAATGAAGTAGAGGAAGAAATCAACCAAGTGCAGGCAAAGGTCTATGAAAAAATCTTTTTGGACCTTCAGCAAGATGAAGTTGAGCTAGCCAATGAAGATTTTAGGACCTTATTCTATGTGTTGCTAGAACAATTTCAAACCAAAGGGACTTTGTCGATGGACAAATTAATGCCCACTTTATCGCCAGAATTGAGTGGCTTGGTCAGTACGATTTTAATGAATGAAGAAAAGTACAGTCTTCATCAATGGGACAAGAAAAATATTTTTGTCAAAACCAGGGACCAGCAAATTGGTTTAATGGTAACCGAGACTATTTTAAGCCTTCGCAAACATTTGGTTAACCTTAAAATAGAATCTTTGCAGGCAGAAATGGCCAATCCAGAAGAAGAGTACAAAGGCCTACTAGAAGATGTAATGCGCTATTATCAATTAAGACGGCTGGTTTCGAATAAACTGAATCGCGTGTTATAGCAACTCCTGTGGAATAGTACAAACTGGAATAGGATCCATTTTGTGTCTATTTTGTCGGTTAAATGCCAAATAAATATCCATTACTTCTTTTTCTCTTGCAGAAAAACTATTTTCATCTGTTTTGATATTGCGCATTGCCCATTCTAGTTCGTCATAAGAGGCGCCCAGTTGGTCTTCGTCCGTACGATCATCTCCCCATAGACCATCAGTTGGAGCGGCATTTTGAATTGCTTCATTGACATTTAAAGCTTTTGCAAGCGCAAACACTTCCGATTTCATTAGATCTGCGATAGGGCTTAGGTCAACGCCACCATCGCCATATTTGGTGTAAAAGCCTACACCAAAGTCTTCTACTTTATTGCCGGTTCCAGCGACAAGATAACGGTGCAAAGCGGCAAAATAATAAAGGGTTGACATGCGCAGTCTAGCTCTAGTATTGGCCAGGCTTAAAAATTCTTGTTCTTTTAAATCTGTTGGTGGAACAAGCGTTTTAAATGCATCAAAGACGCCTGTCAGCGAAAGGGAGTGGTGACGCACATTGGGAAAGTTTTCTTCAAGCCAAGCGATATGATTTTTTGCGCGAGAAACTTGATTTTCTTCTTGGTGAATGGGCATTTCAAGGCAAATAACGGGAAGCCCTGTTTTTGCGCAAAGGGTAGAGGTTAAAGCAGAATCAATTCCACCTGACACCCCCACAACAAAGCCACCCATATGGGCTTTTTCTGCATAATCCTTCAGCCAATCTACAATATGCTCAATTACTTTTTCTGGACTTTTCATCGCTACTCTATTTTTTGCTTGTAACTTTGTATAAAAATAGCAAACTTCTCGATGAGGGTGAAAAAAACAACCATAATGAAACAACAATTTCCTTCATTTTTATCATTTCTTTTCTTTGGTGCCATTTTTTTTGCCATTTCGGCATGTTCTTCCACTACAGCAGTAGAAGAAGAAATCGCTAAAATTCCTGTAGAAGTAACCTTAGATCGTTTTGATCAAAAGTTTTTTAACGCTACCGAGGCTGATTTTTATCGTCTTAAACAAGATTATGCCTACCTTTTTCCAGCACAGTATCCAGATAGTATTTGGTTAAAGCGCCAACGCGATAGTTTACAGGTGCTTTTGCAAGGAGAAATCAACAAAGTTTATCCCTCTTTAAAGCCTTTCGAAGAACGATTAAAGCCCCTTTTTCAACACATTAAATATTATTTTCCAAGAGCAGAAGACCCTAAGGTGGTTATGTTGACTAACAATGTGGATTACCAAAACAAGACAGTATATACAGATTCTGTGGTTTTAATTTCTCTAGATACTTTTCTAGGGGCCAAGAATCCTTTGTATGAAGGAATTCCGCAATACATCGTCCGTGATATGGACATTGCCTATCTAGGCGCCCATTTAGCCGATGAATTTGCATTGACTGTAGTGCCGGCACCAGCAGACAGAACATTATTGGCACAAATGATTTTTTATGGAAAGCGATACTATGTCAAGGATTTATTGCTTCCTACTGCTTTAGACGAAATAAAAATCAGTTATACAGAAGCGGAAATGAATTGGGTCAGAGAAAACGAGCGTTTCATTTGGCAGTATTTCATTGAAAATGAGCTCTTGTATAAGACCCAGTCAAGCTACTTGTTGCGCTTTATTGAGCCAGCCCCTTTTTCTAAATTTTACCTTGAAATAGATAACGAAAGTCCAGGAAAAATAGGCCAGTGGTTGGGCTGGCAAATTGTTCGTGCCTATGCTGCAAAAAATCAAGATAAATCTCCCCAAGAAATATTAGCCACACCCACACAAGAACTATTTGCAAAAGCAAATTATAAACCCGCAAGATAATGAGTAAAGGAAAAGACACCCACATTAAAATTGACGTGCAATTAGACGAGAATAAAATTCCAGAAAAAATTGTTTGGTCTGCACCAGACGGTGGCGTAAATGAAGAAGAAGCACAGGCGCTTTTGATGTCTTTATGGGACGGTAAAAATCAAGAGACCCTTCGCATGGATTTGTGGGTAAAAGAAATGCCTATCGATCAAATGAATGTGTTTTTTCATCAATCTTTGGTTACCATGGCACAAACTTTTCACCGTGCGACACAAAATGAAAAAATGACTGCTACCATGAATGATTTTTGTGAGTATTTTGCCACCAACCTTAAAATTGACCGAAACGGTAAAGCTTAACGTGCGTTCTTAAAAGCTGTGTTGAGTTGATCGATATAGGCTAGGATTTCTTCCACACCTGTTTTATGGAGAGAAGAAGTAGTGAAATGCGGTGGTGTTTCTTCCCACATTTCTTCTTTCATCTTGGCCAAATAATGTTTGATATTACGTTCTCTGGCCAGCGGTTTAAGTTTGTCAGCCTTTGTGAAAATAATGGCAAAAGGGATATGGTTTGTTCCTAGCCATTCCATAAAATCCAAATCTACATTTTGGGGCTCATGCCGAATGTCAATTAAAATAAAAGCTGAAATAAGTTGTTGGCGCTTTTCAAAATAACGTGTAATGAGTTGTTGAAAAGCTTTCTTATTGGTTTTTGAGGTTTTTGCATAACCATAACCAGGTAAATCTACCAAGAACCAATTCTTATTGATTTTAAAGTGATTAATCAACTGTGTTTTTCCAGGGCGACCAGAGGTCTTGGCTAAATTTTTTCTTGCACAAAGCGTATTGATTAGAGAGGATTTCCCCACATTAGAACGACCGATAAAGGCGTATTCCGGAAGGGGGTCCTTTGGGCATTTGGCTACATCAGTATTACTGATGACAAATTCAGAATGAACAACGCGCATGGCGATAATTTAGTATTCTTTTACCTTAAGCCACTTGTGCAAAATTTCATTGAATAAGACAGGGTGTTCCATCATAGGAGCATGGCCGCATTCATCAATCCAATAGAGGTGAGAATTGGGTAAAAGTTTGTTGAATTCGTCTGCAACATCCGGCGGTGTAACACCGTCATTTTTCCCCCAAATTAAGCAGGTGGGTGTGGGCATTCCTGGTAAATCATCGGCCATGTTATGGCGGATAGCGCTTTTGGCGATTGCAAGGGTTTTGATCAGTTTATTTCGGTCGTTAACCGTTTCGAAAACCTCATCTACAATTTCTTTGGTTGCTACCGCAGGGTCAAAAAAGACCTCTTCGCTTTTGGCTTTTATATAGTCGTAATTGCCTCTTTTAGGGTAGCTTTCTCCCATGCTGTTTTCATACAAACCAGAGCTCCCGGTTAACACCAATCCTTTTACCAATTCCGGGTAGGTTTTGGTAAAGACTAAACTGATATGTCCTCCCAGCGAATTACCGAGTAAGATAACATCCTTAAGTCCCTTAAAATTTAAAAATCCATGTAAGTATTCTGCAAAAGCCTTTACAGTCGTCGACTTTAAAGGCAAATCATAGATAGGTAATTCAGGGATAATGACTTTATAGCCATTTTCCGGAAAGTAGTCTAGCACTCCTGTAAAGTTGCTTAGTCCCCCCATTAAACCGTGTAAAATAACGATTGGTTGGCCTTCTCCCTTTTCTAAATAAGTGTAGTCTGCTTCTTGGGTTAATGTTTTTTCCATGCCTTTTGGCTCATACGCATTAGCGGTCAAATATAGGGATTAAAACCGATTTCACCCATTTAATTTTCGGCCTTTTGATTTGCAGGGATTTGCGGTTTTAAAGCGGGAAAGTTATTAACAAAGTGGTATTAAGTGGAAAAAAGTGGGAATTATCAATTATATTTGGTCTAACCAATTGCTAAATAGTCTAATGCAGCATTTTATAGGAACATATGAGTTAAAAGCAGACGCCAAAGGGCGTATTATGCTTCCTGTGGCGCTTAAAAAGCAATTGGCAGAAAGTCTTCACGACGGTTTTGTATTGAAGCGAGCTGTTTTTAATGCCTGTTTAGAGTTGTATCCCCTTAAGCAATGGGAAGCCCTAATGGAAAAGGTGAACAAGCTCAATCGCTTTAATAAAAAGAACAATGACTTTATACGCCGCTTTACAGCTGGTGTTCGGTTGATTGATATCGATGCGACAGGGCGTTTGCTTATCCCTAAGGATTTGGTGCAGCATGCAGGAATAAATCGCGAAATCGTGATCTCTTCCGCTGTAAATATCCTTGAAGTATGGGATAAAACACGCTATGAAGAAGCAATTAGCGAGGCAACCGTAGATTTCGGTGCGCTTGCAGAAGAAGTAATGGGGGATAAAGATGACGAAGATTAGCTATCATGATCCGGTGTTATTACAGCCGTCTGTTACGGCCCTAATTACTGACCCCAAAGGTGTCTATGTCGACGCTACTTTTGGAGGAGGAGGACATTCCCAGGAAATTTTAAATCAATTGGCTCCAGAAGGACGTTTGTTTGCTTTTGATCAAGATCAAGATGCGATAAAAAACGCTTTAGAGGACGACCGTTTTACTTTGGTAGAAGCCAATTTTAGGGACCTAAAGCGTTATTTAAAACTGTGTGGTGTTAAGCAAATAAATGGGGTGCTAGCTGATTTTGGTGTTTCTTCCCATCAATTTGACGCACAACAAAGAGGTTTTTCAATTCGCTTTGACGGCCCGCTCGATATGCGCATGGATCAAGCGGCTGGTTTGGATGCGACCCAGGTAGTCAATACCTATTCGATTGATGCTTTAACCGCAATACTGAAGAATTATGGCGAAGTAAAAGGAGCCTACAGAATAGCAGAACATATCATTAGCGCAAGAGCGCATGAGCATATAGCCACGACCCAGGGGTTGATAGCTGTGTTAAAGCCCTTGATTCCAGAGCGTTTTTTAAACAAGGCCTTGGCGCAAGTGTTTCAAGCCATTCGCATTGAGGTTAATCAAGAATTAGAGGTAATTAAGACATTCCTTGAGCAAAGCAATGAACTGTTGGTTAAAGAAGGTCGTCTGGTTTGTATTTCCTACCATTCTTTGGAAGATCGCCTAGTGAAACGCTTTATTCGAGAGGGTGTTTTTGAAGGCCAGGCACCAGAAGATTTTTTTGGCAATAGAGACTGTCCTTTAAAGAAAGTGGGTGGATTAATTGTCCCAGATCAAGAAGAAATAAAACGCAATAGCAGAGCGCGAAGTGCGAAACTTAGAATTGCCCAAAAACGATGAATCAACTATTGGCCTTTTTGAATTTAGAGTTTTTGATCAAAGACGATGCTTTGAAGAACTGGCGTATGCTGCTCTTCCTCTCTTTTCTCGCTTTGGTGATTATAGCAAGTGGGCATAGTGCAGATCGAAAAATTTACAGCATTGCGCAGTTAAATGCTGAAATCAAAGAAGTAAAAAGCGAGTTTGTGGAAACACGTGCCACTTTAATGCGACTTAAAATGGAGTCTAGGATTGTGGTTCAATTAGCTGAAAAAGGGGTGGGCCCAGCAACTGCGCCACCGATTAAGTTAAAGCGAACGAATTAATGGAAGTAAACGAAAAACAAATCATGAATCGCTTCTACCTTTTTGTGGTAGGGCTATTCCTGTTTGCGTTTATTTTAGTGGGTAAACTAATCTATATTCAAACCCAAGAGGGGGACCACTATCGCGCATTAGCTAAGCAAAGAACAGTTAAGAATTTTGTTTTAGCACCAAGTCGTGGAAATATTTATGCCGACGATCAAAGTCTTTTGGCGACAACGGTACCGCGCTATGAAATTAGATGGGATGCTAAAATTGTAAGTGATCAACGCTTTCAAATCCACAAAAAAGCATTGGCCAAAGGTTTATCCCCTTTGATTGGGAAATCTATAAACGCTTGTTTGATTATGCTGGAAAAGGCAAAACGAACAAAGAGCAGATATACATTAATCGCACGCAACTTAACCTATTCTGAGTATCAGCAAATCAAGAAGCTTCCCCTTTTTTCTTTGCCCTCTTTAAGGGGAGGTTTGATTGTTGAATCAAAATTAATTCGAGAACATCCCATCGGAAAAATCGCAGAACGAACCATCGGTTATGAAAAGCCAGACCCAGCAGGAAATTTTCTACGAGTAGGTCTAGAAGGCGCTTTTAGCCAGTATTTGAAAGGAGAAAATGGGCGACGATTAAAGCAGAAAATCGCCAATGGACAATGGAAACCCATCAACGATAACAATGAGAAAGAGCCTACCGAAGGTTATGATGTCTTTACCACCATCAATGTCAATGTGCAAGATGCTGCTCATCACGCATTGTTGCGCCAACTAGAAACCTTTGAGGCAGAGCATGGAACAGTTGTAGTGATGGAAACCAAAACGGGAGCGGTTAAGGCCATTGCAAATTTAGGAAGAACCAAAGAGGGCAAGTATTTCGAAAAACTCAATTATGCCGTCGGGACAACCTATGAACCCGGGTCGACCTTTAAGCTAATGGCGATGATTGCTGCACTGGAAGATAAGGTGATTAAGTCGCACGAATTGGTAGATACAAAAAAAGGGGTGATGACCTTTTTCAAGAAATACAAGGTGCGCGATTCCCGAAAAGGTGGCTATGGTTTAATTCCCTATTCAAAAGCGTTTGAAGTTTCTTCTAATACTGGAATTGTTCAAATGGTTCACAATCATTACAAGCAACAACCCCGCAAGTTCATTGATCGTCTTTACAATATGGGATTGAATGAGAAATTAGGGGTTTCTATTTTAGGAGAAGGACAACCCAAAATTCCTTATCCAACCGATAAAAACTGGAATGGAATTACCCTCCCTTGGATGGCCTATGGCTATGGGGTAGAACTAACACCTTTACAAACCCTGACCTTTTATAATGCCGTGGCAAATAATGGTGAAATGGTAAAGCCTCGTTTCATTGATAAAATTCAATCGACCAACAAAGAAATGGTAAAGTACTTTGAAAAAGAAGTGCTTAACCCTTCCATTTGCTCACAAGAAACATTGACGAAAGTCAGAGAAATGATGTTTAATGTGGTCGATAAAAAATGGGGAACAGGCTACAGAATCAAAGACAAGGCCTTTACGATGGCTGGAAAAACAGGCACCTGCCAGGTAGATTATGCTACAGATAATTTGCAATACATCTCCAGTTTTGTGGGGTATTTTCCAGCTGAAAAGCCAGAATATTCTGCCATTGTTTTAATCTATAAACCCAATAAAAATAAGGGATATTATGGTGCAACTGTTGCAGCGCCAGTCTTTAAAGAGATTGCCCGTAAAATGTATTATACGACACCAAAAGAAGTATTGGTTCAGGTGGATTCTTTGCTTTTAAAGCCGGTCAAAATTATTCCAACAGAAGAGCTGATTTTGGCACAGCAAGTACCCAATGTAAAGGGAATGCCTGCAATGGAGGCCCTCGCTATTTTAGAACAAATGGGTTTAAAGGTTACTCTTGTTGGAAAAGGAAAAGTAAAGCGCCAATCCTTGCGTTCGGGAAGTGCATTAAAGGCCAATTCAACCATAACACTAGAATTGTCATGAAGCAGTTGAAAGACCTCCTTTTTGGTGTGCAAATTGAAGCGACTCAAGGGCGAACTGCTGTTGCAATTCAAGCAATTGCATTTGATTCTAGAGCGATAAAGCCAGGAGATTTATTTGTCGCCATTGCTGGAGATGCTGTAGATGGCCACGCCTATGTTGATAAAGCTATTGCCAATGGAGCTATTGCGGTGGTAGGAGAAAAAAAACCAACCAACTTTCCTGAATCAATTGTTTGGATAGCCACCAAAAATAGTCGAGCTGCCTTGGCCGTTTTGGCCTCTAATTATTACGATCAGCCTTCTAAGGATTTAAAATTAATTGGCATTACGGGTACGAATGGCAAGACCACGACCACCACTTTGTTGTATCGCTTGTTTGAACAAGCGGGTTATGCAACGGGTTTGCTTTCAACCATAGTGGTCAAATATTTAACGCAAAATATCCCAGCCTCGCACACAACGCCAGATCCTTTGCAAATTAACGCCCACTTAAGGGCGATGGTCAATGCAGGCGTAACGGTTTGTTTTATGGAAGTTTCCTCTCATGGAATTGCACAAGATCGGATTAAAGGCTTGTCTTTCGCAGGAGGTGTTTTCACCAACTTAAGCCATGATCATTTAGATTATCACAAAACTTTTTCGGCCTATCGAGACATAAAGAAGCAATTCTTTGATGGGCTTCCTAAAACGGCCTTTGCCTTGACGAATGCTGACGATAAGAACGGCATGTATATGCTTCAGAACTGTTCTGCAAAGCAATATCGTTTTGGTTTAAATAATTATGCAGACTATCAGGCCAAAGTAATGGAAACCCAGTTTTCGGGTATGTTGCTTCATGTTAATCAACACGAAATATGGACCACCTTAGTAGGGCAATTTAATGCAGCCAATTTATTGGTGGTTTTTGCTGTTGCCCATTTGATGGATTTAGAAGAGATCGAAACGCTTTCTATTATGAGTGCCTTAAAAAATGTAAAGGGAAGATTTCAAAACTATACAACACCGAACAAGGCCACTGTTATTGTGGATTATGCGCATACCCCTGACGCCCTAGAGAATGTATTGCAAACCATAACTAAAATACGCACCAAGAACGAAACTTTAACAACTTTGGTGGGTTGTGGCGGAAATAGAGATCAAGCCAAACGACCACTAATGGCAAAAGTGGCCGCTGCTTATAGCGATAAAGTCATTTTTACGGCAGACAACCCCAGAGAGGAAGATCCAGAAAAAATCATAGATGAAATGGAAGTAGGGGTTGCTCCTGAGGATTATAAAAAGACACTGAGAATTACCCAGCGAAAAGCGGCAATTAAGGCTGCTTGTATGGAATTAACCGAAGGGGATGTTTTGTTGATTGCCGGAAAAGGACATGAAAATTATCAAGAAATAAAAGGAGTACGAACTCCCTTCGACGATTATTTGATCGTAGAAGAAATCTGTAAACAATTGTTTTAATATGTTGTATTATTTGTTTGACTTTTTAGAAGCACAGTACCAGTTTCCAGGGGCTAGTTTGTTTCAATTTCTTTCTTTTAGGGCAGCGATAGCGGCTTTATTGTCGCTTCTTTTTTCCACTTTCTTTGGGAAAAGAATCATTGATTTTTTAAGAAAGCAGCAAATAGGAGAAAGTATTCGCGATCTAGGATTGGCTGGGCAAAATGAAAAAGCAGGAACACCCACCATGGGGGGAATCATCATCATTTTCACCACCATTATTCCGGTACTCTTGCTTGCAAAACTTGATAACATCTACATCTTATTATTATTATTTACGACCCTTTGGATGGGCGCAATTGGTTTTGTGGACGACTACATTAAAATCTTTAAAAAAGACAAAGAAGGTTTAAAAGGGAAATTCAAAATACTCGGTCAAATTGTCTTGGGAATTGTTGTTGGAGCAACACTTTATTTTCATCCCGAGGTAACTGTTCGTCAAAAGATACCTGTACAAATAGAAGAGGCAAGCACGGCAACATCTGCTTTTTATGCGCAAGAGAAATCTACTATGACGACTATCCCCATGTTTAAAAACAATGAATTTGATTATGCTGAATTGATCAATTGGATACCAGGCTTAGCACATTTGACTTGGCTAATTTTCATCCCGATTGTTGTTTTTATCATCACAGCCATTTCTAATGGGGCCAATTTAACCGATGGGATAGATGGTCTTGCCGCAGGGAGTTCGGCCATTATGGTGTTTACCCTTGGCGTTTTTGCTTGGGTGTCTGGAAATGTAATTTTCTCAGATTACCTCAATATCATGTATATCCCCAACGCCGGTGAGATCACCATTTTTGTTGCGGCCTTTTTAGGAGCACTCATTGGATTTTTGTGGTACAATACCTATCCAGCCCAAGTTTTTATGGGCGACACAGGGAGCTTAACCATAGGGGCGATTATTGCTGTAATTGCACTAATGATTCGCAAAGAATTGTTGTTGCCGCTGTTGTGTGGCATTTTTTTAGTCGAAAATTTATCTGTGGTTTTACAGGTCAGTTATTTTAAATGCACCAAAAAGAAAACAGGGGTAGGGAAACGCATTTTCTTAATGTCTCCTATCCATCACCACTACCAAAAAAAGGGATACCACGAAAGCAAGATTGTTGCTCGGTTTTGGATTGTCGGTATACTGTTGAGTATTCTAACCATTGTTACCCTAAAACTGCGCTAATGAAAAAAATGGTGATTTTAGGGGCAGGCGAAAGCGGAAAAGGAACAGCGATTTTAGCCCATCAAAAGGGGTATGACGTTTTGGTTTCTGACGCTGGGGTGATTGCATCTGAAATAAAATCCCTCCTTGATCAGAAGGGCATTCGTTGGGAAGAAAAAACACATTCTACAACAGAAATACTCTTGGCAGATTTGGTCATGAAAAGCCCTGGAATTCCAGAACATGTACCGATCGTCCAAGAAGTTAGGGCTGCGGGGATTCCCATTCATTCCGAGATTGAATTTGCCAGTCAATTTACTTCAGCAAAAATCATTGGAATTACCGGAAGCAACGGAAAAACCACCACCACCCTTTTAATCCATCATTTACTAGAAAAAGCAGGTTTGCATGTTGGGTTAGCAGGAAACATCGGGAAGAGTTTTGCGCAGCAGGTGGCCGAACAAGACTATGCCTATTATGTTTTAGAAATAAGTAGTTTTCAATTAGACGATATCCACGATTTTGCGCCAGCCATTGGGGTGATAACCAATATTACACCAGATCATTTAGATCGATACAACAACGACTTTTCACAATATGTTTCGGCTAAACTTCGCTTAAGTAAGAACCAAACAAAAGATCAATTTCTGCTTTTTAATGCAGACGATAATGTATTGACAGAAGCTTTAGCAAGTTCAACTATCGCAGCAACCCAAATTCCTTTTGGAACGACAACAGCAGCACATTCTGGAACAAGTTTTCAAGACGATGCCATAACAATAAACACCACAAAGCCAGTTACTATGATAAACACCACACAATTTCCACTTCAAGGACGCCACAACTTGCTCAATGCAATGGCCGCCGCTTCTGTTGCCAGTTTGCTAGAGGTAAGTAAAGAGTCCATTCGCAACAGTCTTTTGAGTTTTACGGCAGTAGAGCACCGATTAGAACATGTGTTGAAAATTCAAAATAGAACCTATATCAATGACTCTAAGGCAACCAATGTTAATGCAACATTTTATGCTCTTGAAAGCATGGAAGGGCAAACAGTATGGATTGTTGGAGGAGTAGATAAAGGAAACGATTATGATGCCTTGTTGCCTTTGGTACGCGAGAAGGTGAAAGCGATTATTTGCCTTGGGGTTGATAACGACAAGATTATTGAATCTTTTTCACCAGTAGTTGACCTGATGGTAGAAACGCAATCCATGCGTGAGGCGGTTAAAATGGCGCATCAATTGGCCAGCAAACGCGAGTATGTTTTGTTGTCACCGGCCTGTGCAAGTTTTGATTTGTTTAAAAACTATGAAGATCGCGGAAATCAATTTAAAGCAGCAGTAAGAGGACTTTAATGGAACAAAAAAACAAACTTTTACAAGGAGATTTAGCACTGTGGGGATTTCTTGCGCTCTTGGCGATATTCTCTTTTTTCCCTGTGTTTAGCGCCAGTTCAAATCTAAGTTATGTGGTGGGTAATGGAACGCCTTGGCAGCATTTGTTTAAACATATGTTTATCCTTGTAATGGGTTTTGTTATCATGATAGGAATTCATCGAATTCCCTATCATTATTTTAAAGGAATTTCAATTCTAATGTTACCGATTGTTATTCTGCTTTTACTATATACGGTTTCACAAGGGGCGATGATAGGAGGTGCAAATGCTAGCAGATGGATTAGGATTCCATTTGTGGGAATTGGCTTTCAAACGTCTACCTTGGCTTTTTTGGTTTTAATGATGTATGTGGCCCATTATTTAGATAAAACATTTGGTCAGCAATTGCCTTTTAGCCAAACGGTTCTTCCACTTTGGCTACCTGTGGGTATAGTTATTGCATTGATTCTCCCGGCCAACTTATCGACAGCCCTTATTGTTTTTGCAATGGTATTTTTACTGTGTTTTTTTGGAGGATATCCCATTAAACATCTGTTGGTTATTTTAGGGATTGGGCTAGTGGCTTTTGTGTTGTTTATTCTCGCCGCGAAAGCCTTTCCAGAAGCAATGCCCAATCGAATTGATACTTGGATGAGTCGTATTGAGAATTTTACTTCTCCCAGTGAAGGGAGTTCTGGAAACTATCAGGTAGAGCGCGCTAAAATAGCCATTGCCACTGGCGGAGTTACCGGGCTTGGTGTAGGGAAAAGTGTCATGAAAAACTTTCTACCGCAAAGTAGTTCAGATTTTATCTATGCCATCATCGTTGAAGAGTTTGGTCTAGTAGGTGGCGTGATCATCATTTTGCTTTATTTGGTGATTTTATTCCGATTAATGCTCATCGCCCGAAGAGTTGATACGATTTATGGGAAACTCTTGGTAATTGGCGTAGGCTTGCCGGTAATTGTTCAGGCCTTTATTAATATGGGAGTAGCCCTAAATGTTTTTCCGGTTACCGGGCAAACATTGCCCATGATTAGTAGTGGGGGAACAGCTGCCTGGATGACCTGCATTGCCTTTGGCGTAATATTAAGTGCAAGCATTAGTTCGGAAAAAGAGAAAGAGGAACAAAAAGAAGTCAAAGAAGATAATCCATTAGCCATTTTAAGTGAAACCATCTAAATACATTATTTCTGGCGGAGGAACGGGCGGGCATATTTACCCTGCTATCGCCATTGCCGATGAATTAAAAGCGCAAGACCCCGCAGCACAAATTGTATTTGTAGGGGCCTTTGGAAAGATGGAAATGGAAAAAGTTCCGCAAGCAGGCTATTCCATACATGCTATTTGGATTTCTGGACTTCAGCGAAAACAGTGGTGGCGAAATATTTTCTTTCCCATAAAATTGGCAGTTAGTCTTTTTCAATCTATGTTGATTTGGTTAAAATATCGCCCAGATGTTCTCATTGGCACCGGTGGATTTGCCAGCGGACCAATGCTTTTTATTGGGAATCTAATGGGGAGTAAAACCCTGTTACAAGAGCAAAACTCTTATCCTGGAATAACCAATAAATTATTGGCGAAAAAGGCCAATTTCATTGCGGTGGCTTATCCAAACATGGGGCGTTATTTCCCAAAAGATAAAATCGTTTACACAGGAAATCCTGTACGCAGTTCTTTGCTCCATAC
The DNA here is from genome assembly GCA_965659515.1 of Candidatus Arcticimaribacter sp. Taxonomy (GTDB): domain Bacteria; phylum Bacteroidota; class Bacteroidia; order Flavobacteriales; family Flavobacteriaceae; genus Arcticimaribacter. Next base: position 9,049 of record CBFHVC010000024.1, on the reverse strand, counting down.
AAGGGCGTTTAAATCAGAAGCATTACAACATTTTGGATTGAATGGAAGTAGTAAGAAGTTGGTCGTTTTAGGGGGGAGTTTAGGGGCGCAGCGCATCAATGAATTAGTGGCTGAACAGCTTGATTTTTTCCATTCGCTTGATCTAGATGTGATATGGCAATGCGGGAAATTATATTATGATCGCTACCGACATCTTGCAGCTGATCGCGTGAAAATATATCCTTTTATCAAGGAAATGGATTTGTTGTATGGCCTTGCAGATATTGTAATCTCTAGGGCAGGGGCTGCAAGTGTTTCAGAATTGTGCTTGGTGGGAAAATCCACGGTTTTAATCCCTTCGCCCAATGTGGCCGAAAACCACCAGTTTCACAATGCCAATGCTTTGGTGCGGGAAAATGCCGCTATTTTAATCGAAGAAAAGGCTTTGGATAAAACCTTTAAAGCTACTTTCGATAAGCTTGTAAAAGCACCGAATACTCAATTGGAATTAGAAAAAAACATACGTCAAATGGCAAAGCCAAACGCGACGAAGGAAATCGTAACCATGATTCATCATCTTCAAAAATAATGAAAGCAAAAGCATATTATTTTATTGGTATAGGCGGAATAGGGATGTCTTCTATTGCGCGTTTTTTGCTTGCACAAGGTTGTTGTGTTGGTGGCTATGACAAAACCCCTTCGCCCATTACTACAGCTTTGATAGAAGAGGGAGCGGTTATCGTTTTCGATCAAAGTTTAACGGCACTTCCAGCGCGCTTTAAAGCGCCTACAACCAAGGTGATTTATACTCCAGCCATTCCTTCGGGGCACCCACAAAAAGATTTTTTTGAGCAACAAGCCAACAGTGTTGTTAAGCGCGCTGTTTTTTTAGGGGAACTTACCCAAGGGAAGCCTACTTTGGCCGTTGCAGGCACCCATGGCAAAACAACAACAACGGCTATTTTGGCGCATTTGTTTTCTACTTTAAAGCAAGGTTTCACGGCTTTTGTTGGGGGAGTGATGAATCAAAGAAAAACCAATTTACTCTCAACAGGACTAGACACTATACTGGTTGAGGCAGATGAATTTGACCGCTCTTTTTTACAATTATCGCCAACAATAGGATGCATTACTTCTGTCGATGCAGATCATCTGGACATCTATGGAACTGAAGAAAATGTGGTTGCTGCCTATGCTGCTTTTGCCGATAAAATTACTCAAGTCAAAATTGTTGAGAAGAAAGTCCCTTTGCCCGGACTTACTTATAGTATTAATGAGCCCGCAGATTATTATGCTACAGATGTAAAGGCCAAAGGATTTGGCTATACATTCACCCTCCATACGCCTGTTAAAGTATTCTGTGAGGTGTATTTCAGTCAACTGGGTTTGCACAATTTATCCAATGCAATAGCTGCTTTTGCGATGGCTAGTCAACACGGTTTAGTGGAAGAGCACCTTTGTGAAGCTCTGGCTAGTTTTTCGGGAGTAGAAAGGCGTTTGCAGTTGGCCTTGTCAACCGATCGTCACATTTTAATAGATGACTATGCGCACCATCCTACGGAAATAAAAGCCGTTTACGATACCCTTGAAAATGCCTTTCCAGAAGAGCAAAAGTGTGTTGTCTTTCAGCCCCATTTATTTTCAAGAACCCAAGATTTCATGGATGATTTTGCGAGCGTTTTGCAATTATTCGATCAGGTAATATTGCTGCCCATTTATCCGGCGAGGGAATTGCCTATTGCAGGAGTGACTTCTGCTGTCTTGGCTGAAAAAATAGGGGCAAAAACCCCTGTTGCAATAATGGATAAAGTTAGCTTAAAAGAGCAGATTAACCAGCTTCCGCAACGTATAAAAGTAGTGTTGGGGGCAGGAGACATTGGATTGGAATTGAATGCATTAAAACAAAAATTACAGCAAAATGAAGCAGTATAAAAAGCTTTATTTCTTTTTAATGCTTGGCGTATTGCTGGGAAGTGTTGTATTGACTCAGCTGAAATCTAATAAGCGCGTTATCAAGCAAGTAAAAGTAGAATTTAAAGGCCTCGGCGCAGGTTTTTTAAATTCAGAAATCGTTAATAAATTGTTGATACAAAGCAAAGACAGTTTGTTTTTTAAGCAAAAAGATATGGTAGCTTTGAATAAGGTAGAACAGTCTTTTTTGGCTCACCCTGTGATCAAAAACGCTGAACTATACATTGTTCCTCAGGGGGAATTACACATCGAAATAGAAGAGCGTTTACCCATTGTTAGAATTCAAGGAGCGCGAAATTTTTATCTCGATGCAGCTGTAAAAGAAATACCGCTTTCGAAGCGATTTACAGCAAAGGTTCCACTGTTTTACGGTGAAATAAAGGATAAAAATATGCATGCACTTGTTCAATTGATTACCAAATTATCTTCAGATGCTTTTTTAGCAGGGGAGGTAATTGATTATCAATGGCGCGACAATGCATTTATTCTAGGGCTTCGTTCTTACCCTTTCGAGGTGGTTTGGGGTCAAAACATTGCCTTTGATCAAAAGGCAGAAAAGCTAAAGCGATTTTGCGCTTATGCTTTAGACAATAAAGACAAAATATTTAATCGGATCAATCTGACCTATAACAAGCAGGTTGTTGCCCGTCATAACTAAGGATATGGAAAACAAGAAAATTGCGGTTGGACTTGATATTGGAACGACTAAAATCGTTGCCATGGTGGGTCAAAAAAACGAATTTGATAAAGTAGAAATTCTCAGTATTGGAAAGTCTCAAAGCCTTGGGGTGCACCGTGGGGTTGTAAATAATATAACCCAAACCATTCAGTCTATCCAACAAGCCACACTAGAGGCCGAATCTAAGTCTGGCGTTACCATAACCGATGTTGTTGTGGGAATCGCAGGGCAACATATAAGAAGCTTGCAACACAGCGATTATATTACCCGGGAAAATGCAGATGAAGTAATTGATGAGCAAGATATAGAAACACTCATTAATCAAGTACACAAATTGGTGATGCTACCCGGAGAAGAAATCATTCATGTTTTGCCACAAGAATACAAAGTAGATGGACAAGCCGAAATCAAAGAGCCCATTGGGATGTATGGCGGAAGATTAGAAGCCAATTTTCATGTTGTAGTGGGGCAGGTTTCATCGATTCGAAACATTGGCCGTTGCATTAAAAGTGCAGGTTTAGAAATGGGGAAAATCACCCTTGAGCCCATCGCTTCCTCAGACGCTGTTTTAAGTCAAGAAGAAAAAGAAGCAGGAGTTGCTTTAATCGATATAGGGGGTGGAACAACCGATTTAGCTATTTTTAAAGACGGGATTATTCGCCACACTGCTGTTATTCCCTTTGGTGGAAACGTCATAACAGAAGACATCAAAGAGGGATGTTCAATTATCCAAAAGCAGGCAGAATTACTGAAAGTGAAATTTGGTTCGGCCTGGCCAGGAGAAAACAAAGAAACAGAAATCGTTTCTATCCCGGGTTTACGCGGCCGCGACCCCAAAGAAATCTCTTTAAAAACCCTTTCAAAAATCATTAATGCAAGGGTAATCGAAATTATTGAACAGTGTTTTTTAGAAATTAAAAACTATGGACACGACGATCAAAAGAAAAAATTGATTGCTGGAATTGTATTAACAGGAGGCGGAAGTCAATTAAAACACCTAAAACAATTGGTAGAGTACATCACAGGGATGGATACCCGTGTGGGCTATCCCAATGAACATCTCGCTGGCGATTCAGACGAATCTACAACCAGTCCGACCTTTTCAACCGCGGTAGGTCTTTTAATGGCTGCATTAGATAAAATGCCTGTTGCCGTAATGCCAGAAATAGAAGAAGTAGCACAAGAAGAAAGCACACCAGTGGATGAGATACCACAGCCTGTTGTTCCAAAAAACAGGAATTCCATTTTTGAACAATGGACCGATAAGTTTAAAGAATTTTTAGATAAAGCCTAAACAATAGCAAATGTCAGAACTAACCATGGACAATATCTCAGGGAATTTTAATTTTGATTTGCCCAAAAACCGCAGCAATGTCATCAAGGTTATTGGTATTGGTGGCGGGGGTGGTAATGCCATCAACTACATGTTTCAACAAGGAATCATGGGGGTTGATTTTGTGATTTGCAATACCGACTCACAAGCACTTGAGAAAAGTGCGGTACCCATCAAGATTCAATTAGGGGCCTCTTTAACAGAGGGCCTAGGTGCTGGTGCCAATCCAGCTGTTGGTCGACAAGCAGCAGAAGAAAGTTTAGAAGATGTAAAGACCTTACTCTCAACACAGACCAAAATGATTTTCATCACCGCTGGAATGGGTGGGGGAACAGGAACTGGAGCTGCGCCCATTATTGCAAAAATGGCGCGCGAGATGGATATTTTAACCGTTGGAATCGTTACCATGCCTTTTCAATTTGAAGGAAAAATCCGACTAGAACAAGCCCAAAAAGGCTTAGAAGAATTAAAAGCAAGTGTAGATTCGCTTATTGTCATCAATAACAATAAACTGCGGGAAGTATATGGAAATTTAGGGTTTAAAGCTGGTTTTGCCAAAGCAGATGAGGTTTTGGCAACCGCTGCACGCGGTATTGCCGAGGTAATTACCCACCATTACACGCAAAACATTGACCTCAAGGACGCTAAAACTGTTCTAAGTAATAGTGGCTCTGCCATAATGGGTTCTGCTATCGCAGAAGGTGCCAATCGCGCTCAAGAATCGATTGTCAAAGCCCTAGACTCCCCCTTGTTGAATGACAATAAAATCGCTGGTTGTAAAAATGTCCTCTTGTTAATTGTCTCTGGGGAAGAAGAAATCACCATTGATGAAATTGGAGAAATCAATGATTTTATTCAAACTGAAGCTGGAAATAACACCAACATCATTATGGGGGTAGGAGAAGATCCTTCCCTTGGCAGTAGTATTTCAGTGACCATAATTGCCACCGGATTTAATTCTGAACAACAGCACGAAATTGTCAATACCGAGGCCAAAAAAATTATTCATACCCTTGAAGAAGAGCAACCCTTGGTTCATGATCTGACAGAAGAAAAGGCCCCGCAAAACATTTTTGAGGCGCCAATTGAAGCGCCCTCAGCCGAACCTATTGTGAAATATACGCTTGAAGATGATATAGAAGAGCGCACCCCGCCAGTTCAAACGATTGCGGGTGAAACACCGCTTAACCAAGCAGCGATCAATTCGATTGAAGTAGAAGATTTTGAAGTTGTTGTGCCAGTTGAAGCGATAGAAGTAATCGATCCCATTGTAGTCGCGCCAGAGGAAAATCCTTTGATTGCAACCACCGAGGCAATTGCAGCCCTTGAGGTAATTAGTTCACAAGTACTTCCTCCGCAAACGGAAAAAGCTATTGAAGAAGCACCAGTCCTTGCTGAAGATGATTTTGTGTTTAATGAGTTAAATGCCTCCATCAATGAAATAGAAGTAGTTGATCATGAATTAATTGAAAGTGAAGAACAGCAGCAAATTAAATTCGAATTTGAATTACCCCTGCAACAAGAAACTGCAGAGGTAGAAAAAGTCGAAGCGCCACAAACAATGGAAGCAGCTGCCCCAACTGTATTTCAATTAGAAGAGATCGAAGCGCCCCAAGCAAAACAGGAAGCACCACAATCAACAGAAATTGCCGATATTGAATTAAAGGTAATTGCAGAAATCCCTGATGATAAGCTTATCAATACACCCCCGCCAAGTTCAAGTCCTTTTGATCAATCGATTCGGGAAAGTATTACGCTTCAAAATGAAAAGCGAAAAGAACAGCTGAAACAGTTTAATCATACTTTTAACAACAACATCAATCGCATTGAAGAAATGGAACGGCAACCTGCGTATAAACGTTTGGGTTTTGATTTAGATGCTCCGGCAGAAGAAAAAGCCCCGTCTACCCTTTCTTTAGACAACGATTCAAACGACGACATACAGTTGAGATCAAATAATTCATTTTTACACGACAACGTAGACTAAACATGGGAATATTAGCCAATTTAACAGAAGAGATTAAGACCGCTATGCGGGCTAAAGACAGTCTTAAATTAGAGGCTTTACGCGCAATTAAATCTGCGGTAATGCTAGAGCAAACGGCTGCTGCAGCAGGAACAGAATTGACAGAAGAGCAGGAGATTAAATTGGTTCAAAAACTGGTGAAACAACGCAAAGACAGTGCGCAGATTTTTACAGAACAAAACCGGGCAGATTTGGCCGAGCCCGAAGTAGCACAGGCTGAAATAATTGCTGCTTTTTTACCTGCGCAATTGTCAACAGAAGAAATCACTAAGATAGTAGGAGATATCATCGCCCAAACAGGTGCCGAAGGCATGAAAGATATGGGGAAAGTAATGGGAATGGCCTCCAAGCAAATGTCTGGTACTGCCGATGGTAAAACAATTTCTACCATCGTTAAACAATTATTGTCTTAGCCTGCTAGCTGCAGTTAATTACAATTTTACCCCGCACCTTTCTGTCCATCATTTCTTGCATGGCTTTTTGCGCTTCTTCAAGCGGATATTGTGCGTGAATATGGGGTTTTAACTTCCCTTGGGCGTGCCA
>CBFHVC010000024.1:0-2508 GCA_965659515.1 Candidatus Arcticimaribacter sp. | reverse complement strand
AATTGAATAATCTATTAAGAAGTAACCCTTAATAGATATAAAAGTTTAACCTGATAACCATGCATTTGTAAATCCTATAACATGTAACATATACACACTTGTAATTTATTTCAGCAAAAAAAGAAAATTTTTAGTTTTCATGTTTTCTTGTGAAAATTGCATGGCCCATGATCCCCAGAAAACACCTACAATTTGACAGCCTTTTAAGAGCGCTAGATTTAAAGGGATTTTAGGGATCTCTCCGGCGGCAAAGCCCACTACTAAAAAACGTCCCTCCCATGCAATGGCCCTTAAGGCAGGTTCTGAAAATTGATCTCCTATGGGATCATAAATCACATCAGCCCCTTTTCTTTCAGTTAAAGATTTAATGCGTTCTTTTAGATCTTCTTCACTATAGTTGATTCCCTCATCAGCTCCGTAGGTTTTACAAAGGGCAATTTTTTCTTGTGAAGAAGCGCAAGCTATTACTCTAGCCCCCATTTGCTTTCCTAGTTCAACTGCTGCGAGGCCAACCCCACCAGAAGCGCCAAGCACCACCAGGGTTTCTCCTTCTTTTAATTTTGCTCTATTTTTTAAAGCGTGGTAAGAGGTGCCATAGGCCATTAGAAAGGACGCCGCAGTGGCAAAGTCCATTTTTGGCGGTTTTGGAAATACGTTTTTAGCTGGGGCAATTACTTCTTCGGCGAAGCCACCATTTGCCACAAAACCAAAAACTTCGTCGCCCACTTTTAGGTGTTTCACTGCGCTTCCCACAGCACTAACAATACCTGCAATATCGCTTCCTGGGGTAAAAGGGAGTGCTGGTTTATATTGGTATTTCCCTTGAATTATAAGGGTGTCTGGAAAGTTTAAGCTACAGGCTTTTACTTTGATAACAACTTCTTTCTCATTGGGTGTTAATGCTGGAAGATCTTTGAGTACTAAGTCAGCAGGGAGACCGTATTTTTCGCAAACAATTGCTTTCATAATGGTTAATTTAAAATCACCAGCTATCGATAAACGAGCTGGTTTGTTTTTTTGTATTAAGCTTAAAACAGCCATGGGCTGTTGCTATTCTATTTCTCGTTTCAACAGGATCGATTACCTCGTCAAATTCTAAGGTTTCTGCTGCGTTGATGGCTTTTCCTTTTTCATATTCTTGTGCAACCAGTTGATCGTAAAGCTGCTGTCGTTCTGTTTCGTTTTTTGTGGCATCTAATTCTTTTTTAAAGCCTAGTTTTACGGCACCTTCCAGTCCCATTGCACCAAACTCGCCACTTTGCCAAGCAAGGGTTAAAAATGAGGCGTGGAAACTTCCTCCCGCCATGGCCATGGCGCCTAGGCCATAAGCTTTTCTTAAAACTATGGTAATCATGGGCACTTCTAGTGCTGCTGCACTGAGAAAAAGGCGAGAGGAGTGACGAATTAATCCTTTGGCTTCATGTTCTGGGCCCACCATAAATCCAGGGGTATCACACAGGGAAATTAACGGTAGTTTAAAGGCATTGCAAAGCTGTAAAAAACGGGCTGCTTTATCTGCGGCATCACTGTCGATTGCGCCGCCTAGGTGTTTTGTGCTATTGGCAATAAGGCCATAGGGTTTTCCTTCAATTCTAATCAAAGCGGTGACCATGTTTTTTGCAAACTGGGCCCTTAATTCAAGCACGCTATCTACATCGGCTAGGGTGTTTATAATGGCATTCACATCATAGGCATATCGTCGATCTTCTGGTAGAATCTTGTGCAATGCTTTTTGCTGAGGGGCTTCCCATGTTTTAAGCTCACCTTGAAAGTAGCTTAAATACTTTTTAGCAACAGCGACTGCTGCTGATTCGTTCTCTACGAGTAAGTCAATTACCCCTTCTTTAGCAAGTGTTTTTGCAGGGCCAATATCTTTTGGGTGAAACTGCCCCAGGCCACCTCCTTCAATCATGGCGGGTCCTCCCATTCCCATAGAGGTGTCTTTGGTCGCGATAATAACATCCGCGCAGCCTGCAATGGCTGCGTTGCCAGCAAAACAATAGCCACCCACAATGGCGATACGTGGAATTTTTCCACTTAAGCGAGCAAAGGAATACCAAGTAGTAAGGTCTAGACCACCCGTGCTAACAGCATGAAAGTCGACATCTCCTGGGCGCCCCCCGCCCCCTTCAACAAAAAAGAGAATTGGACAATGGGCTTTTTCGGCTAAGGCCATTAAGCGATCGGTTTTTTTATGGCCAAAAGCACCTTGTGTACCAGCTAAAACAGTGTAATCATAGCTAAGGATATAACAATTTGTATTGTCTTGAAATAAAGCAGAATTGACTTTTCCAATCCCACTAATCAGCCCATCAGCTGGAGTGTTCTCTCTTAGTTCTTTTGTGGATTTACGTCCTTTTTGTGCTGCGACAATTAAGGCGCCTATTTCTTGAAAAGAGCCGGAATCGCAAAGATCAGCGATGTTTTCTCTTGCGGTTTTTTTTCCTTGAGCATGCCGTTTTTCTACGGCCATTTTTCTAAAACTGTCGTCTAATAGTTGCCTGCGTT
>CBFHVC010000023.1:0-30677 GCA_965659515.1 Candidatus Arcticimaribacter sp. | reverse complement strand
CAATATTTTAGAACAATAAGCCTCCCAAAGAAATAACCCCCATGCCTACTCTTTACCAAAGTCTACTCATCCTACATATTGCTGCTGGCAGCCTTTCGCTGCTAACAGGAAGTCTCAATATGATTTTACCTAAAGGCGGAAAAAGGCATCAAAAAATCGGACGGGTTTTTGTCGCCGGAATGATGCTTACGGGAGGAAGTGCGCTTTTTATGGCACAGATCAAACCCAATCCCTTTTTATTTATCATAGGGGTATTTACCATTTACCTTGTAGGAACAGCAGATCGCTATATTAAATTGACCCAAAACAAACCCTTGTTAATCGATTGGGTTTATACCTTAGGCATGTTTGTCTTTGGTAGCATTTTTATCATCTGGGGCATCATCACTTTGACAAAGTCAGATGGGATGGGAGCGGTTATGTTGGTCTTTGGATCCATAGGACTTTACAGTGTTTTTCAAGATTTTAATAATTATAAAGGAAAAGCGGCGCACCGCAATTATCGTTTATTGATTCATATTGGGAGAATGGTAGGAGGCTTTACAGCCACCGTTACCGCGGTACTTGTGGTCAATGCACAATATATCCCTTTAAATATTCCAGCAGCCATATACTGGCTCGCTCCTACCCTTATCTTTACCCCATTGAGTATTTACTGGAATAGACAACGAAAAAAATAGCTCATGTTAGAAATGCGTAACCTTTGTGAAAACTGTCACAAAACCTTTACCCATGAAAGTGACGATGCCTATATCTGCTCTTATGAATGTACTTTTTGTAAAGCCTGTGTAGAAAACGAACTCAATCACGCTTGCCCTAATTGTGGTGGAGAGTTTCAAAAGAGACCTAAAAGAAAAGCGAACTAAATGCCATTCAAATCTCCTCTTCTATCTAGCCTGCTTATCCTTCTTTTAATTATCGCAAAAAGTTATGGAGGACTTTTGCAACTATCTGTCGTAAATGACCCCTATATCAATAATCATATCATTCGAACAAGCATCAACTTACTCTTAAGTATTGCTTTTATATTACTGATCTCAAAGAGTCATTTTAAAGATAAAGTTGGCTTTGCAAGAACTTCTTATACGCGATCTGACCTACTTGTTCTTCCACTATTTTATGGTGTATTGATAAATCTTCTTTTCTTTGAATTGGAGGGATTTTTAGAAATTAAATATATTATCTCTCTTTTGGCTTACACTATTTCTGTGGGCCTAATAGAGGAATTATCATTAAGAGGGCTAATTCAAAATTATCTGCTCGATTATTTTGGACACCATAAAAAAGGCATCATCAAGGCGATTGTTTGCATGTCTTTTTTATTTGCTGCGCTGCATTTATTGAATTTTAATAAAGGTGTCTGGGGCGAGATGGCACAATTCTTTTATGCCTTCTTTATCGGTATGGGGTTTGGATCTGTTTTTTACTTTACAAAACGTATATATCCACTAATCATCATTCATGGACTAATTGATTTTACAAGTGGACTAGATCGACTTGGCATTGTGAACTATCCATCAGATACAGATAATTTCATGAATAGTCTATTGATTATTTTACTACTTTCCCCTTATCTTTTCTACGCTCTTTTCTTATTTGAAAAACTTAAAACCCAAGCATCATGATTTTACACCCTTATTTTGTTTTTAATGGACAAGCCAAAGAAGCCTTAGTTTTTTATGCTAAAGCCTTGGGCATTGAACACGGAGAAATCAACACCTATGAAAACAGTCCCATGCCACACAAGCCCCATCAAAAAGATTGGGTTGTTCATTCAGAATTAATTTTTCAAGGCACCACCCTCGCCATGTTTGCCGATAGTGCCGATGCGCCTTTAAGCCCAAATCCAAATATTCACATAAGTTTAAACTACACAGATTTAGAAGAAATGAAAGTGGCCTTTGAGCGCTTAGCCGAAGGCGGAGAAATCACCATGCCCCTAGAAAAACAGTTTTGGAATGCCACCTTTGGACAACTTAAAGACCGTTTTGGTTTACACTGGATGATGAATTGTGATCATACAACATAATGGCTTACGACGAATACCTTGCAGAACGAATACGCCAATATTTCACCCAACAAAAGCTCAACTTTTATGAAAAAACCATGATGGGAGGCTGTGTCTTTATGCTAAATGACAAAATGTGTTGTGGCATTCACTTTGACAAGAAAAAGCAAATGGATCTTCTTATGGCTCGAATAGGAGAGACAGCAGCAGAGGAACTAAAGCATAAAAAAGGCTGTTACCCCATGGACTTTACAGGTCGCCCCATGAAAGGCTATGTCTTTATTGATCCAGAAGGTTTTGACTTAGACGAAGATTTATTATTTTGGCTCAATCATTGCATAGCTTTTAATCCACAGGCCAATGCCACCAAAAAAAGAAAAAAGAAATGAAATTATTCCTTACCCTAATCAGTGTTATTAGCTTACAAACTTGTATTTCTAGTACCCCACCAACAGACCGAAATGAACCCATTTGGGAACCGCCACAAAGCGAACAAAAAAATTTGGCCAAAGCCTATTTTGCCGCAGGCTGCTTTTGGTGTGTTGAGGCTATTTTTGAAAGTGTAAAAGGCGTGCATGAGGTCTATTCAGGCTATGCTGGCGGTGCAACAAAAAACCCCAACTACAATCAAATAGGCACCGGAAGAACTGGTCATGCAGAAGCAGTGGAAATTCACTACGACCCAAAAGTGGTTTCCTTTGGAACCCTAATTCAAGTATTCTTTGGTTCCCACGACCCCACCACAGCAAACCGTCAGGGGCCAGACAGGGGTTCTCAATACCGTTCTATTGCATTTTATGCCAATGACTCGGAAAGAGAAATGATCCAAGATTATATCGCACTTCTAAAAGAGAAAGCCATTTTTAGCAAGCCAATCGTGACAGAAGTAGAACCCCTCGAAAAGTTTTATTTTGCCGAGGAATACCACCAGGATTATGAAAAAAGAAATCCCAACAACCCTTACGTGAGAAGTGTTTCTATTCCAAGACTGCGCAAGTTCCAAAAAGCGTATCCAGAGTTGTTAAAGGAAAACCACTAGAAAGAGGGAATAAGATGGGAAAAACGTTTATTTACGAAAGTATAAACGAGCAAGCCCATAAGAATACCGGCGAGACTTCCACATAGAATATCCAAAGGATAATGTACACCTAAATATACACGGCTGTAGGCAATTAATGCGGCAAAAGCCAAAAGAAAGGGCATTAAACGCTTTACTTTTTTAAAGACCAAACTAAAGAAAAAAGCCAGAGCAAACGAATTGGAGGAATGCCCAGAGAAAAAGCCGTATTTTCTTCCACAGCCTGATTTAACCAAACGCATAATACCATCTAAATCTTCGTTATGACAAGGCCTAAGACGCATAAAACCATCTTTAAATAGATTGGTTAATTGATCTGTTAAACCCACTAAAATAATGCCCGATAAAAGCAATAGTACCGCAGATTTAAAACCATACTTTCTGCCGTAAATAAAGACAAGGGTCAAATAAAGAACTACATTGGTTAATTTCTCGCTCATCATGAGCCAAAAGGAATCAAAAAAAGGCGTTCCCATTCCATTTAACCACAAAAAAAGCCGGGTATCCCAGGCCAATAGTTGCTCAATCATTACTCCATTGATTCAATTTCTTTGTCAAAAAAGGCTAATCCTTCTTCGATCAAGTCCTGGGTCACTTTTTCAAGTTCAACTTGATCTTCTTGACTAAATTCTTCTAACCATAAAATATCGTCGTTAGAAACATTGAGCAAAAAACGGGGATAAGCCGTATGTAAAACAAATATTTCGTCTTCTAAGGAAGAATTATCGGCAATTAAAAATTTTGGAACCTCCATGGTTTATTGTTTAAGTAATTTTTTTGTTTGATGTTGAAAGCGTAAAAATAGTAAAAAAGCGGAGGTACTAAGCCCCGTTAATAACCCTAACCATATCCCCACCGCTCCTAAAGGTGTGTGAAGTCCTAAATAATAAGAAACCGGAAGCCCGATGATCATATAAGAAACAAAGGTTAAAGCAGTAGGTACGTTAACATCTTGAATCCCTCTTAAAGCCCCTAAAATAACTGCTTGTAGTCCGTCGGTAATTTGAAAAAATCCAGATACCAACAAAAGTCCAGCAGCAATGGAAACCACCTCTAAAGTGTCGGCTGGGGTATCGGCACCATAATTCTCTAAATAAATCCAGGGCAATAGCGCGTTAAAGTTTAAATAAATAACACAGAAAACAATATCAAAAAGACCGATTAATAGAAAAAGAGAAATGGCGATACGACGCAAATCAGCATAGGCTTTCATGCCAAATTGATTTCCCACACGGATCATTGCAACCACCCCCAACCCCATGGCAAACATAAAAGTCATAGCAGAAAGGTTTAAAGCAATTTGATTTGCTGCTTGCGCGTTTTTTCCTAAAATTCCAGACATCCAAATGGCCATTGTAAAGAAAGCTACTTCAAAAAACATTTGTAAAGCTGAGGGTAATCCTAAACTCAAGATTTTTTTAAACAAGCTCAAACGCAGTTTTCGAAAACCTATATGCAAAGAATATCCCTTGAACATGGGGTGAAACTGTATATAAGCCAATATAAAAAATACCGCTCCCGTTCGGGCTATCATGGTGCCTATGGCTGCCCCTTCTACGCCCATTTTTGGAAATCCCCCGTAGCCAAAAATGAGTAAATAATTCAATAAAATATTTAATAGATTAGAGAAAACAGTGGCATACATCGCAGGCCGAGTTTTCGATAACCCATCTGTAAATTGTTTATAGGCTTGAAAAATGATTAAAGGCACCAAAGAAGCCGCTACCCAACGTAAATAAGGGAAGGCAAATGCTACTACTGCGGGGGGTTGCCCCATGGAATACATTAATTTACGTGCACTAAAAACAGCTAAAAACAAACTCAATCCCAAAATCGTACAAAGCACAACACCATGCGACAAAATACGCTGAGCCGTCTTGCGATCATTGGTCCCATCGGCCTGAGCCACCAAGGGTGTTAAGGCCGTAGAAAAGCCGATGCCTAAAGACATAGCGATAAAAACAAAACTATTGCCTAAGGATACGGAAGCCAGCTCTGTTGTACCCAATTGTCCCACCATAATATTGTCTACCAATTGGACAATTGTATGGCCCAAAAGACCTAAAATGACGGGATAAGATAAGTTTAAATTGTATTTAAACTCTTTGGTATACTGTTGTAGGTTAATCAAGGGCTTAAAGCTTAAAGTGGTCCATTAAAAAAACCAAAGAAGCCATTGTGGCCGCACCTAGTTCTAACTCGCGTTGATTAATCGCATCAAATGTGTCATTTGCAGCATGATGAAAATCAAAATAGCGTTGTGAATCTGGACGCAAACCGGCCAACACATTGTCTTCTGTTTTAAGCGGAGCGATATCTGCACCGCTTCCTCCTTTAACAAATAAATGAACCAAATAAGGCTCGAAATAAGGAGCCCAAGATTGAATTGCCTTCAACTTTTCTGGAGTAGTATCAATTGAAAAACCTCTAGGAGTAAAACCTCCAGCATCTGATTCTAAAGCAAATACGTGTTTTTCATTGTTCTTTTTGGCAACTTCAGTATACTTTGCTGCACCCCGCTGGCCATTTTCTTCATTCATATAAAGAACAACCCTCAGCGTGCGTTTTGGACGATAGTTGATTTTCTTCATGATTCTTAACACCTCCATCGACTGGACAATTCCTGCCCCATCGTCGTGAGAACCGTCGCCAAGATCCCAAGAATCCAAATGCCCGCCAACAACCATAATCTCGTCGGGATAAGTGGTGCCTTTAATTTCTCCTATGACATTATAGGACTGCACATCGGGTAGGTTTTTACAATTTTGTTTTAAATAAAACCTCAAAGCTGGATTTAAGGCCAGCATCGAGCTCAACAATTCTGCTCCATTGGTACTAATCGCAGCTGCGGGAATGCGTTCCCGTAAGGGCAAATCGCCATAACTCATTGATCCGGTGTGAGGATAGTCGTCTAAACGCAAATTCATCGAGCGAACCACTACGCCAACGGCGCCCAGTCTTGCTGCTTCTTCTGCTCCACTAAAACGTTGATCTACACAACCAGAATAGGCCGAAAAAGTGTTGATTAAATCAGCTTGCATTGGGCGATTGTAAAAAACAATCTTCCCCCTGACTTTTTCTTCTCCTAAAGCCTTTAATTCTTCAAAATCTTTAACCTCAATCACTTCAGCCCTAATGCCTGCTAGAGGGGTAGAAATAGAGCCTCCTAATGCACAAACTGGAACATTAATTGTATTCCCCGGGCTGGTTTCTATATTGGCATATTCAAAAGTTCCTCTAATCCATTTAGGAACCATTACGGGTTGCAACCAAACTTTATCTAGTCCAAGTGCGTCTAATTCTTCTTTTCCCCATTCAACTGCACGCTGTGCGTTGAGAGAACCCGAAAGTCTTCCCCCAATTTGATTGGATAAATGGGCTAACCAAGGGTAGCTTTGTCCGTCTAGTAAAGCCGTTTGGTAGATTTTTTTTAAGGTAGGTTCAATTTGTTCTTGCGCTTGAAGGCTAGACGCCAAAAGGCAAAGACAAAGCAATAGTCGTAATTTCATGTTATTTAGCTGCAAATTGTTCTATATTTTGTTTTGTGATAGGATTATCTCCCAGAATCATTAGTCGCTCAATTACATTTCGCAACTCTCGGATGTTTCCAGTCCAAGGATAATCCTTTAATTTTTTTAGGGCAGCGGTTTGCATTTTTTTCACTGCTACACCGTCTTTTCGTGAGATTTGTTCGATAAAATGTTCACAAAGTAAAGGAATATCTTCTAGACGATCTTTTAAAGCAGGGACTTTAATTACAATTACGGCAAGTCTATGGTAAAGATCTTCTCTAAATCGACCTGCTGCGATTTCTTCTTCGAGGTTTTTATTGGTTGCAGAAAGAATCCGCACATCAACAGAAAGGTCTTTTTCACTCCCAACGCGTTGAATTTTATTTTCTTGCAAAGCACGAAGAACTTTTGCCTGCGCACTTAAACTAAGGTCGCCAATTTCATCCAAGAATAGGGTTCCGTTATGGGCTGTTTCAAACTTCCCCTTTCGGTCTTTAACCGCAGAGGTAAAAGAACCTTTAACATGACCAAAAAGCTCACTTTCAATTAATTCTGCTGGTATTGCAGCGCAATTCACTTCAATTAAGGCTTGCTTATTTCGATCGCTTTTTTGATGAATTTGATGGGCTACTAATTCTTTCCCTGTTCCATTAGGCCCTGTAATTAAGACCCTGGCTTGGGTAGGAGCTACTTTAGCAATGATTTCTTTTACCCCAACCAATGCTTTTGAATCTCCAATCATTTGATAGGCTTTTGCAATACGCTTTTTTAGTTGCACATTTTCAATCACCAGATTTTTGGACTCTAACGCATTGCGAACAGAAATCAACAAACGGTTTAAGTCTGGGGGTTTTGGAATAAAATCATAGGCGCCTGTTTTCATGGACTCCACTGCTGTTTGAATATTTCCGTGCCCCGTTAACATAATAAAAGGGGTTAGTATACCTTGTTGTTTAGCGGATTGAAGTACCTCTAAACCGTCTTTGTTTGGCATTTTAATATCGCACAAAACCAAATCAAATTCTTCTGTAGATAATGTCGCTAAGCCTTTTTTACCGTCTTCGGCTTCTGAAATGATAAAACGCTCATTCTCTTCAAGTAAAATTCTTTTGAGCACGCGTCTAATTGGCTCTTCATCTTCAATAATTAAAATCTTTGCCATAATTATTCTGCTGTGGTTTTGTTCAACCACAGTGTGCGCTGTGGGAAAGGTATTTCTATATTATTTTCATTAAAGGCGGTGTGTATTTTAAAGCGAATATCACTTTTTATTTTTTCAGCAGTAAAACTATTGTTAATGGTAAAGAACAGTTCAAAAACCAAGGCGTTATCACCAAAATCTTTAAATAAAACAGTAGGAGGTGTCTTTTTTAGCACTTTCGCATGGCTTGTGGCACAATCGATCAAAAGGGCTTTAACCGTTGAAACGTCGCTTTTATAGGATACCCCTATGGTAATACTTTCTCTGGTCAATGTTCCGTTTTCGGTCCAATTGTATAAAATTGAGGTTAAGAATTTATGGTTGGGAATAATCAAAACCTTATTGTCTATGGTAACTGCTCTTGTGGTTCGAAGGGTAATGTTTTCAACTTTACCCACCTGGCCATCTACCTGAATAACGTCTCCCACATGCACGGCTTGATCTACTAGGATAAAAATCCCCGAGATGATGTCTTGAATAAAGGTTTGCAAGGCTAAACCCACCCCCACTAAAAGTGCTGCAGAAGCAGCAAAAATAGCCGTAACATTAATTCCTATATTATCGAATGTGATTAAAATCACGACCAAATAAATAAAGTAATTAAAGAAGGTGAAAACACTTTTGAATTTGATCTGGGTGCCCTCATTCATTCTAAAGAGAACCAGTTTTCGCGTAATCCTGAGCAGAAAACGGGTGAAAATAAAAACAAATAAAATTATAAATAAAGACAAGACACTAAAGGAAATCTCTTCCCCTAGGCGAATAGGATAATTTAAAAAGTCGATTACTCTGTTCATTTTGGAGCAAAAACATTACGGTTTAACTCAAATATAAGGGAAAAAAATGGCTGTAAAAACAAAACCCACCCTTATCGAAACAAGGATGGGAAAAAATTGCTATGAAAAAGAAAAATTGCACTAAGAAGTGCATGTCAAATATACATTAATTTTTTAATCTGCAAAACTAGGCGAACATGTCTTTTACTTTTTCAAAAAAAGATTTGTCTGATTTCTCTGGTTTAGGGATGAAATTTTCATCTTCAGCCATGCGCTGAAAAAACTGTTTCTGCTCTCGGTTAAGGGTTTTAGGAGTCCATACATTAATATGCACTAAAAGGTCTCCCGTGCCATACCCGTTTAAGTCTGGTAATCCTTTTCCGCGCAGGCGCAAGGTTTTTCCTGCTTGAATCCCGGGCTCCAGTTTAATGCGCACCTTTCCATTTAAAAGATCGACTTCTTTGGCTACGCCAAGGGCTGCTTCAGAAAAAGAAATATAAAGGTCGTGGTGTAAATGATTGCCTTCTCGAATAAATGCATCGTGATTTATTTCTTCAATCAAGACAATTAAGTCGCCCGAAATGCCATTTCCAGGAGCAGCGTTTCCTTTTCCGCTTACTTTTAACTGCATTCCTTCTTCTACACCGGCGGGAATTTTAATACTGACCGTTTCTTCTTCTGCGATCATTCCTTGTGCGTCACTTCCTTTAGGACGGTGTTCAATGCTTTGGCCACTTCCTTGACAAGTCGGACAAGTAACGGCGGTTTGCATACGCCCAAGGATGGTATTTGTTACGCGAACGGTCTGACCGCTACCACCACATTGACTGCAATTGGTATAGCGCACATCATTTGCTTGTACTTTACGGCGGACTTTTACTTTCTTTTCAACCCCATTTAAGATTTCGTCTAGGCTTAATTTAACACGAATACGCAAGTTGCTGCCTTTGGCTCTGCGTTGACCACCGCCACCGCCAAAACCACCGAAACCACCAAAACCACCGCCAAAAATATCGCCAAATTGACTAAATATGTCATCCATATTCATCCCTCCGCCACCAAAACCTTGACCGCCTTCAAAAGCAGCATGACCATATTGGTCATAACGTGCCTTTTTGTCTGCATCGCCTAGGATCTCATAAGCTTCTGCTGCTTTTTTAAAATTGGCTTCCGCTTGTTCGTCTCCCGGGTTTTTATCTGGGTGAAATTGAATGGCCTTTTTCCGGTAAGCTTTTTTGATTTCTGCCGCACTTGCCCCTTTGCTAATGCCTAATATATCGTAAAAATCTTCTTTCATTTTTTCTTTTTATTGTCCCACCACTACCTTGGGGTAACGAATTATTTTTCCCCCTAATTGATAGCCTTGCTCTGTCACGTCAATAATTTTTCCGGACTGATCATCTCCTGCAGGAATCTGGGTAATTGCCTCGTGTTTTTCAGCATCAAAAGCATCGCCAGGATTTACCTCCATGGGAATTAATCCTTTATTTTTAAGGGTTTCATTCAATTTATTGTTTATCAAATGAAAACCTTCAAAATCAGGACTATTCTCTTGCTTATTCGCTTCTTTCAAAGCCCTGCTAAAATCATCGACTACAGGAAGTAAACTGGAAATCACTTCTTGACCTGCTGTTTTAAACAACTCTATTCGTTCTTTAGAAGTGCGCTTTTTATAATTTTCAAATTCAGCAAAAAGACGCAAAAACTTATCCTTTTCAGCGGCTAAAGCTGCGTTGGCTTCCTCTAGGGCTTTATCGACTTTGGCTCCCGCGGTTTTCTTTGCTGCTGGCTTAGCTTTCTTTTTACTGCTCTTTTTGTCTTTACTTTCGGTTTTTTTGGCCGTACTCATGCTTACTTTTTTCTTTCAGTGAGCAAAAGTACTGCCATTTTGATAAACTTGTCAAAATGTCATAGAAAATGTTTGCTACAATAAAGATTTAATGGCGGGAAGTAAGGCAGGATATTTAAATTGGAAGCCTTTTTGCACAACCTTATCAGCACTCACATACTGACTATTGAAAATTAAAGTACTCATTTCCCCCATAACAAGTCGGATGGGAAATTTGGGTAAAGGCGGCATAAAAAAGGGTCGGCGCATGGCCTTTGCAAGGGTGCGTGTGAATTCATTTTGTGCCACTGGATTAGGGCTAACGGCATTAAAAATTCCTTCCCAATTTTCAGTTGCTGCTACAAGGGATAGTTGCACTAAATCTTCCACATGAATCCATGATTGTGTTTGTTTTCCGTTACCAAAGGCTGCCCCAAAACCAAACCAAGTTGGGATTTTTAGCGGTCCTAAAACACCCCCTTTAGCTGTTAAAACAAGGCCAATTCTAAGCTTACATAATTTAATATCTAATGCAGCAAAACCATCCTCGGCTTTCTCCCATGCGATAACTACTTCTTCTAAAAAAGATTGCGGTTGTGGGACATGGTCTTCTGTGTATACTGCAGAAAAAGAAGAAGGATAAATGCCGATGGCTGAGGCTGCAACTACCTGTTTTAGTTGGTGTTTTCCTTTGAGTTGTTCTATAGCGCGCACTAAAATATTGGTTCCCTCTACCCTACTAAATAAAATTTCTTCTTTGTTTTTGGTCGTCCAACGTTGCGAGATACTTGCGCCAGCCAGATGAATTAAAACATCAACACCCGCAAAACACTTAAGATCTATTTCGTTCTGCTTTACATTCCAATAGAAACCTTTGGCATTTGGAATGGCATCAAGCTGGCTTTTCCTAGTGGTTAAATAATGTATTTCGTGGCCCTGAGAAAAGGCTTGCTCAAGAAGAACTGACCCCACTAGACCGGTGGCACCTGTAACGAGAATTTTCATGCTTTTTTTTTGTAAAAGTACTACAAAAGTGGACGAATTGCTTGAATCATTTCACGTTTCCCCGGAGGACCGGGAACTAACGTAGCTTCAAGCCCTAAATTTTGCAAAGCCCTACGCACACTGCCTTTTGCAGCATAAGTTACAAACACCGCCCCAGGATTCATTTTTTCCACCAAAGCAGTAAAATTATTATCTTCCCAAATATCGGGTTGCGACCTCGCGCCAAAAGCATCATAATACAAGACATCAATTTGCATTTCTGGGGTGAAATTCTCCAATAGGCATTCCATTTTCTTTAAACTAAAATGGGCATTAATGGAATGTAGGTTCTCCCATGGCGCATCAGTTATTTGATCAAATAGATTTTGTGTTTGCGGGTCAAAATAGTCCGCGTAATTCACCTCTTTAATATCTGAATGACTTAAAGGGTAGGCTTCTATGGTATGGTAGTCCAGTTTAATTTGAAGATCTTCTGCTTTTTTTGCAGAGAGCAAGGCATTTAGACCAGTACCAAAACCCATTTCAAAAACACAACATTTGGTTGCTTTTGGTTGTAAGCGCTTCCAATGGGCTAAACCCATGTTGAGATACACATGTTCTGCCTCTTGAATCGCACCGTGTTTCGAATGATAATACTCATCAAACACCTCCATATAAAGTGTTGGACTTCCATCTGCAGTTCGATATTGCTTTTTCTTTATATTTTCCATGATAAAAACGAAAATAAGACAGTTTTTTTCAGTTGGATTTAAAATGCCAAAAAAAATAGGCTTTTCAGCATTAAAAAATCTTTTGAAATGGAGATATATTTAGATTTATCATTAATTTAGTTTAAGCAAATGTTACCTGATGAAAGTTGATCGCACACAAAACTCTAAAATCCACAGCATAAACTTCGACACCCTTTCTTTTGGGGAGGTCTTTACAGACCATATGTTTGTCTGTGACTATATAGATGGTGAATGGGTGGACCCCCGAGTAGTGCCTTATCAACCTTTACAAATGGACCCTTCTGCAAGTGTATTGCATTATGGGCAAGCGGTATTCGAGGGCATGAAAGCCTATAAGGACGAACAAGGTAAAACTTGGTTATTTCGTCCGGAAGACAATCATGCACGCATCAATAAATCTTCCGTTAGATTAGCGATTCCAGAATTTCCAAAGGCCTATTTTATGGAAGGCTTGAATGAACTTTTGACCCTAGACAACGATTGGATCAAAGCAGGAGAAAGCAACTCTCTCTATATACGCCCTTTTGTTTTTGCCAATCAAGCTGCGGTTTCGGCTTCGGCTTCTAACCGCTATCAATTTATCATTATTTGTTCGCCAGTGAAATCTTATTATTCTGGGGAAGTTAATGTTTTGGTTTCTGAAAAATTCTCCAGAGCAGCCAGCGGAGGTGTAGGATTTGCGAAAGCAGCAGGAAATTATGCCGCTTCTTTCTATCCAACTCAACTCGCTTTAGAAGAAGGTTATCAACAAATTATTTGGACAGATGCCAGCACCCACCAGTACCTAGAGGAGTGCGGTACCATGAATGTCTTTTTCCGGGTAAACGACACCCTTATTACTGCGCCTACAACCGATACAATCTTAGACGGGATTACGCGTAAAAGCGTTCTTCAAATCGCAGAAGATGCAGGAATCGATGTAGTGGTTCGGCCAGTTACTGTAACAGAAATTATCGACGCGTATAAAGACGGTAGTTTAAAAGAAGTTTTTGGTGCAGGAACAGCAGTAGTGATTAGTCCTATCAGTGGCATAGGCCATCAAGGAGAAAAATACACCCTCCAACCTCAGGAGAATTCTTTTGCCGAGATGATCAAAGAAAAGATCGTCAATATTCAATACAACAAAAGTGAAGATCCATACGGATGGAGAAAAGGAGTGGTCCCGGTTATTGCTTAAGTATCTTTGCAATATCTGGCTTAAAATAATTAGGCCCCTTCATTACCTTTCCATCTGCGCGATAAATCGGCTCTCCATCTCCTCCTAATTTACTCATATTGGAACGTTGAATTTCTTCAAACACCTCCTCTATTTTGTGCTGCATTCCGTGGGTAAGGATTGTTCCACATAATATATAAAGCATATCGCCTAGAGCATCGGCCACTTCAACCAAATCATTGTTTTTTGCTGCCTCGAGATATTCTTGGTTTTCCTCTTCCATTAAGTTAAAGCGCAATTCTTTTATGTTTTCTGGTAGATCTGCAGTGGGCTTTTCAGCACAATCTATTTTAAATGCTTTGTGAAAGGCTTCTACGGCCTTCAATTCTTTTTGAATCATAAATATGAGATTAGTGTAAACTAGATTGACTAATTTAGACAAAAAAATAAGAATGTTTTCATCTGGTCAACTCGTTTTTGCCCTTTGTTTTGTCGTTGCATTTATCACCATTATAATATTAATGTATAGAAAAGACGCAAAAGGACACAAAGTACACTATTCAGGTACCTATAAAATCTTAATAGGATTTATACTCGTCATTATTGCACTCTACTTGATTAAAGTCTTTGTTCGTTAATCCCTCTATCAATGCTTAACTTTGCACGCACTTTTTTTGGGGTAATTTTCTTTGGCTTTATCTTTGGGCTTCTTTTAATTAAAAATAGCCCTAAGTTCTATGAAGTTGGTATTGAAGCTGCAACCCCTTTTCCGCAAATTAGCTATATAGATCTTCTTAGGGCTGAAGCCAAAAAAGGAGCACAAAGCAATTCATCTTTTGAAAACAATAAAATTGCTTCCCTTAAAATAAAGAAAGAATACAGTTCCGACTTCCAAAAAAACACCGATGAGCTTCGCTTCATTTTACCAACCGATCAAAATTTTACAATAACAGAAGCTTGGACCTTTTCTCCTGACAGAAAAAAAGTACAATTGGCTTATCAATATTCACTGGATTTTGAAGGGCAACTCTTTCTATTGCGCAATCCTTCTTTTCACGATTCCTTGCGAACGGTCATTATAAAAAGGATTACCTCCCTATCTGATCGTGTTGCACAAAAGTTCAACCAACATCATTATATATATAAAGGAGAGACCACTTTACCCCTTCAATATTATTTAGCACTTGAAGGGAATAGTCCGTGGACAGCAATAGAAAAAGAAACAACAATGGCTTTAGAAACCCTAAACGACTTTGCAGCAACAAAAAATATTCCGCTTGAACCGAAATCCTTTATCGTCTATCCCCAATTAAATGATTCTATCGTAAGATGGAGAGCGGGAATACAAGTCAGTCGTTATTACAACACAGGAAGAAAAGACATTAGATGTAGGCGATACAGAGGAGGCCAAGCACTGGTTCTCGTCCATCAGGGTCCTTTGAATTATTTAAAAAAAAGTTGGGAAATATTGCAGGATAGTCTGAGTGGAAAAACACAGGCTTACCCAGGAATACAACTGGTGAATAAAAATAAGGCCAGTAATCAAAACCCGCTTACCCGAACAACAACCCTTTATTTACCCATACAACAATGAATCTAAAAGCAATTATACTCGTTTTTATTGGTGGGGGTTTAGGGAGTAGTCTTCGTTATTTAATCGGATTACTAATGCGCCCCTATGCAACACAATTTCCCTATGGAACTTTAACGGCCAATGCTTTAGGTTGTTTTCTTATTGGCCTTTTTGTGGGATACCTCAATCGCATCGATTTTTTAAAAGAGAACCTAGGTCTTTTTTTAATTGTTGGCTTTTGCGGAGGACTCACCACTTTTTCAAGCTTTAGCCTCGATTTGTTCAACTTAATCAAAACCTCCTCTACCTTCCTACCCATACTCTACTTTATAGCAAATCTGGCTTTAGGTATGATTCTTTTATTATTTGGCCTTTGGTTAAATCGTTAATCGCGAATTTCATCGAGAAGGGTCATTTTTTCTGATAATCCAATAATTTCAATACATTTTTTACACACCCCCTAAAAAATAGGGGGTGTGCATTGTTTATATCATAATTCTTCTATTTACCCCCTAAAAAAAGAATGCTGCCCTAAAATTAGAGGTAAATTTGCCCTGTAATCATATAAATACAATTATGAAAAAAATCGAAGCAATTATTAGAAAATCTAAATTTTCTGATGTAAGAGACGCCTTACACGCAGTGGAGGTTAACTTTTTTAGCTACTGGGATGTTACCGGAATTGGCAACGAAAAACAAGGTCACGTTTACCGCGGGATCAGCTATAGTACTTCAGACATTCAACGTCGTTTTATCTCCATAGTAGTAAACGATGATTTTGTTGATCGCACTGTTAAAGCAATCGTTGATGCCGGAGCAACAGACAAAATCGGTGATGGAAAAATCTTTATTCTTCCCGTAGAAGAAGCTGTTCGTGTTAGAACAGGGGAACGCGGAGGATCAACTTTAAACTAATATTATTACAATTATTATGGAATCTACAGCACTATTTACTGCTAACAACGTATGGATGATGATCTGTACGGCATTGGTCTTTTTTATGCACTTAGGATTTTCTTTTTTAGAAATCGGGTTAACACGTCAAAAAAACACCATCAACATTTTATTTAAAAACTTTTTTGTCATCACTGTAGGCTTACTTTTATATGCCATTGGTGGTTTTAACTTAATGTACCCAGGATTTGAAGAAGGCGCTGCCGGTTTCTTCAAATTTGCCGGTTTTGGTATTGCTGCCCCAGAGGGTGGAATGACTGCTGCCTACGCAGACGGAGGCTATACTTGGTGGACAGATTTCTTATTCCAAGGTATGTTTGCCGCTACTGCAGCAACTATTGTTTCTGGAGCCGTTGCTGAGCGCATAAAGTTAACTTCATTTATGCTCTTTTCGATCATTTATGTGGGTCTTGTTTACCCTATCGTAGGATCTTGGAAATGGGGAGGCGGATTCCTTGATGGAATGGGCTTTTATGACTTTGCTGGTTCAACTTTAGTTCACTCTGTAGGAGGATGGGCTGCACTTGTTGCTATATACTTATTGGGGGCACGTATTGGTCGCTTTGACAAAGATGGGAAACCATTGGCCATTCCAGGTCACAACCTTCCACTAGCCGCTGCCGGAGTATTAATTCTTTGGTTAGGATGGTTTGGATTTAACGGTGGATCTGTACTTTCAGCTGATCCAGAATTAACTTCTTTAACATTGGTAACAACATGTTTGGCTGCAGCAGCAGGAGGGGTATCTTCTGCCATCTTCTCTAACATTTTATATAAAAACTTTGACTTAACCATGTTTATGAATGGTGTATTAGGTGGCCTTGTAGGAATTACTGCTGGGGCTGACCAAATGTCTCCAATGGATGCTGTATTAATTGGTGCTATCGCAGGAGTAATTATCGTATTAGGCGTTGCACTTGTAGACAAGCTTCGTTTAGATGATCCAGTAGGCGCGGTAGCAGTACACTTAATCTGTGGTATCTGGGGAACGCTTGCAGTAGGTATCTTCGGTGCAATGGCTAGCGTAGATCAGTTCTTGATTCAATTAGCAGGTGTAGGTATTGTAGGGGCATTCAGTGTGATTTGCTCTTTGGCTATCCTTATCCCGATCAAAGCAACCATAGGTCTTCGCGTAGACAAAGAAGAAGAGCTTAAAGGACTTGACCTTGCTGAGCACGGAATGGATGCTTATGCAGACTTCAGAATGAACCAACACTAAATCAAAAATCAATCAACTATATTTATTATGAAATTTTTTAAAACAACAGTATTATCCCTTTCTTTATTGGCAAGCACCCTATCTTTTGCACAAGAAGAAGAAGTAACAGAAGTAGCTGTAGAAGAAACAACAGAGGAGCCAACGTTTAACATCGCTGGTTCAATCGACACTTATTACAGAAGTAGTGAATACGCGCCAGGTACATCATTTGGAAACCTTCCTGGTTTTGCACTTGGAATGGCCAATGTTATTGTTTCTTATGAAGGAGAAAAGTCTGGTTTTGTAGCAGATTTCGTTTTTGGACCACGTGGTGCAGATGCGGTATTTAACTCTACTGGATCTTCAAACATTGTTAATCAATTATATGCCTACTATAACGTAAGCGATAGTTTTACTTTAACATTGGGTAACTTCAACACTTTCTTAGGATATGAAGTGATTTCTCCAGTTGCAAATTTCAACTACACAACATCTTATATGTTCTCTTATGGTCCTTTCTCTCACACGGGAATTAAAGCCGATATTGCAGTAAATGATGATGTATCTATTATGTTAGGTGTGTTAAATTCAACAGATTATACAGAATTTCAACCTATCGGTGAAGATTTCATGATCGGAGCACAGTTAGGTTTATACGGACAGTACATCAACTACCTAGGAGGTGGAACTGCTGGTGTTTCACAAATCGATTTTACTGGTGGATTTAATATCACAGAAAAATTCTTCTTAGGACTTAACGCAACAACTTACAGCGATGACTTTGATACAGAATTCTCTGGTGTTGCATTATACCCACAGTATTCTTTCTCTGACAGCTTTGCTTTAGGTGCGCGTTATGAAGCTTTCACAGAAGATGGATTAGGTGCTATCGGATCTGTTAGTGGTGAAGGAGACAATACTTCATTCACAATTACAGGAAGCTACACCTCTGGAAACTTAATTTTTAAGCCTGAAATTCGTTTAGATACTGCTTCAGGAGAATTTTACAGCAATGCTGACGGTGCCACAGATAGCTTATCAACTTTTATTGTAGCTGCAATCTACAGCTTCTAACCATAAATTGTTCGGTTTTTTTAACCCTTGAGGCTCATTTTGTGAGTTTCAAGGGTTTTTCTTTTCCCCTAAAAGAAAAGTTAGTAGTATTGAGCTCTAAACCCAAAACATGTCTAAATACATTCTAAACATACATTGCCCTGATCAAAAAGGAATTATTGCTACGGTAACAAATTTTATTCATCTAAACGCAGGAAATATCCTTTATATCGATCAATATGTAGACAGAGAAAACAAACTTTTCTTTATGCGTTTAGAATGTGAATTCATCAATGGAGATTTTCCTGAAGCACAATTTAGAACAACATTTGACAAAGCAGTAGCAGAAGCGTTCTCCTTTACCTATGAATTATACAATCTTGAAGACCGACCAAAAATGGCTCTTTTTGTCTCTAAATACGACCATTGTCTTTATGATATTTTGGCCCGCTATAATTCTAATGAACTCGCTGTTAATATTCCTTTTATCTTAAGTAACCATGAAGACTTGCGGCCTGTTGCAGAGCGTTTTAACCTCCCCTTTTATCATGTACCTGTAACAAAAAACACCAAAGTAGAGGCAGAAAAAAGACAATTGGAGATTCTTCAAAAACACGAGGTAGAATGCATTGTACTTGCGCGTTATATGCAAATTATCTCCCCTAACCTAATTCAGCATTATCCCAATAAAATCATCAATATTCACCACTCTTTCCTTCCTGCATTTCCTGGCGCTAAACCCTATCATTCTGCTTACGAACGCGGGGTAAAAATCATTGGAGCAACCAGTCATTATGTAACAGAAGAATTAGATGCTGGTCCTATTATCGAGCAAAACATTACCCAAGTATCGCACTTGCATTCTATTCAAGATTTTATTGCCAAAGGAAGGGATTTAGAAAGACTGGTT
This sequence comes from Candidatus Arcticimaribacter sp., assembly GCA_965659515.1. Taxonomy (GTDB): domain Bacteria; phylum Bacteroidota; class Bacteroidia; order Flavobacteriales; family Flavobacteriaceae; genus Arcticimaribacter. Next base: position 11,694 of record CBFHVC010000023.1, on the reverse strand, counting down.
TTATCAAAAGCGATTCAACTTCACGCAAATCGCAAAGTAATGGTCTATCAAAACAAAACGGTCGTTTTTTCTTAAAGTCCGTTTAAAAAATCAAGGGTTAGGTGGTTGAATTTTTGGGGACGTTCTACATTAACCACATGTCCACAATTTGGAATAACCTGAAGTTGCGAAAGTTCATGCTGACGCACCACAGAACGAACAGCCGGCAAAAACATATAATCTTGATCGCCCATTACATACAAAGTGGGAACTTTGATTTGTTCCTGACGGAAAATTTTCAATAAAGGAATTACTTCTGAAGTCAATTTAAACCACCTTATAAACTCTTTCTGGTAGAGTTTTTTCGCTTCGCGAATAAACAATAAACGCGATTCTTTGTGATTGCGATTGGGCATAATAATAAAGGCCAGCATTTTATACAACCACATATAGGGAAGAATTGATTTTGTCGCATTACCAAAACGCATTAATACTTGCGAACGAAAATTAAGCTTTAAAATCGCCCCGCCCATAATCATGCTTTTCACCCGCTCTGGCGTCTTTTCAGCAATGGCGCGAATTAGAATGGTTCCCAAAGAAATGCCCATAAAATGCGATTGAGCAATTTTTTCATGGTCTAAAACCTCAATAACCTCCTCGGCTATGGCATCAAAGGTATATATACTGTTAGATAAATCAAGCATGTGGTGCTTTGACTTTCCATGCCCTCTAAGGTCGATTAACAAGAGATTGAAAAACTTAGAAAAACTCTTGATTTGTTTAAACCAAATGGTTGAACTTCCTCCAGCTCCATGGATAAAGGTTACCCATTGCTTGCTTTCATCTGAACGATAAATGGCATAATTCAACATTAGATTAATTTTTTCTCTTGAAGCAGAACTTCCATTTCTTCTTGTAATGCTTTTGCTGCCTTAGCTGCTGCTTGGGCAAAATCTTCGGCTTGAGAAGCATAAATAATGCCTCTAGAAGAATTCACCAATAGCCCCACTGATTTGGTCAAACCATTGCGAGCGACTTCGGCAAGACTTCCGCCTTGTGCGCCCACACCGGGAACCAATAAAAAAGCTTCTGGTACAATGGCGCGAATTTCTTGTAAGGCTTCAGCGCGAGTTGCGCCAACCACATACATCAATCGTTCACTACCTTTCCAAGTTTGTGCAGTTTTAAGCACAGATTGATATACAGGCTGCCCGTTGGTTTCAAGGCGTTGAAAATCGGATGAACCAGGATTAGAAGTCAATGCCAGTAAAATGGTGTACTTCTCTTCAAAAGCTAAAAAAGGCTCAACAGAATCTTTCCCCATATAGGGTGCTACTGTTATAGAATCAAAACCAAGGGTCTCAAAATAAGCTTTTGCATAGCGAGTAGAAGTATTCCCGATATCGCCACGTTTTGCATCTGCAATGGTGAAATGTTTGGGGTAATGCGCATTTAAATAGTCAATAACTTCTTTAAGTGCAGCCATCCCTTCCACCCCATAGGTTTCAAAAAAGGCTATATTGGGTTTATACGCAACAGCATAAGGCGCGGTTGCATCTATAATCGCTTTTGAAAAATCGACCAATGCTGTAGGCGTGTTTTTAAACTGCGCAGGCACTTTATCTAAGTCAATATCTAAGCCTACACAGAGGAAAGATTTTTTGCGTAAAATTTCTGCCTTGAGTTCTGCTAATTTCATCCTTAAAACACCTCTCCGGCTTCTTTTAATTTCTCTGTATTTTGGAACAATTGTAGTTCGCCAATTAACTTACTAATATCACCGTTGATGATGTTTTGTAAATCATAAAGGGTTAGCCCTATGCGATGATCTGTTACTCTCCCCTGCGGATAGTTATAAGTCCTAATCTTAGCAGAGCGATCGCCAGAAGAAACCAAAGAATTGCGTTTTTCCGCATCTGCTTCTAGCTTCTTTGATAACTCTAATTCATATAAACGCGAACGCAAAACCTTCAGGGCCTTGTCTTTATTTTTGTGCTGGGATTTTTGATCTTGACACTGGGCCACGATACCTGTAGGCTCGTGTGTTAATCTAACCGCAGAGTAAGTAGTATTTACCGATTGGCCACCGGGTCCAGAAGAACAAAAATAATCCACCCGAACGTCGTTCATATTCACTTCTACGTCAAATTCTTCTGCCTCTGGTAAAACCATCACAGTCGCCGCAGAGGTATGCACCCGGCCTTGTGTTTCTGTTTGCGGTACGCGTTGAACACGGTGTACCCCCGATTCAAATTTCATGGTGCCGTAAACATCTTCTCCAGAAACCTCAAAGATAATTTCTTTAAAACCACCTGCAGTTCCCTCACTGCTATCCATTAAACTGGCAGACCAACCTCGGTCGGAACAATACTTGTTATACATGCGGTAAAGGTCACCTGCAAAAATACTAGCCTCGTCTCCCCCTGTTCCTGCGCGAATTTCAATCACAACATTTTTCGCATCTTCGGGATCTTTTGGAATCAACATATATTTGATTTCCTCCTCCAAAGTGGGTAAATTTTCCTTGGCTTCGTCTAATTGCATTTTAGCCATTTCGACCATTTCGTCATCTCCCCCATCTTTGATGATTTCTAATGCCTCTTCTTGATTAGACAAAAGCGATCTATAGATCTTACCCTTTTCCATCAACTTACTCAAGTCTTTGTATTCTTTATTGAGCTGAACATAGCGTTTTTGATCAGAAATGACATCAGGTTGAATGATCAAATCGGATACTTCATCAAAACGTTGTTGGATGATTTGTAATTTTTCTAGCATAGCGGAAATTCTCGAGAAACAAATTTACTTAATTTCTACCAATGGGCGCAGCGATTAATCTAAAACAAATTGAAAAGCTGTTGAAACCACAAAGGCAGAAAGACCATCAGTTCGGTTGTATTTTTGCGCCCTAATTTGAGCAGACTTAAGACCAAAGTCAAATAATTTAAACGTCTTAAAAACAGAACGATAGCCTATTGAAAAACCCCATTGCTGACTACTAAAAGCAGCAAGATCATAATCTGATGTATAAAAGGAATTGCTGGATAAATGGCGATTGTAAGGAGCAAAATAAGTCGCAGCCGTTTGTTTATAAAAACGATAAATAGGCACCAACTTCCACGACAAGTTAAAACGAATGGGCAATTCTATTTGCAGGGTGTTTGCTTGCACCCCCCAATCATCTTCGTAATAGCGCAAATATGTGCGCAGCACAACATACTCGTTTAAATAATAATTTAAGCGCATCCCTACAGGTGTTTTTAAGCGGCTATCTGGCAGTCGCTCAACATCATCTGCAAGATGAAAAAGATCGGTGTTTTCTGCAGATTCATACTCCCCCAACGTTCTAAAATTACCGACATAATAGTCTGCTTTATCTTCAAAATAAACCCGTTGTAAAGGATTGGACAGCAAGCCTTGCTGCTGCACGATATCAGCAAAAATGGCACCTTGTAGCTTTGGGCTTAGTATTTGCGAAAGCCCCACAGAAAAAGCAAAAGAATTGCGGTGTGTACTGGTATAAGATTGAAAAAGTGTTGGGCGATAAGCTGCGACACTGTTGCCTTGATCGTCCATAATACTCACCCCTCTAAAATAACTTTGCTGGTTGTACAAAAAGCTTTCCTGAAACAATTCATATTCGTGTAATTCCGTTGGAATTACTGGCTTCCAACGGTCGAGATAAAGCTGTCCTTTTAAGGAAAATTCGGTGTTTTTTTCATTCCACAATTGGGCAAAAGAAAGTCCTGTATTAAAAGATTCATAATCATACTCAAAAGACCCCCCCATATTAACTCCCCAGTACCGATTGCGGTCCTCACTGGCTTTTTGGTATCCTATATTAACGGTGGTTAAAACATCTTTACGAGAAGCCCCTGTTGAGGCAACCCAAGGTGAACCTTGCGGTGAGGTGCCTCCTTGATTTCCTCGGGGGTAATTGGCTTCACCATTGGCGGTATTTGAAGCCCCGGTGCGGTTAAAGGGATTCCCATTGCTAGAACTTGCCGAAGTGTAGGCAGAAAGACCTACATCTGCTGTTAAAACAGCGTCTTCTTTTACCGGCATTCGAATAACAATTGAAGGACTGTAATCGGTAAGGTATTCATTGCCTATCCCCCCTGTAACGGCAGCATGCACCCCTTCTTGCGCATAGTAACTCATCAAAACATCTACCTCAACGGCATCCAATACTTTTTTCTTAAACTGATTCAAAGAATCTACTTGCGCCCCAGCAAAAAAGGCAACGAAAGAAAAAACAAGAACCAAAGATTGTTTAATTACACCCACAGCCCCCACCCGTTTTTCCGCCATTGGCTCCAGCAGCAGCTTCGCGATAGATTTGAAAATTCGTCTCAAAGCGTTCACAAGGAAAGCTACTCAACTGCATGTCTTGGTCATTAATGGCCACTTTGTTGTATTCTTTTACCACTGTACAAGAAGAAAACACACCCAATAAAAGAAGGACTGCACTAAGTTGTTTCATTTGTTTTTATGTTTTTTGACGTAAATACTTTGCCGTTATCATCAATCATGATAGCCTCTACCTGCTTAAGTTGATTTATAAAATCTAAGCCCACCTCAACACCCATTACAAAAAGAGCAGTAGACAAAGCATCGGCTAATTCAGCTTTAGGAGCAAAGACAGTACAGCTAATTACCCCTTGACTGGGATAGCCTGTTTTGGGATTAATGATATGCCCATAACGCTTACCCTCCATAATAACATACTTTTCATAGTCGCCTGAAGTAACTACCGCTTGGTTCATAATGGGAAACCAGGCAAAGACCTTTTGTTTGTTTTTGGGGTTAACAAGTCCCACTTGCCAGGCTTTTCCATCAGGTTGTTTTCCCCAAGCAGACATATCGCCAGAGGCATTGACAATTCCTGCCCTAACCCCTTTTTGCTGTAAAAGGGTTTTAACGCGATCTGCGGCATATCCTTTCCCTATCGCTCCAAAACCAATTTTCATTCCTTTAAGGGGCAAATAAAGGGAGTACTCATCTTGATTTGTTGCTATTTTGTCGTAGCCTATTTTAGCAACAGAGGACGAAATTACTTCCGCCTTTGGCGGAAGGATACTTTCCCCGTTAAATTGCCAAATTTTATCTACAGAAGCGTAAGTAGGATCAAAAGCACCATTGGTTAACCGAGCAATCGCTTTTGCCCGAACCACTAAATCAAATAGTTCTTTAGATACCTTTACCGCTTTTTGACCCGCCATTTGGTTGACAAGTGCGGTTTCTGAAGTATTATTCCAAGAAGAAATCAAACGCTCTATTCGATCAATTTCTGCAATTGCTGATGCAATTAACAGCTTTGCCTCGGCTGAATTATCGGCCACAATGGTTAAATCAAAAGTAGAACCCATTTTTGAAAATGATTGCTGAAAAACGGCTTGCGCCCAAAGCTTTGGAGCAAATGTTAAACAAAACAATAAAGCCAAAAATACCCGATGCATTAAAAAGATTTTAGTTGTTCGATATACTTAGATACAGGCTGTTTGGTATACACAAAAGTACCACTCACCTCTTTGTTTGGCCTAAAAACAACCACCCAAGGGAAATACCCTTTGGGATTGTATTGTGCTGCCAAAACTTGATGCTTTGCTTTTATTTCTTGGGGCAATTGATTCTTTTTCCGCTTGGGAAAATCTGCCCGATATAATACCAGATGTTCTTGGGCATAGGTCAAAAAAGCACTGTCTTGCCAAACCTCTTTATCTAAACGAATACAAGGAATACACCAGTCAGATCCAGAAAACACAAGCAACAATTTCTTTTGTTCTTGCGCTGCTCGTTCTTGCGCTAGCCTAAAATCATCTTCCCACTCTTGCCCCAATAAAACTGTGGAATAAAGCATTACAAGAAAAAAAAGAACCTTTCTCATTTTAAGGGGTGCTGCGTTGATAAGTAAATCCGCCCAGTTTTCCTTGTGCCCAAGAGGTAATGGTTAATTGAATATAAACATCGTCTTGAATAAGGTGCAGCACCATGGGAATCCCCACTACATTTTTAGGCTTGTCACTAGGACAAGCGGCGCGAAAATTAGTGAATTCCATCATTCCTAAATCGGCAAAAGTTCCCTGCGCCCATTCTGTCCCAGCAGGGCTAGACGTATTGTTTGCAACACTTTCGCTCACGGCATTAAACAAAATTCCTTCATTCCCTCTTGTTAACCAAACGTTTTCTGAGATACGGTCTTGGCTGCTAGCCAAGGTTGGATCGCCTCCATTTTCTTTCGTAAAAGTGGTTGATGTGCCTTCCCAAAGGGTTAAAGCCGAAATATCAACTTCGCTCACATCTACCAAATTAACCGTAACGGTTACTTCTTCTGAAACACTACCCGAGCTTACGCTAACCACGGCAGTAACAAGCATGCGGGACTCATAATCAAACAAGCTGGCATCGCCCACTGAAATTTGACCACTTGTAGCATTAATGGTCAATGCTCCAGCATCACTTTGAGAAACAATTGAAAAACGCACAGTACCACTACTCGCGCTTGCTTGCACGGTACCAATGGTTGCACCTGCTTCTGGATTCTCGTCAAAATTAGTGTTTAAATTTGCCGCTGTAACAGTTACAGCTACTGGCGTAGTTGGAGCGCCATAATCGGCTCCTCCATCTTCTTCAGCACCACATTGTAATAAAACAAAAGCAAGGGCTAAAAGAAGAAACTTTGCTCCAAAGGAGCTTTTTCTCTTTTCCATTTTTTTTTATAAATATACTAAACAAATCAATAGCAAAGACAGCTAAACATCTCTAGAACAGCTCTTTTTCGTCTATAATCAAGAGGATCTTTTATTATTAGCGAAAAGAAAAGAAGTGTTAATAGGTAAAGTGACCGTATGGGCTTTTAATGGTCAGCTGTTTTGCATCAGCTGCTTCAACGCGTCCCACAACTTGAGCGGCAACATTAAAAGATGTACTGATGTCAATAATCTCTTGCGCTATTTCGGCAGGGACATATAATTCCATGCGGTGCCCCATATTAAAGACCTCATACATTTCTTTCCAGTCAGTACCAGATTCTTGTTGAATCATCGCAAATAAAGGTGGGGTAGCAAAGAGGTTATCTTTAATTACATGCAATTTGTCAATAAAGTGTAATATTTTGGTTTGTGCACCCCCACTACAATGCACCATACCGTGGATGTTTTTTCGATCTATCTTCTCGAATATTTTTTGAATGATGGGTGCATATGTTCTGGTAGGAGATAAAACAAGCTTCCCTGCATTTATCGGTGCATTTTCTACTGGGTCGGTTAAGTTTTTAGCGCCCGAGTAAACCAATTCTTCTGGAACGCTGGCATCAAAGGTTTCCGGGTATTTGTTTTTAACTGAATGGTTAAAAACATCGTGTCTAGCAGAAGTTAAACCATTGCTACCCATACCGCCGTTGTATTCTTTTTCATAAGTGGCTTGCCCAAAAGAAGCTAAACCTACAATAACATCTCCGGCTTGAATATTGGCATTGTCGATAACTTGCGTCCGCTTCATTCTTGCGACTACAGTTGAATCTACAATAATGGTTTGAACCAAATCGCCAACGTCTGCTGTTTCGCCACCAGTGCTCTTAATAGAGACACCATGCTGAGCAAGATCTTGGATTAATTCTTCTGTTCCATTGATGATGGCTGCAAGAACCGCTGCGGTTATGCGCTGTTTATTTCTCCCAATGGTAGAGGACAACAAAATGTTTTCTGTTGCCCCTACACAAAGTAAGTCGTCAATATTCATGATGAGTGCATCTTGTGCAATGCCTTTCCAAACCGATAAATCTCCGGTTTCTTTCCAATAAGCATAAGCCAAAGAAGATTTTGTGCCAGCTCCATCTGCGTGCATTACGATACAATGCTCATCGCTTGCTGTTAAATGATCGGGTACAATTTTACAAAATGCCTTTGGGAACAGTCCCTTATCAATATTCTTGATGGCATTGTGCACATCTTCTTTTTGGGCAGAAACCCCGCGTTGTTTATAACGATCGCTTGATGCTGTACTCATGTAAAATTTTTTACAAAAGTAGGGGTTTTATTCCGCCTGCAAAATGGACGCTTTAATTTCTAATGAGAAAAAAGCAATTCTCGGTATTTAGCAAGAGGCCAAAGGGAATTGTCCACCAATAATTCCAACTTATCGCAATGGTAACGAATGGTTTCAAAAAAGGGCTTCACCTTGTTGCAATAGGCCAAAGACTTTTCATAATCCATTTCGATTGAATTGGCTTTTTTGCGTTCTTCAATCATTTTATTGACCCCAGAATTAATTTCAGCAATATGCATCGAAATACGCTCTATCATGAGCATTTGCTCTTTTGCGTGCGCCGCATATTTATCACCATAAATTTCTTTTAAGCCCTTGACATTCTCTATTAGCGTATTCAAATATTTTATCGCTGTGGGAATAATATGATTGCGGGATAAATCTCCTAGCGTTCGGCCTTCAATTTGAAGCGCCAGGGTGTAATGCTCTAAATCGACATTTAACCTTGCATTGAGTTCTCGCTGAGACAATACGTTCAGCTCTTCAAAAAGCGCTACATTCTTTTTGGCGACATAGGCTTGTAATGCTTCAGGGGTGTTTTGTGCATGATAGAGGCCCCGCTTGTTGGCTTCTTTCACCCAGGCATCGCTATAGCCATCTCCTTCAAATAGAACTGGAGAGATCTCCTTTATTCTATCGCGGAGCGCATTGAAGATCGCATCGTCTTTTTTCATCTTCGTATCTTTTGCTAAAAGCTGATCTACATTTTCTTTAAAAAGGAGTAATTTTTTAGCAACTATACTATTTAAAACGGTCATGGGTTTGGCACAGTTGGCCTTAGACCCAACGGCACGAAATTCAAATTTATTTCCGGTAAAAGCAAAAGGAGAGGTTCGGTTTCGATCTGTATTATCCAATAATATTTCAGGAATCTTTCCAACCACATTTAACTTTAAATCTGTTTTTTCTTCTGGGGACAATTTCCCTTTAGAAACATGGGCAAGATCGGTTAATACTTTGGTAAGTTGTTTCCCTATAAAGACAGAAATTATGGTCGGAGGGGCTTCGTTTGCCCCTAATCTGTGGTCGTTGCTTGCACTCATCATCGAGGCACACATTAAATCTTGATAATCGAGTACTGCAGCAATGGTATTGACAAAAAAGGTCAAGAACTGGAGATTACTCATGGGTGTTTTCCCTGGGCTTAAAAGATTAACACCAGTATTGGTTGCCAAAGACCAATTGTTGTGTTTTCCTGAACCATTAATGCCAGCGAACGGTTTTTCGTGAAACAACACTTCTAGGGTGTGTTTTTCAGCAACGCGTTTCATTACATCAATCAACAGGGCATTGTGGTCTACAGATAGGTTGGCTTCTTCATAAATAGGGGCTAATTCAAACTGTGAAGGCGCCACCTCGTTGTGGCGGGTTTTAACTGGAATCCCTAAAAGCATACACTCTTCTTCTAATTCATTCATAAAAGCGAGCATTCGGGTAGGGATAGATCCAAAATAATGATCGTCTAATTGCTGTCCCTTGGCAGAGCCATGTCCAAGTAATGTTCTTCCTGTTAAGACAATATCTGGGCGCGATGCGACGAGCATTCGATCGACCAAAAAATATTCTTGTTCCCAACCTAAAGTGGGAATAACTTTTTGCACTGTTTTATCGAAAAATTTACAGACTTCTGTTGCAGCATTATCAATAGCAGAAATAGACCGTAAAAGAGGGGTTTTATAATCTAATGCCTCTCCAGTATAAGAAACAAATATAGTAGGAATACAAAGGGTTTTTCCAAAGAGAAATGCAGGAGAAGTAGGATCCCATGCGGTATAACCTCTTGCTTCAAAGGTATTCCGGATACCGCCACTTGGAAAACTCGACGCATCTGGTTCTTGTTGAACCAATTGCGAACCATCTAGTGCGGCGATAGCATTGCCTTCTTTGGTGAAATCTAAAAACGATTCGTGCTTCTCTGCCGTAGCTCCTGTAAGTGGTTGAAACCAGTGGGTGTAGTGGGTAGCACCTTTTTCAAGGGCCCAAACTTTCATCGCCTGTGCAATTTGTTCCGCCAAAGAGCGGCTAATTTGTGTTCCCTTAATACTGGCTTGCTGCATTTCTTTGAATGCGCTTTTGTTAAGGTAGCTTTGTAATTTTTTTTCGTTTAAAACATTTTCGGCAAAATGCTGAAAACGATTTTCTTTAGGCGCGTAAGGGATGCGCTCTTGATGCGCTATTTTTCGCAATGCCTCAAAACGTAAGTTATTCATAAAATTGGGATTTAAATTCAAGACAAATATAAATTAATATTTACAAGGGAATCCCCTAATATTTTCAACTTTTTTAAATTTTACCCATTAAAAAATGATGTATTAACAAAAATAAGCGCATTGTTGATATTTTACCCCCTCAAAAAAGGGTGGGTTATTGACTATATTTTACATTTGCTTTGTTACAAGAAAAACACAATATTATGAGTAAATCTAAATTAGAGTATATTTGGTTAGACGGATATACCCCTACTGCGAACTTACGTAGTAAAACAAAAATCGTAGAAGATTTTAGTGGAAAATTAGAAGACTGCCCAATGTGGTCTTTTGATGGTTCTTCAACGCAACAAGCAGAGGGTGGATCTTCTGACTGTTTGTTAAAGCCTGTCGCTATTTACCCAGATCCAGAACGCAACAATGGGTTTTTGGTAATGACAGAGGTTTTAAATGCTGATGGAAGTTCACACGTATCTAATGGTCGAGCAACAATTGACGATGATGACAACGATTTCTGGTTTGGATTTGAACAAGAATACTTCCTTTGGGATCCAGAAACAAACTTACCTTTAGGTTTCCCACGCGATCAAACTCCTCAAGGACAGTTTTACTGTTCAGCTGGAGCAAAAAATGCTTTCGGCCGTGAAATGGTAGAAGAGCATTTAGACATATGTCTAGAAGCTGGAATCAATGTAGAAGGAATCAATGCAGAGGTTGCTGCGGGACAATGGGAATACCAATGTTTTGCTAAAGGAGCTCGCCAAGCTGGAGACGAGATCTGGGTATCGCGTTATTTACTAGAGCGTTTAGGAGAAAAGTATGGCTTAGCCATCAACTGGCATCCAAAACCACTAGGTGCTACAGATTGGAATGGATCTGGAATGCACGCTAACTTCTCTAACGAGATTTTACGTACATGTGGTTCTAAAGAAACCTATGAAAAAATCTGTGAAGCTTTCCGCCCAGTAGTAAAAGAACACATCGATGTTTATGGAGCGGATAACGATCAACGTTTAACAGGGGAACACGAAACACAATCAATTACTGAATTCAGTTTTGGTGTTTCTGACCGTGGAGCGTCTATTCGTATTCCAATTATGACTGTTGAAAAAGGATGGAAAGGATGGTTAGAAGACCGTCGTCCTTCTTCAAATGGAGATCCATATAAGATCGCTGCTAGAATCATTAAAACGGTAAAATCTGCAAAGATTTAATTTATATTTTGATATTTCTTCTAAAAAGCATCCCTTAAAACGGATGCTTTTTTTTGCCCTAATTTGATGAACAACAATGCGCTAGTCTTTTTGCTGTTAAGCAAAAAACAAAGTGAGATTGGCCAAAGGAAAAATAAAGCTTCCTGTCCTAAAAAAGGAAACGAAAAATTGATTTCTAGTTAAGAATAAATGTTATATTTGCTCCCATCAAAGGCCTCGTAGCATAACTGAATAGTGCACTTGATTAC
>CBFHVC010000022.1:0-31058 GCA_965659515.1 Candidatus Arcticimaribacter sp. | reverse complement strand
CTGGCCGTCCAGGATTAATCATCTATGATGATTTATCGAAACAAGCTGTCGCTTACCGTGAGGTGTCCTTATTATTACGTCGCCCACCGGGACGTGAAGCTTATCCTGGAGATGTATTCTATTTGCATTCCCGTTTATTAGAGCGTGCAGCAAAAGTGATTGCAGATGACGACATCGCTAAAGGGATGAATGACCTTCCGGAATCTTTAAAAGACAAAGTAAAAGGAGGAGGATCTTTAACCGCTTTGCCCATTATTGAAACACAAGCAGGAGATGTTTCTGCTTATATTCCGACCAACGTAATTTCGATTACAGATGGACAGATCTTCTTAGAGTCAGACTTATTCAACTCTGGGGTTCGTCCAGCGATTAACGTAGGAATCTCTGTATCACGTGTAGGAGGTTCGGCGCAGATTAAGTCCATGAAGAAAGTATCAGGAACATTAAAACTAGATCAAGCGCAGTTCCGCGAACTAGAAGCCTTTGCTAAGTTTGGTTCAGACCTTGATTCAGCAACCCTTAATGTAATTGAAAAAGGACGCCGTAACGTAGAGATCTTAAAGCAAGCGCAAAACGATCCATTTACCGTAGAAGATCAAACAGCGATTATCTATGCAGGATCTAAAAACTTGTTGCGTAATGTTCCCGTTGATCAAGTAAAAGCCTTTGAAAAAGCTTATTTAGAAGAGCTTAACGCGAAACACCGTGGAACCTTAGATACGATTAAAACAGGAAAATTAACAGACGAAGTACTCGATACACTTAACGCAGTGGCCAAAAGTATTTCTGCTCAATTTGAATAAATCGCTATGGCGAACTTAAAAGAAATACGTAATCGGATTGCCTCGGTCTCCTCGACCATGCAGATCACCTCTGCCATGAAAATGGTTTCGGCGGCAAAGCTGAAAAAAGCGCAAGACGCGATTACTGCCATGCGCCCGTATTCAGACAAGTTAACCGAATTAATCCAAAACTTGAGTGGTGCAATTGATGGTGACACGCCTAACCCTTATACGCAGGTTCGCCCAGCAAAAAAGGTGTTATTGGTGGCCATTACCTCTAATCGTGGTTTGTGTGGTGGGTTTAATTCCAACATCATCAAGGCAGCAAACAAATATGTTGCAGAGAATGCCAACCAAGCCGTTGACCTAATTACCTTAGGGAAGAAAGGAAATGATATTCTTGCCAAAAGTAACTCCATTAAAGCGAACAACAACGCCATTTTTGACGACCTCAATTTTGCCAGTGTCAGCGCTATTGCAGAAGATTTTATGGCCGCTTTTGCTAACAGCGAATACGATCGTGTAGATGTTATTTACAACCGTTTTAAAAACGCTGCTACACAAATTGTCACAACAGAAACCTTGTTGCCCATTGTTGCTGATGCAGAAGAAAACAATGCTGCAACAGCAGACTATATCTTTGAGCCTAGCCAAGAAGAAATCGTGAATGAATTGCTACCAAAAAGCATCAAGATGCAACTCTTTAAAGCAATACGCGATTCTTTTGCTAGTGAACACGGCGCTCGAATGACTGCAATGCACAAGGCGACAGATAACGCAACAGAATTGCGCGACCAGCTTAAATTGACTTACAATAAAGCACGTCAAGCAGCGATTACAAATGAAATTTTAGAAATTGTTGGCGGTGCAGAAGCCCTCAATAACTAGTACTTTTTAGATTATCATTTTTGAAGGCCCCTTTATAGGGGCTTTTTTTTATACATTTATTTTATAAACGTATACAAATCGTATAGCATAGGATCGCCAACCCCTTGGAAATTCTTGTTTTGATTTGCACCCAATTTTACCACCATGAATCACCTACCATCCATCATCAATTTTTCTGCAGGTATTTTATTGTTAACCCTTGGGCTAGCAGGCTATGCTTCACCCCAATGGTTTTTTACCGAAAAATACGACGTATTAATGCCTACCCCTCAAAGTAAAACCATTTTAAGGGTCATGATGGGCTTTATGGCAGTGATGGGCTCCCTTTGGCTGGCGGCTTGTGTTTTCTTCTTTAATCAGCGCCGATTATTGCTTTTAACCGGCATTATGACCGCTGGTTTTGTCGCCGCAAGATTGGGCGGCCTTCTTATTGACGGAAGAGCACAATACTTTACGTATATTGAAATAGGTTTTGAAATCATTGCCTTAATCGTAATCATTACAGTGTATAAAGCGACCCAAGGATATAGATGAGAACAGCACATAATTTTTCCTCAAAAAACATATCTTTTTTCGCCCTAAAAGAAGAGCACATACCTTTTATCTATGCCCTACACGCTTTAACAGCTGTGGCCCAATACAACACCATAGGCGTTCCAAAAGACATCAATACAACAGCGGCTATTTTAGCCAAAAAGCTAAAAGCTGAAGAAGAAAACGATTTGGGCTGGGTCTTATACAATAGTGAACAGAATTTTATCGGTGAAGCAGGAATAAGCCTAGCGCCACAACGCTTTCAAAAAGCAGAAATTAGCTATTCTCTCCATCCAGATCAATGGAACAAAGGGCTAGGAACCGAAGTTGCAAAACAGCTGCTTTGTTTTTGTTTTAATGATTTGGGATTACATCGGGTAGAAGCAGGCGTTGCCGTGAACAATTTCGCCTCTATTCGCGTACTTGAAAAAGTAGGAATGCGTCGAGAAGGAACCCACCGTAAAATCCTTCCGCTATCTTCTGGATGGAGCGATAATTACGCTTATGCGATACTAAAAGAAGAATGGACAGCACTAAAGCGTAACCTCTAAAAACTTAGCTTTTCCTTTCAAAAGAATTCCTTCTAGGGCAGCAGGAATGAGTATCGTTTGGCCTTTGGTTATCATCAAGGAATGATCATTGGCCATCAAGCTAGCCTCTCCTTCAACACAAATTAAAACACTAAAGGCATCTCGTGTTTTATAATCAAGCTTAATAGATTCCTCGACGACAAGGAAAGCCGTTTTAAAGAATGGAGTGTCTAGGAAAAGATTGGATTGATTTGGTTTTTCCTCAATTTGTAAAACCTCTTGCTGTTCTAAATCAAAGTTAATTGCCGCAAGGGCCATGTCGTGATGTAAAGCTCTTTTTGTTCCTGTTTTTGCATCGATTCTATCGTAATCATATACCCGATAGGTAATATCTGATGCTTGTTGAATTTCTGCTAAAACAATGCCTCCCCCGATGGCGTGAATTAATCCCGCGGGGACATAAACCGCATCTCCTTTTTTTACTTTTACGCGATTAAGGACTTCTTCAAGGCGATTTTCAAGGGCCAATTTCTTGTATTCTTCTGGCTTAATTTTGTGCTTAAAGCCCAAAATCAATTCTGCATTTGGTTCTGCGTGAAGAATATACCAACTTTCACTTTTGCCTTTGGAGTTGTGTTTTTTTAAAGCAATGTCATCGTTGGGATGAACCTGAACGGACAGTGGTTTTTGGGCATCAATGAATTTAATGAGTAAGGGAAATTCAGCGCCATACTGCTTGACGCATTTTTTTCCTAAAAGCGCTTCAGGGAAAGCAGCAATCATTTCCGTTAAAGTTTTTCCAGCCCAAGGGCCCTCGGCTACGACAGAAGTAAAACCGGCTACAGTAGAGATTTCCCATGACTCTCCAATGGGTTCTTTGGAACAATCTTTATGCAGTTTTTCCTTTAGAAAAGACCCTCCCCACAACCGATATTGATATTGAGAGATAAAGCGCAGAGGGGGAAATGAACGACTTGTCATAATGCAATAAAATTAAGGAAGTTGTTAGAAACTTTGCCCATTGTTAGGGGCTATTTTATAGGAGAATTTAAAGTTAAATAATGACCTCTTTTCAAAAACGATTGAAATAAAAACAAGCTTGAAAAACAGAGCATCTTCTTTGCTATGAGAAAAGCCATCTTAATGTTGGGCCTTCAAAACCGAAAAGCATCCATTTACAAGGGCAAAAAAGCCTTATCTTTCTCAAACAACGATAACATACAAAGATGAATCCTCTTGTTTTAATTTTATCCATTAGTGGCTTTATTTTTTTAACAGCTGGCTATATACAACAGCGTTTTCCGCCGAAGAAAATCAATCATTTGTATGGATATCGCACATCAAATTCGATGAAATCGCAAGAAAGTTGGGCTTTTGCACAAGAATATTCTGCCAAAAAAATGATGAAAATGGGTACTTGTATCATTGCATTAGGTTTATTAGCACAGATTATTGACTTACAGTTAATATGGTCAACAGCAATAGCTTTAATAATTGTTATTATTAGCCCACTAATAATGCTTTCACAAGTGGAAGCTGAACTAAAAAAACGTTTCCCCAAAAAATAAATGCACTACACAAAAGAACATCAATTTGGCCCGATTGAAAGTTTGCAAATGGGGGTAGGTTATTTTGGACCTCCACCGGTTGCTGTTCACAGTTTTTTCATTGATGGCTTATTAATCGATACAGGCCCACCCAAACTGGGAAAAGAACTACTGCAATGGCTTGAAAAGAAAGCATTACAACAAGTCTTTATTACCCACCATCACGAGGATCATTCGGGGAATATCAATCCCATTTCCACCCAATTTAAGGTGCCTATTTATGGTTCTTCCCGCTGCAGTGAATTGGTTCAAGGAAAGGT
Source organism: Candidatus Arcticimaribacter sp. (assembly GCA_965659515.1). Classification (GTDB taxonomy): domain Bacteria; phylum Bacteroidota; class Bacteroidia; order Flavobacteriales; family Flavobacteriaceae; genus Arcticimaribacter. Next base: position 26,457 of record CBFHVC010000022.1, on the reverse strand, counting down.
AGCGACCAGCCTCCCTCAAAGAATTTTTTGGGGAACACCCGTATTTACCGACCGGGTGATGGCGTACGAAAGAACAGTGCTTCGTTCCGCTAAGCACAGTTTTCAGCTAATTCCGATTCCGGGGCATTCAATCGATCAAGTGGCTTTGTTTGAACCGCATCAAGGCTGGCTTTTTTCTGCGGATGCTTTTGTTAGCCCGAAAATCAAATATTTCATGCAAAAAGAATCCATGTTGCAACAAATTGCGTCATTGGCGAAAATGATTGCCTTGGATTTTGATCTTTTATTGTGTTGTCACAACCCTATTAAAAAGGGCGGAAAAGCCTTTTTAGAAAAGAAGAAAGCCTATTTGGAGGACTACTATTCTGCCGTGGTTTATTACCATCAAAAGGGACAATCCCCACGTCAAATTTTGCACAGTATTGGTGCGAAAGAACGCTGGCTGCAGTACTTTTTTTCCGCTGGAAACATGTGTGCCTTAAACATGGTAAAGGCAGTCATTAGAGATGAGCAAAACCGTTAATAACCTAAGGATATCTCCTGTTTAAGTTCGTTCTTCCTAGCCCCACATTTTGTATTTTTAGAAACAAGAAAATTTCGACATGATTCAACTTCCTGTTATTAATGAAAGCCCTTTTGCATTACCGGCCTATGCTACAGTATCTTCAGCAGGGCTAGACCTTAAAGCGGTATTAGACCAACCCTTAAGCCTACAGCCTTTAGAACGAAAAATCATTGGTACAGGATTAAAAATCGCTTTGCCAGAAGGTTATGAAGCCCAAGTTCGTCCACGCTCTGGCTTAGCAGCAAAACACGGGATTACAGTTTTAAATGCTCCGGGAACCATTGATGCAGATTACCGTGGGGAAATAGGGGTGATTTTGGTGAACCTTTCCAACGAAGTTTTTGAGATTCTTCCAGGAGAACGCATCGCGCAACTCGTAGTTGCCCAATATACACAAGTGAAATGGCAGCCGGTAGTAAGCCTTGAAACAACCGATCGTGGAGAGGGCGGTTTTGGCAGCACTGGAAAAAAATAACAACAACATGAAAATAATTGTTCCCATGGCGGGTCGTGGTTCTAGACTAAGACCCCATACTTTAACCGTTCCAAAGCCACTTGTTCCTGTTGCGGGAACGCCCATTGTTGAGCAATTGGTTAAAGACATTGCACGGGTGGTAAATCAACCCATTGAAGAAGTCGCTTTTATTTTAGGTGATCCCGCTTTTTTTGGCCCTGAAATCGTTGCTCATCTCACAAAAGTGGCGCAGGATTTAGGGGCAAAAGCCAGCATTTATCGCCAATTGACCCCCCTTGGAACGGGGCATGCAATTATGTGCGCAGCAGCTTCCCTTAGCGGCCCTGCCGTAGTGGCTTATGCCGACACCCTTATTCGTGCAGATTTTCATATCGACCCTAGCGCAGATGCACAAATTTGGGTAAAGAAGGTCGCTAACCCCTCAGCCTATGGCGTCGTGCAATTAGACAGCACAAATGCGATTACCGAATTGGTAGAAAAACCAACAGCGTTTGTTTCTGACCTTGCTGTAATTGGCATCTACTATTTCAAAGCCATAGAAACCCTTAAAGAAGAACTTCAGGCCGTTATTGACCAACAGCTTACCCACGGGGGGGAGTATCAAATTAACGATGGAATTAAAGGAATGATGCGCAAAGGGCAACGCTTTGTTCCCGGAGAAGTAAATGAATGGATGGATTGTGGAAACAAGGAAATCACCATTGAAACCAATACCAAAATGCTCCATTTTTTAGCAGAAGAGGGACAGGCACTGGTCGATAATTCTGTAATACTAGAAAACAGTACCATTATTCCCCCCTGTTATATTGGCAAGGATGTTGTACTAAAAAACAGCACTGTTGGCCCTGGGGTTTCTATTGGAGCAGGAAGTCAAGTTATTGACACTTCAATTCAACATTCCATTATACAAAAGCATAGTACTGTTGAGAAGGCGCAGCTAGACAAGGCAATGATTGGGAATCATGTGCGTTATAATGGTGGCTATACCAGTGTAAGTTTAGGAGATTATTCAACCTTAGTTTAAATGAAACAAAGCATTCAATATTTCTGTTTTTTCCTTTTATTGGCCAGTTTAACGGCCTGTAAATCGGTAAAGGTATTGCCCAGTAAAGCACCCGTAAAACGGGTAGATTTAAAAGTGCTGGCAGCAGAGATCGTCAAGGCAGAGGAAAACATTTCTACTTTTAGAGCGAGGATAAAAGTAGCCTACAACGATCAAAAGCGCAAGCAAAGCGTCAATGTCAATTTTCGTTTGGAAGAGAATAAAACCTTTTGGATGAGCGCAAATATGCTCATCCCTATTGCAAAAGTGTTGATTACTCCAGAGAAAGTCGCCTTTTATGAAAAATTTCAAAAGACCTACTACACCGGCGATATTGCTTTTATCAACCAGCAGTTAGGTACAGATTTTAGCTTTAAAGACTTACAAAACATTTTTCTAGGCTATCCAATTTCAGACATTAAAAACGAAAAATTCGAGCGTATTTCTCACCCACAGTATTATGTTTTGAGTCCAAAGACCAAGGGTTTGCGTTTTCGCCCTACCTATTTTTATGATCCAGTGAATTTTCGTTTAAAAGAACAGCGCTTTTTAGTGGCAGGAACAGGCCAAAGTTTAAGCATCAAATATCCTCAATACCAGCAAGTAGACGGGAAAGTCGTTCCTAAAAAAATAGACATTTCCACCTTTGACGGAGAGAATTTTTTACAACTTTCTCTGGATTATCTAAGGGTCGATTTCCCCAAAAAACTAACGACTCCCTTTGCTATTCCCGCGGGATATAAGAAAATTGAGTTATAAATGGGGAGTAAAAAAGGCCTTAGTATTTTCTTTTTCCTACTGGTCAGTTTGGCTTGGGGACAAAGTAGACAAGCGAGATTAGAAGCCCAACGCAAACAACTTCAGGTAGAAATCAAACAGATTAATCGCCTTTTGTTTTCCAATAAAAAGAAGGAAAAAACAGCCTTAACACAAGCAGAAGATTTAGCCGTAAAAATCGGTTTACGCCAGCGTTTAATCAGGGTTACAAACGAAGAAGCCAACCGTTTAACCCAACAAATTAACGTCAATAAAAACACCATTTCACGCCAAGAAAAAGAACTCGAAGCGCTAAAAGAAGAGTATGCAGAAATGATTCGTTATGCCTATGCGAGTAAATCTGCCCAAAGCCGTTTGATGTTTTTGTTCTCTTCGGAAAGTTTTTTACAAGCCTACAAACGTTTTCAATACCTCAAACAATATGCTGCGTTTAGAAAAAAGCAAGGCTTGCTAATTGCCGAAAAAACCAACATCCTAGAAGAACTCAACAAGACCCTTTTGGTGCAAAAGCAAAAAAAAGAGGTTTTGGTTAAAGAGAATCGCTTGGCACAAAACGCCCTAACGGCAGAACGACTAGAACAGAAAGAGCAGATTAGCGCACTAAAGAAAAAAGAGCGGTCATTAGCGCGTCAAATTCAAAAGAAGCAACGCCAAATCTCGGCTTTTGACAAAGAAATCCAACGCTTAATTAGAGCGGCGATTGCGGCGTCTAATAAAGCCAAGGGAAAAAGTAAAGCCGTTTTTACTTTAACGCCAGAAGCCCAGCTTATCAGTAAAAATTTTACGGCCAATAAAGGAAAATTACCATGGCCGGTAGAGCAAGGTGTCGTAACCTTGGGTTTTGGAACCCAGACCCACCCTGTTGTTAAAACCACTAAAATTCAAAGTAATGGAGTGACCATTGCTACTCCAGACAATGCCAAGGTTCGCGCCGTATTTAAAGGAAAGGTAATGCAGGTTTTTTCTTTTAAAGGAAGTAATCCAGGGGTATTGATACAACACGGAAATTATATCACCAGCTATTCTAATCTCTCGGCTGTATATGTGAAAAAAGGTCAAACCATCCAGGCAAAAGAGGCCATAGGGGAAGTTTTTACCCATCCCACTACAGGAAAAAGCGAATTAAAATTTTCTGTTTTTCAAAACACGACGCCGGTCAATCCAAAAAGTTGGGTTTATCGTATGTAGCTTAATAACCTTCTACCAAATACCACGCCTCTTCTTCCAGGCTGTTTTTAATAAAGCTAAGCAAACTATAGGCTTCTCTTTTTGTTTCAAAACGGCCATAGGCCACGCGAATAAGTCCATCGGCACTTTGTTCGGCAAAAGCCGCTTCAAAGCCTTGTGCTTTAAGAACAGCTAGTTTTCTTTCTGCATTGGTTTGATCGCGAAAACTTCCGGCAATAATACTGTAAAATTGTCCACTCTCAACAGCAACACTGTTGTCGTCAACAGTTTCAATTGCGGCGGCAGTATCATAAGAAATAGCAGCAATAGACCCTAAGTCAAAGGTGGCTTCTTGTACATTTTTCTTGATCTTTTTTTGCGCCAGTTCAGTCGATTTTAAACGTTCGCTTTCTAGGTATTGATTTCCAAAGTAGTAGGAAGCGCCTAAAATAGCGACTGCAATAACGCCAATGGCGGTATATTTTAAATAAGGGGGTTTGTCTTCTTCTTTTTGCTCAGGGGTAAAAGCGAGAGAATCTTTGTTTGCATCTTGCATAGGGCTTGATTTTGATGAATTAGAGGAGGGAGGAACAATAGCGGCAGCTTTTATTTGTGCCTTAAGGGGCGTTTTTTGAAAGCCGGTTAATCCCAAAGCATTCGCGTCGAAATTGACCTTTCCATGAGGTAAAAAGCGCAATTTGTTTTCAGCATTTAAAGAAAACTCGCCAATTCCTGGGAGAATAAGCACGTCATTTTTTAAGCGCTTGTTCCAGCGAGCACATTCTTGTTCTATTTTCTGTAAGGCTTCGGCATAGGTAATTTGTGCTCTTTTGGCAATATAACTGGCCAAGATACCGTCGTTGTCTTGAATCAAACGATTAAAAGAAACAGACCGCGCAGGAGGTGTAAATTCTCCCGTATAACGATTCACCCGAATGGGGTGACTTTGGGTTAAAAAGGACCCAAATCCCGGGAAAGTTACACACTCGTGTTGGTAGAGTAATTCTTTGATGTGTTGTGTTAGATTCATGTACTAAAGATAACAAATAATATTTTCTTCCTATTTTAAAGGAAAATTCATTGTTCAAGGCCTCAAAAAAAACCAAAAACTATGACCTTAACGCCTCATCAAGCCGCTTTATTGCTTTGCCGTATCCCCAATTTAGGTGCACGCAGCCTTAAAAAATTAATCGACCATTGCAATGGGGCATTGCCCTTATTGGCCTCTTCCTCTACTAAACTCTTGCAAATAAATGGAATAGGTCCTTCTCATTTGCGTTATTTATCCGCTTGGAAAGCCTATTTACCCCAATTAAAAAAGGAAGAAGAAATGATAAAAAAGCAACAATTACAGGCATTCGCCTATGGGGAAAAAGAGTATCCTTTAACCTTGTCTCATACCGCCGATCCGCCAACGGTTTTTTTTCAAAAAGGAAATGTCAATTGGCATAATCCCCGTATCATAAGTATCGTAGGAACGCGAACCCCAACAACGCTAGGACTTCGTCTGTGTGAGGAATTGCTACTTGCCCTAGCCCCTTTTAACCCCTTAATTATCAGTGGATTTGCGCGTGGAATCGACATTTCCGCCCACAAAAAGGCCTTGGATTTAGGACTAGAAACCGTGGGGGTCTTAGGCCATGCCTTTGGTCAATGGTATCCAAAAACACATGCAAAATACGTCAAACCGTTTTTACAAAACGGCGCTTTTATCACCGAATTTTGGTCTGATGATCTTTTTGAACGCAGTAACTTTTTAAAACGCAATCGCCTTATTGCTGGTGCAGCTCACGCCACAGTAGTCATAGAATCTGGAGAAAAAGGGGGAAGTTTGGTTACCGCACAACACGCGCTGGCCTATGGCAGAGAGGTCTTTGCTTTCCCGGGAAGGCCCACCGATATTAAAAGTACAGGTTGTTTGCGTTTAATTAAAAACGATCAAGCGCGAATGATTCGGCATGGAAAAGACTTAATTCAATGGCTAGGATGGAAAACCAAAACCAGCGACAAGCCCATCCAAAAGCAATTGTTTGTTCATTTATCTCCTGCTGAAAAAAAGGTGTTGAATCAGCTAGAAATAGCCACAACCTTAGATGTTTTGGCCTTAAAATGTCAGCAGCCCATCGCTGCAGTTGCGGCCCTATTATTACAATTAGAAATCAAAGGTGTGGTACGACCGCTAGCCGGCAAAAAATTTGAACGCTGTTAATAGCCTATTTTCCCCCGTACCCTTAAAAGTACTTCATGTGCGACTTCTCTGGCTTTTTTAGCGCCTTTGGTTAGGGCGATGGTTACTTCTGCAGGATTGGCTTGATAGTAATCAAAGCGTTTTCGAGGAGCGTCAAAGGTATCTAAAACCATTTCAAATAAGGCCTGTTTTGCATGACCATAGCCCATTCCACCAGCGAGGTATTGCTGGCGCAATGCTTCAATTTGTTCTGGGTTGGCCAAGAGAGAATAGAGCGTAAAAACAGTACAACCGTCCGGATTCTTTGGTTCCTCAAGCGGCGTAGAATCGGTTTTGATTCCCATGATTTGCTTGCGCAGTTTTTTTTCAGGTAAAAAAACATCGATAATATTGTCTTTCGATTTAGACATTTTTTCTCCATCTGTTCCAGGAACATACTGGGTGGCCTCTTGGATCTTAGCTTGTGGTAAAACAAAAGTTTCGCCTAATTGACTGTTAAATCTAGCGGCAACATCGCGGGTCATTTCTAAATGTTGCAGTTGGTCTTTTCCAACAGGAACAACCTGTGCATCATAGAGCAAAATATCTGCGGCCATTAACATTGGATAGCTAAAGAGTCCCGCGTTAACGTCTTGTAAACGGTCTGCTTTGTCTTTAAAAGAATGGGCCAAGGTTAAGCGTTGATAGGGAAAAAAACAGTTGAGGTACCAGCTCAATTCAGTCACTTCGCTAACATCGCTTTGCTTGTAAAAAATGGTTTTATCCGTATCTAAGCCACAAGCCAGCCAAGCAGCAGCGGTATTAAAAGTGTGTTGCCTAAGGGTGTCTCCGTCTTTGATTTGGGTCAAAGAATGTAAATCAGCTATAAAGAGAAATGATTCATTGGTAGCCTCTTCTGCCATGGCGATAGCAGGTAAGACAGCGCCTAATAAATTCCCTAAGTGGGGCGTGCCGGTACTTTGTACTCCGGTCAAGATTCTGGCCATGGAAAATGTTTTTCACAAATGTACTTTATTTCCCTAAAAGTAGTTCCAAATTGCTACTTTTGAAACTGTGAAAAAAGTATTGACCCGATTGTGGCGCATATGGTTCTATATCTTGGCAGCTGTTCCAGTTCCCTTTTTATTTCCTTTCCTAGCCATTGCTTTATTATTTCCAAAAGGATATACTTTCGTTTTTTGGGTAGCGCGAAACATTTGGGCGCCCATTATTTTGGGCGGGAGTGGTTTCTATACCAAAATACGCTATGCAAAACCCCTCCCCACAGGAACATCTTATGTTTTAGTGGCGAACCACACCAGTTATATTGACCCTTTTGTAATGTTGCGGGTTTCTAAAAATCCTTTTGTTTTTGTTGGAAAAAAAGAATTGGTGAAGATTCCCATCTTTGGCTATCTCTATAAGCGCGCAGCAGTTATGGTGAACCGAAGCGATAAGAAAAGTCGTTGGGAAGTGTATGGCCGCGTGCAAAAAAAACTAGACTTAGGATATAGTGTTTGTATTTTTCCAGAGGTCTCTTATGAAGATGATACCGTTTTTTTAAATCCGTTTAAACGCGGGGCATTTAAAATAGCTATTGACCATCAACTTCCCGTAGTTCCAATGGTTTTTTACGATTGTAAACGCAAGCACCCTTGGTATCCTAATTTTGGTTATCCCGGAGAATTAAGGGTTCAAACTTTTCCAGAATTGTATCCACCTGAAACCATGGAAACAGCAGAAAGTTTTCAAGAGGAGGTGCGAGATATCGTAGAAAAAGGCCTGCAGGAAGACCCTAAACAGCGTCAATTTGCAGCGGTAGCAATAGAAAAAGAAATCGCCCAAATGGCATAAAGCCATTTATTTTCTGGCAAGTGGGCGAAAAAATGGTATTTTGCCTAAAACAAACTACATGGATTCTTCTGCATCGATTATTTTGGCAATTGCCATAATGATTATTATGATGGGCATGGGACTTACCCTTACCCTTGCTGATTTTAAACGGGTTGCCCAAAATCCAAAACCAGTTCTTTTGGGCTTAACCAATCAAATTATTTTATTGCCTTTAGTCGCTTTGGGTTTGGTTTATTTTTTTCAGCCTCCAGCCTTTATTGCCATTGGAATGATTTTATTGGCCGCCTGTCCAGGCGGAACTTCCTCTAACCTAGTTACGCTTTTGGCTAAAGGCGATTTAGCGCTTTCTGTCAGCATGACGGCCATCAATAGCATTATAACAATTGTGACCATTCCTTTTTGGGTGGGCTATGCCTATTCGACTTATTTGGCTGAGGCGGCTAATATGGCATCCCCTACAGCGGATATTTTCAAAACCTTGATCGTTGTCTTGGCGATTCCCTTGGCGATTGGAATGCTCCTTAAAAATAGGGCACCCCTGTTTGCCGAAAAAATGGAGCGTCCTGTTAGAATTGCATCTTCTGTTTTTTTAGGGGTGGTTATTTTGGGTCTTTTGGCAAGAGAGTTTGCCCTTTTTCAGCAATATGTTGGCGATACCTTGGCCATTGTCGTGGCTTTAAACTGCATTACAATGGGCTTAGGTTATGGCTTGGCGAAACTCTTCGGCCTCAACCTTAAACAAGGTTTAACCATTGCCATTGAATCTGGAATTCAAAACGGTACTTTGACCATCAGTTTGGCCGTGATTACCTTAAAGCAACCAGATTTTGCCATCATTGCTGCGATTTATTCTTTGGTCATGTATGCTTTTTCAAGTGTCCCCATTTATTTTGGGTTAAAAAATCAATCGTAAATAATGCCAGGTTTACCGCTTAGACAATCAAACTTTTTTTGGAAGAAGTTGTCGAACATGTCTTTTGTTGCTCGTTGAAAATTCCGATAGGGATCTTCGTTGGCAAAGCTTAGGCCCCAGATATTTACATGCTCACTATTGCATTCTGCTGCAGAAACAATGATTTGTGGGTCTTGATGACGCCCCGTCATGATATGCCCTCCTTGACATAAATGTTCTAAGCCTAAAATATCGTGCCCAAATTCATGCCACATAAGGCTGAGGCGATAGTCGTTAAAGTCGCGAACAGCTTCTTTATTCCAGTCACTTTGCCGTAAACCAATACCAATCGAATTAGGATCACAGACTTTAAAGGCATAACCTGCAGCTTCTTCAAAATCATCTGGTTCCCAAATCAAGTCAAAGTCATCTTTGCTTAAGTGACTAAGGTCAACACCATGACGTTTAGCATCTTTAATAAAGATGTCTAAGTAGGAAAAAGGGTCAAAGAAATCTATGGCCGAATAGAGGGAGTCGGAAAAAATACCGCGGCTTAATTCACGGTATTCCGCCAACAAAGCCGTGTTTGTTTTTTGGTGCGGAATGCTTGTAGTAGGCGATAAAATAAGCTTGGCAAATTCCGGAACTTCTCCTTCTTCTCCACGATTTCGGGTAATGTCTAAGACCAATTGAAACTCGGTCGCATTGATCAACCGTTGATCGATTACAGTTCTTGTAGCATAGTAGCTATTGCGGTAGTTGAATTCTTGAAAATAAGGTAAACTATTGAAGGCAGAACGGTCGCTAACGACTCCCCAAAAGGTAACAAGGCTATCCACAATTTGATAATGTGAGGTAAAAACAGCATCATCTATTATATAGGGTAGGGAATCTAAAGCAGCTAAACTAGGGCCAATTTTAATTTTGGTTCGCTTGTAAATGCCATCGCTTATTCCCCGCAAAAGATTGAGTCGCTGTTCATAGTCCATTAACAAATCCTGGGCTGTTTCTAATGCAATTCTGGTATTTTCCAGGTCGCTTTGCAGTTGCAACAACTGTTGGTTTAATTCACTGTTTTGGTTTAAGATTGTTCTGTTGTCTTGAAGGAGTTGGTTAAGTTGTGCTTGAAAAGTATTGCGTTCTTGCGTAATTTGGGCTAAATCCGCTTCGGCTTTTCTTAAATCGTCGAGATAAAAGTCTTTTTGACAGGAAAACATCAAGCAGCATAAAACGACTCCTAGAGAGATGTGTGTTTTCATTTGGATAAGATTTGGAAGGGATAAGATAAAAAAAACCCCCGATGATCATCGGGGGTTAGTAAACTTTAACATTGCATAGGCTTATTCATTGACCGCTTTTAAGGTGCCCATGATTTTCTCTTCTAGTTCATCCATTAGGTCTGGATTATCCCCTAAAAGTGTTTTTACGGCATCGCGACCTTGCCCTAGTTTGGTGTCGCCATAACTAAACCAAGAGCCCGATTTTTTAATGATTTCATAGTTGACCCCTAGGTCAATGATTTCACCAATTTTTGAAATTCCTTCTCCATACATAATGTCGAATTCTGTGGTTTTAAAGGGCGGTGCCACTTTATTTTTAACCACTTTTACGCGGGTTTTGTTTCCAAGGACTTCAGCATCGGTACTTTTAATTTGTGTAGAACGGCGAATATCTAAACGCACCGAAGCATAAAACTTTAAAGCATTTCCACCTGTGGTGGTTTCTGGGTTTCCAAACATTACCCCAATCTTTTCTCTCAACTGGTTAATGAAGAATACGGTACAGTTGGTTCTTGAAATAGAACCGGTTAGTTTACGCAAAGCCTGCGACATTAAGCGGGCGTGAAGGCCCATTTTTGAGTCCCCCATTTCTCCTTCAATTTCGCTTTTAGGCGTTAATGCGGCAACCGAGTCAATCACTACAATATCTACAGCGCCAGAGCGGATAAGATTATCGGCAATCTCGAGGGCTTGTTCCCCGTGATCGGGTTGTGAAATAATGAGTTCAGAAATATCAACCCCTAATTTTTCGGCATAAAAGCGATCAAAGGCATGTTCTGCGTCAATAAAGGCGGCAATGCCTCCTTGTTTTTGGCATTCCGCGATAGCGTGTAACGTCAGGGTTGTTTTTCCTGAAGATTCCGGACCGTAGATTTCTACTACACGTCCGCGAGGGTAGCCCCCAACGCCTAAGGCAATGTCTAGCCCTATTGAGCCAGAGGAAATGGCTTCTACTTCTTCTACTGCTTCATCGCCCAGTTTCATTACAGAGCCCTTGCCGTAGGTTTTATCGAGTTTATCTAATGTTAGTTGGAGTGCCTTTAGTTTGGCGGCTTTATCATCGGCCATAGTTGTTTCTTTTTCGTTTGACCATAAAAATAATACTTTCTCGCGGTTGCGAAAACGCTCCTTCAAAGAGGTTATGAACAACTTGTAGGTTTTTTTACACTAGAATTTAGTACTTCCCTTTCAATCTAAATTGTACGATCCCTAAGGCAACTCCCAGCGAAAGCAGTAAAAAGGCATAACTAAACCACAAGGCGGTATAATGGGCGATTAATCCCAGTAAAACAGGGCCAAAAAGAAAGCCAATAAAGCCAACTCCAGAGACCGTGGCAATCGCTTCTGAGGTGTTGAGTGCTTTGTTTTTTCCGGCCAAGCGAACAATTTCTGGGACCACAACAGAAAGGCCTAATCCCAAAAAGCCAAAGCCCAAAATACTGCTGTATGTTGTTGTAGTTAAGATAAAGCCATACCCCAGTATGGCGATCAAAAAACCGTAAAACAGCGTTTTAATGGCCCCTATTTTTTGACTAATTCCGTCGCCTAAAAAGCGCCCAAGGGTCATGGTCAAGGAAAACAAAACAAACCCATAACCCGCTTTGTTTTCGGGGAGTTTTACCACCTCAAATAAATAAAGATTGCTCCAATGTTCAACAGCCCCTTCATTAAACAAAACAATAAAAGAAATCATGGACAGTCCCAAAACAGGGAGAATGTTTTTAAAACGATTGCCTTTGGGTTTTTCTAGGCTTTGCTTTGGCTCGACAATAGCAAGATAATGTTTTGCGATTGCCCAGTTGCTTAAAAGGACAAGTCCAGACATCAATAACATATGCTGGCTAGGGGATACAAAACGGCCCACCAAAAGACTCCCGATTCCAGCGCCCAAAAAGCCGCCCAAACTAAAAAAGCCGTGGGCAGCTGACATTAGGTTTTCACCGTTTCTTTTTTCAAGGATGGCAATAACAGCATTCATCGAAATATCTGTAAAACCAGAAAAAATCCCCACCAAAAATAAACCCGCACACAAACTCAAATAGCTAGGGGCGAGCAGGGGTAAATTAAAGGATATCGCCAAGAGCAAAATTCCTAGTCGAGTAGAGTGTCCCGCCCCTATTTTTTTGTTGATATTGGGAATTAAAGGGATAGAAAAAAGTAACCCACAGGCCGAAAAAAATAAGGCGGAGCCCACTTCTGCATCATTCAAGTTAAATTTTGCCTTGATGTCTGGTAAATACAAAACCCATGTCCCAACCAATATATTGATGGAAGCAAACACCCATGCAGGAGCAAAGTATTTTAATTGGCTTAACATAAGTTGGAGTGATCTCATCGGGTCGGTGTAGTAATGCTTGTGCAAAGATGCGACAAAGATTTGCTATCCAAAAAAGCGCGATCAGTAGAATTTAAAAGAAAAGCAGTTAAACAAAATAAAACAAATGAAAAAACGCGCTATTCAAGGCCTGTTACCAATTCTCCAAGGCTGATTTCAAGTTCGTCTGCTATTTTTTTAAGGGTCAGGATACGCATATTAACCTGGCCTTTTTCAATATGATGCATTTGGGTTCGGGCAATACCGCAGTCAAACGCGAAAGCTTTTTGGTCAACTCCCTTTTTCTCCCTTAACTTTTTTATGCGAGCACCTAACTTAAGAAAACATTTTGCATCTATCTCTCTCATTTATCACTAATTTGAATATTTTTAGTATATTGATTGTTCACCAAGACGAACAAACATAAAATGACACAATCTAATTATCAAAAAGACTTAGACCAGTTGTTTAGTTTTGTTCCTCCTAACGACTTAAGAAAAAGCGTTATAAAAGTTTTTTTTCCTCTTTGTCTAACTTCGATGTATTACCTGATGATTTTCAAAAAGCTTCAGAAGACATTCAACATCTTATAGAATTTCTAGATAAAGCGGAAGAGCAGCAAAAAAAATAATCGGATTCAAGCGACATATTTTTTTTACCTTTGTGCTTGACTTAAATCGTTTATAGCATGCAACTGTACAACAAATTAAGTGCGCAAGAACGCGCTTTTCTATTAGAAGAAGCCGGGACAGAACGTTTAACCCTATCGTTTTATCAGTATGCGCACATAGGCAATCCACAACTTTTTCGCGATCGTCTTTTTCTCGCTTGGGATAAACTAGCCGTATTGGGCAGAATCTATGTCGCCAAGGAAGGAATAAATGCTCAACTTTCGCTTCCTGCTCCTCAGTTTGAAGCATTTAAAGCGCATTTAGACAGCATTGATTTTTTAGTGGGAGTAAGACTAAATATAGCTGTTGAGCAAGATCTTAAGTCATTTCTTAAACTCACCATTAAAGTACGCGAAAAAATTGTCGCTGATGGTTTAAATGACAAAACATTTGATGTTACCCAAAAAGGGAAACATGTCAATGCAGCAGAATTCAATCAACTCCTAGCAGATCCCAACACCATTTGTGTCGATATGCGCAACCATTACGAAAGTGAAATAGGGCATTTTAAGGGTGCGGTAACCCCAGATGTAGACACCTTTAGAGCGTCGTTACCCATAATTGAAGAAGACCTGTCTGCACATAAAAGCAATAAAAATCTTTTGATGTATTGCACCGGCGGAATCCGTTGCGAGAAAGCCTCTGCCTATTTTAAACACAAAGGCTTTGAAAACGTTTATCAGCTAGAAGGCGGGATTATTGAATACACCCGACAAGTAAAAGACAAGGCCCTCGAAAATAAATTTATTGGGAAAAACTTTGTCTTTGATGAACGTCGCGGAGAAAGAATCACCGAGGATGTTATCGCACAGTGCCACCAGTGTGGTGCTGCCTGCGACACCCATATTAATTGTGCCAACGAGGCCTGTCATTTGTTGTTTATTCAATGCGAAAGCTGTGGAGAAAAAATGCAAAGCTGCTGTTCAGATCCTTGTAAAGAAATCATTCAACTGCCCATTGAAGAACAGCGAGCGCTGCGCAAAGGAACCCACAACAGCAATAAAATTTTTAAAAAGGGGCGGTCTGAGGTCTTAAAATTTAAGGCGCATTAACCTTTTTTTGGGAGGGCAGTTTTAGGAAAACCTCCTATCTTTACGTTTCAACCAAAAAACAATTTTCATGGCGTGCGCTTCTTGTACTTCTGCAGACGGAACCCCCCGAGGGTGTAAAAGCAATGGTACCTGTGGCACCGATAGCTGTAATAAGTTAACTGTCTTTGACTGGCTGTCAAACATGCAATTGCCAGGCGGAGAAGCGGCCTGTGATTTGGTTGAGGTTCGTTTTAAAAACAGCAGGAAAGAATATTTCCGTAATGAAGACAAACTCCCTTTAAAAATAGGCGATATCGTTGCGACCCAAGCGCAAAGTGGTCACGATATTGGGATGATTACCCTAACAGGAGAGTTGGTGCGGTTTCAATTGCGTAAAAAGAAAATAAAAGAAGACAGCGAAGAGATCCTTAAGATCTATCGCATGGCCTCTCAAAACGATATTGATAAATGGCAAACGGCCCGTGACCGAGAAGCAGAAGTACAAAAACGCGCACGAGAAATGGCCATTTTTCTGCGGTTAGAAATGAAAATATCTGATGTGGAATTTCAAGGAGACGGCTCAAAAGCCACCTTTTACTACACGGCAGAAAACAGGGTAGACTTTCGTCAACTCATCAAAGATATGGCGCAAGCCTTTAGCATTCGTATTGAAATGCGCCAGATTGGCTTACGGCAAGAGGCCTCCCGTTTGGGCGGCGTGGGCTCTTGTGGGCGTGAATTGTGTTGCTCAACCTGGTTAACCGATTTTAGAACAGTCTCTACCGCAGCAGCACGCTATCAGCAACTGTCTTTAAATCCCCAGAAATTAGCAGGACAATGTGGAAAGTTAAAATGCTGCCTTAATTTTGAATTAGATGCTTACCGAAAAGCCTTAAAGCGTTTTCCTAAAATAGACGCAAAATTGCATACCGAAAAAGGCATTGCGGTTTGCCAAAAAATCGACATCTTTAAAGGCCATATGTGGTATGCATATAAGGGAGATTGGATGACTTGGCATTTATTGAGCAACGATCAAGCCAGCGAAATTGTGCGCAAGAATCGCGCAAAAGAGCCTGTGGCTAGCTTAGAAGAATT
The DNA here is from genome assembly GCA_965659515.1 of Candidatus Arcticimaribacter sp. GTDB lineage: Bacteria > Bacteroidota > Bacteroidia > Flavobacteriales > Flavobacteriaceae > Arcticimaribacter. Next base: position 11,127 of record CBFHVC010000022.1, on the reverse strand, counting down.
TGCACTTGACCTTCCGCCAAAAGAAGAAGAAAAAGTCTTTGAAAATGTCGTGGGGCAAGATAGCCTGAATCGCTTTGACCGTCCTAAAAGCAAAAACAATAAGAACAAGCGCAATAATAACCGCAACCGCAACCGCAACCGAAAAGCGCCACAGAAAAATGAATAAGCCTCCCTTGATTATCAGCCTTTTGGTCCTTTTTTTAGGGGCTGCGTGTGGGAATAATTCTTTGTATAGAGAAGACCAAAACACCCCTAACGGCTGGCCTTTAGATCAATCGATTGTTTTTGATATTCAAGAAGAAACCGCAGCGCCATCTGATTTTTTTATTCACTTGCGGAATGACCAAACGTATCCTTTCTCCAATATATTTTTAGTGGCTGCGGTAAAAAAAAACGATTCTTTAATTGAAAGTGACACCCTAGAATATGCCATGGCAAAGCCAAGTGGCGAATGGTTGGGTACGGGTTTCACCTCGGTTAAGGAAAGTAAATTGTGGTGGAAGGAAAATTGGCAGCCGCAAACGTCTGCTCCTTATCAAATAGAAATCTCGCAGGCCAATAGAGCCAACGGGAGGGCAAAAGCTGCACCACAGCTCGAAGGAATTGTATCGGTAGGTTTATCCATTAATGCAAGACAATAAGCCATGGCAAAAAAAGTGAAAAAGAAAAGTAAAGCAATTGATTTTCGCGGCCCAATTAAATTGTTTTGGGGATGTTTTGCCCTTGGTACTTTCCTTGTTGCAGGCATCTTTGGAAGTGCTGCTTTAGGCCTTTTTGGCCCGATGCCTCCTTTAGCGCAATTAGAAAATCCCAAAACCAATTTAGCGACTCAAATCATCGCTACAGACGGGGCAATCTTAGGCAAGTTTTTCTATAACGACAACCGAACCCCAGTTGATTTTGATGCGCTTCCAGATCACCTTGTCAATGCATTAATTGCAACTGAAGACGAACGTTTTTATTCGCATTCTGGCATAGATTTTCGCGGCACTTTACGCGCAATCGCCTATTTAGGCAAGCGTGGGGGTGCAAGTACCATTACCCAACAATTGGCCCGTCAATTGTTTGTAGGAGTTCGTTCAAGAAATAAGGTTCAAGCTGTTACCCAAAAGATCAAAGAGTGGGTTTTAGCAGTGATGCTGGAAAGACGGTATACCAAACAAGAAATCATTGCCATGTATTTAAATATATATGACTTTGGTTACCAAGCAGATGGAATTAAATCTGCCGCAAAAATATACTTTAACAAAACCCCCATGACCCTTTCAATAGAGGAGGGGGCAACCTTGGTGGGGATGTTAAAAAATTCTTCTTTATTTAACCCAAAGCGACGTTTAGCAATGACGGAGGAGCGCCGAAATGTGGTGTTTCAGCAGATGTTACGCAATGATTTTTTAACGGAACAAGAGCGCGATTCTTTAAAGAATATTCCCTTGACCTTAGATTTTACTCCTGACTCCCATCGGGAGGGCTTAGCGACCTATTTTCGGACCTATGTTAAAATATTTATGCAACGCTGGGTAAGGGAGAATCCCAAAGCGGATGGGGAAAAATATGATATTTATCGAGACGGATTACGCATTTATACCACCATTGATTCTCGTTTACAAGCCCTTGCAGAACAGGCGGTAACCGATCATATGAAAAATTTACAAGCGGAATTTTTTCGACAAAACACCAAAGAATTAAATCCCATAGCGCCTTTTTTAGAGTTACGCGAAGGAGAAATAGACACACTTTTAGAGCGAACAGCCCGCAGATCGGAACGCTGGCGCGCGATGCGCGCTTCAGGGAAAGAAGAGGAAGAAATTTGGGCGTCCTTTAAAGTGCCTTCTCCCATGACCGTTTTTAGTTGGAAAGGCGATATTGATACGGTAATGACACCACTCGATTCAATGCGCTATTACAAACACTATCTCCGCGCGGCCATGATGTCGATGGATCCTGTAAATGGACATGTTAAAAGTTGGGTGGGAGGTTTTAATTACAAGCATTTTCAGTATGATCAAGTGCGGCAAGGACGGCGTCAAATTGGGTCTACTTTTAAACCCTTTTTATATGCCACCGCTATAGACCAATTGCGCTTATCGCCTTGTGATATTTTACCCGATGCACTTTTTTGTATTGAGCCAATGAAATTTGGCAATGTTGAAGCTTGGTGTCCCAAGAATTCTGGCGATAAATACGGTCAAATGCGGACCCTTAAAAATGCCTTGGCCAATTCTGTGAATACCGTAAGTGCCCGATTGATGGATAAAGTAGGTCCTACACCTGTGGTCAATTTGGCCAAAAAAATGGGAATTACTTCTTATCTCCCTAAAGTTCCATCGATTGCGCTGGGGACGCCAGACATTAGCCTTTTTGAAATGGTAGGTGCCTATAGCACTTTTGCCAATAAAGGCATTTATGTAAAACCGATTACCATTACGCGTATTGAAGATAAAAATGGGACCATCCTTTATGAGGTCGCTCCAGAGACCAAAGATGTTCTGAGTGAAGAGTCTGCCTATGTTACCCTTAATTTGCTTAAAGGAGTTACAGAAGGCGGTTCTGGACAGCGCTTACGCCACAATGTGGCGAAAGACAACTATGCATATCAAGCCGTGGTAACGGGCTATCCTTATGAATTTAAAAACCCCATTGCAGGAAAAACAGGGACCACACAAAACCATTCTGACGGATGGTTTATGGGGATGGTACCCAATTTGGTGACAGGGGTTTGGGTAGGAGGCGAAGATCGTGCGGTGCATTTTGACAACATCGCCTATGGACAAGGGGCGAGTATGGCTTTACCAATTTGGGCAATGTACATGAAAGCGGCCTATGAAAATCCCGATTTAGGTATTTCTTTGGAAGATTTTGAAGCGCCAGAATTTGTGGGGATCCCCCTGGATTGCCAACCCATTGATCTCAATGCACGCAATCCATTAATTGACAAAGAAGAAGACTTAGACGAATTGGGTTTTTAAGCTTGTTCTTCTGCGATCCATTCAGCAAAAGAAGTTTCGGTTTCGCGTAGTTTTAATGCGACCAAAGTGATGTTCTTAGGTAAGCGTTTTTGGATTTTTTGGGCAAAATCAATCACCATCATTTCACTGGTGGGTTGATAAGCAACCCGTAAAACTTTATGACCGCGCTTTTCCATTTCATCAGCGAGATCTTTATGGGGAGTACTGGTGTTTAAAACAGTAGCATGGTCAAAGGGATAAACAACCTCTTCACGCACAATTTTTTTTAAATCGCTAAAGTCAATCACCATCCCATTTTTAACATGCGTGGGGTCGTTTATGGGTTGCCCTTTAACGGTTACAGCAAGCTTATAACTGTGTCCGTGAACGTTTTTACAAAGGCCGTCATAGCCGTGTAAAGCGTGACCTGTTTCAAAATTAAATTCTTTGGTAATCCGAATGGTTGATGACATAAAGCGTGCGGCATTGTTTCCGCCTGCAAGTTCTGTATTTTTTTGGAATTGCTTGACCAAAGACACAATTTCTTCAGACTTCAATACAGATTATTTGAATCCTTCTTACCTTTGTTGTATTATTTCTTATTCCGATGAAAAACATTCTTGTCCCTTTAGGCGTCTCTGAAAACGCAGAAAACACCTTAACTTATGCGATTGAATTGGCTTTAACAACCCAATCGAACCTGTATGTTATGGATGCTTTTAACCCGAGTTTCCCCAATGCACATTTGCTTAATGCAAAGCATGCTGTTGAGAACAATAATTCAAAAAGAATTAAGGAATTAGTGCAGCGAATAGACCATAAGGGAATTAATATACAATTGGTTACCTATGAAGGAGATGTGTTAAGTGGGATTGATGCCTTGGATCAAAAAGTGTCCCTCGATTTGATTCTTTCAGGACCCATGCCCAATGCTGACAATGAAGCAGTATTCTTAGGACCAACGGCAGGGAAGTTGGTTAAAAAAACCAATATTCCCGTTTTAATTGTTCCAGAAGGGGTTTCATTTGCAATCCCCAAAAAGGCGTTATTTGCCTTTAAACATGGGGAAATTAAGGGAGAACGTTCTCTTGCTCCGATTCACTTTTTTCAACAAAATTTTGCTACCGAAATCGCTCTTTTATTGGTGAAAGTTCCGGGCCAAGAAAGAAAAGATTTACAAATCGATCATGAAATTGTTGAGTTGTCTAAAGAAATGACTTCTACCGAAAATGGGACGGTTTATCAAGGCGTACTAGAGTATTTTAGAACCTTTCAACCCGATTTACTAACGGTGTTTGCACGAACACGGGGCTTTTTCGCCAAATTAATTGAAACAGATGTTGTGCTTAAAAAAGACTTTTTTACCAAGACACCGCTGCTTGTTCTTAAAAACCGCAAATAGTTGAGGCAGCTTCTTCTTTTAGGGGTTTTGTTATGGGCAAGCACTGTTGCGAGAGCCCAAAGCCGTTATTTTAATTTTTCGCTTGACAATGACCTCTTTTTTGTCACAGACTATTTTTATTCCAGCGGCCTTTTTTTACAATACGGCAAGGAAATCCTTTCTGAAGAAAGCAAAGACTCCCTGAGAAGTTTTCGCCTTTTTGAATTGGGACAAGAAATTTATACCCCTTCTGATCGCTTTTCAACAAATACAGCAGAATATGATTATCCTTATGGGGGATGGACTTATTTGAAATATAGCCAGCAAAAAGAAATTAGCACAAACAAACAATACGAATTTGGTCTTCAACTGGGGGTTACCGGAGACTGGTCGCTGGCGCGTTGGATGCAAAACACCTACCACCGAAATGTGTTGGGACTGCCCAACAATGCCTGGGTAGACCAATTGCCAGAGACAGTGCACCTGAACGCTTTTGCCCACTATTTTTTCCAGAAAAAATGGGGGAAATACCTACGCTTTGTGAGTCAAAACTATGGCACTTTAGGCACCCAACGCATGCATTTAGGAAGCAGAACAGGACTTAATATTGGCCATGGAAATGTATTTGGTCTTGGGGCAAACACCCTCTATAATCAAAACAATGGCGATGCCATGTATATCGGTTTTAATAGCAGTTATGTTTTTTATGATTATATGCTCGAGGGAAGTTTGTTTCACAACAAGGCTCCTTTTACCGCGGTTAATGTTCCTTTTCGCTATGAAATTGAATTCGGTTTTGCTTTACAAAACAACCGATGGAAGTTTTTGTTTCTGTATAAAAATCGCTCCCGTGATAATGCACTACAGTCAAAAGCACCACATCACTTAATGAATATCACCCTAAGTCGTTTTTTTGATTAATGTTATATAGTTCCTATTTTTCTTAATGATTCAAATTTTAAAAATGAAAAAAATTATTTTCGTGCTGCTTGTTTCTTTTTTATTCTCTTCCTGTATCGTCATTAAAGTTTATGATACACCTAAAAAAGAGGACGCCACTCCAAAGCTAATTGCCAAAAAACGCATGATGCTCCCCTCAGACCGTCATATTCCTTTACCAAACGGGGACAAAGAGATTTTGTTTTACGGAGAAGGATTTCCACCAACGCCAGAAGTTTTTCACTTTGAAATAGAAGATAGTTTAGTAGATCAAATGCTTGGGGACAGTCTTCACCACAAAGGAGTGTTTATTCTAAAGCTAGATGGAACGGATAGCCTTCCAAAGGCATCTTCATTTCAATGGAAAACAAAAGGTGCAATGCATCCAGGGATGACCATGAAAATGAAAAAAGAATGCTGTATGCTGTCAGAAGGCAATTGTGCTGAAAAAGACAGTCTTTGTGCTTCTATGTCGTTAACGACTAAAGGAGAAAAAAGCATTCAGGTAATTAAAATCGATCAGCAGCAAAAAGGAGCAGAAAACAGCTTTGTAATTAAAACCAAAGGTGGAGCGGATGAAAAAGCCCCATTAATTATGATTGATGGAGTAGAAAAAGCACCTGGATTTGACCTTCAATCGCTTTCTCCAGATTTGATTGAACGCATTGACGTTTTAAAAGACAAAGCAGCCTTTGATAAAGTAGGAGAAAAAGGGGTGAATGGCGTTATCCTTATTCAGCTGAAGGAGCAATAGGATTTTCCCAATAATAAAAATGATGTGCTTGATCTAGTGCAAAGCCCATACGCGGATAAAGGGCATTACCCGGAAGATTGGACTTTTCGGTTTCTAGGCTAATTCCTTTTCCTTTGGTCACCTTACAGTGCTCTTGCGCAGCTCTGATTAAGCCCTTGCTGATGCTTTTTCCCCGGTGTTCTTCTGCGACATATAAGTCGTTTAAAAGCCAAATAGGCTGCATGTTGGTCGATGAAAAAAGCGGATAAAGTTGGGTAAAACCGACAAGCTGTTGCTCCAGTAGCGCGACAAAAATAACCGACTCTTTTTTGTCCATACGCTCGTTTAAAAACTGTTTTGCACCGGCTAGATTAGACTTTTTTCTGTAAAACACTCTATAGGCATCAAACAGCTGTGCAAGTTGATCTAGGTGACTGAGATGTGCGCGTTGAATTTGTATCATTGTTTCGGTCGGTTTGGTTGAAGTAAGGTGTAGGCGATTTCCAAAGAAAAGCCCTGAAAATTCTGACTTACTCGATCGAGTGGATCAGCGCTTCTTTTTTGAAAATGAAAGCCCAATGCTGCTGAAAATTTTCGCCAAATCCTGTAGTGCGCACTGGCCATTACTCCAATGCTGTTGAGGAAAGTTCGACTGGGATATGGACTGCGTTCTATCGCTGGCGGAACTTGGCCATTTGCAGCAAGAAAGAACTGATAGCTTCCTCCTAAAGACAAGCGCAGCCGTTTTACGGGATATACACTTAACATCAAAGGAAGCCGCAAGAAATACAATTGATCGACACTTTTATCTGTTTCATAATTGTATTGATAGCGCAGCCGATGGAAATCTACCCCGCTGCTAAAACCAAAAGATTTGGCCAAGCGATAATGTACTCTAGCCCCCATGTTTAGCTGCAGTTTACTGTTGCTTTCTCGATTGGTGGGTTTTGACAAATGGGGTTGAAGCAAGATGTCAAAATTCCATTTTCGGTAGTATTCCAAATCGGTAGGGATTTTGTCATATTGCTGAATTAAAAGGCCTGGGCCTTGTGCAAAAGCACTCCAGCAGCTTCCCCAGAAGAAGAGCAATAATAGGCAAGAATACCGCATAAGCTTGATTTAAGTTAAAGATACGCAAAGCGTAAAGAACCCTTTTACCCCTTTATGAGCGCAGGCTTTTTCGGACACCATAAAGCAGCCAAACCCCTAGTATCAACCACCACAGCATAAAAAACCAATCGTTTTTTGTTGTGCCGTTCCAGCCTAGGGCTTCGAAAACAATGGCTTCCATAAAAAGATCAAAAAGCAACCAAAGGGGAAAACCCAAAAGCCAAGGCAATAGCCATTTTCTGCTTTGGTTTGATCTCATTTTTTAAACGATATATTCCTTTTCTTTTTTAATGGTTACCGTAGAGGGATGCATCAAGATTTCTGCTTGTCCTGCTGTTTTAGGCATTTCATATGCATAGAAATATTCCAGGGTTTCCAATTTACTTTCATAAAATTCAGCAGCGTAGTTGCTGTTGCCCATCATGAGGCTTCTTTTGGCATCTACGCCAATTTCAAGCCATGTCCATCCAATGATGATTAAGCTAAAGAATTCCATAAAGATGGAAGCATCCGCGAGGAATCGTTCATAATCGCCTTTCATGGCGTGGGGCATAAGAGAAGTAAGGATTTCTTGCGTTAGCTCTAGTTTTTTCCCTAAGGTATTTGCGTAGGCTTTTAGCGCGTCTATTTGTGCAGCAGCTTCAATGGTTTGCATCATTTCAGCCATTAATAGTTGTGCGCCTTCTCCATTGCCCATGGTCATTTTTCTTCCGAGTAAATCTTGTGATTGTATTCCGGTAGTCCCTTCATAGATGGCAGAAATGCGAATATCGCGATAATACTGTTGTAGAATAAAGTCAGAACAGAAACCATAGCCTCCAAGAATTTGAAGCCCGTTGTTAATGGAATACATCCCTGCTTCAGAAGGATAGGTTTTTACCACTGGAATGATCATTTCCAAGAGGGTATTGTATTTCTTTTTTTCTTCTTTTGTTTGTGCCGTTACTTCAAGGTCGTAGTATTTTGCCGCTCTTAAAACCAAGCTCATAGAGCCTTCTACAACGGCTTTTTGCAACAAGAGCATGCGGCGCACATCAGGGTGTTCAACAATTAGGGCTTGTTGCTCGTTGACGTCTTTTGTTCCATTACTGGTTAATTTTCTCCCTTGTGGGCGTTCATTGGCATATTGTAAAGAGGCATAATAGGCTGCAGAAGCGATGGCTGAGGCTGCTCTACCTACGCCAATACGCGCAGCATTCATCATTAAAAACATGTATTGTAGCCCTTTGTTGGGCTCTCCCACTAGATAACCTTGGCAGTCGCCAGCGTCTCCAAAGCCGAGGTGAGTGGTGCAATAGCCTTTTTGTCCCATTTTTTGAAAATCAGCGACAGTCGTAACATCGTTTGGCGTTAGCGTCCCGTTTTCAGTGGGTCGATTTTTTGGCACAACAAAGAGGGAAATTCCTTTGGTGCCTTTAGGAGCACCTTCTATGCGCGCTAATAGTAGGTGAACAACATTCTCTGTAAAATGGTTGTCTCCTCCAGAGATAAATATTTTTTGTCCACTGATGTGGTAATGACCCTCCTCGGTTGGGGTTGCTTTGGTTACGATGTCAGACAAAGAACTACCCGCCTGAGGTTCTGTTAGACACATGGTGCCTCCCCATTGGCCAGAAAGCATTTTTGGCACATAGGTGTCTTTTAATTCTTGCCCAGCAAAATGGATAATTAATTCTGCCGCTCCTTGGGTTAATCCAGCATAGCCAGGTAAATGATTGTTAGCTGCATCTAGAATATAGTTAGAGGCGGTTTGAGCCAGTAAAGGGATTTGCATTCCTCCGTCTTCATAATCGAAAGGAGCAGAGATAAAGCCAAGTTCGCCGCCATCATACATCATGGTTTTTACCTGTTCGTGCACATATACTTTTCCGTCTTTGTGGTAGGCTGGTTTTTCATCTACCTCTTTGATGTATGGGAAAAGTTCTTTGTCGGCAAAGCGCTTTGTAGATTCCATAAACAGCTCAATGGATTCTTTATCGTGGTCTTGAAAACGGTCTCTTTCTAACAATTCTTCTAATTGATGTATATCATATAGAAGGTATTTCAGGGTGTCGATATCTACATATTTATCGGCCATAACAGTAATTTTTAGTGGTTATTTCTACATCTATCCTCTTCATCGAAGTAATCAAATATACACATTTCCATCAGAGAGAAAAATCGACCGCTAAAAGCAACTTCCTTAAAAAGGGGAAAGCTGCCGTAATAAAGTTACTTAAGCACGATAAACAATAGCATTACAGTGCATGCCAGCCCCTACGGAAGCAAAGACATAGGTTTGCCCTTTTTTAAGGGGAAAGCCTTTAATGGCTTTGTTTTTAACTAAATCAAAGAGGGTGGGAATGGTGGCGACAGAGGTATTGCCTAAAAAGGAAATACTGCTGGGGATTTTTTGACTGTAATCTACATCTGTGATAGCATAGGCCTTCATTAAATTTCCCGCAATGGCTTTTAGCATTTTTGCATTGGCCTGGTGAAAGAAAAAGTAGTCGACATCCCTAGGGGTTAAATCGATTTTATCTAAGGCTTGTTTAATGACCAAAGGCAATTGTGCGGTAGCGTATTTATAGACTTTTTGACCCTGCATTTTAAAGAAGAGGTTTCCTTCTTTTTCTTTGTTTAGAGAGCCATTCAAAATGATACTGTCTAAATCATCTTCGGCATGAGAAAAAGTAGCGTGGGCCATTACTCCTTTTGTTTGATCATCTGCAGAGATGACTGTTGCGCCACAGCCGTCCGCCATTAGCATGGAGTCGACATCGTGTGGATCGAGAAAGCGCGAGGCCACTTCTACACCACAAACCAAAACGTGTTTGGCTTCGCCAAGTTGAATCATTCTATGGGCTTGAATAACGCCTTCTACCCAGCCAGGACAACCAAAGAGGATATCATAGGAGGGACAGTTTTTATTGGTGATTTCTAAACAGTTTTTCAGTAGTGCAGCGACATTTGGGACCGGATGGAAACAACTGCCTAAATTGGCCCGAACATTTGCAGTATTGTGGGCGATAATAATTCCGTCTAGCTCATTTGGCTCAAGGCCTGCATCTGTAATGGCTTTTCGTGCAGCTTCTTCTAAAAGTTCAATGGACTCTTCGTTTTCACCAATAAAGCGCCGTTCGCTAATTCCTGAAATCTCTTCGAGTTTTTGAATGATCTCTTTGGGATCTTTGGGGTTTTTTTCTCCTTTTTTTGTGTAAAAATCGAATTGTAAAAAATAGTCGTTTTTAATTATTCGCTTCGGCATGGCGCTGCCCGATCCAGAAATACTGCTTCCCATTATAGTGTGTTTGTTCGGTAGATGAAACCTTAAATGTAAGCTTGGAAGGTAGGAATTATGTTTTGTTTTCTTGAGAAACCTTTCCCTGTATTTTCTGTTTTACAGCCGCTCTTGGTAATACAATAAAGGAAAACGCTCCCTTTTACTGTTGTTTTAGGATGCGGATTTCATGAAAATTCAGGTGTATTTCTCTTTTTGGCGCAACAATTCTTTACAAAAGTCAAAATGAGTTGAATAATAGGAAACAATTCTGCTTTTATTTTAAATCGCCCTATTGATAAATTCCCAATAAGTAAAACGTATTATTTTAGTATATGAGTATATAAAGATTGTGTAGAAATTGTGGTTATCAAGAAACGATTCACGTTAATTTTGGACAAAACCGTAGTGCAGAACAAGCATTTCACGATGCATTTAAATGTCCTCGCTGTGCACAAAAAGAAGGAGAAAAAAAGTGCAACTTTAGCGAATAGCGCCAACTTCTGTTTTGTACAGTGGTATTGCAGAGCGGGTTAAAGCAACGAAGATTACGCGCTTTAAAATTGTTTCGTACAGCTGAAGATAGATTCGCTTCTCTTTGTAGATTAGTGCAAAGAATGTTTTATCTCTGCTTGAATAATCGGGGATGTAGCTCAGTTGGCTAGAGCGCTTGACTGGCAGTCAAGAGGTTGAAGTTTGAAATCTGCTATTATGCTTTAATAAATTTACCGATGCTTCTATATCAATTAGTAAGTGG
>CBFHVC010000021.1:0-32349 GCA_965659515.1 Candidatus Arcticimaribacter sp. | reverse complement strand
TACTATTTTTTTGGGAGGCTAATTGTTCTAAAATATTGTCGTCCTATCCAGCTGTTGTGCACATCATCCCAGGTGCTGTAATGGCGGTGATCTGCGATATGTGCAGTGGTTACTCCCCAGGCCGCGGCACTGACTAGAAAACCCTCGTTTGAGACATTTTTAGGTTGTTCTGCACTGGCATAGTTGGTATAGAGATAAAGTTGAACTCCGCCCATTTCTTTGGCGACTGCCTGAAAAAACTGAGAAGAAGTTTGATGGTCAGAGTGGTCACCGGGATTAATGTTTTGATCGGTATCGGCGAGATGTATTTCGGTATGTTCTCCGATTTGTTCTTTTAGAAGGAGTGCATTTAGGGTTGATTCTAAATCTTTCCGGTCTTTATAGATTGTGCTTTTATCAATGGTGGGAACGTTTTGACTGCTTCCGTCAAAAAGCTTTGCGAGGGTTTTGTATTCGTGTAGTTCATAGCCGGTGCCTTGACCGTTGCCGTCTGGCAAACGCAAGAGATAGACCACGCAATTTCTATATTGGTAACGCAAGACTTTATGCCCATTTAAATTGACATAATTGCGTTGCATTTCTGCACCTAAACCTGCCCCTGTGGTATGGGTATTCGATAAAAAGCGTATTGCTGCAAGACTTCCTTTTTCTCTGGCTAAGTAATAAGCATCGTTGCCCATGCCCATTCCTGCTTCCCCTGCAGTTGTATGAATAATGACAGTTTTATCTGCTTTGTTTTTAATGCTTTCGTACACCTTGGGGTTCATAAATAGTTGCCAGTCATCTTGATGTGCAGAGACAAAAAAACGGGTGCTTTGAGCGCTAACAGCGACAGAGAAGAAACCTATAAAAAGAGAAAAGAGTCTAAGATTGAACACAAGCATGAATTTACAGTTCAATATATTCAATTTTTAAGAAAGACTATTTAGGCATCCATATTATTAAAGCTCAGGGCTACATCAATTAATGCAAGATGCGAATAAGCTTGCGGGAAATTCCCCAACAAACGCTTTGTTTTAAAATCTAAGTCTTCACTAAATAAACCCAAGTGGTTGCTGTAACTTAACAATTGGTCAAACAGGGCTTTTGCTTTTTCTACTTCGCCAATTTTATACAAACTGTTAATAAACCAAAAAGTACAGACGGTAAAAGAAGAGGTGGGCTTCCCAAAGTCATCTTCGTTTTTATAGCGATACAATAGCCCTTCATAAGACAGTTCTTTTTCTGTTGCTTTAACGGTTTTAATGTAGCGTTCGTCAAGCGCATCAATAAAGCCATACTGCTCCATCAATAAAACAGAAGCATCGAGTGCATCACTTCCGTAAAATTGGGTATAGGCTTGCATCTTTGGATTCCAGGCTTTTTCGTGAATGTCGTTTTTGATTTCTGTTCTTAAATGATTCCATTTCGCTTTGTCCTTTCCCAAAAAGTCGGCAATTTTAATGGCACGATCAATGGCCACCCAGCACAATACTTTCGAGAAGGTAAAATGCTTGTCTTCTTCTCTTATTTCCCAAATTCCTTTATCGGGTAAAAACCAATTGTTGTTAACCATCCAAACGATATTTTTAACAATCGACCACAGTTCTTCCTTCTTTTCAAAGAGTAAAGGAAATTCTACTAATTCTACATGGATGGCATCCATTAGAATCCCATAGATATCATTTTGTTTTTGTTTATAGGCAGCGTTTCCAATCCTAACTGGACTAGAATTTTCATAACCGCTAAGATGATTTAAAAGGACTTCTGTCAGCTTTTTTTCTTTATTGATTCCATACATGATTTGGATTTTTTCATCTGTCTCAGGGATTAAATCAATGATGTAATCAATAAAGTCTTTTACGACTTTTTTATGCCCCAGTTTTGAGATAACGCGGATGACCATTGAAGCGTCGCGAATCCAACAAAAACGATAGTCCCAGTTGCGCACTTCGCCAATGGATTCTGGCAGTGAGGTAGTCGCTGCCGCTAAAATTGCCCCTGTTTTATCATAGGTAAGGAGCTTTAATGTCATGGCACTGCGTAAAATAACTTCGTTGTAATGTGTATAGGTCGGAGTTTTAGCACACCAATTAAGCCAATATAACTTTGTTCTTTCAAATTCCAAGAGGCAATGCTCTAGGCTGGGAATTTGCAATTTTTCATTATAAGATATGGTAAAGAAAGCTGCCTGGCTTAGCGTAATTGGACTTCCGTCTAGGATATCTTTTTTGGGTAAATTTGAGTAGAGGTAGAGGGTGTCATAATTAGCGTGATCATAAACGCTTACAATAAAGTCATCCTTTATATAAGCGTCTGTTTGAGCTGCTGCATATTCTAGGGCTGGGAAGTAGTCGATCGATAGGGTGGGTGTCCCATAAAGCGGGCGAATAATGCGAATAACTTCTGGGGGAGTATAGTATAAATTAATTTCGTTTTTATACCTTGGCATAAAGTCAATAACCTCAAATCCAGCTGCTTCATTGCGAAATTCCGTTCGCAGTATATTGGTGTTTTCTATATAAGCTTGTTGGATGGCGTAATTGTCAAGATTTTTAATCAAAAAATGTCCCCCTTTTTGATCATCTAAGATTTTTGCAAAAACAGAGGGGGAATCAAATTGTGGAAGACATAGCCAGTCGATTGAAGTATCTTCATTTATTAATGCAGCAGATTTACAATTTCCTATTATTCCATAATTTAAGTTATCGCTCATAAAAATCTTTTTATTAAAAATTTACCTTAGGCTATAAATAGCAAAACAGCCTACACTAAATTATGTCAAAATATATAATCGTTTCGAATAGACTTCCTGTAAAAATTGAAAAACTCAATAATCAATGGAATTTCTCCCCTACTTCTGGAGGATTGGCAACAGGACTTAAGACAGTTCACGAAAATGGCAAATCTTTGTGGATTGGATGGGCTGGAATAAGTGCTGAAGATATTGAAGAAAAAGATTACATCAAGCTCTCAAAAGCATTAAATCAGCAAAACTATAAGCCCATTCCATTATCTAAAAACGAGATAGATGACTTTTACCTGGGCTTATCCAATAAATGTATTTGGCCTTTATTTCATTACTTTAAACAATATGTTGAATTTGATGAAGATCAATGGGCGTCTTATGTTGCGGTTAATCAAAAATTTGCAAACGCCATCTTGGAAGAAATTGAAACGGGCGATAAAGTCTGGATTCACGATTATCAATTATTGCTGGTGCCAGAAATGGTCAAGGCGGTTCGAAAGGATGTCACCATTGGTTTTTTCTTGCATATTCCCTTTCCTTCTTTTGAACTCTTTAGGATTTTCCCCAAAAGAGACGAATTATTAAATGGAATGCTTGGTGCAGATTTGATCGGTTTTCATACCTATGATTACCAACGGCATTTTATCAGTTCTGTAAAAAGACATTTACATCTTCAGGTGAACTATAATATCGTGAAACAGGCAGAGCGAGAAATTGTTATAGACACTTTCCCAATGGGGATAGATTTTGAAAAATTTGAGAATACGGCCATTAAGCACAGGGCAGTAAAAAAAGAAGATTTTTCTACTTTTCGAACAGAATTAGAACGCCACAAAGCATCTAGCGAAGGAAAGATCATCCTTTCAATAGACCGTTTAGATTATTCCAAAGGAGTGATTAATCGCATCAAATCTTTTGAATACTTTTTAGAACATTATCCGCAATACCAAGAAAAAGTACGCTTGGTAATGGTGTCAGTTCCTTCAAGAACCAATGTTTCCCACTATAAAAAGCTCAAAAGAGATACCGATGAAATAATTGGTCGCGTTAACGGCAAGTTTGCCACAGTGAATTGGACCCCCATTTGGTACTATTATCGTTCTTTTGATTTTGATGATTTAATCGACTTTTATTGCTTGTCAGATATCGCAATGGTAACACCTTTAAGGGACGGAATGAACCTAGTTGCAAAGGAATATCTCGCAACTAGAGTCGATAATAAAGGTGTCTTAATCTTAAGCGAATTAGCCGGTGCATCGAAAGAGTTACACCAGTCTTTAACGGTTAATCCTTTTGATATTAAAGGTTTATCTGCATCAATTTATGAAGCCATAAATATGCCAGAAGAAGAACAAGAAGAAAGAAATATTGAACTTCGCGAACGCATTAGACGGTATAATGTGACCTTTTGGGCTGATAATTTTTTAGCCAGATTGTCGGCGATTGCCGTTAGTCCCCAACAGCAAAAAAGCATGCGTATCACAGATCAGATCACTGCAGAAATTGTGGAAGGATACAATGCGGCAAATAAAAGATTATTGCTACTTGACTATGACGGTACTTTGGTTAAATTTCATAAAATGCGCAACAAGGCCCTGCCGACTAAAGAAGTCAATGATTTGATTGGACAATTGTGTGAGGACCCCGCAAACCATTTGGTCATTATTAGCGGTAGACCCATGTCGTTTTTGCAAAAGATTTTTCCCAATAAGGAAATCACCCTAGTGGCAGAACACGGCCATTTTGTTAAACTTGCGCAAACAGATCAGTGGGTAGACAAGCATCCCACCAATAATGACTGGATGAACCATATTTTACCTGTATTACAGCAATTCACAGACAATACTCCGGGAACACTTATTGAGAAAAAAAGCAATTCTTTGGTTTGGCATTACCGAAAAACAGATCCAGAATTAGGCGTTAATAAAGCTGAAGAATTGAAAACAGTTTTAGCGAGCATGATTTCCAATGAAATTAGTGTTATGGAGGGAAATAAGATCATCGAGGTAATTCCTGCAGGGATTAACAAAGGGATTGCTGCTTTTGACTTATTCTCTAGCGAGGCCTATGATTTTGTCTTTGTCGCTGGAGATGATGTAACCGATGAACATATGTTTGAAAAACTCCCGAATGACATTCATTCAATCAAAATAGGGCACAAACAAACTGCCGCTAAATATACTTTGGGAAGTTCGGACGTGTTAATTGATATTTTAAATATTTTTGTAAAACAATAGAGCTATGAAAAAAGGATTTACCGCTGGGAATTTTGATATCCTCCACCCAGGATATATTCAACTATTTAAAGAGTGTAGGGCCAATTGTGATCATTTTACGATCCTTTTACAAACAGATCCCTCAATAGAACGCCCTGAAAAATTAAAACCAATTCTTTCTACAGAAGAGCGAATTGAACAGCTAATGGCCAATGTCCATGTAGACGACGTTTTGATTTATACTTATGAGAAAGACCTATTGTCTTTAATTGAAGAAAACGATTTTGGTATTCGCTTCTTGGGAGATGATTATGTGGGGAAATCCTTTACTGGAGATCAATTTAATATTCCTGTCCATTTTGTTAATAGGGATCACGGGTGGAGTACTACCAAGTTTAAAAACATTATTGCAGAAAGTCTTCGGCCAAAAGAATAAGGACTTTTCGATCTAAAAAGCAACTTACCTCAATAAGGTTTTTTCCAAAAATAAGGCGACCCCATCTTCAATATTGGCTCGGCTTATGGCCTTTGCCTTAGCGCGTATTTCTTCCTTAGCATTCGCCACAGCGACGCCTAATCCTACCTTTTCTAAAAGCGTGGCATCATTGTAATTGTCACCAAAGGCGATTACGTTTTTCATATGAATAGTAGGAAATTTTTTCTTGAGCAGAAGGGATAGGGCAGAGGCCTTGTCTTGTTCGATGTGGCTAACCTCTATATAAGTACTTTTAGAACGATAGGCATTGATCTCCTTTTGGTGTAAATGCAATTGTCGATAAAGGGCTTCGATTTCTTTTTCCTCTCCCATACACATAAGCTTATGTGCACTAATTTGCCGTCTTTTCCAATCGGCTAAGGTGGTTTTTAGCGGTGCAATTTTGGGGGTGACTTTCGTGTTGTTTGCTTCTCGTTTTGCCCAGTAATCGTCTGCTGGGGCAATCCATTCATCTTTGTGGTAAAGGCTAAGGTGAATTCCTGTTCCTTCAACATACTTTACCAGCTTTTCTAGTAATTCAAATGGCATTTCTTGGCTAAATAAGGTGGTGTTTCCCCATTGAATTAAGCTACCATTATAGGCAATAATAGGCGCTTTTTCAATACCTAACTCAGCTTGTAACTGCCGTAACGATTTCGGCATTCGCGAGGAAATTAATACCGTAGGATAGCGGTCTTTTAGTTGCTTAAATACGCTTTTGGTTTTGCTGGAAAGCGCACGGTTTTTATCGAGTAAAGTCCCGTCGATATCACTACAAATGAGTTGAATGCTGTTGTTAGGCATTGAAAATAAAATTGGCCCACTCCTTGGCATAAACTTCCCAAGAATAGCGGTGTTTTGATTGCTTTAAATTTTCACTAAAGGCTTTGTTTGTATTTTGGGTTGTAACAGCCTTGATGGCGTTAGAAAGCCCTTCTACCGAAGGTGCACAAACGATTCCTGTTGTGTCTTCTAATACCGCTTGGCTTAAGCCTGGGTGATCTGTCACTACTAAGGGCGTTTCATAATGGTAGGCAAGGGCAAGTACTCCACTTTGTGTGGCAGAGGTATAAGGGAGTACAATCGCATTTGCCGCTGAAAAATACAGGGCTGCTTCCGCTTGCGATACAAAACAATTGTTCCTGGTGATTTGCTTTTCAAGACCATATTCTTGAATTAATTTTTGGTATTTTTTCCAGTCCTCATAGCATTCCCCAACAACCATTAAGTGTTTATCGGGTTGTTGTTTTAAGGCCGCCAATAAAAGTGCTAAACCTTTGTAAGGTCGAATTAATCCAAAGAACAATAAAAGGGTTTCCTCTTGCGCTAAATTCAATTTTGTTCGGGCGTTCTTTTGGCTTATTTTTTTGGGCAGCTTATTTTCAATGGGATGCATTTTACCCCAAACCTCTTTTTTTGTGCTCCGTGCTATTTCTGCTGCAATAGCAGGCGATAGGGTGGTAAAAAGATCCATTGTCTTTTCAAAGTTTTTTGTCAAGTACTTGTCCCAAGGTTTGGGTTCATGCGCTTGCCAATTGTCTACCCACCCAACTTTTTTAATACTACCACTTAGTCGTTTTCCAATATATTGCCAGCAGGGTGATAAAAAAGGAGTCCAATACCGAAAGACGACCTGTTTAGGTTGTAGGCGATTAATTTCCGCTGCGATTTTGTTCCATTGGAAAGGAGAATAGGCATGTATTTTTTGTTCAATCAAAAGACCATGCGTTTCTGGTTCATTTGAGAATTGTGTTTTTCCAGGGAAAAGAAAAGCAGGGTATAATGCGGTAAAGGTCCATAATTTAACTTGATATCCTTGTTCTTGTAAACTTTTTGCGAGAGCTTGTTGTGTTACTGCTATCCCTCCTCGGTAGGGATAAGCGGGGCCGAGGAATAAGAAATCTAGCGGTTTTTCTTTTGTCATTTTAAGACCGAATAGGAACGCGTTTTGGTAACGATTGGTACATCCAAAGGGTAGCGAAAAGGCTTAGAAAGAAGTAAATCGTTGTTCCTAATGCGAAAGCAAAATCAACTTCCCAAACGCGTCCTTGAAAAGGGTGGAACATGATCAATAAGCCAAATAGGGAACGTGTTATTTCAAAGACGAATGCCCATTTATGCCCATCCATGAGGGAGGTAAAACCAAAGATTGTGGTAAAAATCAAAATGCCATAAGCCACCCTACTCGAATAGTGAAGTTCACCAAATGAGGTTAAGAACAAAACAATAAAAGCATTGAGTCCAATAAAGTGGAACAAGGCAATAAGTTTGTGTTTAAAGCGGTATTCTGGGGCATATTTTTGTTGGGCGTAGACGTCAGCTACAATCGGTCTTGGAAATCGCGCCGCAACATCTGCAGGGCGCCAGCCGGTGGGCATAAACCATAATTTGAATTTATCTCCCCAATTTTTGGTATGCCAGGCGTCTTTGGCCAAGCCCCAATTGTGCTGGAAATTAATCAAGATTGGGTTCCAGGTTTGTACCGGTTTAAGCGTTCCATAGACACATGGAACCGTTTCTAATTCTTCTTGAAAAGTACCAAATAACCGATCCCAAATGCAAAAAATGGCAGAGAGGTTTTTGTCTACATACTCTGGGTTAATGGCGTGATGCACCCTGTGTTGAGAAGGCGTAACCAAAATATATTCTAACCAACCAAGTTTCCCAATATGTCTGGTGTGGTACCAAAATTGTCCAAATAAATGAAGCGGTGCAAGTACTGTGATGACTTTATGGGGAATCCCTAAGAGGGCAGCAGGAAGCAAGAATAAAGCACCAAATCCAATTAAACTAGAAATACTTTGCCGAAGCGCACAGGCAAGGTTAAACTCTTCACTGCTGTGGTGCACGATATGTCTATTCCAAAAAACATTGATGGAGTGGTTCAGGCGATGATTCCAGTAGGAGGCAAAGTCAACGCAAATAAAGGCAATAAAATAAAGCCAAATGCTTTCGTTTAATTCAACAATTGCTAGTGCGTTCTTTAATAGGGGGTATGAAATGATGATTAATCCAATGCCAAAAACATCCTTTAAAATATTGGTCATCCCAGAACTGAGACTTGACAGGGTGTCCATCAAGCTGTAGGTTTGCTTTTTTTTCCAAGCGCCATAGGCGAGTTCAAGTAACACTAAAACCAAAAAACTGGGAATAGCAATGAGTAAAATTTCCGCATACATTTCCATCAACTACATATTTTGATGTAAGTTACGAATTAATTTTTTTCAACAAAGACCCATTCTCCTTTCGCGAGGAGCAGCTCAGCTTGCTTATATTTCAAGGTTTTATTTTCCCCTGTAATGGTGTTTTTGATGGTCACACGGTCATTGCGGCCAATTTTGGGCAATTCACGGGTGATGGTTTCCACAACTTGACGTTGTTGTGCGCCGGCACTGGCACCAATCGCGCGTTGCTTTTGGGCGAGTTCTTCGGTGTTTAAAACATCGTCTTTAGAGGTTTTTAGCTTTTCTTTTTTGCGGCTTGTTTTGGCTTCTTGTATAGAGGTGTCTTGCGATGGAATACTTCCTTTTAACAAGAAAGAAATTACTTCTCGATTAAGATTCCCAATCATGCGTTTGAACAATTCAAAAGCCTCGAATTTGTAAATTAATAAGGGGTCTTTTTGTTCGTGAACAGCCAATTGCACCGATTGTTTTAACTCATCCATTTTGCGCAAGTGATTTTTCCAAGCGTCGTCGATTAAAGCTAGGGTAATGTTGCGTTCAAAATCTTCGATAAGTTGTTTTCCTTTAGAGGTATAGGCTTTTTCTAAATGTGTAACTACGTTTAATGTTTTGGTTCCATCTGTAAAAGGAACTACAATTTTTTCAAATTTATTCCCTGGGCGTTCAAAAACATTTTTAATCACCGGGAAAGTCAGGGTTGCGTTTATTTCTCCTTTTTGTTTGTAATAATCAAAAGTGGTTTGGTATAACTTATCGATTAATTCCCCTTCTGCCATACTTTCGAATTCACTTGCTATAACAGGAGCAGTAATGGAAAAAGTACTTATGATTTCAAACTCAAAGTTTTTAAAATCGTTGGTTGCTTTGTTGTTGCGAACGATTTCTTCACAGGTTTCAAAAAGCATATTGGCAATATCTACCTTCAAACGATCTCCTTGTAGGGCGTGTCTTCTTCTTTTGTAAATAACTTCCCGCTGTGCGTTCATTACATCGTCATACTCCAAGAGGCGTTTTCGCACACCAAAGTTATTTTCTTCGACCTTCTTTTGTGCGCGTTCTATCGACTTTGTCATCATCGAATGCTGAATAACCTCTCCTTCTTCAAGGCCCATGCGGTCCATCACTTTGGCAACACGATCTGAGCCAAACAGGCGCATGAGGTTGTCTTCAAGTGACACAAAAAACTGAGAACTACCCGGGTCTCCCTGACGTCCAGAACGTCCGCGTAGTTGTCTATCAACGCGTCGTGAATCGTGTCTTTCTGTTCCTATAATGGCAAGTCCTCCAGCGGCTTTTACTTCATCAGAGAGTTTGATATCTGTTCCACGTCCTGCCATATTTGTTGCAATGGTCACCACCCCAGGATTACCGGCTTCTGCTACAATATCTGCTTCTTTTTTATGCAGTTTTGCATTTAGTACGTTATGTTGCACTTTGCGAATATTGAGCATTTTACTGAGTAGTTCTGAAATTTCAACAGAAGTGGTACCAATCAATACAGGCCGTTTTTGCTGGGAAAGTTGGGTTACTTCCTCAATAACAGCATTGTATTTTTCGCGTTTTGTTTTATAAATTAAGTCGTCTCTATCTGAACGTGCAATTGGACGGTTGGTAGGAATCTCTACCACATCTAATTGATAGATTTCCCAAAATTCTCCTGCTTCTGTTACTGCAGTTCCTGTCATACCAGAAAGTTTGTGGTACATGCGGAAATAGTTTTGCAGGGTAACGTTGGCAAAAGTTTGTGTTGCCGCTTCAATCTTCACATTTTCTTTTGCTTCAATGGCTTGGTGAAGTCCATCAGAATAGCGGCGACCGTCCATGATACGTCCCGTTTGTTCGTCGACAATCATCACCTTGTTGTCCATCACAACATATTCTGTGTCTTTTTCAAAAAGCGTATAGGCTTTAAAGAGCTGGGTCATGGTGTGAATGCGTTCGCTTTTAATTCCGAAATCTTTAAATAAAATTTCTTTCTGCGCCGCTTCTTCTTCAACCGCTAGATTTTCCTTCTCTATTTTAGCGATCTCTGTCCCGATATCTGGTAAAACAAAAAAACCTTTGTCTTGAACACTTTCTGAAAGATATTCAACCCCTTTGTCGGTTAATTCGACAGCGTTGTTTTTTTCATCAATCACAAAATAAAGTTCTGCGTCAATTACATGCATCTCCCTGTTGTTGTCTTGCATGTAAAAGTTTTCTGTTTTTTGCAGTAATTGCTTAACGCCCTCTTCACTCAAAAACTTTATGAGTGCTTTGTTTTTTGGAAGACCGCGATAAACCCTAAAAAGCAGAATTCCTCCCTCTTCGGTTTCACCAGCACTGATTTTGCTCTTGGCTTCTGCCAGCACAGCGGTGAGCAGGTTTCTTTGTTTGGTGTATAAATCGGCTACTTTGGGTTTTAGCGCATCAAATTCGTGTCGATCTCCTTCTGGAATTGGTCCAGATATTATAAGCGGGGTTCGGGCATCATCAACTAAGACAGAATCTACTTCATCTACAATTGCAAAATGGTGTTTACGTTGCACCAGGTCTTCTGGCGTATGCGACATATTATCCCTTAAGTAATCGAAACCAAATTCGTTATTGGTTCCATAGGTAATATCGGCCAAATAGGCTTTGCGGCGTTCTTCGCTATTGGGTTGGTGGTGGTCAATACAGTCAATCGTAAGGCCGTGAAACTGAAATATAGGTGCCATCCATGCGCTATCGCGTTTGGCGAGATAATCGTTAACGGTAACAAGGTGAACCCCTTTACCTGCTAATGCGTTGAGGTAGACTGGAAGAGTGGCCACAAGGGTTTTTCCTTCCCCTGTTTGCATCTCGGCAATTTTTCCTTGGTGCATGGCAATTCCACCGATTAACTGAACGTCATAGTGAATCATGTCCCAGGTGATTTCAATACCTGCAGCATCCCAGCTGTTGGCCCACAAAGCTTTGTCTCCTTTTAGGGTAACATAGGCTTTTTCTCCAGAGATCTGTCGGTCAAATTCAGAGGCTGTTACTTCT
This sequence comes from Candidatus Arcticimaribacter sp., assembly GCA_965659515.1. GTDB lineage: Bacteria > Bacteroidota > Bacteroidia > Flavobacteriales > Flavobacteriaceae > Arcticimaribacter. Next base: position 20,736 of record CBFHVC010000021.1, on the reverse strand, counting down.
ACAGAGGAATTGTGAACAAAGCGTTTTGCGGTTTCTTTAACCGTCGCAAAAGCTTCTGGGAGAAGTTTTAAGAGCACTTCTTCGGTTACTGCAAGGGCATCTTTTTCTAACTGGTCAATATCGTTATAGCGCTGCTCTCTTTGATCGATGTCTTCGGTTGCATCGATGTCTTGTTTGTACTGATCAATTTTTTGATCAAATGCTGCGCGTGCGGCTTTTATTTCTTCTTTAAATGCGTTTGTTTTGGCACGCAGTTCGTCGTTTGTTAAGGCTTCAAAAGACTGCTCGTGGCTTTTGATGGCATCAACAAGTGGAAGGATAGATTTAAGGTCTTTCTTGGTTTTGTCACCAACAAAAACTTTTAAGAGATTATTTACAAAACTCATAATTAATTTCGGCGTTTGAGACTCAAATGTAAGCAAAAAAAAAGCCTCCTAAAGAGACTTTTTCAACTTTGCGGTTTAATATTCATCTTCGTTCCACAGATAGTCATCGTCTGACGGGAAATCAGGCCAAATCTCTTCAATGGATTCGTATACATCTCCTTCATCTTCCATAGATTGAAGGTTTTCAACTACCTCTAGTGGTGCCCCTGTTCTGATTGAAAAATCAATCAATTCATCTTTGGACGCAGGCCAAGGTGCATCACTTAAATAAGAAGCTAATTCTAAGGTCCAATACATGACTTTTTTTTTGCAAAAATAATTGTTTAGAAATAATGCGCAAGTTATTTCTCTACTTTCGACCCGGTTCCCACTTAATTTCTTCAATTCCCAGGTCTTGCGAGAATTTTCGCGCAAGGGTAAAAAAGTAATCTGACAGTCGGTTGATGTAGAAAATCACTTCTGCTTCAACGGTTGTTATTTCCTTAAGTTCAGTGATATAGCGTTCTGCCCTTCGGCAAACACAGCGCGCAAGGTGGGTGTTAGAAATCAAAGGATGCCCTCCAGGCAATACAAAGTTTTTAAGTGGAGGGAGTTCATCGGTGATGCGATCAATGCTGTTTTCTAAAATTTCAACTTGTTCAAGGCCAATTTTTGGAATTGGAAGATTTCCTTGATCGTTGGCCAACTGTGCACCAATGGTCATTAAATTGTATTGAATCGCAATTAATTCGTTTTGAATTTGTTGCCCCGCTTGATCTCTTATCGCGCCAACCCAGCTGTTTAGTTCATCAATGGTACCGTAGCTATTGATGCGCAAATCGTGTTTTGGCACTCTTTTCCCTGAAAATAAACTTGTCGTACCGTCATCACCTGTTTTGGTGTAAACTTTCATTTCTAGCATTTAATTTTTCTTTTTTTCGCCCTTCATATCTCTTTCTAAATCCTTTCTTGTCTTTCTGTTTAGGGGGAGAAAACAGCAGTTTTTTAATGAGAAAGTACCCCACTAAAAGCCCTAGAATCAAAACAATGGATTGCTTCATTGGGTCAAAATTACAGTAATTTGTTTAAGGAGAAAGTTAAATTGGCCTAAAATGCTGCTTTTTCTTTTAAACGCCCACTAATCGCAATGCACAGGAATAAGCCAAAAAGGAAAATGGCCCAGCGCGCTAAATAGTCGCCATATTGGGTGTAAAAAGTTAAATGGCTGTACAGCGGAACACGATGCCGCAGAGCACCTTTTTCTTCATAGCCGAGGGTTTGTTGAAGTTCTCCTTTAGCATTGATGAAAGCCGAAATCCCCGTATTGGCCGAACGGGCGATCGCTCTTCTGTTTTCAATTGCACGCAGTCTAGCATAACTCAACAGTTGTTGATGGCCTTGGGTATTTCCCCACCAGGCATCATTTGTGATGATACTGAGGAATTGAGCGCCATTGCGAACATAGTCGGTTACATAAGCGCCATAGATCGATTCATAACAAACGATTGGAGCAGTCTTAATTCCTTTTTTTGACGTAAAAACCGATCTTGTTTCTTGAACCCCGCGGGTGGCGATCGTTCCGCCAAAATCTAGTAAAAACTCGCCCATTAAAGGGGCTAAAAAGGCTTTGTAAGGCATGTATTCCACCCCAACAACAAGTTTCGATTTGTGGTAATAGTCATCGGTTAAATTGTCTTCAAAATGAAAAACGGAATTGTAAATATCATACCACGCACCATTTTTTAATCGATTTGCCGTTGCCGTAGGGGCTTTTTTTGCCCGTGGGTACAACCGAAAACTTTGGGCTCCTGTTACCAAAGAAAGATTGGGGTGCTTTTGCGTAAATGTTTTGATGTCTTTGTAAAAAGCATCTTTGGTGTATTGGTCTAGGTTTAAGCCATAGCCTTGATCAAAATAACCCTCAGGCGTCAATAAAAAGTCTACTGTTGGGTCTAGCTGATCTGCTGTAATTTCTTCCGCTAGTTGAAGTAATTGTATGTTACTAAGGATATATTTTTCTTGATAAGGATCAAGATTTGGTTGCAAAACAACGACCTCTGCTGCTGCTTCACTATCTGCTAGCTTTACGTAAATAAGCATTGAAATGACAATAGGTAGCGCAATCCATAAAAGTTGGGGCGCAAAAGATTTTGCCACTTCTTTGAAGGATGCTCCATTGAAATAATTCCTCAGGTATTTAAGACCAATTAAATTGATTAACAGCACCCATAGCGTGCCGCCAAAAGAGCCGGTATATTCATACCATTGAATCCAGTAAATACTTTCTGAAAAAACATTCCCAAGGTTGAGCCATGGCCAAGAAAAATCCCAATTCAGATGAAACTTTTCAAATGCAATCCAAAATGAAATAAAAAAGAGATGGCTTGTTTTTTGGGGAAGGCGTGTTAAAGACCAGCGATAAACGGTAAGTATAATGGCGTAAAAACTACTGTTGCACAAAATGGCAAAAGCAGCGCCAAAGGCCGTTGAATTATAAATCCACCATGTTGTTAAGACATTCCATAGGAAAAAGGCTAAATAGCCATAGCCAAAAACCCTCCAAGCTTTTTTCTTGTGGGCATCTTTATTAATCTCTTCAACAAGATACAAGAGGGGCGTTATGCCAAAGAATACCAAAAATGAAAGTCCATAGGTGGGCCAGGCCAATGCTAATTGTAAACCACTGCTTAGGGATAAAATGACTTCTTTTTTCATGCGATTGCTCATTTCTAGCGACCCCACAAAGAAAGCAAAAAAGTCGTTTCTTTAGGTGCTTTTAGCCCGCATAAAAATTGTAATTTGGCCTAAATATTTTTTATGATTAAAAAAACAATCCCACATATTTTCACCTCACTGAATTTAATTTCAGGTTGTCTAGGGGTTTATTTTGCTTTTTCTCATCAATTCAATGCAGCCCTTTTATTTGTTTTATTGGGGGTCTTTTTTGATTTTTTTGATGGTTTTTTTGCGCGCCTTTTATCGGTTGAAAGTGAATTAGGGGTGCAGTTAGATTCCATGGCCGATTTAATAACAAGTGGCTTTGCTCCAGGCGTATTAATGTACCAGACTTTTGTACTTTCGGGGGTTAAAATAAATGATTATACCCTAAATATTTCCTCTGATATCTCTATGGTACTTTCATTTGCCCCATTGGCCTTGTTTGGGTTTAGCATTACCCTAGGTGCAGCTTTTCGACTAGCCCGTTTTAATTTATTGGAAGAGCCACTGCCTTATTTTAAAGGATTACCAGCACCAGCCAATGCTATTTTGATTATGGGATTGCCTTTTGTTTTTCAACACCCTAGTTTAGTCGTGTTTAAGGCTTATTTAATGAATCCAATAAGTCTATTGATTTTCTGTGCCCTATCGATCTTTTTGATGAATATTCACTGGAAAATGTTTTCCTTAAAGGCAAATGAAGGCATGATGTCTTTCTTGTTCCCCGTTTTATTATTTATCGGGATGATCGTCTTGTTTTTGCTCTATGGCTTAGCCGCAATATCAGGAACAATTCTACTTTATGTCGCCTTGAGTTCGGTCAAATACGTCTTTAAAATTTGATTTTCTTTTTACGCAATTCAAAGTTTTGACCCAAATAGACTTTTCGAACCATTTCATCTTGTGCTAATTCCTCTGGCGTACCCGCTTTAAGAATTTTCCCTTCGAACATCAAATAGGTTTTATCTGTGATGGCGAGGGTTTCTTGAACATTGTGGTCGGTGATTAAGATACCGATGTCTTTGTTTTTTAAATGGGCAATGATGCGTTGAATGTCTTCTACGGCAACGGGGTCAACCCCAGCAAAAGGTTCATCTAGCAAAACAAATTTTGGGTCTGTTGCTAAAGCTCGTGCAATTTCAGTTCTTCTGCGTTCCCCACCCGAGAGTAAATCTCCTCTATTTTTCCGAATGTGATTTAAGCCAAATTCTTCTAGTAAATCCTCCATTTTTTGGCGCTGTTCTTTTTTGCTTAAAGAAGTTAATTGCAGCACACTTAAGATGTTGTCTTCAACACTGAGTTTTCTAAAGACAGAAGCTTCTTGTGCCAGGTATCCAATGCCGTTTTGGGCTCTTTGATACATGGGGAAGGTGGTGATTTCTGTCTCGTCTAGATAAATATTCCCCGCATTGGGTTTAACCAGACCTACAATCATGTAAAAAGAAGTTGTTTTTCCGGCGCCGTTTGGTCCTAAAAGACCTACGATTTCTCCTTGATTTACCTCTAGCGAGATTCCACTCACCACTTTTCTACCTCGGTAGGATTTCTCTATGGATAAAGCTTTTAATTTCATCTTAATCTTCTTTTTGTTCTAGGGCTTCCCAATATTCAAAAGCGCGTCTTAAATGAGGAATAACAATTGTACCCCCCACTAAAGTAGCAATTTCAAGGCTCTCTACCACGGCTGCTTTAGATACTTTGTTTTTATAGCACTCTTCAAGATGGTAACGAACACAGTCGTCGCATCTCAATACCGTTGAGGCGACTAATCCCATCAATTCTTTTGTGGCCGTATCCAGTTCTCCCGCTTGATAGGCGTTCGCATCGAGGTTAAAAATCCTTTTGATGATTTTTGAATTTTCTCCGATTAGTTTTTCGTTCATTTTAGAACGATAGGCATTGAATTCTTCTACAAGCTTACTCATTGGCTTTTTGTTGTCTTTTATAAACAAATTTTGAAATAATAATACTCACCTCATATAAGATCAAAATGGGAATGGTTACAATTATTTGACTGGCGATATCTGGAGGAGTAATAATGGCCGAAATGCTCAATACAATCACAATGGCAAACTTTCGGTTGTTCTTTAGAAAGGCTGGGGTTACCAATCCTATTTTGGTGAAAAAATACATCAAGATGGGCAATTCAAAAATAAAGCCTGAAGACAACACTGCTGCTCTTAGTAAACTGATATAACTGTCGAGATCAAAATCATTAAAGACTTCGTTACTGACCGTATAACTCCCTAGAAAATTAATGGAAAGGGGTGTAACGATATAGTAGCCAAAAAGGACGCCAAGGAAAAACAGAAAAGAAGCAATGACAATAAATCCTCTTGCGTTTCTTTTTTCATGGGCAAGTAAGCCTGGGCTAATGAACTTCCAAAATTCCATTAAAATATAAGGAAAAGCAAGTATGAAACCTGCTGTAATGGAGGTCCATAAGTGCGCAGAGAACTGCCCAGAAACCGCTCGGCTTTGGATGCGAAAGGGAAGTTCTTCAATGCAAAAACTTGTGCCTTGCCCCATCATTTTTGAGATGTTGCAAAATAGCTCATAGGTGAAAAAATCGGCTTTCTTTGGACCAAAAATAAGGGTGTCAAAAATAAAATCTTTTGCGATAAAAGCCCCAAAACCAACAATTACTACGGCCAAAGAAGCACGGATTAAGTGCCAGCGTAGGGCTTCTAGATGTTCTAGAAATGACATTTCATTTTCTGGGATCATTTGTTTTTTCCTGCTTTAATTAAACTTAAATATAGGGATAAAAGAACTGGGTCGTTGCATACCGCCATAAGCTTTAAGGTGTTTCATCAACTTATCTTCATGAGAATCAAAGCTCAGCAGCGCAAAAAAAACTGTTTTTTTATCAAACAGAGCATTTAGTTGGATCGTTTTTACAACAGCTGTGATTTTATTTTTGTCTAACAATTTGACTGTGTTTATGAGGGGAATTCTTTTGTAAGTGTTATATTTAGTGTGCAAATTTAAAGTATTTGATTTAAAGCATTCATGTCTTCAATGCAATTAACAGAAGAATTAAAAAAAATATTTGGCTTTTCCACCTTTAAAGGACTACAGGAAGAAGTTATTCAAAATGTCTTAGCAAAAAAGAACAGTTTTGTTATTATGCCCACAGGTGGGGGAAAATCCCTATGCTATCAATTGCCTGCTTTAATTAGTCCGGGAACAGCTATTGTTGTATCTCCTTTAATTGCCTTGATGAAAAATCAAGTTGATGCCATAAGAGGGGTGTCCCAGGTAGAAGGGATTGCACATGTTTTGAATTCTTCGCTGACAAAAACGGCGACAGAGCAGGTTAAAACGGATATACGAAATGGGGTGACCAAGCTTTTGTTTGTAGCACCAGAATCTTTGGCTAAAGAAGAAACCCTTCAGTTTTTAAAGCAATCTAAAATTTCTTTCTTGGCCGTAGATGAAGCCCATTGTATTTCTGAATGGGGACACGATTTTAGACCAGATTACCGCAATTTGCGGCATATGTTGCAACAAATCGATCAAGATTTACCCGTAATTGCTTTAACTGCCACAGCAACCCCAAAGGTGCAAGAAGACATTATGAAGAATTTGCAAATTACAGATGCAAAAATCTTTAAATCTTCTTTTAATCGTCCTAATCTATATTACGAGGTTCGTTCAAAGACCGAGCAGGTAGAAATTGAGATCATTAAATTTATTAAAGAACGAAAAGGAAAGTCTGGGATCATTTATTGTTTGTCTAGAAAGAAAGTAGAAGAACTGGCGCAAATCCTTCAAGTTAACGATATTAATGCCATTCCTTATCACGCAGGCTTAGACGCCAAAACAAGGGCCAATAATCAAGATGCCTTTTTAAAAGAAGAATGTGAAGTAGTGGTAGCCACCATTGCTTTTGGAATGGGAATTGATAAACCAGATGTACGCTTTGTGATTCACCACGATATTCCAAAAAGTATTGAAAGTTATTATCAAGAAACCGGAAGAGCAGGAAGAGACGGGGGAGAAGGGCATTGTTTGGCTTTTTATGCCTATAAAGATATTGAGAAGCTAGAGAAGTTTATGTCGGGGAAACCAGTCGCAGAACAAGAAATTGGCATGGCACTTTTGAATGAAATGGTCGCTTATGCAGAAACCTCCATCTCTAGAAGGAAATTTATTTTGCATTATTTCGGTGAAGCCTTCGATACAGAAAAAGGCGATCCAAATAAAATGGATGACAATAGACGTTATCCAAAAACTAAGGTTGAGGCAAAGGAAGAACTCCAGCTATTATTACAAACCCTAGTGCAAACCAGAGAACAGTTTAAAGCGAAAGAGGTTGTCAAAACCTTGGTCGGACAGCAAAATGCAATCATCAATAGCCACAATACAGCTCAATTACCCATTTATGGGCAGGGAAAACATAAAAATGAAGCCTATTGGATGGCTTTGATTCGACAAGCGAATGTAGCTGGATTTCTAAAAAAAGATATTGAAACCTACGGGGTAATAAGAAGATCAGAAAAGGGTGTGAATTTTCAAGAAAATCCTTTTTCTTTTTTAATGACCGAAGATCATGCCTATACTTCTAAAGTGAAATCCACCGCTCCCTTTGCTCGTGACACAGTTAACGATCTAGCGTTAAAAAAAATATTGCTCCAGTTGCGTAAAGACGTAGCCGATAAAAGCGGAATTCCACCCTACACCGTTTTTCAGGAAAACTCGATCAATGACATGACCCTTAAATACCCTTTTACGGTAGAAGAAATGATTAACGTTCATGGCGTAGGAGAAGGGAAGGCAAAAAAATATGGACCAGCTTTTATAGCCTTAATAAAAAAGTATGTTGAAGAAAACAACATTGCACGTCCTGAAGATTTGGTGGTTAAAAGCACTGGCGCAAATTCTGGCCTAAAGTTGTACATGATCCAAAGTGTTGATAGAAAGCTCCCTTTAGACGACATTGCTTCGGCAAAAGGCATGGGAATGTCAGATTTCATTCATGAAATGGAAACCATTGTATTTGCAGGAACAAAGCTCGATATCAATTATTGGATAGATGAAATATTAGACGAAGATCAACAAGAAGAACTCCACGAATATTTTATGGAAGCTGAAAATGATACCATTGCAGAAGCCATAGAAGAGTTCGAAGGCGACTATGATGAAGAAGAAATTCGCCTTTATCGCATTAAATTCACCAATGAGGTAGCGAATTAATTCCACCTGATTCCCTTATATTTGCCGTCTAAAAAAACACGTACCATGCAAGACGGACTTTACGCTAGATTTAATACTCCAAAAGGAGCAATATTACTTTCCCTCAGCTATGACAAGACACCAGGAACTGTCGCCAACTTTGTTGGTTTAGCAGAAGGAACTAAAGACAACAAGGAAAAAGGATCGGGAGAGCCCTACTACAACGGATTGAATTTTCACCGTGTTATTCCGGATTTCATGATTCAAGGGGGATGTCCACAAGGCTCAGGTATGGGCGGTCCAGGTTATCAGTTTGACGATGAGTTTCACCCAGAATTACGCCACGACAAACCGGGGGTGCTTTCTATGGCAAATGCAGGTCCTGGAACCAACGGAAGCCAATTCTTTATCACCCATTTAGCCACTCCTTGGTTAGACGGGAAGCACACCGTCTTTGGACAAGTAATTGAAGGCCAAGATGTAGTTGATCGTATCGCCCAAGGCGATTTAGTCGACAGTTTAGAGATTCTTCGTGTGGGTGCTGCAGCCGAGGCTTTTGATGCTTCTGCAGCTTTTACCGCTTTTGAAGCAGATAAAATTAAAAAGATAGAAGAAGCCAAAGCGGCACAAGCGGCTGCTTTAGCTGAAATAACAAAAGGTTTTCAACAAACAGAAAGTGGTTTGTTTTACCAGATCGATACAACAGGTGAAGGAGAACGTCCCGCTAAAGGAAACACCGTTAAGGTGCACTACAAAGGCGAATTACTGGATGGGACTGTTTTTGACTCCTCCTTTAAACGCAATGAACCCATCGAATTTAGCTTAGGCGTTGGTCAGGTAATTCCAGGATGGGATGAAGGCATTGCTCTTTTAAACAAAGGGGCAAAAGCGAGCTTGATTATTCCATCTGATTTGGCCTATGGAGCTGCTGGTGCAGGAGGTGTAATTCCCCCAAATGCGACCTTAAAATTTGAAGTAGAATTGGTCGATTTTAAATAGAGAAGCCAGCAGGCTCATTTCCTGCTTTCCACTTTATATTACAACCCATACTAGGATATTGTTTTTCTGGTATGGGTTCTTTTTTTAGCAAAGCGTTAATGGCGTTTTGTAAATCGCTTCCAGAAATGGGTGTGTTGTTTCCAGGCCTAGAGGCGTCAAAACGCCCCCGATAAACCAGTTCATTAGCGTCATTTAACAAATAGAAATCTGGGGTACAAGCAGCAGCATAAGCTTGCGCTACAGCCTGATTTTCGTCATATAAATAGGGAAAAGAAAAGTTTTTTTCGCGTGCCAACGCTTTCATTAAATCTGGGTGATCTGCAGGGTAGTTAACGACATCATTACTAGAAATGGCAATGGTGCTAATTCCTTTTTCCTTGTTTTTTTCTGCCAAAGCAACAAAGGCGTCCAAGAGATGTATTACATATGGACAATGATTGCACGTAAAAACAATTAAGGTGCCTTTTTCACCTTTTAAATCAGCTAAAGTACTTGTGCGGTTATTGATAACATTGGGGAGAGAAAAGGAAGGAGCTTTAGTTCCTAAGGGAAGCATATTTGATTCGACGAGTGCCATATTTTTTTTTATTCTTCAAAATTATGTAATTTGAGTGTAAATATACATTTGACTTATGAAAACAATGCAAGACTGGCTTGACGCATATGCACAAAGCCATCAAAACAAAACCAATAAAGCGATTCACTTTGTTTGTGTACCGCTAATCGTATTTTCTGTGGTAGGACTATTTATGTCGATTCCAAATGCGCTTTTGATCGATCTCAGCGGGATACAATCTCCTGCGATTGCCAATTGGGCAGTTGTTACTTTAATCCCCATTATGTTTTTCTATTTGAGGCTTTCTGTAAAAATGGGCATTTTGATTTTAGCCTTTTTGAGTTTGTGCATCTTTGGCAATGCGCAAATTGCACAGTTTATGCCGCTTTGGCAAGCCGCTTTAGCGATTTTTGTGGTCGCTTGGATTGGTCAATTTTACGGCCATAAACTAGAAGGAGAAAAACCCTCTTTCTTTGATGATTTAAAATTCTTACTCATTGGTCCAGCGTGGATCCTAGATGACATTTTCTTTAAAAAATAAGGAATTGGTTGAATTTGATAATTTTGAACAAGTAGATTTCCGCGTAGGAACTGTATTAGAAGTTGAGGCCTTTCCTCAGGCGAAAAAACCTGCATTCCAATTGACCATTGATTTTGGTCCTTTGGGGGTTTTAAAATCTTCAGCTCAAATTACAACCCGTTACACTATCTCGGAGATGATTGGCCGCCAAGTAATAGCGGTAATTAATTTTCCCATTAAAAAAATTGCCGATTTTAATAGTCAATGCCTTGTGCTGGGAGCAACACAAGGCAATGATGTTTTTCTTCTTTCTCCACAAGCTGTTGTAGAAAACGGGCAACAGCTCCGTTAATTACATAAAATCTGCATAAAACAGCATATTAGCATACAATTGTTGGGTTCCTAACCAGAAAGCCCTAAAGTTGGTATTGTCTGTCATTAATAAAATAGATCCTCTTCCTTTTGCTTTTACTTTAAAGGGTACAGAGCCTTTTAGTAACTCAAGTTGTTCTTCTGAAATATAGCCGCTTAACAAGGGGTCTTGGGTATATTGTATTGGGTTATCATAGCTATTTTGTTCTGGCTCCATAAAGATTTTTGAATTTCTAAATAGTGCAAGCTCTGCGTCTTCAATTCCAAAATTGATGGGATGTGATCGATCAATTCGGCTGTTAAAAATGGCACCGCCAATGGCCTGTGCACCTTTAAATTTTCCTTGATTAACAAAAGAAACGTTTTCTGCCACAAGTGTTGCCTTTCTAAATTCTTCTTTAACAAGTTCTTGTTGATTAACCCATTTTACTGCATCGCGATAGGCGATAAGGTGTCCGCCCATTTTAACCCAATCCGTTAATTGCTCTTTTACGTCATTTAAAATACTACCGTTATAACTGGGCATAACAATATGCGTGTATTTGCTTAAGTCGCGGTATCGAATCGATTTTACATCGAGTTTAGTCACCGGCATTTGGTATTGTGTATCCATTAAATACCAGATTTCGCCAGCGTCATAACTGCGCACGCCGTCGCCAACTAGAAGCGCTACTTTCGGTTTTTTAATTGTTTCAAAGTTTCGCGAGCCTAGATCGATTCCTAAGGTTAAACCAGTGCTTACACTATGGATATTGATTTCAGCTGCTTTGGCGACTTTTTGCATCAGTTCGAACAACGCTTTTTCCGTTAAAGCCTGATTTGCCACTGGAACCATTAAGCTCCCATAATCATAAGTGCGCCCTTCGATTGAAAAAGGTTGCATTCCCACCTTAACACGCACCCCTGCATCTAATAGCTGGTAAACGGCTTTCGGGCTGAGGTATCCGTGGGCTTCAAAAAGATAAGCATAAGTCGCTTGTTTTACTTCTTGCACCGTGGGACGTTCAATTTGTGTTAAACGATCTCCTGCCGTGTTGAGGTCTTTTACCTTGACAACATTAACATCAAAAGCATGCGAAAGGGTCCAGGCAGAAACATCGTAGAATAAACTGTCTTGAAATTGTCTTTGTTCATTGAAAATGGCTTGTACTAAGCGTTGTTTTTTTTGGTTTAGCGGGACAATAAAACTATTTTCTTGCGGAAAACGTTTGCCTCCTTTTTGAAGTGTTTTGTTTAAGCGATGTACTTTAATATCGTGTCGTTGCAAAACTTCGGCCAAACGATAACTGGTTGAAGCATCTTTTGGATTCCCAAAGACAATTGCTTTGTCTCTTCCTTTATTGCCTTCTGCTCTAGCGCTGTTATAAAAGCTACGTTGATAATCGAGTAAATCTTTGCGCAATGCGTTTGCTGCTTCAAGGGTAGAAAGTGCTGTGGTAAATTGATTTCGAATGGTAAACGGAAAGGTGAGGAGTCCGTTTGCCGTTTCTTGTGCGTGCCCTCTAGAGCTGGCTTGTTCAAAAAGGATTCCAATAGCGCCATTAACGTCTGGATAAGTAGAGCCTTTCCCGTAATAAAAGTCATCGTAATCTTCCTCTGTATAGTAAAGCGAGCCAATTTTGTTCAGTGCTTTTTCGTGGAATTTTCCAATCGCCATGGTCAGTTCTTGGTTTTTCTTTGGCGTAAGCGGGTTGACCCTAGACTGAATTCCAGGTTGAAAGAAAAAACTTTCGTTAGTACCCATTTCATGATGATCTGTGAGCACATTGGGTAGCCAATCGATAAAGCTCGCAATGCGTGCTTTTGACTCATTTAACTGAACGGGCAACCAATCGCGATTCATGTCAAACCAATAATGATTTGTTCTGCCTCTAGGCCATACTTCATTGTATTCTCTATCATACCCATCTGGATTAATGTTTTGGGCTTTATGGGTATTGGCCCATTGCGAAAAACGTTGAAGCCCATCAGGGTTAAAGCTAGGGTCAAATAAAACCACGGTATTTTTGAGTAAATTGATTACCTCGTCGCTTTGTGCTGCGGCCAGATGATAAGCCACCAATAGCCCTGCATTGGCTCCGCTGGGTTCGTTTCCGTGAATCGAGAAACCTTGATACACGACTACTGGCATCTTTGCAGTGTCTAGGTTTTCGCTGCCCGCTTCTGTTAAGGCAATATGCTGTGCTTTAATTTCGTCAAGTTTTGTATGATTTTCTGGGCTGGTTATGGTCAATAAAAACAGGGGGCGATCCTCATAGGTGCCTCCGCGGTTTTCAATCTGAATCCTGTCTGAGGCAGCCGCAAGGGTGCGCATGTATTCCGATAATTTATCGTGGCTTACATGCCATTGGCCAACTTCGTGTCCTAAAACTTCACTTGGCGTTGGGATGTCAGGGTTGTAGTTTTGCTGTGTGGGTAAATAGTAATCGAGTTGCGTTTGTGCATGGATTGTGAGTATACCCACGACACAACATAAAAGGGTAGTTAATTTTTTCATGCACATAATTTACGAATTCGAGCACAAAAAAAAACCGTTTCCTTAAGAAACGGCTAAATACTTGTTTTTTGTGAAGGTCTAAATATCTTCAAATTCGATATCGGTGAACTTATCTGGAGCGTTGGTCGTTGAAAAATCAGTGTTATTTTCTCCAGTATAGTTTTTTTGGTGTCGTTCGCTAATCACTTCATCACCTCTTTCTTTGATGATGAAATCCATCATCTCTCCTAGGATCGCTTTGAATTCACTGAAATCTTCTTTGTACAGATAAATCTTGTGCTTTTTGTAGTAATAACTCCCATCTTCATTTGTAAACTTCTTACTTTCTGTTATGGTGAGATAATAGTCGTTTGCTTTTGTTTCTCTAACATCAAAAAAGTACGTTCGTCTTCCAGCCCGAAGTACTTTTGAGTTGATTTCCTCTTGAGGTGAATCCATTTATGTTCAATTTAGTTTTTTAATAGTGATTTTTGTTCACCCATTATAGTCAATTCATGTTAAAATTGATAAAAAAAATTAAACAAAACAAATATTGAACGTGATTTATGTGCTTTGTTTCTCCGCTAGTTCGCGATAATGGCCTTCCACATTAAGCAATTCGTTGTGTTTTCCTTGTTGGATAATTCTGCCTTCTTCTAATACAATAATTTGGTCTGCATTTTTAACAGAAGAAACACGATGACTTACAATACAGGTTGTTTTGTTTTGGCTAACTTCATTCAAATGTTGAAGGATTTGCTCTTCGGTGTCAGCATCTACGGCTGATAAGCAGTCGTCAAACAAAAGAACCAAAGGATCTTTGATCAGTGCCCTTGCGATAGAAATGCGTTGAATTTGCCCGCCAGAAAGGGTGACGCCTCTCTCTCCCAAAAGGGTTTTATAGCCTTCTTTAAAACCGATGATATTTTGGTGTACTGCTGCGTTTTTGGCCACTGCAACAATTTCTTCAGAGGAGGCATCGCTTTTTCCAAAACGAATGTTTTCTTCGATGCTTTCTGAAAATAAAAAGGGATTTTGGGGCACATAGCCAATAACTTCTCTCAGATTGTTTAACGCGTATGCATTTGCATTTTGCTGATCTATAATGACCTTCCCTTCACTGGGGTCGTATAATCTGGCAATCAATTCTAAAAGGGTAGATTTTCCAGCCCCTGTTTTCCCTACAATCCCGAGGGTTTCTCCAGCTTTTAGATCAAATGAAATATTGTCTAAGGCTTTTATTCCGGTATCTGGGTAAGTAAATGAGACCTTTTCAAAACGGAGATCGGCCTGTTGTATTTTCTTGGAAGAGAATCCATTTTCAATACTGGGTTTTTGTTCTAAAAAGGCATTGATTCTTTTTTGCGAAGCTTCTGCTTGTTGCACAATTGAAGTTACCCACCCTACGGTAGCGACTGGCCAAGTTAACATGTTGACATAAATAATAAATTCGGCCAAAACCCCTATTTCAATTTCACCAGCGATATATTGTTTTCCCCCTACATAAATCACCAAAAGATTGCTGAAACCAATCAATAAAATCATCAATGGAAAAAACCAAGCTTGAACTTTTGCCAGGGCAACATTTTGGTTTTTACTTTCCAAGGACAAATCGGCAAAACTCGCTTCAATTGAGGCCTGAAGATTATAAGACTTAATGACGCCAATTCCGCTAAAGGCTTCTTGTGTAAATGACGATAGTTTTGCTAAAGTTTCTTGTACAGCTGTGCTGCGTATATTTATCGCTTTGCTCAATTGATAAATGGTAATAGACAATACAGGCAGGGGCAACAGTGTGTAAAGGGTAAGGGTGGGTGCAATACTAACCATATAGCTAATTACAATGACAAAAAGGGCAATGGTATTGATACTGTACATTAACGCAGGACCAAAATACATTCTTACTTTACTGACATCTTCGCTAATACGGCTCATTAAATCTCCCGTTCTGTTTTTTTTGTAAAAAGTACTGCACAGGACTTGATAATGCTGATAGACTTCGTTTTTCAAATCATATTCAATAAAGCGCGAAACATTAATGATGGTTTGGCGCATTAAAAAGGTGAAAAAACCAGAAACCAAGGAAGCAGTAATGATGAGACCTATATTGAATAATAAAGTTTCCCCTAGCTGACTTGTATCCCCCAGAGATGTTTGTAAATACTGTTCAATTGAGGTCATTGAATTCCCCACTAAGCGCGGCGTAAATAAAGAAAATATTCTTGCGATAATGGTGATAAAAACACCCAGCAGTAATTTCTTACGGTAGGTAAATAAGTATTTATTTAGGTATTGTAGTTCCTTCATAATTGCAAGTCAAAGGTAAACATTTGATTGAGGGAAATATGCTTAGAAAAGAAAAAATAAAAAGCATTTTATCCAGTTTAAACCTTTATTTTTGTGCCTTAAAGTTCTTTGAAGATGTTAACACGACGCCAGATTCGCGTAAAAGTAATGCAAGCCGTTTATGCCCACTATAATGGAAACCTCCTTTCTTTAAAAGAAGGAACTTCTGCAATAGCCAAAAGTTGCCAAGATATGTTGCTATTACACACAACCCTTCTTTCCCTTTTTAAGGCCTTATGGGAATATGCAAATGAGCAAGACAAAACGCAAAACAAAAAGCGTAGAGGCAGTGCCCCGCTCAATAAAAATTACCCACAAATAGTGGCTTTGGCCCCTTTAGCCCTAATTGCCAAACACCCCTTTTTAGCCAAAAAGATAGAACAGAATAAACTCAATACTTGGGAGATTGAATTTGATTATGTGCGCCAGCTTTTTAACACCATTGTTCAAAGTGAATTATACCTTTCCTTTCTTGAGCAGGAAACCACAAGTTTTAAGGAACAAAAAAAATTCTTGGTTAAATTATTCAAAGAAATTATCGCGCCCGATGAGCGTCTTTATCGCTATATAGAAGACCTTAATATGCAATGGGTAGATGATTTGCCTGTGGTAAATACATTTATTTTAAAGCAATTACGCAAGTTGCGGGAAGAAGACATGTCCTCCTTAGCCTTTCCTGATTTAGCCGAGAAAGTTGAAGACATTGGTTTTGGAAAATCCCTTTATGAAAAGGTTATTGTAAATGAAGCGACACTTCAAGGAGAATTTGAAGGTAAAACCCCAAATTGGGACAAAGATCGCATTGCCACCCTAGATGGTTTGTTGATTAAAATCGCTATCGCAGAATTGATTTATTTTACCGATATCCCTCCAAAAGTAACCTTAAACGAGTACCTAGAACTCGCCAAGGAATACTCTACCCCAAAGAGCAATCAATTCATTAATGGAGTTTTAGACAACCTGGTTAAAGACTACATCAAGGGAGATCGTCTAAACAAAGAAGGACGTGGTTTATTGGAATAATTTTTGCTACATTTGTCTAGGAAAAAAATAATTTATACCATGAAGAAATATTTCATTTTATCGCTAGCTGCACTTGCATTAACCTTTACTGCTTGTGGCGAAAACACCGAGAAAAAAGAAGCTCCTGCAACAGCTGTAGCCGCATCTTCTGCGAAAGCAGTATCGAATGCTCCTGTAATGACGTTTGACAAAACGATTCACGATTTTGGAAACATCCAAGAAGGACAGCGCGTTGAAACCCTTTTTACATTTACAAACACTGGAAAATCTGACCTAGTCATTTCTGATGCACGTGGTAGCTGTGGTTGTACTGTGCCTGAGTATCCAAAGAACACAGCCATTGCTCCTGGAGCAAGTGGAGAAATCCGTGTGAGCTTTGACTCTAGTAACAAGCCTAACTTACAGCAAAAAACGGTTACAATTTCTGCAAACACAGATTCTGGTCGTGAGACGATCCGTATTAAAGCGATGGTTCAAGCAGACCCAGTAAGACAACAACAACGTGAAGCTGCTGCAGCGGCACGTTTACAAAACTAATCAATGGATCAACTACCCTTTTTACTCTTAATGCTTGTGGTGTTTGTGTTTTTCATCATCTTACCACAACAGCGTAGACAAAAAAAAGAGCGCAATTTTATGAGTTCCCTTAAGAAAGGAGATCGCGTAATCACCAAAGGTGGAATGCACGGTAAAATTGCAGAGTTGAATGACAAAGACAACACTTGTGTTGTTGAAACATTGGCTGGAAAAATCAAAATGGAACGCAGTTCGATTTCACTTGAATTGAGTGCAAAGCTCAACAGCAAGGAAAAGAAATAAGTTCTTTTTATTTTCAAAACTTTTTTAAAACCAATCCGCAAGCGGGTTGGTTTTTTTATTTTTGTAAAAACAAATTCGATGTACCAAAGACTCATCAAACCCCTATTATTTCTTTTTGATCCCGAAAAAGTACACTACTTTTCTTTTTTCATGATCAAGTTTCTCTCAGCTATCCCAGGTGTTCCAGCCATCATTAGAGGCTTATATCAAGTAAAACACCCTAGTTTAGCACGAGAGGTATTTGGGTTGAAGTTTCCGAATCCAGTAGGTCTAGCAGCAGGATTTGATAAGAATGCTGTTTTGTATAAGCAACTGTCTAACTTTGGTTTTGGTTTCATTGAAATAGGTACACTAACCCCCAAAGGTCAGCCCGGCAATCCGAAGAAAAGATTGTTTCGCCTGAAAGAAGACGAAGCCATTATTAACCGTATGGGCTTTAATAATGAGGGCGTAGATGACGCAGTGAAACGTCTAAAGAAAAACAAGCATGTTCTTATCGGAGGGAATATCGGCAAGAATAAAGTCACCCCTAATGAAGAAGCGGTCAACGATTATATTTATTGCTTTAATGCTTTGTTTGATTATGTTGACTACTTTGTGGTGAATGTTAGCTCTCCCAACACACCCAATTTAAGAGCGCTGCAAGATAAAGCACCTTTAACCCATCTACTTGCTACCCTAAAAGACTTGAATGATCAAAAGGACAACCCAAAGCCCATATTGCTCAAAATCGCTCCAGACCTAAGCGACGATCAATTGCTCGATATTATTGATATCGTTACTTCGGTTCAAATCGATGGGGTAATCGCAACAAACACCACCTTGAGCAGAGAAGGACTTGTTGCTTCTGCTAAAGACGAAATGGGGGGCTTGAGTGGAAGACCTTTGACCCAACGCAGTACAGAAGTCATTCGCTTTTTAGTGCAAAAAAACAACAATGCTTTCCCAATTATTGGTGTTGGGGGAGTGCACAAACCAGAGGATGCCATCGAGAAACTGGAAGCGGGAGCTGCCTTGGTGCAACTCTACACCGGCTTTGTTTACGAGGGCCCTGCTGCGGTTAAGAAGATCAATAAAGCTTTGATCGCTAAATATGCTTAAGCCGTTTTTTTTTTAGCTAAAAACGCTGAAAATAATCGCTCGATTAGTTGAAATCACTTGCTTTTCTAGCAAATGAATACGCAATACGCAAACAGCTTTTCCTTTTTTTTTTAGATCGCTGCTGCTTTCTTTGCGCCGGTTTTGTGAAAGTTAAAATGGATTATTTCCTGACTAGATTTCCCTCACGATTTGCCACCTATAAAACAAAAAAGCCTGAAGTCTCCTTCAGGCTTTTTAAAATATAAAGTAAAGTTTAGTCAAAATAACTAAAAGAATCCGTTGGTTTTATGGTTAAAAGGGTTTCATAAATCAAGCGAATCACGTTTTCTACATCCTCCTTTTGTACCATTTCAACAGTGGTATGCATATAGCGTAAGGGTAAGGAAATCAACGCAGAGGCAACACCACCATTGCTATAGGCAAAGGCATCTGTATCTGTACCAGTAAAACGCGAGGATGCAAGACGCTGGAAAGGAATCTCCTTGGCTTCTGCGGTAGCAAGGATTCTTTCGCGAAGCTTATTATGCACTGCTGGTGCATAGGAAACCACAGGACCATCTCCAATTTTGGTATAACCTTGTTCTTTTTTATTGATCATTGGGGTAGTGGTGTCATGACAAACATCAGTCACAATTGCAAGGTTGGGTTGAATTGTATGGGTGATCATTTCTGCCCCGCGTAAACCTACTTCTTCTTGAACAGAATTGGTGATGTATAGACCAAAGGGGAGTTCTTTTTTGTTCTCTTTTAAGAGTCGCGCTACTTCCGCAATCATAAAGCCTCCTGCACGATTGTCGATTGCACGGCACACAAATTTGTTTTCATTCAGGACATGAAATTGGTCTGGATAGGTGATAACACAGCCCACATGAACGCCTAAATCTTCTACTCCTTTTTTGTCTTTTGCGCCTACATCAATAAAGATGTTGTCTAATTTAGGGGTTTCTTCTTTCCCTGATTTTCTTGTATGAATGGCTGGCCACCCAAAGACACCTTTAACAATCCCATTTTTGGTATGGATATTCACCCATTTTGATGGTGCAATTTGATGATCACTACCGCCATTGCGAATCACATAGATCAAACCATCATCACTGATATAATTAACATACCACGATATTTCGTCAGAGTGCCCTTCAATTACTACTTTAAAAGGAGCATCTGGATTAATCACCCCTACCGCTGTGCCATAGGTATCTGTGATAAAAGTATCTACATAGGGACGAAGGTAGTCCATCCATATTTTTTGCCCACTTGCTTCATAGCCTGTTGGGGCGGCATTGTTGAGATATTGTTCTAAAAATTTAATTGAATCGTCGTTAAGTACCTGCATAGTCATTTTTATTAGAGGAGCTAATTTAACATTATCTATCTAAATACGACCTTTAAAAATAGGTTTATCTTGTTACCTTTGCCCCATGAAAAAAACCTTCTTTTTTCTTTATATCCTTCTTTTACCCTTTGTCGTTTTTGCGCAGCAAAACGAAGAGGGGAGTCTTTTTTTGATTGAAGGCGACAGTATTCCTCAATACGGGATTTCATTGAAAGAGGTGGTTGTTTTTCAACCTTTGCGTTTTAAAACCAGGGAAGAACTTAAGCGCTATGTTCTTTTAAGAAGAAGGGTGTTTAAGGTGTATCCTTACGCAAAGTTAGCCGCAGACCGCTTAACGGTACTCAACGATCGTTTAAATAAAATCGAATCAAAGAAGGGAAGGAAGCGGTATTTAAAGCGTTTAGAGAAATTCATTTATGAAGAATTTGAAGAAGAACTCAAAAAACTCTCTAAATCTCAGGGCCGCATCCTAATCAAGTTGGTGCATCGACAAACAGGCTCAACCACTTTCGATCTAGTTAAAGCCTTGCGAACGGGTTGGAAGGCATTCGTCTATCAAACAACAGCGTCGATGTTTAGTTTATCTTTAAAAGACCAATACAACCCTGAAGAAGTATTAGAAGACTACTTGATAGAAGATATTCTTCAGCGTGCCTTTGCCGATCAATACTTGATAGAACAGCCTGCAGAAGTCGATTATGACTTGAATGCCCTTTATTCTATCTGGAAGGAAAAGGAATAGCTTTTCCTTGCTTTTTCATTTGCCTGCAAATAATTTTTTGTTTTTTCTGATTTTTTTTTATCTTGTAAGTTCCTAGTAATTAGAGCATCCGTTCTTGGCTTACTGGGAAAGCAAAAAAAACTTCAAATAATTTTTTGCAGTAGTGTTGTGGGTGGAGAAAAAGCGTTTTATATTTGCACCCGCTAAGG
>CBFHVC010000020.1:0-36230 GCA_965659515.1 Candidatus Arcticimaribacter sp. | reverse complement strand
ACAAGGCGTTATTCCGGAAAGAATACATTAAAGCCCTCAGTGATTTATCGACTTCAGATAAAGTCAAGTTAATGGCGTGGTGTAATCAACAGTTTTCATCCGCTGTTTTAACCCATAAGACCGAGCATTAGGGACTGACGATTTTCACATTCTCAATTGCAATTGCACCGCGAATGATGCTTTCTATTGTTTTTTGCAAGGCATCTATAATTTGGATCTTTAATTGGCTTTTTGGAAAGACCAAGCTAATCTCTCTTGCAGGAGGCGGGTCTTGAAAATGCTTTAGTTTGGCTTTGTTTTCCCGGGAAAGCGTAAGCGTGTTGAGGTAGGGGACTATGGTCATTCCGAGTCCTTCATTTGACAAATTTATGAGGGTCTCAAAACTGCCACTTTTTAAATCAAAAGCATTGTTTTTCTTTAAGCTGCAAAAAGACAAGGCTTGATTGCGAAAACAATGTCCTTCTTCCAGCACCAAGATGTTTTCATCTGCCAGGTCTTCTTGATTAAGGCGCTCAATTTTATGCAGGCGATGATGTTCGGGTATATAGCCCACGAAAGGTTCATAGTAAAGTGGGCGTTCTTCAATATTCTCATATTTAAGAGGTGTCGCTGCAATACCAGCATCAATTTTCCCTTCCTTTAAGTCTGTGATAATCGTGTCGGTGTTGAGTTCTTGAATGTTTAAGTTAATTTTTGGATGCTTCTTGATAAAGGTATTTAAGAACATGGGAAGTAGGGTAGGCATTACCGTAGGAATGATTCCTAGCTTAAATTCTCCGCCGATAAATCCTTTTTCTTGAGCGACGATATCATCCATTCTTTTGGCTTCAGCAATGATGTTTCTGGCTTGAAGTAAAATTTGTTGTCCCACTTTTGTTAAGCGAATGGGTTTCTTTGTTCTGTTGAAGATTTGCACCCCTAATTCATCCTCAAGCTTTTGGATTTGCATGCTTAAGGTAGGTTGTGTTACAAAGACTTGTTCTGCAGCAACGGTGAAGTTTCCAGCTTCGGCTACGGCGATCATGTAAGAGAGTTGGGTCAAAGTCATATTATAAATTTTTATACTTTTTCAAATATAATAAGAAATATCAATATTACTTAATTTTCTACTATTTTAATCTGCATGCGAATGTTCTCTATCGGGGCTTCGCGACCATCGATTTTTTGGCGGCAAATAGCATCAACGACCTCCATCCCTTTGATGACTTTTCCAAAGGGCGTATAGTTTCCGTCAAGATGATATGCCCCGCCTTTTTGTTGGACGATAAAAAATTCATAGGGAGAGGCTAGGCGATGTGGATTGTCCATTTCACTGCTTGGCATAGAGACAATTCCCCTGTGGTGCTTTAGGCCTTTTTTAACATCTGGTGGAAGGAGGTATCGCCCAATTTGTCGCCTTTTTTTACTGGTATTGGGATGATCTGAATTCCCCCCTTGAATCACAAAATTGGGAACGACCCGGTGGAAAAAGGTATCGTTGAAATAGCCTAATCTTGTCAAATAGATGAAATTAGCCTTGTGGTAGGGGGCTTCATCGAATAATTCTATAATAATGTTGCCAAAGCGAGTGGTGATTTCTACCTGTTTGGGTAGGTCTTGCTTTTGATAGTCAAATAAAAAGGGAATGGCATTTTTCTCATTTAAAACCAAGCTGGGCTCGACTAAAAAGAGCCGCTTTTTTTTTGTCTTTACAAGCTGGGGTTTCTTCTCTTTTTGAGGTTCTTTTGGTGTTTTTTTTGGAGAAGGAGAACAAGCTGTCCCAAAAATTAGTAGTATTATTATAAGGTATAACTTTCTGTAAAACATATGGCTTTAGATTTCATCACGCAGTTGACCTCAAAAATAGCGGAAATTCCAAAACCGGGCTTAACGGCCCAGCTTAAAATGGCACCACCTCAGAGATTTGGAACAAAAGACACCCTTGTAAAGGTGCCCAAAAACGCAAAACAAGCCGCTGTGTTAATGTTACTCTACCCGAAGTCTGATCAAAGTTTATCTTTTTGTTTAATTCAACGAACCACTTATGACGGGAAACATTCGGGACAGATCAGTTTCCCTGGTGGAAAAAAGGAGGCTTCAGATCAAGATTTTTGGGCGACCGCCCTAAGGGAAAGTCAAGAGGAAGTCGGCATAAATCCTACTACGGTTCAGTTTATCACTTCCTTGTCTTCCACCTATATTCCTCCCAGTAATTTTTATGTGTATCCTTTTTTAGCCTTTACTGCTCAGCAGCCCAATTTTAGACCAGAAGAAGGGGAGGTTGATCATATTATTGAAGTTCCCTTAACGGAATTATTAGGGGAAGAAGCAATTCAAAATGGCCCCATTACCGCCTCCTATACAGAAGAAGTGGTGGTTCCTATGTTTGTTTTTGGTTCCTATCGGGTTTGGGGCGCAACTGCCATGATTTTGTCTGAAGCAAGAGAAATAATGCGCTTCGTTAAATAGTGCTATCTTTACTTCGATTTTAGAACTTATGAAGTTATTTGACAAAAACCCCTTCGGGCAATATCTCTTTTTAAAAAGAATGTTGATTCGTTATCTGGGTGTACTTACGCATAGAAGGTACAGAGGTTTCAATGAATTGAAGATAGAAGGTTCAGAAGTGATTAAGGACCTGCAGGGAAGAAATGTCCTGTTTGTTTCGAATCATCAAACCTATTTTGCCGATGTGGTAGCCATGTTTCACGTTTTTAACGCGAGTCTTCACGGAAGATTAGACAACATCAAAAATGTAGGCTATTTATGGCAACCCAAACTCAATATTTATTTCATTGCAGCGAAAGAAACCATGAAGGCGGGCTTGTTGCCCAGAATCTTGGCTTATGCTGGTTCAATTTCGATTGAAAGAACTTGGAGAGAAGCAGGTAAAAATGTGCAACGTCAAGTAAAGATGACCGATATTTCCAACATTGGAAAAGCCTTAGACGACGGTTGGGTAATTACCTTCCCTCAAGGGACAACTACCCCTTTTAAGCCTTTGCGAAAAGGAACTGCCCACATCATCAAGAAATACAAACCTGTGGTTGTTCCTATTGTAATTGATGGTTTTAGACGCTCTTTCGATAAAAAAGGACTCATGATTAAAAAGAAGGGAATTTTACAGTCTATGGTAATTAAAGCACCTTTGGAATTTGATTACGAAAATGAATCTATGGAGTCTATTATCGAAAAACTTGAGTTTGCCATTGAACAGCATCCTTCCTTTCTCAAGGTCTTAACCCCAGAAGAAATCGAAGAACAAGAGTCGCTGAATAAACAGAGGGAGTGGTAGTTTAGTCCTCTATTTTGTGTAACTCTTTTTCGTTGTTTTTTAAGGGAAGCAAAAATCTTCCATAGACAAAGTAGTACAACAGTCCGAAAATCCCTAAAACAAGGGCAATTACAAGGCCAATTATAAAAATCATCATGATCAAGGAATTGTTTTTTTCTTGTAAGGCGAGCATGTTTTCGTCCAGCTGGAAAGCAGAAAGAAGCACGACAAGGGAAAAGACAAGCAAGACCCCTATATTCCAATAGAAGTATTGATTCACTGCACGCCTAGTATTTAAAATGGCTGTTAGGTGCTCTTTAATTGAATCGGCTACTGATATTTTTCGGTAATTCTGATAAAAGCGAAACATAAAATAGACCAATAATAAGTAGCCGATTAGCGTGGTAATGATACTAAATTCAAAAAGGTTGAGGGATTTATAATAGGAAAAAGAGTCCAAATAATTGGGTACTAGCAGGGGGAAACTCAAGTACAAGAAAAATTCTAAAACACTGAGGTAGAAAATCCATTTTACAGAGTGAGCTGATTTTTTTTGAATAAAGCCCTTAATCTCCTCTTTTGTAAAGGAAGGGCCAAATGCCTGTTTTCCCCAGCTATTTTTTAATTTTTCTAGCTCCTTCATCTTATTTTTGCTTTATCATTTTTCTTAATCGCTCTTTAATACGGTTCATTTTCACCCGCGCATTCACTGCTGAAATACCCAAGGTTTCTGCAATTTCGTCATAGCGTTTATCCTCAAGATATAAAAGGACCAGTGCTTTGTCGATTTCTGAAAATTCTTCTATTTTCTGATACAGCCAATTCAATTGCTCGTCAATAACAGGATCGTATTGATCTAGTGCAATGCTGCTAATCTCTTCGTTTAGTGGGTGGGTGTCTACCCGTTTTTTCCCTTTTCTATAAAGGGTAATGGCTGTGTTAAGTCCAACACGATACATCCAAGTAGAAAATTTAGATTTCCCCTCAAACCGATCATAAGAACGCCACAGTTGAATGGATATTTCTTGGAAAAGATCGTTGTGTTCTGCCTCTCCTGAAGTGTAAAGCCGACAAATCTTATGTACAATGTTTTGATGCTCTTCTAAAAGAGCAATAAAGTTGGCTTCATTTTTTGGGGAGGTCACTACTGTAAATTATCGCAGATTATTGAATGATCCCCGCGCAGCTTACCCTTGCGCCTGCAGCTCCAGAAGGCTGAGAGCTTAAATCATCCTCTCCTTGATGTACAATAATGGCTTTCCCTACCAAATTTTTGGTTTCATCTTCACAGCCGATGCACCAAAGGTCTGTTGAAAAAGTGATCATTCCGTGGCCTGTTTCATCGCTAGTAAAATTACCGATATCTCCGCGGTGGAAACCGGTTTCACTTCCCCAAGCACCATGTGGCTCAAAAGTGGGATTCCAATGTCCTCCAGCAGATTTGCCGTCCTCTGAAGAACAATCTGCCTTCTCATGAACGTGTATTGCGTGCGTCCCTGCGGTTAAACCATTGATGTGGGCTTCAAGTGTAACTGCTCCGTTTTCTTCTGTAAACATCACCATTCCGTTTGCATTGCTTCCGCTTTTAGGGTTCAGGTTGATTTTTAGTTTTTTAACCATTTTGTCGCTGGCCTCATGCTCGTGCATGGCATGGGCAGTTTCGCCTTGATCTTGAAGAACCTCTTTTTTATAGCTGTCTAATTGTGCATTGACTTTTCCTGGCGTTCCTTCGATCACCTGAATTTCTTCTTTTACTTTTTCACCTGTGGTGTATTTGGTTACTATCGTGGCTTTTATAAGAGAATCGTTGATTTTCTTTTTTTCAATACTGATTTCTTTGTGGGTTTCTTTTTTTGTATCGGCACAACCAATAATCAAAGACAGACAAAGTAGGCTTAAGGGGAAATAATTTTTTTTCATAACAGGTATATTTAGGTTAAAGGTAAACAATTTTTGGACTTTTAAAACCTCTGGTTTTTTGATTTAATGGCAGATTAGATTTCGTTAAATTGTGGTATCTTTAAAAGAAAAAATTGAAAAAAAGTATTTTCTTTCTCTTAGGCGTATTGCTATTCAATTCATGTAAAACAGCCTACAATACGACTTCTTTTAAAACCACCGCGATCCCCTCAGCACCCGATTATTCCAATTCCTATTACTGGGCTGTTTTACCCGAGCAGTACCCAGCAGGTTTAAAAAATATTACGGGAGAATACATCGAAAAAGACACGGACGTCTTTTTTGTCTATCCCACCCTTTTAACAGACAAAAAAGACCCTTTGTGGAATGCAGATGTCACCCGAGATGATATCCGTAAAAAGGTGCTTGAACAATCGGTTAAGTTTCAAGCCTCAGCTTTTGCGCAAGCGGGAAATCTTTATATTCCCTTCTACCGTCAATCCCATTATAAAATTTATGTACCGCCCCACAATCTTCAAGAGGAAGCTTCAAGAATGGTGGCCTATCAAGATGTAAAAACGGCTTTTGAATATTACCTAAAGCACTACAATAATGGGCGCCCAATTATTATTGCCTCGCACAGCCAAGGGAGTATTATGTGTGGGATGTTGCTGCAAGAGTTTTTTGATAATACGGCATTGCAAAAGCAATTGGTAGCCGCCTATATTCCTGGGGTTAAAATTCAAGACAAAGAATTTAAAAGCTTAAAGAAAATGGAAACGCCACTGGCCACTGGAGGCTATGTGAGTTGGAACACCTACAAGCGTAAAAATTACCCCAAAAACTATGCAAATTGGTATAAAGGGGCAACAACAACCAATCCCATCAGTTGGGATAATTCTCCTACGACTTCGCTAGATCAACATCTTGGGGTACTTAATGGGGATGGGAAAATTTATCCTAAGGCCTTGCGATTGCAATTAGTAGACGGTTTAATCTGGTCCAGCGTTCCTAAAATCCCCAAACGTTTCTTTTTGTCTTTTGTCAAGAACTATCATTTTGCAGACATTAATCTTTTTTGGAAGGATATAGAAAAAAATGCCGTTGATCGCGCAAACGCTTGGAAAGAAAAAAACAGTGCAGATGCTCGATAATATCCTAAAAGAATGTGAAACAAGTTGGATTAAAACCAAGACCAACAAGAATCACCCATTTCGTTATTTCACTTTGGCTACCACCAGTCCAAACGGAAAGCCTGAAGCGAGAACAGTTGTTTTGCGAAAGTTTGATGCCAAAGCATTTACCTTTGGTATTTATACTGATGCACGTACTCCTAAAATAGCAGCTTTGCAGCATCTAGCTGAAGCAACTTTACTTTTTTATGACCACAGGAAACTTTGTCAAATAAGGGTGAATGCAACCTGTATAGCACAGCGTAAAGACGCTACTTTATTTGCACAGCAGCATGAAGGGGCACAAAAAGATTACACAACGACAGTAGCACCAGGAACAGCGATTAAAGCAATGGATGCCATTGATTACGAAAAGGATAATCATTTTATGGTATTGGTTTTTAAGGCCTATCAAATTGATTATTTACGGCTAAAACGCCCGAATCATCAAAGGGCAATTTTCACTTTAGACGGCAACGATTGGCAGGGAACTTTTGTCGCACCCTAAAAGAGCGGATTTTTTTTCTTAGCTTTAGGTGTTAAACCCGATTAAAATGAAGAAAAAATATCCCTCAAATGGCAGAAGAGATTTTATTAAAAAATCACTGTTGGCCTCCTCTATTGTTATTGTGCCAAGACATGTATTAGGGGGGACGGGCTATACCGCTCCAAGTGACCAACTCAATATTGCTTCTATTGGTTGTGGAGGTAAAGGTAGATCAGACATCATTAATGCAGCAGTAGGCGGGCGTGAAAGAGTAGTGGCCCTATGCGATATTGATTCTTTTGGGAAACACGGGGTAAAAGCCGCGCGAAAAGCATTTCCAAAAGCCCATTTTTACAACGATTTTAGGACTTTACTAGCAGAAGAAAAAGACCTGGATGCCATTACTGTTTCTACACCAGACCATACCCATGCCAATATTGCCATGGCCGCGATGGAACGCAATGTGCATTTGTATGTGCAAAAACCTTTGACCCACAATATCAAAGAAGCACGAATGTTAACAGAAACCGCACGTGAGAAAAAAATTGTTACGCAAATGGGGAACCAAGGGGCATCAAATCCCGCCCAGCTCCAGGTGCAAAAATGGATTAATGAAGGGGAAATTGGAAATGTACATACGGTAAAGGTTTGGACCAATAGGCCAGTTTGGCCGCAAGGTATTCCCTTACCTAAACCCGACCCAGAAAATTTGCCAGAAGGCCTGGCTTGGGATTTGTGGTTAGGACCAGCAAAGAAAACACCCTATACCTCTGCGATGCACCCCTTTAACTGGCGTGGCTGGTGGGAATATGGTACTGGTGCTTTAGGAGACATGGGTTGTCATTTAATCGATATTCCTTTTCGAGCGCTAGGACTTAAGTATCCAACGGCAGTAGAGTGTAGTGTGGGAAGTGTTTACAGACAAATGTGGACACCAGAGCATTTGCCACAAGGGTGCCCACCTTCTTCTTTTGTATCGATTAATTTTGATAAAACGACCATCAATAAAACGCCTTTAACCCTTGAATGGTCAGATGGCGGAATTCGCCCAGCACATCCAGACCTTATTCCAGCAGAAGATTTTTTAGGCGACCCAGGCAGTAACAATGGCGTGATGATGATCGGTGAAAACGGAATTATTACTACAGGAGTGTACGGCTATAATCCCCGTTTGTATAAAAAAGGACAAGCCGTTCAAACCTATCAACAACCCAAAGAAGATGAAGCCGAGCACGGGCATCACCGCAAATGGCTCGATGCCGTAAGAGCAGGGTATGACAGTGAAGCACATAAAGCTTTAACCTCTTCTTTTGATTATTCGGGTCCTTTAACTGAAACTGTTTTAATGGGGAATATCGCGATTAGATCTTATTTATTGCGTGAGAAAGCGGGCCGCGGATTTGATTATTATGGCCGCAGAAAACTTTTATGGGACGGCGATGCCATGAAAATAACCAATCTAGAAGCCGCCAACCAATTTGTTGGGCGTGACTATCGCAAAGGTTGGGAACTTTAATTGGATAAAATGAAAGAACAAATTGTTTGGATTACCGGTGCCTCTTCTGGTATTGGTGAAGAACTGGCCATGCAGTATGCCAGGAGAGGAAGTAGGTTGATTTTATCCGCTAGAAGAGAAAGTGAATTGGAACGTGTTAAAGCAAACTGCGCGCAGCCAGATAAGGTGGCTATAGTTCCGCTGGATTTAAGTGCTTTCGCTTCCTTAGAAGGAAAAGTAAAAGAAGCCCTAGCTTGTTTTGGGACAATTGATTTATTGATAAACAATGGGGGCGTTAGTCAACGCTCTTTGATTGTCGATACAAAATTTGACGTATATCAGCGCTTGGTGGAAATCAATTATCTGGGAACTGTTGCTTTGACTAAAGCGTTATTGCCCTATTTTATTGCACAGAAAAAGGGGCATTTTGCTGTTGTAACCAGTGTAATGGGGAAATATGCATCTCCTTTTCGTTCTGGTTATGCTGGAGCAAAACACGCTTTACACGGCTTTTTTGACGCCCTCAGAATGGAACACCAAAAAGACAATATCAGTGTAAGTTTATTGTGTCCTGGATTTGTTCAAACCAATGTTACCATCAATGCTTTAACAGGAGATGGTTCTGCTTTGGGCTATGACGACCCAGCGACCAAAAATGGACTTGAGGTAACGGCTTTTTGTAAAAAAGTGATCAAAGCTTTGGATAGAAAGGCTTGGGAAACTTATTTTGGAAGAAAAGAAAAACTAGGCGTTTATTTAAAGCGCTTGTCCCAAAAATTACTGCACGCAGTGGTAATTCGCTCTAATGTTCGATAAATAACCTAACTATGAAAACAACAAAAATGAATCGGCGCGATGCCGTCAAGAAAGTCGCCCTAGGCGCTTCTGCTGCAGTGGTTTTGCCGCTTAATGTTTCTGCGAATGCAGCAGAAAAAAAGGACAATAATCCCTTAAAGGGGAATATAAATCACGCTGTATGTGAATGGTGTTATCCGGATTTAAGCCTAGATGAACTTTGTGTTTTAGCCAATGAAATAGGCTTGGTAGGGATCGATCTTATTGGTCCGAAAGGTTGGCCTACCCTTAAAAAACACAATTTGATTTCTACGATGTGTAATGGAGCTGAGATTAGTTTAACGGAAGGCTTTAACCACAAAGAATACCATGCTACCTTAGTTGAAAATTATTTAGCCCACATTGATTTAGTGGCAAAAGCAGGTTATCAAAATTTAATTTGTTTTTCTGGCAACCGATATGGGATGGACGACGAAACAGGATTAGAAAATGCCGTGGCTGGTTTGCAGCAAATTCTTCCTTTAGCTGAAAAGAAAGGGGTGGTTATTCAAATGGAATTATTCAATTCCAAAATAGACCATCCTGATTATATGTGCGATAATTCTGCCTGGGGAATTGAATTGTGTAAACGCTTGGATTCTCCTAATTTCAAACTTTTGTATGACATCTATCATATGCAAATTTCTGAAGGTGACATTATTAGAACAATCCAAGACAACCACAAGTATTTTGGTCACTATCATACCGCAGGTGTTCCAGGAAGACACGAGATCAATGAAACACAAGAACTGTTTTATCCTGCCATTATGAAAGCCATCCTTGCTACAGGCTATAAAGGTTATGTAGCCCAAGAATTTATTCCAACCCATGAAGACCCTATTGCTTCTTTAAAAACGGCCATTAATATTTGTGATGTTTAGGCATTATTCCACTAATTGTTTAAAAAAATGGCGACAGGATTTTTTTGCTTTTATTGACTAGAATGAAGCAGTATATTTTTATCGTTGGTTTATTTTCATGCTTCCTGCTTGGGTGCGGTCCAAAGGAGCACTATTTGGACGAGATGTTGCTTCAAAATGGGATTTACTATGATGAAAATACGCCTTTCACAGGGCAGCTTATCGATCGGAGTAAATTACCTGAAAGAACAGTTTACACCCTTCAAAATGGCATTTATAATGGGCTTTCCTGGCATTATGATGCACAGGATCGCATTGTTTTAAAGGAGTATTACCGTAATGGGCTTTTGAACGGTTTAGTAGAATCTTTTTTTACAGACGGGAAAACACGCCATTTGTTTAATTACACAAACGGAAAAAAAAGTGGAAAACAACAAATCTTTTACTCTTCTGGATCTTTAAAAGAAAGCTTGTTTTATGTGAATGGTATTTCCAGTGGTAATAATTATCGGTATTATGCCGATGGTAAATTAAAGCAGTTTTCTCAATACAACGCAAAGGGACAAAGGCATGGGGTTTGGAAAAAATTTCACCCCAATGGGCTACCAAAAGAATTCACCACCTTTAAGCATGGCAAAATTATTCCACCCGTAAAGTTTTTTAATTTAAAAGGACAATTGATTAATTACACACCTTTGAGGTGATTAATGTGTAGCTTCCCGCATTAACAGCAATGCTGTTGTCTAGGTGGCAAAATGTATAGGCCTTTCCTTTAGGAACATATACCCGAATTGTTTTACACAAGCAATCACTATAAGTGAACGATACCCCATTTGTTCCTCCTTCAATAATGCTTTCTGTACAAGGACTACAACTCAATAAAATATTAACCGTCGCAGTTGCGCTTGTCAGGGTTCCATCTGTTACGGTATAGGTAAAAGTATCTCCCGCATTTAGCGTTCCACCTTGGGTATAGCTAAAGGTTCCACCAGGATTTAGTGTAAGGGTACCAAAACTTGGGCT
Organism: Candidatus Arcticimaribacter sp.; assembly: GCA_965659515.1. Taxonomy (GTDB): domain Bacteria; phylum Bacteroidota; class Bacteroidia; order Flavobacteriales; family Flavobacteriaceae; genus Arcticimaribacter. The sequence continues at coordinate 25,207 of CBFHVC010000020.1, read as the reverse complement.
TGTAACTAGCGTAGCGGTTAATGCATCTCCATCTGGATCAGTGTCGTTTGCGATTAAACTTGTTTGCCCATTGTCTAGGGTAGTAACCGTTCCATTTAAGGGCACAATTATGTTGTCATCATTGGCCACAGGAGGATCATTGGTTCCTGTTACGGTAATGCTAACCGTTACCGGAGCCCCGTTTATTTTGCCATCATTGGCACTGTAGGTAAAACTGTCACTGGCCAGATTTCCTCCTCCGTGAACATAACTAAAGGTTCCATCAGCATTTAAAGTAAGGGTTCCTTCGGTTGGATTAGTCACCACCACAGCGGTCAATGGATCTCCATCAGCATCGGTGTCATTGGCTAAAAGTGATGTGGTCGTTCCGTCGTTTAAGGTCGTTGCTGTTCCTGCTTCTAATACTGCAATCGTGTCTGTCACAGCAACCGGAGGGTTGTTGATATAAATGGTTACACTTACTGTATTACCAACGATAAAGCCATCGGTTGCATAATAAAAGAAAGTGTCTGTTGATGTAGCTGAGCCATTATGCGTGTAGGAAAATGTTCCGTCTGAATTTAAAATAAGATTTCCGTTAACCGTTGTGGTGACCAATTGCGCCGTAATGGGGTCGCTTTCAGGATCAACATCGTTGGCCAGCACAGAAGTTGTTACTCCATCGTTTAAGGTAGTAGCGGTATTTCCACTTACAACACTAATGCTTTCTGGATTGGTTGTTGGACCATCGTTGATAGAGGCTATGGTAACATCAAACAGATCATCGGTTGTGCAATTGATGTCCCCATCAGTTGCAGTAATGATTATAGTGGCATTTCCAAAGGCATTCGCTTGAAAATCAAGTACGATACTCGTTGCTGTTAATGTAGGTACAACAAGGTTGTTATCATTAGAAGAAACCGAATAGTTTAAGGTCGAACTTTCAATATCTGAAAAGGTGTTTTGTATATCTATCCATTGATCTGGAGCATCTTCATTAACACTAACATCGCTGATTGGATTATCTAGATTTGGACAATCGTTTACAGGTAAAACTGTGACTTGAAAAGGGACTTCTAAAATACACAGAGGATCCCCATCGCTAATGGTCACTGTTCCTTGCATGCTCCCATTTTGATGAAGTTGTAAGTCAAAATAAGGATCACCAACATTTGGATCAAAGGTTACTGTAGCCAGGCTAGCGTTGGTATAGGTTACTGTATAAGAAGCCAATGGGTAGTTGTTGTCGTCATCTGTAGTGTCTGAGCTTCCAATTGGATACCCAAAACTTCCACTATCTTCATTTACAATACTATTGCGAAAAACGTTGTTTTGCGGACAGTCGTTTACAGGCATGATACTGATATTTACTTGGACCATATTGCCCAAACTTTGTCCGTCATTTGCGGCGTAAGTAAAGCTATCTGTAGTTGTCTCAGATCCGTCGTGTACATAAGTGAAAGTTCCTGTTCCCGACCATTGTAAAGTACCAAACTGCGGCATATTACCCAGTTGCATCGAAATTGGATTAGGGCCATCAAAATCGCTATCATTAGCTAAAAGAGAACTTGCATTGGCTGTAGTAGTCGTCGCCGTACCGCCTTCATCTACTTGAATCGTATCTGTTACAGTACTGGGGATGTCATTGATACTATTTAGGGTGATGTTAAATACATCTGTGGTAGTGTTACATCCATCATTGTCGTCTGCTGTAACAGTTACCAGCATGCTACCGTTTTGGTTGTCTGCATAGTCTATCGTTAGGGTAGCCGTGTTAAACGTCAAGGATGCAAGACTAGCGTTGGTATGTGTTACCGTATAAGTAAGGTTATTGGGCATGGGCAAAAGATCGGGATCTGAAAAGACATTGTCAAAGTTCAATACCGTATCTGGAGCATCCTCATCTAAGGTAATGTCTAGGGTAGGGGTAACAGTACTTGGGCAATCGTTTATTGGATTGATGGTGATGCTAACACTTACGGTAACACTAGATAATCCATCTGATAAGGTGTAGTCAAAAGTATCTGTTGTTGTTTCAGTACCATCATGGATATATGTAAATGTTCCGCTGGATTGTAAACTAAAGGACCCTTGGTGATGAAAAGGGCCAGAACCTGAGACAAGGGTTGCGGTTAAGGGATCATTTTCCGTATCGGTATCGTCTGTTAAAACAGACGAATTATTTGCCGTAGTGGTTGTTGCGGTTCCCCCTTCATCGACGATAATGGTATCGGGTGAACCGACTGGAGCATCGTTTTGCGGTACTACAGTAACCACAAATACTTCTTGGGTAGAGAAGCATTCTGTGTCATCAACATCAAGGGTAATTGTCGCGACTCCGGTTTGATTATCAATATAATCTAGGGTTAAAGTATTGGTGTTTAAAGTTGCTGTTAATAAAGCAGAATTGGCATTATTGACCGAAACATTTAAGACATCATTTTCTGCATCCCCAAATAAGTCAGCGATATTTAATACCGTATCTGGATCATCCTCCATGACAGTAAAATCGTTAATAGGGTTGTCTACTGTTGGACAATCATTTACAGGGGTGATATTGATGGTTACCGTAACTGTATCGCCATAGGTTATTCCGTCATAAGCGCGATAGGTAAAAGTGTCTGTTGTTGTTTCCGACCCGTCGTGGGTGTAGGTAAAGCTTCCCGTGCTAGAAATAATGGTAAATCCTCCTGAGGTAGCATTGTAAGGGTTTTGTTGTAAGTCTAAAGATAAACTATCGCCATCAGGATCGGTGTCGTTTGATAAAACAGAGGTTGCTCCCGCCGTTGTTGTGGTGGCTGTTCCGCCTTCGGCCAAAGTAATACTGTCTGTATTGGTTACCGGGGGGTTGCTGTTTGCGGTAAAAGATCCCACATAAACGCCACGTCCAAAGGTTCCAGCAACAACGCGATTATCTGTGGCCGAAACACCTCTAAAGACCATGTCAAATACTGCGACATCACTCATCCCTTGATAGGCGACACTCCAGTCTGGATTTGTATCGGTAAAATTATCTGTTCGCCAGATACCTAATTCTGTTCCTACAATAACTTCATCAGCTTCATAGGGGTTATTTAAAATCGTATATACCGGAATATCAGGAAGATCGTTCACCCCATCATTTCCTTCTTTATTGGACCAGCTTGTTCCACCATCAGCAGAAAAAAATACGTTTACAATGTCTTGACCATAATTATAGTAAGTAACATAAATTTCTTGCTCTGTTTTTCCAAAATGGATGTCAGAAATACTTCCTACCCCCGGTTTGGATAACGGAGAAACAGTATATCCATTGGTATTAGCGTTATCAACTTTTTTAAGGTTACCATCTTCTAATCCCACCAAAAGTAGGGTACTTGAAACGGTATAGGGCGATACTTCTAGCGCAGTAACATCGTCACCCATGCCCGACAACAAATAGGTTGATGTTGCTCCATCAAGCCCCCTTATGCTGCGCACATTTCCACTTCCTGCATTTGAGTAATACACATTTTGATTTGAGTCCAATGCACCTGGATTGATAAAGCTCCCTTCGTTTAAGGAAGAGATCCCAGATAAAGCAGACAAGTCGTCTGTTCCTGTACGAGTTCCCATGGAATTAAAGCGTATCCGTGTGATGGCATTGTTGTATACATAATTGGTAATGGCATAACTTCCGCCTGCTCCTGGAACTTGATCAAAAAAAGTTGCTGCACCATCCCCTCCAGGATATTCATCTTGAGCAGCCATTGGATTAAGGCCTGGGCTATCAAAACGGTAGGTTCCATTGTCTTGTGTTCCCCCAAAAATCATATCATTTCCAGGAAAGGAAGGTGGGGTTTGGGCAACACGATAAAATTGAGTGGTGATGTAATTGCCCTCTATTTCATTGAAACTCGCTGTACTTGAAGCTGTTGAGAGTGAGCTACTGTAGGCAACCCCACCGTCACTCACCACTACTGCCTGGTCGCTATTTCCTGGTCTAAAATACAAGCCGTGCTGATCGGCGTGAACAAATGAAACATTCAAAGTATTCATGCTGGTATTGTTGGACCATTTGGTGATTTGAGACCAATCTTGCCCACCATTTTGACTTCGATGCCAGTTGATTCCTCCAACATAAACAATGTTATCATTATTTGGGTCAACCTCTATTTCTAAATCATAAAAAGATTGATTTCGGGTAAAATCTGTGGTAATAGAGTCATCTGCATCAGTGGGTTCTGGCAACTTTTGTAAAGTCGCAAAGTTGTCTGTTGTCTTGTAGATTTCAGGAACCCTGTTGGCCCTCATCAAGACATAATGGGTGTCTGTATCTGTTGCACTAGGGGCGATTTCTGTTCTTGTAATGTCAGAAGGGGTTGATACATAAGTGGGTGCTGCACGGCTAAAGTTATCGCCATCATCACTGTAATAAAACGTTCCTCCTGGTGTTCCGTCACCTGTTGTTGTAGCTAGCCAAATGCGGTTAGAGACGGCTTGAACTTCAATATCGTTAATGCCCTCTCTAGTAGCGGTATTGCCATAATTCAGACCAGTTGTGATTTGGTCCCAGGTGCTGCCGCCATCTTTTGAAACATATAAACCATACTTATCATCATCCAAATAGGTGTTACTCATTCTAATATGGGTACTGTTCCCCAATGCTGCATACACCCAATTGGTGGTGTTACCATCTTTATCATGGTCGTAAAAAGCCAAATCATTTACATAGAAAAAACCATCTACAAAGTAGTTTCCAGCATTAAATGTTGTTGTAGATAAACCTGTTGAGCTTCCCAGAACTAGACTCCAGTTTTGTCCACCATCGGTTGATTTGTAAATACCGTTCCCAGTTGCATCTCCAGAGGTATAAGATTCACCTGTTCCAACAAACATGATGTTTTTGTCTCCTGGGTCTTGAATGATATTGGAAACGGCTAAATTCCCTGGAACCCCGGTAATCATACTCCAATCTTGGTCTGTTGGATTGTCAATGTCTTCATTTACCCAAAGCCCACCGCTTACTCCTCCTGCAAAAACACGGTCTTCTTCGGCATCGCCATCATCAAAAAGGGCAGCCCTTGTTCTACCTGCTTGGTTGTTTGGGCCAATATTATACCAAGGGGTACTAACACTTTGACCTGGAACTGCACCAATTTTTAAGTTGCTTTTTTTTTGTTTTTCAAAGGTAGATTGAAGTTGGTTTTTAGCCCCGTAATCTGGTTCTCCTGTTGATGGATCCATGGTTAAGCCATAAAGTTGCTCGTAAAACTGATTTGGGGGAAGCCCAGCTTTAAAGCGCTCTTGTTTGCTTAAGCGGATGGTTTGTTGGTAAGGGGTATTGTTTAAATAGAATTGATGTAATTCTTCTTTTGAAGTACTTTCATCTTTGGTAAAAAGCAAAAATCCCCCTGTAACAAGAAATAATTTACTCCAAAATAAGAGTTTTTCCCTATTCAACATATATATAGTAACTGTCCTTATTCAAAGAACGTTAATTTCTTGAAACTATTGTTCGTCTGAGGCTTTCTTTAAGAGGGGGAGGTGAGATTTAGCTCATCAAAGACTGCACTTTCATGGCTAAGCCCATGTCGCCTGCAATTTTTACTTTTCCACCCATAACGGCCATCATTGGATTTAAATCACCGCTTTGTAATTCTAATAGGGTTTCAGCAGAGGTAATAATAGTACAATCTGCTTCTTCATCACTTTCAGAAACAACATTATTATTGCCTGTTCCATCAACATAGACGTTGAGGTCGTCAATGACAAATTTTAATGTTCCTCCGATCGCTTCAGAATCGTTTGCTTTTTGTTGTAATTGGTCAAATACTGGATTACTCATAGTTAAATTTATTTTGTTAAAAATAAATAAATATTTGCGGCTAAACCCAACTTTTGAAAAGTTCTTTTAGTCATTAAAAATAAAAAATACGAGCCCCCCAGGATCTTGAAGAATAAGGTTGTCAACCGTTTTTTCATTTCCAAAAAGAACTTCCTGTGCCTATGGGTAGCGCTAGTTTTCTAATTCCTTGAATAATGGCTTTATTTTTTTGACCATTGAAAAAAGCCAAAGCGGGATTTGTAAACAAATGAGGGCAACTATGGGCTTTTAAAAGGCTTATACTGTCTCCTGTTTTATGGGTTAAGGTACACCAACTATTGGTGGGGTCAAATGTTCCTTGAAAGCCTTTGTCTTGCCAAAAGTTAAAAGACGCTTTTAAATCAAGGGTTTCAAGGCATACACCAGCATAATTTCCCAATGAGCTTTCAGTTTCAGTATTGACAGCTGTGCCTTTTTCTGTAAGTTGTTTGACCCAAGTTCCGCTGGGACTTACGCCTAAACTGTCTTCTTCTGTTTCAAATAGGTGTATACAAGGCCGGCTATAAGGATCAGGATTAAGCAAGATCGTTAACTGCTTGGCATGACACAACCATCCTTGTTTAAAGGGTTTACAGTGAAAGCCCAGCTGTTTGTAGTAGGCTATACTTACATTTAGATTTCGCGATGGACTTTCAACAATTAGTTTCATATAAAGGAAGGTATAAAATTCTTTGGAGTACCTTTGTCCTATGAAAACGAGAGCTAAAATCACCTCCTGGGACATCGTAAGGGTATCTTCAAGAGAATATCACAGCATAAAACAACTGGCGCAGAAATTTGACTGCAGCACAAGCGCAGTTAAAAGAATATTGTATACCTATAAAAAAGCGTATGATGCTTTTTTACTTCACGCGCCAGATCCTTCTGTCTTAAAACCCTTTGAGGAAGAACAGCGAAAGGGAAAAAAGTCCTAGGTTTATTGCTTTACTCTCTTTAAAATATAACGGGTCGCATAAACGCCTTGTTTGTCTTTGTCTCCAGAAGATTCTACACCGCTTGATACAAAAGCGAGTTCCCAACCTTGACTTGACATGTCATTGAGTTTTGCAGTTACCATTGCATCGTTGGTAGCAATATTATTGAAACGAATTCCACCTAGATTATAGAAGTTTAACAATTTTGTTTCTTCAAAGGTTTTGGTGCGAATATCCCCTCTTTTTTTATCGCTTTTCTTTTTCCCTTCTTCAGTTCGAATGGTCGTAGCGCTTTTATAGTCTACATCTTGTGTTTCGGCGATCATTCTTGAACGTCCAAGACCGTTTGGAACAACGGATTCAACGACAGTGATAATTTTGTATTCCCATTGCTGTGCTTGCATAAAAGTACTTAAGAATAGGGCGAATACGATAATGGTATTTTTCATGATTTTAATTTGTGCACTAAATTACAATTTCATTTTTACAGCTTTAAGAAATTGTAAATAATTTAACATTAATGTTTTAAAGGAATTATTTTGGTATCTTTATAAGAACCATAAATTAATTCAATATGAAAAAAATAGTTTCTTTGTGCCTCGTCTTAATGACGATGGCATGCAACCAAGCCGCAGATTTAAGTGTTTATGAAGCCAATAAAGTTTTGGCTGAAAAATTCATTAACACCTATGTCTCTCCAACAGATTATGCCACTTTTACTTCAATGGTTGCAGATGATATAGAGCATCAATCGCCCATGTATGGGCAAGGAATCGTTGGGAAAGAAGCGGTCTATGCTCAAGCCAACTTCTACATGAATAATTTCAGTGAAGTAACCTTTAACAACCCTGTTTGGTTGCCCGGTGTCGATAATGAAACCCTTGTTCCTGACGGAAGCGTTCGGGTCTATGGAACTTGGAAAGGCGTAAGTAATGCAACAGGGAAACCCTTTTCTGTTGATGCCTATCATTATTTTCTTGTGAACGAAGCAGGAAAAATCATCCAGTCTGGTGATTTCTTCGACGCAACGGGAATGGTCATGGCTGTTGCTCCTGATGAAGAAGCAGAAATGGACGAAGAATAACCCGCGAATACCCTATTATTTGTTTGAATTAGCCCACTTTTTACGGAGTGGGTTTTTTTGTAGTTCAGTAGAAACGTTTTTAGCCTTGTGAATGGAATTGTAGCAATTGATTTATGTTAAAGTATATAAAATCTATCTTAGATAAACCCTTGGATTGAGCGAAGTAGCTTATTTTTAAGGAAGAACATCAACAAGCAGTAAAAATGATTACAAAAACAGTAGAGAATGTCGCTGATGCTTTAAAGGATTTATCTTCTGGAATGACCCTAATGCTAGGGGGGGTCGGCCTATGTGGCATCCCTGAAAATGCCATTGCAGAACTGGTGCGTTTAAATGTTAATCGGTTGACTTGTATTTCCAATAATGCGGGGGTAGACGATTTTGGTTTAGGGCTTTTGCTCAAGAAGAAACAAATTGAAAAAATGATTTCTTCTTATGTGGGGGAAAATGCCGAGTTTGAGCGCCAAATGCTGAGCGGAGAACTGGCTGTTGAATTAATCCCCCAGGGAACCCTTGCAGAACGCTGTCGAGCGGCACAAATGGGGATACCTGCTTTTTATACTCCAGCAGGCTATGGCACTGAAGTGGCAGCAGGGAAAGAAACCAGAAATTTCAACGGTAAACCCCATTTACTAGAGCATGCCTTTACCGCAGACTTTTCCATTATTAAAGCCTGGAAAGGCGACGCGGCTGGGAATTTGATTTTTAAAGGAACTGCCCGAAATTTTAATGCCCCTATGGCGGGTGCAGCCACCATCTGTGTGGCTGAAGTAGAAGAACTATTGCCCGTCGGAACTTTAGATCCTAATGCTATTCATGTTCCCGGAATATTCATTCAGCGTATTTTTGAGGGAAAGCAATATGAAAAACGCATTGAACAACGCACCATAAGGCAATAATTATGAAAGGACTCGATAAAAACGGAATAGCTAAGCGTATTGCCCAAGAGGTGCAAGCGGGCTATTATGTCAATCTGGGTATTGGGATACCCACTTTGGTCGCCAATTTTGTGCGAAAAGATATAGAAGTAGAATTTCAAAGTGAAAATGGAATCCTAGGGATGGGCCCTTTTCCCTTTGAAGGTGAAGAAGATGCAGATTTGATTAACGCGGGCAAACAAACCATTACGGCCATGCCTGGAGCAAGTTATTTTGACTCTTCAACCAGTTTTGGTATGATCCGTGGGCAGCATGTTGATTTAACCATTTTAGGTGCAATGGAGGTGGCTGAAAATGGTGATATTGCCAATTGGAAGATCCCAGGGAAAATGGTTAAAGGTATGGGTGGAGCTATGGATTTAGTGGCTTCTGCAGAAAATATTATTGTGGCCATGATGCATACCAATAGAGCAGGAGAATCGAAATTACTCAATCGCTGCTCCCTGCCCTTAACAGGGGTGGCTTGTGTAAAAAAAATTGTTACAAATCTTGCTTGTCTTGAAGTCACTGATGTAGGATTTAAACTTTTAGAGCGCGCTCCAGGTGTTAGTGTTCAAGACATTATTGCGGTCACAGAGGGTGAATTATTGGTGCCTGATTTTGTGCCAGAAATCAATATTTAAGAAAAAAAAGAGGCCATAAAAGGCCTCTTTTTCTTGAAAATAAAAGCTTGCTTTATTGGGCAAGAACGTGCGAAATATCTTTTGGGTTTTTTTCTGTTCCCTTCTCTGATATAAGTCGCGTTGAAATGTTTTTCTCCCCACTACTTGCAAGAAAATCATTGATGATTTCAACAATGTCATTGTCGAGATATTTCGTTTTTGTAACATCAATTTCTACTTCTGATGCTTCAGGTAAATTATCTAATTCATTCGAAATAGGTGCTTTGTTGATAAAGGTTACCTCTTCGGCCAGTTCGATTTTAACCACATCTTTTCCATTCTCCATTTCATGGTGAATCATAGAGTGAGAATTTTTATAGCTGTCGTAAAGCAAAAATAAAATACCAAAGCATACTCCCAGGCCAATACCGATCAATAAATCCATAAAAATGATTCCTACAATGGTAATTGCAAAAGGAATAAATTGTTTCCAACCCAATTGATACATGCTTTTAAATAAAGCGGGTTTAGCCAATTTGTAGCCTACAATCAATAAGATAGCTGCTAAAACAGATAGTGGAATTTTGTTCAATAAGAAAGGGATAGCAACTACTGAAACAACCAATAAAATCCCATGAATCACTGCAGATAATTTTGTTCTTCCACCGGATTGAATGTTGGCAGAACTACGCACAATTACTTGCGTAACGGGAAGTCCTCCAATCATTCCAGAGGCAATATTACCTATTCCTTGTGCGATTAATTCTCTGTTCTTTGGGGTTACCCGTTTATCAGGATCAATCTTGTCTGTAGCTTCAACACACAATAGGGTTTCTAAACTCGCCACCAAAGCAATGGTAAAGGCAACAATCCAAATGTTGATGTTGGTAATGGCCCCTAAATTGGGAAAGGTGATAAAAGTTAAGTCTGCTACATTTGTTGGAACGCTTACCATTTGGGAACTTGCAATTCCCCATACTGCATCACCATTGGTGGCTGTAGCATAAATAATACCCGTTACCACAGCGACTAGTGGGCCTTGAATAAGTTGAAAAATTTTGGCTTTTTTGGTTAAGACCAAATCCCAAAGCAATAAAATCCCCATACTGATTGCAGCAATTAGAGTTGATCCATAACTGATTTGGGAAAAGAAATCCCCATTGCCATTTGCATCAAGACCAAAGAAATAAGGAATTTGTTTTAGGATAATGATTAATCCGATCCCGGTTAACATTCCTTTAATCACGGAACTAGGGAAGTAGTAGCCAATAATTCCTGCTTTTGCAATACCAAAAACAAGTTGAATTACACCTCCTAAAACTACCGCAAGCAAAAAGCTTTCGAAACCCAAATCGCTGATGGCGGTAAGTACAATTGCAGCAAGTCCTGCGGCAGGTCCACTTACCCCAACTTGAGAGCCGCTAATTGCCCCTACGACAACCCCACCGATAATTCCGGCAATTAAACCAGAGAAAAGGGGTGCGCCAGAGGCAAGTGCAATTCCTAAACATAAGGGAATGGCGACAAAAAATACAACAATACTTGCTGGAAAGTCAGATTTTAAATTTTGTAATAAATTATTATTATTCATAAATATAGTTTTAGCACCTGTTTTGGTGCTGCTGTTTTAAAAAGAAAATTAAATGTATTGGGGACAGTTGGATAGGCAATTTATGCCACTGTCCGGGGGGGGGGTAGAAAGATTTCAGTTTTGTAATTACTGAAACTATTTTGATTAAAATGATTATTGCTTTTTATACCAAATTGTTCAAGAAGAAAACCAAAGTCTTGGGGATGGATTTTGTCTTTGTTTTCTTCTAATTCATTTTTTTTGTCTTTGTCTTTTTCATTTTCCGTTTCATTTTCGTGTTCTACCTCTAGTTCTACAGAAGTGAAATCGTGAAAGGTGTTATCTAAAAGATAGGTAGGGAAATTTTGGCAAAGTGTTGCCAGTAGGATTAAAGTAAAAATTGCTTTTCTAGTATAGTGCGTTTTCATTCAGCAAAATTTCGTTACAAAAATACGATAAATTATTAAACATTACTGTTTTTTTGTAGCTCCTTTCAAAGGTCTTTTAGGAAAGCCTCAATTTAGGTATCCCCTAATTTATTATACCTTTAATGTGATTAAAATAAAACACCCAAATGGAATATATCGAACAATTAAAATGGCGTTATGCAACCAAAAAATTTGATCCAAATAAAAAGGTTTCTTCCCAAGATTTAGAACAAATCAAAGAAGCCATTCAGTTGGCTGCAAGCGCTTATGGTTTACAGCTCTACAAAGTTTTGATAATTGAAGACAAGGCCTTGCGAGATAAATTAAAGGCAGCTTCTTTCAATCAAGCACAAGTAAGTGAGGCGAGTCACTTTTTTGTTTTTTGTCAATATGCTAATCTTACCGAAGAACATATTGATGAGTACCTGTCGATAAAAGCAACTGAAACCGGCGTACCGCTAGAAAGCACCAAAGCCTATGGCGATCAAATGAAAGCGCGCGTTGTTGAGCAAATGCCCTTTGAAAAGCAACAAAGCTGGATGGCAAAGCAAGTTTATATTGCTTTGTCTAATGCGCTTTCGGCTTGTGCGATTTTAGGAATAGATGCAGCGCCAATGGAAGGCTTTCAGCCAAAAGTCTACGACGAAATTTTAGGCTTGTCTAAAAAGGGACTCAAAGCAACTGTTGTTTTGGGAATTGGATATCGCAGTGCTAAAGATCAAACCCAGTTTTCCCCCAAAATTAGAAAACCCATTGCGCTTCTTTTTGAAAGCTTGTAATGAAAGCGCTGATAGAAGAATTTAATTTGTAGTTTTATACTTTAATATCGAATTGTTTTTATGGAAACCATCAATAAGTATTCTGGGATTATGATCAGCATAAGAAAGATTGTACGCGCAATCAACTTAGAATCGAAAAGAATCGAGAAAGATTATGGCCTGAGTATTCCCCAGTTACTTACCTTGAAGTTTTTAGAAGAAAAAACAGAGTATAAAAGTACGATGAAAGCCCTCAAGGAGCATTTGTCACTAAATGCTAGTACGGTATCGGGGATAGTTTCGCGTCTTGAGTCAAAAGGCTTAATTGCCCGTCTTCCCAACCCAAATGACAAAAGAAGTACCCCCATTATTCTCACTTCAAGTGGTAATAAGTTGATTAAACAAACAGATGAGTCTTTGCACGAGCGGGTAATGCGTAAGTCAAATTCCTTAACAGATGAGGAATACGAGCAGATTTTACTTTCGTTCAAAACAATTATCCAAATTTTCGACATTGATGATGTAGATGCATCTCCTATAATTAGCGGACAGACAGTGATTTAGGCATTCCTCTTTTTACTTAATTGAGAATTATATTTTCTGTAGAAAACATTTTTTGTACTTTTGCCCAACAAAATCACTATTATGCAAAAGTATATACCGTTTATTCTATTCCTTTTTGGGTTAAGCATTCACGCGCAAAGCACACTTTTGAGTGGGGTTGTTCTTGATGAGAACAATATTCCGCTACCCGGTGCAACTGTCCAAGTACAAGGAAGCCAAGATGGCGTCATTACCGATTTCAATGGAAATTTTTCGTTAGATGTTAACCTACAAGCAACTCTTGAAGTGTCCTATACTGGATATGAAAAATATGTGTTGAACGGACCATTTGACAGTGTTTTACAAATTCAATTGTCTCCTTCTAATGCACTAGAAGAGGTGGTGATAACCGCCTTGGGAATTAGAAGAGCAGAAAAAGCCTTGGGTTATGCTGTTCAGGGAATAAAAGCAGGGGAAATTTCAAAAGTAAAAGCCACCAATGTTGTCAACTCGCTTGCGGGTAAAATAGCAGGGGTCAATATTACAGGCTCTGCTGCCGGTCCTTCTGCATCTTCAAACATTAATATTCGAGGGGCTTCTTCTTTAATGGGGAATAACCAACCATTGTTTGTTGTCAACGGGATGCCCATCACCAACGATCTTTATACTTTTGATGATGGATTAAACGGATCAACTTCAATTGACTTTGGAAATGCCGCGCAAATCATCAACACAGATGATATTGAAGCGATAAGTGTACTTAAAGGTCCTGCCGCTTCGGCGCTATATGGATCAAGAGCTGCGAATGGTGTAATTCTTATTGAAACTAAAACCGGCGATTTTGTTAAAGAAGGGCTGGGCATAGAGATTAACACTAGTATTCAAATTGCTAATCCACTAAAATTACCTGATTACCAAAATCAATACGGTTCTGGTGGAGGTGGAAAATACAGTTACCTCAACGGTTCTACTTATATTGGAGCAAATGAAAATTATGATGCCTATGGTGAAAACTGGGGTCCAGCGTTAAATGGGCAGTTGGTTAAGCAATTTGGCTCTGACGGAGAAGCAGTTCCTTTTACCGCTTCACCCAATAATATTAGGGATTTTTATCAAACTGCTTTAACCCATAGTACGAATGTCGCTGTAAATAGTTCTTCTGAAACTGGGCAAAGCCGTTTTTCTTATACCCACCTAGATAATGTTGGTTTAATTCCAAATACAGATCTTGACCGCAATACTTTCCAGTCAAGCTTAGGGAAAAATTTATTGGACAATCGTTTAAAGATTCAGTTCAACAATATGTTTGTTCGATCTACATCAAGCAATATTCCCAATTCTGGTTATGACGAATCTTCTTCTGTAATGTATGGTTGGTTATGGTTACCACGACAAATAGATATCAATGAACTTCGCGATTATTGGCAACCGGGTAAAGAAGGGGTAGAGCAACGCTATGCAGAAAACCTTTGGGTAAACAACCCTTGGTTTATTGCAAACGAAAACACCAATGCTTTCCAAAGCAATCGTTTGGTGTCTAACCTGCAATTGTCCTATCAAGTTAATCCAAATCTGGGACTGCGTTTTCGTTATGGATCTGATTATGTTGACGAGCAACGCCAATACAGAAGAGCACCCTCTACAAAAGCAGTCTTGAATGGAAGTTACCGAGAAGATGAAATTTCTTTTAGAGAAAGCAATGCTGAATTTATTGTTGATTTTGATCCTAGTCCTGAAGTGGATAATCCTTTAGACCTAAGTGTAAAGCTAGGCGGGAATTTAATGTCGCAAATCGCTAACTTTAGCGTAGCCAATAACCCAGAATTACAAATCTTTGGAACAGGGCCTTCCGTCTATACCTTAGCCAATTCACGCTCTGGAGTTTTGGTTGAATCGCAAAAAACAAATGCAGAAATCGCAAGTGTCTTTGGTTTGCTTACCCTTGACTATAACAACTGGGCCTATTTAGATTTGACCTATAGAAACGATTGGACAAGTACGCTTGTTAATCCTTTGGTTGGGATTGAAAATTCAAACTTTAGCTTTGGCTATCCATCTGCGTCTACCAGTGTTATTTTAAGTGAAGTATTAAATCTGAATGATAAAATTAACTTCTTAAAGCTAAGGGCTTCTTATGCTGAGGTTGGAAATGGTGCGCCAGCGTATTCCTTTGGAAACACCTATACCCCTCAAGCAGCTTATGGAAATACACCTGTATTTACTGCAGGAAGCACCATCTCTGATCCAGATTTGAAAAACGAACGCACAAGAGCAACCGAGTTTGGTGTTGACATTCGTTTACTGAACAATAAGATTAACATTGACATGACTGTTTATCAAATGAACAGCTTTGATCAAATCATTTCGCTCCCAGTAGCTAAATCAAGTGGGTATGACTTTACCCTTACCAACGGGGGTGAAATTAGCAATAAAGGAATTGAAATTGCCGCTAGAGTTAACTGGAAAGAAACAGAAGATTTTTCGTGGAATACACAATTCAACTATGGGCGCAACAGAGCAGTTGTAGAATCTTTACCTGAAGTAATTCAGAGTGGTAAATATTCTATCGTTGCGGATATTTTTCCTGGAGATGAAGGAGGATCTGATCTTGAATTGGTTGCTGAAGAAGGAGAACTTTTAGGGCAGTTGTATGGACTTGGTTTCCAACGCGGACCTGACGGTCAAATTATTCACGAAAATGGATTGCCTTTGCACACAACAGAGAAAGTTTCTGCTGGATCTTACCAGCCAGATTTTCGTCTAGGGGTATTGAATACGCTTCGATACAAGAATTTCAACCTTTCTTTCTTATTTGATGGACAAGTAGGTGGAAATATTTATTCCCGCTCTCACGCTCTATATGCCACTGCAGGAACAATTACCAACAACGATGATCCTAATTTGCCACTATCAACCCTAAATGGTAGAACCGTATATGGTGTTGACTATGACACTGCCGGAAATCCTGTTTATACGTTAGAACAACAAGGTGGAATTATCGCACCAGGGCTAATGTACAACGCCAACGGCGATTTAGTTGAAAACAACGTTACCGTTCCAGCAGGAGGGGCAGGCTATACAGGCTACTTCTACAACTATTATGGAAATGGCTTTAACCGCGATAATATTGAAGCCACGACCTATGATGCAACTTATTTTAAATTACGTGAACTAAGCATTAGCTATACCCTAGATAATGGTTTAGTAGATCAACTTGGCCTTCAGTCTGCTGTAGTCTCTTTAGTGGGGAGAAACTTACTGCTCTTTAGCAAAGTTCCTACCATTGACCCAGAAACCTTCTCTATTCGAAACGGACTATTTGTCAACGGTTTTGAAAGTACCTCCATCCCATCGATGAGAAGTTTTGGACTGAACCTTAATCTAATTTTTTAAGCACACTATTATGAAAAATATAAAACACTTTCTATTGACCATTGTTCTACTTGCAACTGTAGGATGTAGTGATTTTGAAGAATTGAATTTAAACCCTAACGAGCCGACAACGGTCTCTTCTGGGGTATTGTTTACTTCTGCTATAAGAACAAGTATACAAACCACTTCTAATGAAGCCTTTTTATTATCGAATAATATCGCGCAGTTAACCGCTAAAACGCTTCGTGCAGAAGTAGATTTTTACGGCTGGAATGCTTTTCCAACTGTTTGGGAAGGGCTGTATGAGAGTTTAACCGATATTAACAATGCGATTGAATTGGCACAAGCCGACGAGAATAGCAAAATGGAAGGCGCTTTAATGGTTATGCAAGCTTGGATTTTCTCTGAATTAACCAATGCTTATGGAGACATTCCTTACAGCGAAGCGATTGATGGATTGAACGCCAATTTTACGCCAGCTTATGACACACAAGAATCTATTTACACAGACCTTTTATCGCGCCTTGCGCAAGCAGCGACAAAGTTAAACGGTGCTGGTACAATTGAAGGCGATATTTTATATCAAGGTGATGCAACTGGATGGATTAAGTTTGCCAATTCTTTACGCTTGCGTTTATTGATGTATGCTTCAAATAAAGGAGATGTTTCAACTCAATTTGCTCAGATTGTATCGCAAGGGCAAATCATCACAAATAATGAAGAACAAGCCGCGTTAGACTTTTTGACTAGTTTCCCTAATCAATTTCCCACTTTGCCTTTAAAACAAGGAGATTTTGATGCTGTTGCTATTTCCATATCTGCGGTAGATGCTTTACAAGAAAATAACGATCCAAGATTGAGTCGCTATGCACGTCCTGATAATTTAGATTTTGACAATCCAACTTTTACTGGCGTTTCAAATGGAGTAGGGGGGCAAACAGGATCTCGTCTAGGCCTAGCTTATTTTGATTATCCAGGTCAAATTACAGCTGGAGCTAAAGGACTTTCTTATGCTGAAGGGATTTTAATGACCTATGCTGAAGTTGAATTTTTATTAGCCGAAGCAGCAGCGAAAGGATGGATCTCAAATAGTATTGAAACACATTATAAAAAAGGAATCCAGGCATCTCACTTATACTATGAAGTAGATTACGCACCCAACGGGTGGAGTGATTTTGAAGACTTTTATCAAAATTCTGGCGTAGCCTATAGTGCTACAATAGACATTTGGAAACAAAAGTGGCTCAGCATGTACTTTACAGCGCTTGATCCTTATTTTGAAGTTAGACGTTGGTATAAAGAAGCGAATGGCTGGGATGGTCTTCCTTTCTTAAACGAACCAATTGGGAGTAATGCTAACAATTATGAATTGCCCATGCGTTTTCTTTACCCAGGACAAGAACAAAGTTTGAACGCAGAGAATTACAATGCTGCCAATAGTAGATATAGTGCACCAAAGTTAATCAACGGTAAAATGTGGATCGTTAGCGACTAAGCTTTATGAAGAAATACTTTGATATTCACCCCCAAGTTTTTTATCCCTCCATTGTTTTAATCATTGGATTTATTTTGTTGTCCATTTTTGGCGGAGAGCCAGTGCGATTATTCTTTTCAGAAGCTTCGCAAATTATCACGCAATCTACAGGATGGCTGTTTATTCTCGGGGTAAATTTCTTTATTATTTTCTGCCTTTGGCTGGCCTTTGGTCAATATGGTTCAATGCGTATTGGGGGAGAAAATGCACAGTCAGAGTTTAGTTTATTTTCTTGGTTCTCAATGTTATTTTCAGCTGGAATGGGCATTGGATTGTTGTATTTCGGCGTATCAGAACCGATTCAACATTTTTTAAAGCCACCCATCCCGCAAGGAACCACGGCTGATTTAGCCATTCAAGCCCTAGACTTTACTTTTTTACACTATGGGCTACATGCTTGGTCTATCTATTGTATTGTAGGTTTAGCCTTAGCGTATTTTTCTTTTAACCGTGGCTTGCCCTTTTCTTTGCGCTCTATTTTTTATCCCATTGTAGGGGACAAGATCAACGGGTTTTATGGCGATATAGTCGATATTATTGCGGTGGTTGCCACCCTTTTTGGACTGGCTACTTCCTTAGGTTTTGGGGCAAGACAAATCGCTTCTGGGCTTCAATTTTTATTTGAGGTAGACCCGGGAGTAAATACCCAAATCGCTGTGATTTTGGTCATCACTTTAATTGCGACAGTTTCTGTAGTGACAGGCTTAAAGAAAGGCGTTCGCTTTTTAAGCCGTTTAAATATGATCTTGGCCTTGGTCTTTTTAACTTTTGTTTTATTCTTAACCGATACCTTAAAGGTAATGGGGATATTCATTGAAAGTACTGGTATGTATTTTCAACGTTTTATAGAAATTGGAACCTGGTCGTCGTCCTTTGTAGATTCAAGCTGGCAGAATAACTGGACCATCTTTTATTATGCATGGTGGGTTGCTTGGGCTCCTTTTGTTGGGATGTTTATTGCTCGAATTTCAAAGGGTAGAACCTTCAAAGAATTCGTTTTAGGGGTGCTTTTTGTGCCTACTTTAATGACTTTTTTCTGGATTAGTGTCTTTGGCGGGTCTGGACTATTGCTAGAGATAGAAACCCCAGGAATTTTATCTGTTCCTGTTTTAGAAGACGCTTCGACCTCCTTGTTCATCTTTTTAAAAGCGTTCCCCTTATATACTTTTACCAGTATTATTGGGATTTTTATGGTGTCGGTGTTTTTTGTAACTTCTTCCGATAGTGGTTCCTTAGTGATTGACAGTATCACTTCTGGCGGAAAACTCGATGCTCCTGTAGGACAGCGTATTTTTTGGGCACTTATTGAAGGTTTTGTTGCTATCGCGCTTTTATTGGGGGGAGGTCTAGCAGCTATGCAAACTGCATCTGTAAGTACAGGTATCCTTTTCTTATTTATTCTTTTTGTGATTTGTTATTCTCTTATCATTGATTTAAGAAAAGCTGTTTCCCAAGAAAAGAAGCGAGAAAAATAAACCGATTTCCCTTTTTTACGCAGCCAAATTTATTGCTGAAATTCTAGGATAGAAACTGTATATTGTTCTGCATACCGCTAAAAAGATTTAATGCATGGCCATTCCTATTTCAGTAAAAGCACCTGGTAGAGTTTGCTTTTTTGGGGATCATCAAGATTACCTTGGGTTGCCTGTAATTGCGGCAACAATTAATCGTTATATTTATCTAGAGGCTACGCCAAAAGAAGAACGATCCCTCACCATTGAATTACGCGATTTAAATCGACAAGAAACCATACTGCTTGAAGAAGATCTCCATGTTTTAGCCCCAAGAGATTATTTTCGCTCTGCCCTGCGGGTGCTTAAAAGAGCTGGAATAAGGATAGAGCAAGGCCATCATATCGTGATGCGGGGCGATATTCCCATACAGGCAGGCTTATCTAGTTCATCGGCTATGGTCGTGGCTTGGATTCGTCTTTTACTTAAAATCGCTCAGCCAAATCAGTCATTTAGTAATGAGCAGATTGCGCAATGGAGTTATACGGCAGAAGTATTGGAATTTAACGAGCCCGGCGGCCTGATGGATCAATATACCATTGCCCTAGGCGGAACACTTTTTTTAAATACCATTACAGGAGCTTACAAACGTTTAATTACTCCCTGGGAAAGACTTGTTATTGGCGATTCTGGAATAGAAAAAAGTACCCTTGGTGTTTTGTCAAAAGCCAAAGAAAATGCGCTAGCCGCTTTGACATTCGTACAAAAGAAACACCCGTCTTTTTTATTAGAAAATACAAATGCACAAAGCTATGAAAAAACCAAAGCTGCATTGCCCACACATTTACAAGCTTATTGGTATGCTGCCTTGCATAATTTCTTGATTACCAAAGCCGCCTTAAAGTTATTTGAGCAAACTGAAATTGATTTGGAGGCCATGGGAAGATTGATGAATGCCCACCAAGCGATTCTTCAAAATCAAATTAAGAACACCCCCCAAGAGATGAACAAAATGCTTGAAGCTGCCCTAAAAAATGGAGCACAAGGAGCTAAAATTGTGGGCTCTGGTGGTGGAGGATGCTTTGTCGCACCGGCGCCAAAAACAAAAGAAAAAAACATAATTAAGGCCATTGAAGCAGCAGGGGCAAGGCAAGCGTTTTCGGTTAAAACAACAGCAATGCGTTATGATTAATCCAAAATTCCTCATAATCATGGCAGGTGGTACTTCGTCGCGTATGAAGCAAAGTTTGCTCAAGCACAGCTTAGATCAAACCACTCGAGATATTGCACAAAAGAACCACAAGTGTTTGATTCCGCTAGGGGAAAAGAAACGACCGTTATTGTATTATCATTTGCAGCAAGCAAAATCTATTGGAATAACAAAAGTTTTTATCATTACACCTGAAGAGAATAAGGGCTTTATCGATTTTTTGGCCCAAGAACAAATACAAAATGCCTTTGCATCTTTCCCTATTGAATTGATTCCACAGCAAATTCCAGAAGGGGCTGAGAAACCCTTAGGCACAGCAGATGCTGTTCAACAAGCATTGGAGTTTTCTGCTGAATTAAAAGCCAATGCCTTTGTGGTTATGAATGGCGATAATATTTATTCTGCCAAAAGTTTAAACGCCTTATTTGCCGTTCCGCCGCATCAAAATGCTTTGATTGGTTATGATCGGGACGGGCTAGACTTTCCTGCAGCCCGTATCCAGAAATTTGCGGTATTAAACGTTAATGAACACTTTTATCTTACCGATATAATTGAAAAACCAACAGCCGCAGTTGTAGAAAAAGCCAAAGATAAAAATGGTAAACTAAGGGTGAGCATGAATATTTTTAAATTGCACGGGCCTAGTATCTATCCTTTTTTGACGAATTGTCCCCTTCATCCGGTGCGCAAAGAGAAAGAACTGCCTACCGCAGTGCAGCGCTATATTCAATTAAATCCAACTGGTTTTTTGTTGCTGCCTTTCTGTGAACACGTCCCAGATTTGACTGCAGCTGACGATATTGAACGCTTAACGCAACAGCTCTAGTTTTTCCTTTGGTTAAAATTTAAACGAGTTCCCTTTATCTTTTTTCTCAGAAATCTTATCTTCCAAAATAGGAAGCCTAGTAAAATGGCATAAAGCAGAATGATATGGAAAGACGTAAGTTTATTCAAGCCGCGAGTTTAGGAACAGCAAGCCTAGCGGGGATGGGTTTTTCAAGCCTTCAGCAAAACACCCCAAGACCCCTTGAGTCAAAATACATGGGTGATTTTGCCGCACAACCAAAAGAAAAAGTTAAAGCCATTTTTATCGGTTTAGGTTATCGCGGAAATGATCATTTGCGCAATTTTGCGTCCCTTTCAGGGACCGAAGTGGTCGCCCTTTGTGATCTTTATCAAGACAATGTGGAAGCTAAGCTAGCTATATTAAAAGCCTTGGATAAAAATAAACAGCATACCCATGTTAAACGCTATTGGGGAGCAGAAAATAAGTGGCAAACGATGCTTGAAGAAGTAAGCGCAGATGTCGTCTTTATTTCCACCAATTGGGCAAATCACGCTCCTATGGCCATTGGCGCTATGGAAAGGGGAATGCATGCCTTTGTTGAGGTGCCACTTGCAACGAATATGGAAGATTTATGGGCGATTATAAATACTTCAGAAAAGACCCAGAAGCATTGTATGATGCTAGAAAATGTAAATTATGGTCGCGATGAATTACTCTTTTTAAATCTTTGCCGACAAGGCTATATCGGAGACTTATTACACGCCGAAGCCGCCTATATTCACGAATTGCGTTGGCAAATGAAAGAAGAAGAGCGCGGTACGGGTTCTTGGCGAACACATCATTATGCCCACGGTCGCGGAAATTTATACCCCACCCATGGTTTAGGTCCAGTGGCACAATACATGAATTTAGCTAGAGGAGAAGATGCTTTTAAAAGTTTGGTTTCCTTTTCTAGTCCAGCTAAAGGGAGAAGCCTTTATGCCGAAAAGAATTTCTCTCCAGACCATAAATGGAATCAACTTGATTTTGCCAACGGGGACCTCAATACCTCTTTGGTGAAAACCCATTTGGGAAGAACCATCATGATTCAGTGGGACGAAACCAGCCCTAGGCCTTATACCCGCCACAATCTTGTACAAGGAACACTGGGAGCTTTAGCTGGTTTTCCTACCAGAGTTGCTCGTGAGGGGGGAGTAGAAGGGATCACAAAAGATCATCATCAATGGGTGCAAGGAGCGCTAATGCAACAGTTGTACGAAAAATACGATCACCCGCTCTACACTCGTTTAAATTCTTCTACCAAAAATTCTGGTCATGGTGGCATGGATGGGATCATGATGTATAGAATTGTCGAATGCTTACAAAAAGGACAGCCCTTAGATCAAAATGTATACGAAGGTGCATTGTGGAGTGCAGTAGGGCCTTTGAGTGCCCATTCGATCGCACAAGATGGAATGCCTCAGTCTTTTCCAGACTTTACCAGAGGAGAGTGGGTCAATACCTTGCCATTAGAAATAATCAAATAAACTACCTAAAAACGCTAATTCTTTTTATTGTTGCTCTTTTCCCATTGCCAAGCAGAATGTACAGCTTGATCGAGGCTGTATTTTGGTTGCCAGTTCAGTTGTGTTTTGGCTTTGTCTATGCTTGCATAGGCCGAAATGATATCCCCTTTTCTACGCGGCCCAAATCGGTATTTTAGCGGCCGGTCTCCAACGCGATTAAAACTTTCAATGACTTCTAGTACAGAGTTGCCCCTTCCAGTCCCTATGTTAAAGACATCATAGTTGTCTGTAGGGCTATTTTTTTCTAAATGATTTAAAGCGGCAACATGGGCATTAGCAAGATCAAGAACATGAATATAGTCCCTAATACAAGTGCCATCGGCAGTAGGGTAATCGTTTCCATGAACTACTAATTGGGGTATTTTCCCTATGGCTGATTGCGTTATATAGGGGATTAGATTTTGGGGAATGTCTTTGGGGTTTTCGCCAATTAGGCAGCTGGAGTGCGCCCCTATAGGATTGAAATAGCGCAAACTGATGGCTTTGATATTGGCATTGGCCGCTGTGACATCTTCTAGGATTTCTTCACCCATTTTTTTGGTGTTCCCATAGGGCGATTCTGGGCGTTGTGCAGCGGTGTTTTCTGTTATAGGGAGCTGCTTTGCTTGTCCATAAACCGTGCAAGAAGAGCTAAAAATGACATTTGTAGGCCGGCTGACAGTTTCTAGGATATTGAGTAAAGGTGTAATGTTGTTCTGGTAGTATTTCAATGGATTTTGAACGCTTTCTCCTACTGCTTTTGCGGCTGCAAAATGAATGATTCCTGTAATCTCAGGATAGCTAGAGAAAAGATGTTGCGTAGCAACTTTATCTTTAAGGTCAATTTGAACAAATAAGGGTTGCTGGTCTGTGATTTGTTTTATTCCGTCTAATATACTTAGTCTACTGTTGGATAAATCATCTGCGATAAGAACCTTGTGTCCCTTTTCGATTAATGCAACAACAGTATGTGATCCAATATACCCTAGGCCTCCAGTGACTAAAATCATCTTCTTTTATTTAACCGAAAAATACAACTTTATCTAGGGTTTTAATCTTAAATTAAAGTTTTCTCTTCAGTTGAGATTCGTTTCTTTTTGTAAGAGGGAACAATTGGGGTGTTGTAGAAAAGGGGCCCAATTATTCTCTTGAAAGTGGACCTTCTCTAAATGCAAGAATTTTCTTCGTTTATGGGTTGTTTCGGCAGGATTTCAACCGGTAACTTCTTCCGTTATAATCAAAAGAATGATTTATGCGTTAGGAAGTTGTATCCTCCGCTGATACCACCAAAAAGCCCATTACCCCTAATCGTGCAGTGGTCTTTTTTATTTATACATTTAACAGGAATTAAAATGCACCATGAGAAATAACATGAAAGTATATGTGGAACACTCAAGTGGCATAGCGGGGTACTACATCAATATACGCGCCCTGAGTGCTCTTAAGAAGTTATACAAAGAAAACCCATCAGAGTTCGTAATCAGCTTTGATAAGGCCACCTTAGCTCATCATAAGTGTCAAATGGTTGTTACCATTGACGATGCCAATATATTGTTTGCTTAGCCATCCAGAACGCAAAAACTAATTTCGAAGAGACCCACTTTGCTGAGTTTTCTCAAAGCAATACAAGAGTTCAAGTTTCTCAGTATTAGCAAATACCTTTTGGAATAACAATCCCAAAACCATCTCAACCCTCCCAAGAGGAGGTTTTTTTTCCTACCAAAGAAACTTTATACTACAATGGAAATCTACTAAAATAAAACAGCAAAATTGAGCCCTCAAATTGATGGCTAGATCTGTTAAAATTATTTTAGGTATTCATGAATAATCAAAATAAAAGGGGGAATCTATAAGGAGATTTCCCCTTTATTTAACTTAAAAATAAACAGACTGTAATTGCGTAATATTGAATATTATATACATAAACAAGAATGAATTTTAAAGTTTCAAAAAAGATATTTCTAAACCATGATGAAATTACAGTTTGGGCTAAAGTTTCTGAGAAAAATGCATTGGAACTTTACCCCCCCCCTTTTTGTTTAAAGAACGAGGTAATAGTGCATACAGAAAAAGATAGATTGATCTACTTAAATGGATTGACTTATATTAGAGCGTTTACCCATTGGAACCCCCCTCAAGGTTTTGCGTTAAACATTGGTACAAAAAATGGCAAAAAATCAAAAGTCGTTTGGGAGATTAAACCCTTAAATCAAGGAAGTGAAATTACAATTACTATTTTCCCTTATCGTACAGATAAAAATGCTCCTTTTTTACAGGCCTTTGTAAATTTCTTTGTTGTTCGGCCAAGTTTAAAAAAATACTTGCGATCCGTCTTAAAAGGACTAAAATTTCATCTTGACAGTCAGCTCAAAGTTGAACCTAATCAATTTGGCAAACACCCATGGTTCTCTTAATACTTTTAAAGCATTTGAAAAGGTCAAATTATTATGTGTAAGTATTTGATTAGTAATCTTTATTCTTCTATGATTGGACTTGTGTGCAAATAGTGTGCAAGTGGAAAAAAGAAAAAGGGACTGCATTGCTGCAATCCCTTTATTTTCAAGTGACCTCGGCAGGATTCAAACCTGCAACCTCTTGAGCCGTAATTAACAACAAAAATACCTAACTTATTGATTATCAATAAATAT